>CAYOQR010000194.1:0-1005 GCA_964406155.1 uncultured Rhodospirillaceae bacterium | reverse complement strand
GAGCGCCTGGACCGTGCCGACCGCGTCCAGGGTCACGGGCACGTCGGCGATGCGCGCGGGCTCCGCCAGGACGGAGGTCGGCCCCTCGGCGCCGCCGCGCCGCCCGCCGCCTCCGCGCCGGGGCGGACGGCCGTCGCCCTGGGCCACCCCGGGACTCGGGGGCGCGGAGGTCTCGCGCCAGACGAAGACGGCCGCCCCGGCCACGAGGAGGGTCAGGACCAGATAGCGGACCGCGCGCCTCATCTTGCGTCGGCCCCGATGGGGAGCGTCAGCCTGTCGACCCCTGTCGCGACGGGATCGGAGCGCGCCTGGGTGAAGCCGCCGCCGAGCGCCTGGTACAGCGAGACGGAGGCGTTGAAGCGCTGGAGCTTCGCCAGCGCCAGGTTGTCCTGGGCGCTGAACAGGGTCGTCTGCACGGTGAACAGGGTGACGACGTCGATCGTGCCTTCCTTCAGGCGCGCCTCGCTGAGATCGAGCGCCTTGCGGGAAGCGACGACCGAATCGCGCTGGCGCGCCTCCAGCTCCGCGCTCTGGCGCACGGCGACCAGCGCGTTCTCGACATCCGTGAGGCTCTGCACGATGGCCTTCTTGTAGATCGCCGCGAGTTCGGCGGTCCGTCCGCGCTCGAAATCGAGCTGGCCCTTGAGGGCGGCGCCGTCGAAGATCGGCTGGGTCAGGCCCGCGGCCACCGAATAGATGGCCGTATGCGGCCCGAACAGGCTGCGCAGGGCGGCGCTCTGGACGCCGCCCGAGCCCGTGAGCTGGATCGTCGGGAAGAAGGCCGCGCGGGCGGAGGCGACCGAGGCTTCGGCCGAGGCGAGATTCGCCTCCGCCGAGGCGATGTCGGGGCGGCGCAGGAGGAGGGCGGCCGGCAGGCCGGGGCGGGGCGCGGGAAGGCGCAGCCGGTCGAGGCTGCCGCCCTTGACCGAGAGGCTCTGCGGCGGGCGCCCGACGAGGAGGGCGAGCGTGTTGCGGTTCTGCTGCACCGCCTGGACGAGCGGGGGA
>CAYOQR010000193.1:0-1005 GCA_964406155.1 uncultured Rhodospirillaceae bacterium | reverse complement strand
GTCGAAGCCGACATAACCCGGAGGCGCGCCGAGCAGACGCGACACTGTATGGCGTTCCATATATTCCGACATGTCGAAGCGGATCAGCTCGATGCCGAGGCAACGCGCCAACTGCTTCGCCACTTCGGTCTTGCCGACACCGGTCGGGCCAGAGAAGAGGTAGCAGCCGATCGGCTTTTCCGGCTCGCGCAAACCGGCACGCGACAGCTTGATCGCCGCGCAGAGGGCATCGATCGCCTTGTCCTGGCCGAAGACCATGGTCCGCAGGTCGCGCTGCAAATTCTTCAGCGCCGCCTTGTCATCCTTCGACACCGTCTTTGGCGGGATGCGGGCAATGGTCGCGACCACCGCTTCCACATCCTTCACGGTGATGGTCTTCTTGCGCTTCGATTCCGGCAGCAGCATCTGCGCCGCACCGACTTCGTCGATCACGTCGATCGCCTTATCCGGCAGCTTGCGGTCGCCGATATAGCGCGACGACAATTCCACCGCCGAGCGGATCGCCTCGGTCGTGTAGCGGACATTGTGATGCTTCTCGTAATAGGGCTTGAGGCCGCGCAGGATCTTCACCGCATCCTCGACCGACGGCTCGTTGACGTCGATCTTCTGGAAGCGGCGGACCAGCGCCCGGTCCTTCTCGAAATACTGGCGGTATTCCTTATAAGTGGTAGAGCCCATGCAGCGCAGCGCGCCCGACTGCAAAGCGGGCTTCAGCAGATTGGAGGCATCCATCGAGCCGCCGGAAGTTGCGCCCGCACCGATCACGGTATGGATCTCGTCGATGAAGAGCACGGCACCCTCGGTCGCCTCCAGCTCCTTGACGACGGCCTTCAGACGTTCTTCGAAATCGCCGCGATAGCGCGTACCGGCCAGCAGAGCGCCCATGTCGAGAGCGAAGATCGTGGCGTTCTTCAGCACTTCCGGCACATCGCCATGAACGATGCGGCGCGCCAGGCCTTCGGCGATGGCAGTCTTGCCGACGCCGGGATCACCGACATAGAGCGG
>CAYOQR010000192.1:0-1007 GCA_964406155.1 uncultured Rhodospirillaceae bacterium | reverse complement strand
CCCCTGCCGGCATCGATCTACGACTCGGTGACCCAATCGAAGGGCGAGGGCGGGCGCGTCATTCCCGCCGTGGCGGTCGCCGAACCGTCGATCAAGGGTTGATGAAAGCGGGATCCGATCCGACCATGACCATCCTGCCCCGCATCGCCGCCCTGGCCCTCCTCTTCGCGGCCTCCGTCGTCCCGCCGGCCCTGGCCGACGAGCACACCCCGAACCCGCCGCGCCAGAGGTGGAGCTTCGCGGGCATCTTCGGACACTACGACCGTGCCCAGTTGCAGCGCGGCTTCAAGGTGTACCGGGATGTTTACCAGGCTTGCCACCACCTGAACGTTCCGTTCCGCCCCCTGTCGCAGCCGGGCGGGCCGCAATTCTCGGCCGCCCAGGTCGCGGCGCTCGCGGCCGAATACAAGGTGCAGGACGGGCCGAACGATTCTGGCGACATGTTCGAGCGCCCGGCCCGCCCCGCCGACCGGATTCCGTGGACCTTCCCCAACGAGAATGCGGCCGCCTCCGCCAATGGCGGCAAGGCGCCTCCCTCTCTCCAGCTCATGGCGAAGGCACGCGGCTTCGAGCGCGGCTTCCCCTGGTTCATCATCGATACCCTGCCGGGCTTCGTCTACCAGGAGCATGGGCCTGACTATATCCACGCGCTCATGACCGGCTACCAGGACGCCCCGGCCGGCGTCAGCGTGCCGGAGGGCGGCCATTACAACAAGTATTTCCCCGGCAACATCATCGCGATGCCCAATCCCCTCTCGGACGGGCAGGTGGAATTCCCGAAGGGTCCCGACGGCAAGCCGCCGGTTCCCGAGACCGTCGACCAATACGCGACGGATCTCGCGGCCTTCCTGATGTGGGCGGCGGAGCCGAACCTGGAGGAGCGCAAGCGCACCGGCTTCATGGTGATGATCTTCCTCGCGGTCTTCGCCTACGGCATGTATCGGGCCAAGAAGATCGTCTGGTCCAAGGTCAAGGCGGCCGGGGCGCACGCCTGAGCGGAAACTCCG
>CAYOQR010000191.1:0-1012 GCA_964406155.1 uncultured Rhodospirillaceae bacterium | reverse complement strand
GACCAGAGTCGTCGGATTTCCATCGCCGGCTGACACAAAGGGACCGGTCGAGGAAAGGGAGGCGTCGCCCGCATTGGTGACAGCCGTCGCCGCCTGGTTGTTGCCGCTCAGCGACAATGCGCCGTCGGACGATGAGGCAGCGAGAAGCGACATCATGCCATCCTGGGTCGCCCGGACCGGAGAGGCATCGGAAAACTGGCTGAGGACGATGCCGCCATCGGTGCGGTCGTTTGCCAGCGTCCCAACATGATCGTTGCCGCGTGCGGTCGCCGAGACGGTATTGCTGTCGGTCGAGACCCGGCTGCTGTCCACCGGGCCGACATTGACGCTCACGCTCGCATGCGCCGCGTCGGCCGACACCGGCGCACGCTGCATCGACTGGCGGCTGACGATCAGCATCGAGCCACGGACATCCGTCAGGCCGGGATTGACGGTGGCCGTCGTGGAGCCTCCCGGGTTGTCCGGCATATCGTGCTCGAGCTGCACCGTTGCCGCGTTGGCGGCGGCGGCGGTGTCGAGCGCATTGCCCGAGGCTGCGATCATCGTGTTGTCGACGCGGCTGACCTGAATGGTAGCCGGCGGTGCGATGATCGAGGCGGCGGTGCCGGCGCCCTGGCTCTGCTGGGTTGTGGTCACGGCGATACGGCCGGTGGCATCGATCTGGCGGGTCTGGGCGTGGCCGGTCGCCGGCAGCAGGGTGGCAAGAAGCGCGGTGGAAATGCCGCTGAGCAGGCGGCGGCGCGTGTGTCGTGAGAAACGAGTGTGGTTCATGGCTTTTTCCTGAAATGAGGTGTGACGAAATTCATTCTGGGGACGGCGGGCGGATCACCTCCCTTCGGGCTTGTAGACAGCGGTCGGTGCGACGGTGTCGGCGGGGCGGGTGTCGAGCTGCGGTTTGGCGAGGCAGTTCGACGGGTCCTGGCGCGTCACGGCACCGACAAGGCGAAGGGTCGCCTCTTCGAGTGCGGTACGAATGCCCAGCTGGAGCGGCTCCTGCGCCTTGGCGCCGAGA
>CAYOQR010000190.1:0-1012 GCA_964406155.1 uncultured Rhodospirillaceae bacterium | reverse complement strand
TCCCCGATCTGCGTCCTCGACGAGGTCGACGCGCCGCTCGACGATGCCAATGTCGAGCGCTATTGCGACCTCCTGCGGCAGATGGCGCGGGAGACCGAGACGCGCTTCGTCGTCATCACCCACAACCCGATCACGATGGCCCGGATGGACCGCCTCTTCGGGGTCACGATGGCCGAGCGCGGGATATCGCAGGTGGTCTCGGTCGATCTCGAAGCTGCCGAGCGGCTGCGCGAGGCCGGCTGAGGCGCGGCGCCTCGCCGTGGAAAAACGCGGGCCCCGGCGGGCCGAAGTCATAAAAGACAGCGCGCACAATCATTTATCTATTTGGCGAGTTCCTTGACACCCTGTCGGGGCGAAACTATGGTGCCGCCGGCTTCGGGGGGCGTCCCGACATGCTTTTGCGCCTCAGCACGCGGGGTTGGCCATGAATGGCGACGACGCGCGGTCAGGGCGCGATGGTGTGTCGGAAGGATCCTCCGGGGACGATCTCTCCGGAAGACTTGATCGTCTCGGGGCGAAACTGGAAGCGAGGCGTCCCGCCCCCGCTCCCCGGCCAGCCCGAGGCGCCAGCTCATCCGACCCTTCGGCGCTTTCGAAAGCGCTTCGGATATCCTCCGAGTTCGTGGCCGGCGTGGTCGTCGGCGGCGGTCTCGGCTGGGCTATCGACAAGGGGCTCGGCACATCGCCGTGGGGGCTGATCGTCTTCCTGCTGCTCGGCTTCGCGGCGGGCGTCTACAACGTGATCCGATCAGCCGGAACTCCGGCAGGCCGGTGAGGTAGATTGCGCCGGGGCGGCCGTTCAACCACGGGGGCGCGGCCTTGCGCTGTGCTCCGAGACACCAAGCGAAGGCTGAAGAGACTGCGGTGGCCGATCCGATCCATCAATTCCAACTTCAGCCCATCATTCCGGCTTTGGGGCTGACGCAATCGGGCCTCTACATGCTCGGTGCGGTCGGGCTCATCTCGGCCGCCGCCTTTGCGGCGACCCGCACCAGCGCGCTCGTTCCGGGGC
>CAYOQR010000189.1:0-1019 GCA_964406155.1 uncultured Rhodospirillaceae bacterium | reverse complement strand
ACCCCGCAGGGATAGGGGCACGGGACCGTCCTGGCGCAGGTCGTCGCCGTCGTCTTTGGCCTGCCCATGAAGAGCATCCGGGTCGTGGCCGATCTCGATACCGGCAAGGATGCCTGGTCGATCGCCGCGGGCAACTATTCGAGCCGCTTCGCGGCGGCCGTCTGCGGCGCGGCGCATCTCGCCGCGACCCGCATGCGCGACAAGCTCGCCCGCGTCGCGGCGAGCCAGCTCAATGCCGGTGCCGACGACATCAGCTTCGGAGACGGCGCGATCTTCGTCACGCACAATCCAGATGCTCGCGTACCCTTCGGCCGGCTCGCGGCCTTGAGCCACTGGTCGCCTGCGCTCCTGCCGGACGGCGTGGATCAGACCATCCGCGAAACCGCCTTCTGGTCCCCGCCGGAGCTGACGGCGCCGACCGAGGGAGACGAGGTCAATTCCTCGCTCTGCCACGGCTTCATCTTCGACATGGCCGGCGTCGAGGTCGACCCGTCGAACGGCAAGGTCCGGGTCGATCACTACCTGACCATGCACGATTGCGGGCATGTCCTGCATCCCGGGATGGTGGACGGCCAGATCCGGGGCGGCTTCGCCCAGGCCCTCGGCGCGGCGCTCTATGAGGAACTCGCCTATGCCGAAGACGGCGCGTTCCTGACCGGGACTTTCGCGGATTACCTCCTGCCGACCGCGACCGAGACGCCCGATCTCGCGATCATGCATGTCGAGACGCCCTCGCCCTTCACGCCGCTCGGCACGAAGGGGGTAGGCGAAGGCAATTGCATGTCGACCCCCGTCTGCATTGCCAATGCCGTCGCGGACGCACTCGATGTCGCCGATATCACGCTGCCGCTGACGCCCGCCCGGGTGGCGGCCCTCGTCGAGTCCCCCGAACCGGCCCGCCCCGCGATCGCCGAGAAGCCGGCCGCGGCCGGCAAGGCCGGCGATCGCACCCTTCGGGGCAGCGGCGAGGCGCTTGTCGCGGCCCTTCACACGCCGCCACTTATTGGCGCCGGTGATGC
>CAYOQR010000188.1:0-1027 GCA_964406155.1 uncultured Rhodospirillaceae bacterium | reverse complement strand
CGCCATCAGATCGACAAACTGTGTACCGCTGAAGGACCCGTGCAGGATCGGCAGGTGGTACGGATCGACGACATTCTCGAAATGCTGGAGCCAGTTACACGGCACGATCGTGCCGCCCCCGCTGCCGATGCTGCTGTCGTCGGCCTCGATCCATTCGGCGGGAGCGAGCCGCTCCAGGATATCGTAACGTGGCAGCACCGGTTGCTTATCAGGCGGCCCGAGATACGCGAAAATCAGTCCATAACGTTCGGCAACGGGATACCACGGCTGGCGAATCCAGCCGCGATTTCCCTGCCGGCCCGGCTCGCACGGTTGCTCAAGGCAGTGCCCGGTAACGTCGAAGAGCCAGCCGTGATAGCAGCAGCGGATGCCTCGCTCTTCGATCTTGCCGTAGAAGAGGCTGGCGCCGCGGTGCGCACAGCGTGAGTGAACCAGCCCCGCTTGTCCGTTGCCGTCGCGGAACAGGATGAGATCCTCGCCGAGGATTCTCACCTTGCGAGGCACCGAACCGGCGTCGGCGGCCACGCCGACCGGATGCCAATACCGCCGCAGCAGCTCTCCCATGGGCGTGCCGCGACCGACCCGGGTCAGATCGGCGCGAGAATGGCCTTCCTGCCGGGCATAGGCCGAGCCGTCCGCCGCCCGCGTGCTCACCGCATCCTCCGATGTCGCGCAGCGCGATACGTCGGCAGTTTCATCAAGTCCGGTGCGGGCATTGGAGCAAGCATGATCTTTCCTGAGGCGGCGGGCGAATGTCGCATTCGATTCTTCGTCCATAATATATTATCTTAATATTTTTACGTGGAGCGCAAGCGATGCTGCAGCGATTTCGCCTCACCTCGTCGCTCGATACGGCGAGGGATCGATCTGCGGTTGCACGCCCATCAACATATCTGCGAGAAGGCGCGCGGAACCGGCGGCGAGGGTCCAGCCAAGGTGACCATGCCCGGCATTGACATACAGGCCACGCACGCGCGTTGGCCCGATGAACGGCAGCCCATCCGCGCTCATTGGGCGCAATCCGGCC
>CAYOQR010000187.1:0-1039 GCA_964406155.1 uncultured Rhodospirillaceae bacterium | reverse complement strand
ATCCTCGGCGGCGTCGCCACGATGTCCACTGGCTCCTCCTTCAACCTCATCGTGTCCTTCGGCCTCACCTACGGGACCCAGACGCTGGGCTTCACCCGCAACGAGATGCTCTGGATCGTGCTGCTCTCCTGCGCGGCCTGCATCTTCCTCCTGCCGTTCTTCTGCTGGCTCTCGGACAGGGTCGGGCGCCGCCCGGTCATCATCGGCGGCATCCTCGCCGAGGCGCTCGTGGCCTTCCCGATGTTCTGGCTGATGGACACGAAGCTCTTCATGGGCGCGCTCGCCGGCTACATGCTGATGATGACGGCCTTCGCCGCCAATTACGGCCCCATCGCCACGTTCCTGGCCGAGCTTTTCGGCACCAAGGTGCGCTATAGCGGCCTCTCCGTCGCCTACATGCTCTCGGGGCTGCTGGGCAGCGCGACGACGCCCGTCGTCACGACCTGGCTGCTCGCGGCGACCGGCAAGGGCTCCTCGGTCTCCTGGTTCATGATCGGCACGGCGCTGCTCTCGGTCGCCGCCCTCGTGCTCCTGGCCGAGACCGTCAGGCGCGACCGCGCGCAGACCCCCTGAGCGCGGTCGCTATCCGATCGACATCAGGCTCGCATTGCCGCCGGCCGCCGCGGTGTTGGTGGAGATCGAGCATTCCTCGACGAGACGCATCAGCTCGTAATCCAGGCCGCCCGCCCGGCCGGCCTGGACCGGCAGGATGGCGCCCTCGCGCTTGGCGAGCTGCCGCAGCAGGGCGAGGAGGTCGCCCGCCTCGCCCTCGAACAGCACCCCGGCCAGATCGCTCGCGTTCCAGTCCGCGACCGGGGCGATCCGCGAGGCGAGGTCCGCGGGCAGGCTTGCGAGTGCGGCCACGGCGGGATTGCCCTTCTCGACGACGGCCGTGTTCCCGGTCGCGAGGATCGCGCCGAGCTGCGTGAGGAGGCCGCTCTCGCTGCGGGCCAGGGCGGCGATGCGCCCGCGCGGGCGCAGCGTATAGAGGTTGCGCTCGCCGACGGGCCCCGGCAGCTCGAGGCTGGCGCCGAGGGCC
>CAYOQR010000186.1:0-1052 GCA_964406155.1 uncultured Rhodospirillaceae bacterium | reverse complement strand
CGGTGGATGCGTTCTGGTCCGCAACCCTCTACAATGCGGATGACAAGATGCTCGTCGACAATCCGATCAACCGCTACAAGGTCGGATCGGAAACGCCGGGCCTGAAGACCAATCCGGACGGATCGATCAGCGTCCCGATTCAGCATGACGAGCCCGCGGGAGCAGGGAAGTCCAACTGGCTTCCGGCGTCGAAGGGCAACTTCTTCCTCGTCCTGCGCTTCTATCAGCCGCGCAAGGAGCTGTTGAGCGGCGCGTATCCGCTGCCGACCTTAACCAAGACGCAGTGACGGCATCGAGAAGCATATTGATCCCGAGGGAGCGCGTCATGTCTCGAGAAAGCGATCGGCTGGGATGTGCGAGCCGAAAGCTCGATCGCCGCAGCGTCCTGCTCGGCGGTACCGCGGTGACGGCAGCATCGACTTTGTCGGCGAATGTGTCGGTGCAGGTCGCCCACGCACAAACACCGGCGGCATCTGCCGATCGCAAACCCACGAATCCTGGATCGGTCCAGGCTTATCCCGATCCGCTGATCACCGCCGTCGCAACCCCGGACAGCGTCGCCAGGGCGAAGGAAATCGAAGCCTATACGCTCGGCGTGTCGGCTTATCTCTGGGGCTATCCGCTGGTCCGCATGGAGCGGATCATGCGGGAATATACCGACGTGCGGGCGCCCCAGCCCGCGACCAGCTATCGCGCGGCGCTCAACCGGATCGGCTGGGCCACGGCACTTGCGACGCCGCTCGCCAAGGACATGCCGACCGCCAACAACGACACCCTCTACATGAGCGCGGTCGTGGCCTTGACCGAGCCCTACGTCCTGAGCGTGCCGGATACGAAGGACCGCTACTACGTGATCAACGTCTTCACGACCTATCACGAGGACGAACATGATATCGGCCGCCGCACCACCGGAACCAAGGCCGGGCGCTTTGCGATCGTTCCGCCCGGCTGGAAGGGGGAACTGCCCAAGGGCCTGAAGCGGCTCGATGTGTCGACCGACAAGGTCTGGCTCTGGGGCCGGCTCCACGTCAGGGATGGCGAGGACCCGGCGG
>CAYOQR010000185.1:0-1054 GCA_964406155.1 uncultured Rhodospirillaceae bacterium | reverse complement strand
GACCGAATAGCCGCGCTGGAAGAGCGAGGCGGCGAGCCGCACCATCTCGGCCCGGAGCCGCGCTTCCTCCATCACGCGGCCCCCAGCGTCGCCAGCGCCTTCTCGAAGAAATCCGGCGCGCCGAAATTGCCCGATTTCAGCGCCAGCGCCAGGGGGCGCTCGGTGGAGGAGAGGGCGGGCACGCCCGGATCGATCTCCGGCCCGATGGCGAGGGATTGCAGGCCGAGCGCGCCGACGACGGCACCCGAGGTCTCCCCGCCCGCGACGACGAGGCGCCGCACCCCGCCTTCGACGAGGCGCCGGGCCGCCTCGGCGAAGAGATCGTCGAGCTTGCCGGCCACGGCCTCGCGGCCCCACAGATCCTGCGCCTCCTTCACCTGCTCGGGCGTCGAGGAGGAATAGGCGAGAGGCGCCCTGCCCGGGTTCTGCGCCGCGAAGGCGAGGATCGTCTCAGGCCCGACCTTGCCGCTCATGACGTCCGCGACCTCGATCCGCAGCGTCGGGTGGGAGGCGCGGTGGCGCTCGACCTGCCCGCGCGTCGCGTTCGAGCAGGAGCCGGCGAGGATCATCTCGTCCCCCGGCACACCCCTGTAGGTCCCGGCGCCGGGCTTCGCCCCGCCCTCCCGGAGGAAGTTGCGGGGCAGGCCGAGCGCGATGCCCGAGCCGCCCGTGAGAAGCGGCACCCCGGCCAGGGCCTCGCCGATCACCAGGAGGTCGTCGTCCGAGACCGCATCGACGATGACCAGCGTCTCGCCGCGCCCGGCCGCCTCGTCGAGGGCGCGGCGGACCGCCGCGCTGCCCTGCCGGATCGTCGGCCACGCGACGAGGCCCACGGGGCTCTTCGTCTGGAGGGCGAGCCAGCGGCGCAGATTCGCATCGGTCATCGGGTTGAGGGGATGGTTCTCCATGCCCGATTCGTTCAGCAGCTTGTCGCCGACGAAGAGGTGACCCTGGTAGATGGTGCGGCCGGTGGTCGGGAAGGCGGGGCAGGCGACGACGCCCTTGACGCCGAGCCTCGCCGCCAGGGCCTCGCCCACCTGTCCGATATTGCCGG
>CAYOQR010000184.1:0-1057 GCA_964406155.1 uncultured Rhodospirillaceae bacterium | reverse complement strand
GCTGCTGTTGACTCGGGCGGGCGGTGAGAGCGATGAGGTTCTCTATTTCAACCGCCAGCTCTCGGGCGTCGTCGGGGGCACGCCGGTGATGTTGACGCGCCGTGAAGCGGGCGAAAAGGAGGATCGCATCGACTGGTTGCTCCTCCCGCCAAATCACCAGCCGGGTGACCGTCATCCGCTGCTGGTCTATTTCTACCCTGACAAGGAATACTCAAAGGACTGGCACAGCGACGACCTGCGCTCAGTCAGCTTCGTCAACCAGCACATTCCGGCAGCCCGCGGCTATGCCGTGTTGCTGGCCAGCATGCGGATCTCTGCGATGGGAAAGAGCGGCGATCCGATGCTCGAGATGCATGAGCAGCTGATTCATGCCGCGGAAAATGTCGTCAGAGCGGGTTATGTCGACCCTCAGCGTTGGGCGCTGATGGGTCACAGCTATGGCGGCTACGGAACCAACTGCGTCATCACTCAGACGGCCCGTTTCAAGGCTGCTATTTCCATGGATGGTCCTGCGAATCTCACTAGCGGCTACGCGATAGGGCTCGCCGCGGAGAAGGCTACCGCCGTCGCGGCTGGTCTGTCGTTCGGGGCGCTGTGGTCTGAAGGGGGGCAGGGTCGCATGGGCGTGCCGCCTTGGAAGGATCCGCAGCGCTATATCCGCAATAGTCCCCTGTTCAGCGCCGACAAAATACAGACGCCGCTACTGCTCATCCACGGAGACGATGACTTCGTGAACGTGAATGAGGCTGAGCAGATGTTCAACGCCTTGCATCGGCAGGGTAAGGAAGCGCTGTTCCTGCGCTACTGGGGCGAGGGTCACGTCTATGGGTCGCCGGCCAACATCGCCGATATGTGGCAGCGGATCTTCGCCTGGCTCGACGACCATCTGGATGTGGCGCGCGATGCATCAGGGAGCATCGTATATGTGGACCACCATGTGAAGTCACGCGCCGGCGCGCCGGCCCTTCGGCCGGAAGACTTCGCACGGTTGGACAGGCTGTAACCGGTCTATGGACGTTCGCTCAATGAGTAGAAGGCATGTCTTTTTTGGCTTGGC
>CAYOQR010000183.1:0-1058 GCA_964406155.1 uncultured Rhodospirillaceae bacterium | reverse complement strand
CTAGAGCGTCGGACTTTCATGTGGGTCCATATCCGGCGGCTATGAAGTAGTTTTGACATTCGCTTGGGGTGAAGAGCTCGCAGATATCACCGATGGCCCGCCAGAGTGCTTCGATGGTTCTGATGGCCCGGGCGCGGAGGTGGGCCTTGAGCTTGGCGAAGGCCATTTCGATCGGATTGAGGTCGGGACTGTAGGGTGGCAGGAACAGGATCCAGGCACCCTTGGCGCGGATCGCCGTCTCGGTTTTCGGGCTCTTATGGGCGGCCAGGTTGTCCATGATGACGATGTCGCCCGGCCTCAGGGTCGGTACGAGCTGGGTTTCGACATAGGCTTCGAAGATGCGCCGGTTCATGGGCTGATCGACGACGAAGGGCGCGATAAGCCCGTTCGATCGGAGACCTGCGACAAAGGTTTGCGTCTTCCAATGGCCGAACGGCGCTTTGGATCGTAGGCGTTGGCCTTTCAAACAGCGGCCCCGTAACCGGGTCATCTTCGTGGTGGTACCGGTCTCGTCAATGAAGACCAGCCGATCCGGCTCAAGGCGCATCCTCGGTTGTCGATGCGCCTTCCAGTCGGCGCGCGCCGTGCGAATCTCGGGGCGATCTTGCTCGCTGGCCAGCAGTGTTTTTTTTGAAGCGATAGCCGTTGCGGATCAGCCAGCGGGACAGCGACGCCGGGTCCGCCTTCGTACCGGTCGCCGCCTCCAGCGCCAAAGCCAGTTCCGGCATCGTGATGTCTTCCTGCTCACTGATCCGCGCCAGCAGGAACGCCCGATGCAGCTCCAGCTTGGCATGCCGCCGACCGCCAGAGGGCTTCGGATCGAGCCGGCCACTCATCCCTAGGGTCGCCAACAGTTTCACAACGAAGGACGCCGACACGCCAAAGTGGCTCGCCGCTGCACGCCGGGAATGGCCCGCCGCGACAAACCCAGCTACCCGCTCACGCAAATCCAGGGAATACGGCTTGGGCATCGCAAAACACCTCCTCATGGAAGTGAATCACGATTCCAACCTTACGGGAATCCCCCTCGATTCAAGATGAGAGTCCGATGCTCTAGA
>CAYOQR010000182.1:0-1060 GCA_964406155.1 uncultured Rhodospirillaceae bacterium | reverse complement strand
ATGGCGACCGCGATCGTCTCGGTCTTCACGGGCATTCCCGTCCGGCGCGATATCGCGATGACCGGCGAGGTGACCCTGCGCGGACGCGTGCTGCCGATCGGCGGATTGAAGGAGAAGCTGCTCGCGGCGCTTCGGGGCGGGATCAAGAAGGTCCTGATTCCCGAGGAGAACGCCAAGGACCTCGCGGACATCCCCGACAGCGTGAAGAACGGGCTCGAGATCGTGCCCGTCGCGCGGATGGGGCAGGTGCTCCAGCATGCGCTGGTGCGCCATCCCGAGCCCATCACCTGGGAGGAGCCGGTGACGCCTCCTCCCGCGAAGGGCGAGGATTCGTCCGGCCTCGTCGCGCACTGAGCCGGATGCCGGCAGGGTGGCAGCGCCGCCCTTTCATGAAAACGGCCCCGGGGAGAGATCCCCGGGGCCTCCTCGTTTTGGGGAAGGCATGGCCGGCCGTTGCCTGCGGGCCTTGCGGATTGTTGCGGCCGTCTCGCTGAGCTACATTGGTGTCGGGCACCGTCTCCTCGATCGACATGACAGGGGTCGAGTGACGCGCCGGCACCGTCCGTATCGTCGCTTCCGTCCTCCCAAAGCGAGGTTTTACGATGAGCGACATCGCCGGCATCGGCTTCGGCCGCATCGCGGCCATGCTGCCCGTGAAGGACATCCATAAGGCGCATGATTTCTACGCGGGGACATTCGGGTTCAGGAAGGTCTTCGAGAACGGAAATCCGGTCGGGTTCATGATCTTGGAGCGGGATCGGGCCGAGCTTCATCTCACGCTCCAGCCGACCCACAGGAATCCGTCCTTCAACGTCGCGCACCTGATGGTCGACGACGTGGACGCCCTCTTCGCGCTGTGCCGACGGCACGAGGTACGAATCATCAAGAAGTTGCAGGACAAGGATTACGGGTTGCGCGCCTTCGTCTTCGCCGACCCCGACGGAAACCGTATCGATGTCGGCCAGCCCATCCCGGTGGCTCGCGGATGAGATCAGGCCCGGCGGCCTTGCGTATCGTGCCGCCGCCGGTTTTCTCCCTGCCGCGGAAGATGCTATGGCGA
>CAYOQR010000181.1:0-1066 GCA_964406155.1 uncultured Rhodospirillaceae bacterium | reverse complement strand
TCGAAAGCATCCTTCCCGGGTTGCCTCGAGACGTCGGTGTCAGTCTGCTCGACGGTCGTTCCAGTCACCTACGGCACCCGCGCAGTTGCATCCCTGTCAACCCCTTTCGCAACATGGTTATAAGTTGGAATCTAATGCCTCGGTGTCACGGGCGCAAGGTAGCCCCCGGCCCACGCAAGCCGCGGAAGCTCCGTTCGCTGCAATGAGCAACTGCCGGCGAGCCGGCCTCTAACCGATCAAATTACGGTAGGCGTGCCACGTAGCATGGCCCAGGATCGGCGCTACTACGATCATTCCCACGAGGAGCGTAGCGAAGCCGAGCGCCGTCAGCGCCACGATGAGCGCGCTCCATACGATCATGGCAGGCAGGTTCCAGAACGTGGTCTGGATGCTGATCCAGATCGCATCGACTGCACTGGCATGCCGATCGATGATGAGCGGGACAGCGACTACCGAGGTGGTGAAGACGATCGCTGCCAGCATCGCGCCTGAGCCGATATATGCAAGAACTTGTGCGCGATTGACGACGTCCGAGAAGCCACCCCAGAGCGCCTCCGCGAGACTGGGTGCCGGGGCGTGTAGAACCGATTGCAGTACCAGCCCAGACAGAATGAACCAAATGACTGCCACAGCCGTGAGAATAGCGCCGAAGTAGAGCAGGCCCTCCGGATTCCGTGTCATCGCCTGCAGCGACTCGTCGAAGCTCAGCGGCTCCTGCGCCGCCCGGCGGCGCGAAAGCTCGCACAGACCGGTTGTCATGATTGGACCGACGAGGAGGTAGCCGGACACGGCTGCCGCTACCATATAGGGGTGTGTGCCGCCGAGAATGAGGAGGATCGCGCCTAATGCGGTAATGAGGGCGCCGTGTGCAATGCTGGGCCACTTGATGTGCAGCAGGTCGTCCCAGCCGCGGCGCAGCCAGATGATCGATTGGAGTGCCGGAACTCGGCGGATTTCCACGCGCAGGGCTTGATGCCGGCCAAGGCTCACAGACGTTGTCATGGAGGCCTCCTGCAAATTGGGCGGATGTCTTTGGTGGGTAAACAGTCGCGGGTAAGTGGTCTTC
>CAYOQR010000180.1:0-1071 GCA_964406155.1 uncultured Rhodospirillaceae bacterium | reverse complement strand
GAAGACGACGCTCGCCAATCCCTTGGCCAACGAGGTCTCCCGGGCTTTTGTCCCGCCGTGCGCCCGGTGGGATGTCTCCCGCACCGGAGGTTGCTCTCGGACCAGCCACGCTCGACGAGCGCCGGAACCCTAGCCACCAACCTCTGCCCAGGGCACCGCAAGCCCTGTGCCAGTCGCGGCGGCGCTCGGCGTCCGGCGTCGAATCCGGCTGCTCCGCTCCGGCGGATCACTCTGGCGAGAGGCGGCCGATTTCTCGCGGGATCCGTCTCAGAGGCGGCGATTTCAACTGTGGCCGGATTGTGACAACTCGGTGCGGCCGGTTTCGGCAGCAGACACTTTGCCTAATAAGGCAGCAACTGCACGCAATTTCGCGTCGCACAATCCCGAAGCGCTCCACAAGGCTGGCCCCCATTCGAGCGAGATCGTCGGCGGGGCAGAGGATGAAGCGGAGCGTGGTATTTTCCTTGGCAATGAGCGGGGCGCTCGCGCTCGGCGCGGAACCGGCTCGGTCCGCCGACGCTCCGGCCTCCGCCAGCCCTTCCGAGGGCTGCAAGGTCGAACTCAGCCAGCCCAGTTGGGGGTCGACCATCAAGCCGAATCCCGAGCCCCTTTGCTTTCCGGCTCCCCTCATCGGCGACATCTATGTCGGGGGCGCTCTGTCGGCTTACGGCTATACCGGCACAAACCCGATGCCCTACTCCATCGGGGCGGCCTCGAGCGACCGCAAGGAGCGGTTCGACTATTCGAACCTTCTCGTCTGGATGCAGAAGGCCGATGGCCCGTTCCAATTCTTCGTCATGGCGGGAGGCTACGCCCTTCCTGCGCTCGGCCTGCCGAACCTGAGCTCCACCGAGCAGACGAACCGCTATTTCGGGCCTGTCCCGATGGCCTGGGGCAAATATGTCATCAACGACGAATGGTCGATCCAGGCAGGCCGCTTGCCGACCCTCATCGGGGTCGAGCCGGCCTTCACCTTCCAGAACCAGAATATCCAGCGCGGCCTCCTCGTCCCGCAGGAGAACGTCTTCAACCATGGCGTGCAGTTGAACTATGGCAGCGGCCCCTGGTCCG
>CAYOQR010000179.1:0-1071 GCA_964406155.1 uncultured Rhodospirillaceae bacterium | reverse complement strand
AAGGCGAAGGTCAACGTGATCGGCGCCATCGGCCTCACCGAGAACATGCCCGACGGCAAGGCGCAGCGGCCGGGCGACATCATCACGACGCTGTCCGGCCAGACGGTCGAGATGGTGAACTCGGATGCCGAAGGCCGGCTCGTCCTCGGCGACGTGCTCTGGTACGTCCAGGATCGCTACAAGCCGGCCTTGATCATCGACCTCGCGACGCTCACGGGCGCCATCATGATCGCGCTCGGCAAGGAGCGACGACGAGCTGGCCCGGCGTCTTGAGGCGGCGGGACAGGAGACCGGCGAGAGGGTCTGGCGGATGCCGCTGGCCGCCGCCTACGACAAGATGATCGATTCCAAGTTCGCGGACATGAAGAATACCGGTGGCCGCCATGCCGGCTCGATCACGGCCGCCCAGTTCCTGCGCCGCTTCATCCGCGACGACCTGCCCTGGGCCCATCTCGACATCGCCGGGACGGGGATGAACGTCCCCCAGACCGATGTCATCAAGACCTGGAGCGGCGGCTGGGGCGTGCGCCTGCTGGAGCGGCTGGTGCGCGATCATTACGAAAAGCAATAGATGCTTGATCGGAATCAACGGCGATCCTCTTGCGTCCGGTAGTCAGGGCCGACCACGGAAGAGGCAGGCGAGATGCTCGAGCGCGTGAAGGACATCCACGTCGTCCTGTGCCCCGACGAGGGCAGGACTGGCGCGGCGGCGGCCTTCGGCCTGTCGCTGGCGCAAGCCGCGCAGGCCCATGTCACCGTCCAGGCGGCCTCGGTCAGGATCACGATTCCCCATTCCATCATCAGCAATGTCGGATCGGCCCTGGTGAGGGAGGAGAACAAGCGCCGGCTCGAGGCGGCGGAAAACACAGCCGATGCCTGCCGGAAGAATGCGGCCGCGCAGGGCAGCGCCTGCACCGCGCTCGCGTTCCAGATTCCGTTCCCGGAGGCCGTGGCGGCATGCGGCCGCCGCAGCCGCCTGCACGACCTGACGATCCTCGATGCGCGCGCGGACGCGCTCCGCCTGGAGCGCGCGGTCGTCGAGGAGATCCTGTTCAAATACGGGCGGCCGGT
>CAYOQR010000178.1:0-1075 GCA_964406155.1 uncultured Rhodospirillaceae bacterium | reverse complement strand
TGGCAGGTCGGTCATGATGTCGTTGGTCCCCTTTCTTATCGGCAAAAAGTATGTGCGCCTGCATAGCTTGTCAAACGTCGGGCTTGTCAAACATCGCACTGATCAAATGATCGCCGTTGCGCCGCACGTGATCGTTGCGACGTCACGGATTGGTTTCGCGATGATGTTTGACGGGACGAACGACACGCGGTCGATGATCGTCATCATGGTGTCCGGGCGGGTACATCATATCGATCGCGATCATCACATACCTTGCAGGGGCATGGACCCGGCACGCTCATACCGTGGAGCGATGATGCTGATATCGTCCGGTGATTGCCTTCGGGGCGGAGAAGGCGCAGCGTGATCCGGTCGGTTCAACTGGTATCCGGCGCTTATGGCGTTCGTCGCGGCAGTCGCGTGGCGGCGCATCACCGGGAGCCGACATTCGATCTTGCAATGTATTTAAACTAACGTATGATCGTTAATAAAAGAAATGCCTGAGGCGAAACAGGCCTGCAGGCGACCCCGAGGACGATCTGGGCATGGGGAGGAGAGTGCCATGGCAAACAGCTTGCCATCCTTGAATTTCGATTTGGGCGAGGCGGCCGACATGCTGCGCGCCTCGGTCTGGAGCTTCGCCGCCACGGAAATCGCTCCTCGCGCCGCCGAAATCGACCGCGCCAATCAGTTCCCTATGGATATCTGGAAGAAGCTCGGCCAGCTCGGTGTGCTGGGCGTGACCGCCGCCGAGGAATATGGCGGTGCCGGCATGGGCTATCTGCATCATGTCGTCGCCATGGAAGAGATCAGCCGCGCCTCGGCCTCGGTCGGCCTGAGCTACGGCGCCCATTCCAATCTCTGCGTCAACCAGATCCATCGCAACGGCACGGCGGCACAGAAGCGCAAATACCTGCCGAAGCTGATCGCCGGCGACCATGTCGGCGCGCTTGCCATGAGCGAGCCGTCATCCGGATCGGATGTCGTCAGCATGCGGACCCATGCCGTGAAGAAGGGCGACAGTTGGGTGATCAATGGCGTCAAGATGTGGATCACCAACGAGGGCTTTGCCGACGTGTATGTTGTCTTTGCCAAG
>CAYOQR010000177.1:0-1078 GCA_964406155.1 uncultured Rhodospirillaceae bacterium | reverse complement strand
CGCTACTCGAGGATCAGGCCGGTCATCTTTGGGTCGGAACCGCGGACGGGCTGGACCTCGTTGATCGTGCCACGGGGCAGATCAGCCACTACCGCCATGATCCGGCGGATGCCGAATCGTTGCGGGACTCCTTCATCATGTCGCTCTATCAGGATGAGAGCGGTCTCGTGTGGATAGGCACCCGTTCCGGCGGAGTGAGCCGCTGGAACCCTCGCAGCTGGGAGCTGGGAGGGCACCGGCCGGATTGGCTGGGAGACAAGCTCGTCACCTCCTTCGCCGAGCGAGCCGGCAATCGCATCTGGATCGGAACACTCGGCGGGGGCCTGTTCCTGTTTGATCTCGATCACGGTGCCGTGACGCCGCTCGATACCGTTCTCGGGAGACGCAACGCCATCGGCGACCAGCGGGTGATGTCGCTATGGCAGGACGGCCAAGGGTCGCTGTGGATCGGAACCATGGGTAGCGGCGTGCGCCGGCTCGAGCCCTCCGGCCGAATGGACTCCATCCGCGTGAAGGCGGGAGATCCCCACAGCTTGAGCGCCGAGGGGATCATGACGATCTTCCAGTCACGCGACGGCCAGATCTGGATCGGCACGCACGGCGGCGGGGCGAACATACTCGATCCGCGCACAGGGCGAGTCCGCCAGCTGCCCTACAGTGCCGCAATCGCAGGTGCCACGAGCTCGGCCAATGTCAGTACGTTCGCACAGGATCCGACCGGTCATGTGTGGGTGGGGACCGACGGTGGTGGATTGGATCTGGCCGGGCCGGATGGAACCATCATTAAGGTTTTCCGGCACGATCCGCGTGATCCGGCGACCGTGCCCGCCAACACGATTTATGCCGTGACGGCCGATCCTCGCGGCCGGATCTGGGTGGCGACCGACGGCGGTGGTCTCGCGCGGGTTATCGGCTCTTCAGCCGACCCGGATTCGATCCGCTTCGAAGTCATCTCTCGCGAAGCAGGCTTGTCGAGCGACACGATCTACGGAGTGTTGGCCGATGCGCGCGGCCGCATCTGGTTGAGCGGCAACTCGGGCCTGATGCGCTACGATCCCGACACTCGGGTCGTGAAGAC
>CAYOQR010000176.1:0-1082 GCA_964406155.1 uncultured Rhodospirillaceae bacterium | reverse complement strand
CGATCCAAAGGGTCAGGCTCCCCGGGGGTTATCGACTCAATTTTTTATCGCGCCGAGTCGAAAGGCGCGAAACTTGATGCGAATTAAGTTGCCGGAAGAAAGGCTTACGTCTTCTCGACCTGGGCAAACTCCAACTCGACAGGGGTTGAACGACCAAAAATCATGACCGATACCCGCAGGCGGCTCTTCTCGTAGTTGACCTCTTCCACCGAACCGTTGAAGTCGGTGAAGGGGCCTTCCTTGACACGTACCAGTTCGCCCACCATGAACTCGATCTTGTGGCGGGGCTTATCCGTGCCCTGTTGCATCTGGTTGACGATCTTCTGCACCTCGTCCTCGGAAATAGGCGCAGGACGATTCTTGACCCCGCCCACGAAGCCGGTCACCTTGCTGGTGTGCTTGACCAGGTGCCAGGTGTCGTCATCCATGACCATCTCAACAAACACATAACCCGGGAACAGGCGACGCTCAGTGGTCTTGCGCTGACCATTCTTCATTTCCACGACATCTTCGGTCGGAACAAGAATGCGGCCAAACTTCTGCTGCATGCCGGCGCGGGCAATGCGCTCCTGAATGTTGCGCTCTACGGCCTTTTCCATGCCGGAATAGGCATGAACGATGTACCAACGCAAATCGGGATTGGCCGACGCGTCCGCGGAAGTTTGCTCACCACCGGCTTGCATGGCATCCACCATCACTTCCTCCAACCCAAGATCAAATCGTACAGAACCCACTCCAAGGTTTTGTCTGTAAACCAGAGGAAGAGTGCCATCAGAACCACAAACGCGAACACATAGCCCGTCATCTGCAGCGATTCCTTACGCGTTGGCCAGACCACCTTCTTGACCTCGCGCGAAGCATCACGAGCGAAGGCAATGAACTGACGACCATGCTCAGAAACCAAGAACATGACCACGGCCAGCGCCAAGCCAAGCAGCAGCGCCGCCCACTGAATCAGCGGACCCTGCTTGCCGAGCAGATAGAAACCGGCGATAGACGCAAGAACGATCGCCACCGCAGCGAACAACTTTGCCTTGTCCGCACCGGTGGTGACCGTTTCAACCTGGGAAGTGGCCATAGAT
>CAYOQR010000175.1:0-1107 GCA_964406155.1 uncultured Rhodospirillaceae bacterium | reverse complement strand
CCCGTGAGGCACTGGATAGAATGGGTGGACGAAGCGACCGGCCGCCCCTAGCGGATCGAAGCTGTCGCAATCAGGCAAGAACGGGGTAATATCGGACCCGTGGCCGTGCCCAAGACCCAGTTCGCGTTCCTGACGTTGCCGCGATATTCGATGATCGCGCTGACGAACGCCGTCGAACCATTGCGGATGGCGAACATTCTCACTGGCGACTCGGCCTACGAGTGGTCCATCGTCACTCTCGACGGCGAGCCGGCCACGGCCAGCAACGGACTGCAACTCTCTGTCACTCGTCCCTTGGATCGTGTTGGTCCAGTCGACATTCTGTTCGTGTGCGGCGGAGTGGATGTGCACGAGGTCGTGACGCCGCCGATTCTGGCCGCCTTGCGCCGCTTCGCGGAGCGGCGGATCCCGCTCGGCGCCCTGTGCACCGGAGGCTACGCGCTCGCCAAAGCGGGGTTGCTGGACAAATATCGCGCCACCATCCACTGGGAGAATCTATCCGGGCTGCGCGAGGAGTTCCCGCGTATCCTGCTCAACGATCAGCTCTTCACGATCGACCGGGACCGCTTCACCTGCTCCGGCGGCATAGCCCCGCTCGATCTGATGTTGCATCTCGTGAAGACGAAGCTGGGACCTAAGATCTCGCAGCTGATTTCCGAGCAATTCATCGTCGATCGGGTGCGCAACGATCGGGACCGCCAGTATGTGCCGCTACGGGCACAGGTCGGGGTCAGCCATGAGAGCCTGATCAAGGTCGCCCAACTCATGGAGCAGAACATCGAGCGGCCGCTATCGCTCGATGAGATCAGCGCGGCCACCGAGCTGTCCCGCCGTCAGATCGAGCGCCTGTTCAAGCGGCACCTGAATTGCGTGCCCAAGCGGTACTACCTGCAAATGCGGTTGCGCCGCGCGCGCGAATTACTGCTGCAGACATCGATGCCGATCATCGACATCACCACGGCATGCGGCTTCCAGTCCCCGCCGCACTTCTCCCGATGTTACCGCGCCGAGTTCGGTTGCCCACCGAGTGCCGAGAGACAGATTCGCCATAGCCGGCCCGCGACGGGCAGTCGGCCGGCGGTCGGCGTCAATCCCGCAGCCGACGAC
>CAYOQR010000174.1:0-1108 GCA_964406155.1 uncultured Rhodospirillaceae bacterium | reverse complement strand
CTGCATGGCGCAGAGATCCGGCAGCCAGCGCTGCCGCTGCACCTCCGTGCCGAAGCGGTCGATCATCCAGCTCGCCATGTTGTGGATCGAGATATAGGCCGAGATGGTCGGACAGCCTTGCGCCAGGGCCTCGAAGATCAGCGCCGCGTCGAGCCGTGTCAGGGCCGAGCCGCCGACATCCTCGCGCACATAGATGCTGGCCATGCCGAGTGCTGCCGCCGCGCGGATCGTCTCCACGGGAAAATGCTTGCGCTGGTCCCAATCGACCGCATGGGGCGCCAATTGCTCCTCGGCGAATTGCCTCGCCATCTCGCGCAGGGCGTCCTGTTCGGCGGTCAAGGTGAATTGGGCGGATGTTGCTGGTCGTGGCGTCGCGCCGTCCTGGCCCTGCATCGGGTTTCCTTCCGCGTCTTGCCGCGGCAACCCCGCCCGACCGCCTTCAGCTCCCGCTGTCAGCTCAAGGTCGGAATGACGAAGCTGGCCCCTTCCTTGGTGCCGCCCAGCCAGCGCGAAGTCACCGTCTTGGTCTTGGTGTAGAAGCGGATCGAATCCGGCCCGTGCTGATTGAGATCGCCGAAACCCGAGCGCTTCCAGCCGCCGAAGGTATGGTACGCGATCGGCACCGGGATCGGAACATTGACCCCGACCATGCCGACATTGACCTTGGCGACGAAATCCCGGGCAGTATCGCCGTCGCGGGTGAAAATCGCCACCCCGTTTCCGTAATCGTGCTGGCTCGGCAGGCGCAGGGCCGTTTCATAGCTGTCGGCGCGGCAGATCGATAGGACCGGGCCGAAGATCTCCTCCTTGTAGATCCGCATCCCCGGCGTCACCTGGTCGAACAGGCAGCCGCCCATGAAGAAGCCGTTCTCATAGCCCTGCAGCTTGAAATCCCGCCCGTCGACCAGCAGCTTGGCGCCTTCCTTGACGCCGAGATCGACATAGGATTTTACCCGCTCCAGCGCCTCGCGGGTCACCAACGGCCCGTAATCGGCCCCCTCGTCGCTGGAGAGGCCGACCCGCAGCGCCTCCACCCGGGGCACCAGCTTCTTGACCAGCGCCTCCGCCGTCGCCTGCCCGACCGGCACCGCCACCGAGATCGCCACGC
>CAYOQR010000173.1:0-1111 GCA_964406155.1 uncultured Rhodospirillaceae bacterium | reverse complement strand
GGGGAAGAATCTGGCGGGGAGCAACCACGCCTCCGTGGCGCGGCGTCTGGCCGCTCAACGTGACGAGCCGGTCGAAGAAGGGCACCCGCAGGCCGGTGCGCCGGCTCGGATAGGCCGGGAGCAGCCACCAGACGGCCAGGGGCAGCGGGGCGAGCAATGCGATCCAGGGATAGGCGAAGGCGAGCATCGTCACGCCTCCGAGGCGGCCGGCATGCGATGCACGCGGACCCAGCCCGACGCCTGCGCGGCGAGAAAATGGCGCTCGGCCGGAGGGGGGGCCTGCGGAGCGGCGTAGCTCGCCGCCAGGAACCTGCGGAGTGCCATCGTGTCGGCGCCCGAGGCGGTCTCCGCCACGAAGTCGAGCCACGCCCTGCCGGTCAGGGAGGCGACGCGCCCGCGGCCATATTCCACCATCGCGACGCGCTTCATCACCGCCGACAGGCGCCCGGCCATGTCGGGGCCGCCCGCAGCCGCGATCTCGCCCAGTTCCGCGAGCGCCGCCCGGCGATAGGCCATGGCGTGGTAATGCCGCCTCGCCCGCCACAGGGCGATTCCGAGCATGGCGAGGCCAGCCGCGGCCACGATCCAGGTGCCCGCGGCAGGCGGCCAGAAGGAGATCGGGGCCGGCAGCGCGAGGTCGCGCAGATGGGAGAGGTCGCCCGGATCGCCGCTCATCGTCGCTCTCCGCCCTGGACGGCCGCGGCGCGCCGGTCGAGCCGCTTGCCGATGAGCTCGCGCAGCTGCGTCGCGACATCGCGATCGGTCGCGATCGGCAGGACCGGGATCTCAGGGCGGCGGGAGAGATCGGCGAGCCCGGCTCGCCACGCGGCATGCTCGGCCGCGAAGCGGCGGCGCAGGTCGTGCGACGAGGAATCGACCTCGATCTGGCCGGCTCCCGAGGCGAAGACCGCCTGCCCGACATCCGGCAGGTCGTGCTCCAGCGGGTCGTGGACATAGATCGACAGGACGTCGTTATGGGCGCAGAGGCGCGTGACGAGCCTCGCCGTGTCCTCGCCGGCGCCGGCCGCGTCCGAGATCAGGCAGACGAGCCAGGCATCGCTGGCGCCGCGGGCCGCGCGCCGCGGCGCCTCGTCGAGCCGTCCCCGCGCGC
>CAYOQR010000172.1:0-1117 GCA_964406155.1 uncultured Rhodospirillaceae bacterium | reverse complement strand
TGAGATAATGCCTCACCGAGGCCGCGCGGCGCTCCGAAAGCCGCTGGTTCAGCTCGTCGCTGCCCCGGGCGTCGGTATAGCCGGCGATCATGAAGGTGCCCTCCTTCAGCGCCGGACGCGACAAGGCCGCCCCGAGCGCATTCACGATCGGCCGCGCCTTGGCCGAGATCGTCGCGGAATTCAGCCCGAAGGGGATGTCGAGATCGATGCTCGGCTTGCCCTCGGCGATGGTGGAGAGCCTCTCGCGCTCGCCGGTCGAGAGCGAGCGCGTGGTCGCGGATTTCAGGCTGTCGAGAAAGGCGGCCTCGTCGGCATTACCCGGCCGCGGCTGGGCAGCGGGGGCGGTCGAGAGGCTGCGCGTCGCGGGCTTGGGCGTCAGCGCATCGAGGATCTGGCCCTCCGTGGGCACCTGGGCCACGGCGGCCGAGGCGGCGAAAATCGCCCCCGACAAGACAAGAGCGATCCGAGCCCCCGGCTTGACTGCAAACGCCATCATGGAACCCTCCTCCGGCACGGGCTGCGCGGGCAGCCGGCTTGCAGAGCATGATCCGAAAAGGAAAGAGCGGTTTTTCGAAATGATCATGCTCGAACGATCAAGACTATGGATTGACTCCGAACAACGAGAATTGTTCACCGATCTGGGGATCGATGGCGAGCGCGAGCTTCACGTCGCGATCCCCGTGGCCCTTCTCCCCGAGGCGACGATAGGCGATGCCGCGGCCGTAGAGCGCCGAGGCATGCTTGCTGTTGATCTTCAAGGCCGCCTCGTAATCGCTGATGGCGCGCCGCGGCAGGTTGATCTTGAGCATCACGAAGCCGCGGCTGTCCAGGGCGTCGAGAAATTCGGGCCGAAGCTTGAGAGCGGCGTTGCAATCGAGGATCGCGGAATCGAGATCGTCGATGATCGCCTTGATCCAGCAGCGGTTGTTCAGGGCCTCGACGTCCTTCGGATCGATTTGCAGGACGCGGTCGAAATCGGCGAGAGCCCGGACGAAATCATAATGGAGGGCGTAGAGCTGCCCCCGCGTATAGAGGGACGCCGCATCCTTCGGGTTGCGGGCGATCGCGGCGTCCAGATCCTTCAACTGCCCCTCGTCGGCGGGGCTGTAGTCGATCT
>CAYOQR010000171.1:0-1120 GCA_964406155.1 uncultured Rhodospirillaceae bacterium | reverse complement strand
ATAGGGTAAGGTATGGCCGAGTCCGCCGACCGTGGTCATCAGCCCGCAGACCGAGCCGCGCAGCCAGGGCGGCCCCCTCTCCTCGAGAGAGGCGGTGCAGAGCACTTTCGTATTGCCGAAGGAGACGAGGCAGGAGCCCTCGGCATAGCGGGCGACGGCGCGTTCAAGGGTGACCGGACGCAACTCGTCCGGCCGGCGCTGGGAAGGCCGTGCCATGATATCTCCGTGGGTGACCGGGCGCGCTGTGTAAGGAGCGCGAGCCCGCCGGGCAAGCCGCGGGCCGCCGCAGGTGCTGGAAAAGTGGGCCGTCCCGGCGCTCCCTCGGGCGCCGGCCGTGGCCGGCGCCGCGCGTTCCTCGCCGCTTAGCGGACGATGCGCACAACTTCCCGCGTGTCGGGATGGAGGAAGACCACGCGGTCCTGCGGCGAGACGAAGAAGTCGTAGCGTGCGGCGCGCACCATGCCGCGGGTGGAGATGTTCACCGCCGGCATGGTGTCGACATAGCCGGGAACGGTCGAGCCGCGCCGCAGCACGATCGGATGGCGGTAATCGGCGTTCGGCGGGTTCACGTAGCGGGGGCCGGTCTGCTTCAGCACGGTCGGAGGCACGACCGCCCAGCCGTAACTCGTATAGCCCACCGCCGCCCGGCGGGCGGGTGCCGGATCGTAGACGCCGGCCGGCGGACGGCCGAGGGCGCTTCCGACGATCGCGAAGGGGGCTTCGATCACGGTGGCGACAGGGCGCACCACGATATCCAGCGGCTGCTGGGCCAGGGCCGCCGTCGAGATGCCCGCTCCGAGAAGCAGGGCCGAGACGGCCAGGACGGGTTTCGGAACATACCGCATGAGAGTTCTCCCGGACCTTGAAGCGTCGATGCATACGCAACCGGACTCTCCTCCCGCGCATGGCGGGACGCTCCTCATCGACGCGAACTCAACGGCGGCTTCCCCGCTTCGTTGCCGGATGCGTCAAATCGACCAGGGCCCGCCGGGAGAGAGAGACACAAGCCCGCGGAGCGGGCCGGCCGCATCCGGCCGGCGCCACGGTGCAAGACCCGCCGGATCGGTCCGGCGGGCATGTCCGGGAAAGTGTCTCAGTCCTTTTTGTCCAGCGGCCGGCC
>CAYOQR010000170.1:0-1138 GCA_964406155.1 uncultured Rhodospirillaceae bacterium | reverse complement strand
GGTCTCGCCGAAATATTCGACGATCAGCTTGCGGCCTTCCTGGCAATGGGACCAGAATAACATCCATCTTCGCGAACTATTTTCCCAGATGCCTTCTTAACTAAAAGGGAATGTCATCATCTAGGCTATTGCTATGCCTACTTGTCTTCTGAGGCTTTGCCCGTAAATCCAGCTGCTCAACATTCTCAAGCAGCCAATCCCTTCCATTGCTTTCGAGGCAGTACAGCCTATAAGTTTCGCCGTTGTGATCGCTTTCATGGCTCTCAGCAATGAATGCCTTTTGTTCGAGCCGCGCTAAACCAATGTTCAGCCCAAGGTTGTTGAACCCCTGATTTTCAAGGGCTGTTTTGAGGGTCCAATGTGAAACCCAAGACGTTGGCCCGTCCGCACATTCCATGATCGACGCGAGCACCATTATCTCGTGTTGAGAAAGGCCTGCATCCCCTTTTATTGGAAGCTGATTTCGAATTGCGGCCAGACTTTCCCTGCGTTCACGAGCACCCTTTAAGCTCGCGGATATATCCTGTTTGAGTTTTTCAAAGTCGCTAGGAGAAGCCGCTCGGTATTTGATGATCTTCCGGTGTTGCACATCGAATGGATAGCGATCGACCCTGTCAGATGAGCAAACGAGGCACAGTTCCTTTTCTGCCGCTATGGCATACCCGACTTCGAACCAGACGTTGGGGTTGTCCAATGTGATGTCAGCCAAACAGACAGCAGCGCCCTGTATACCTTTCTCAATCTGGTCAATGGGAATACTAACGCTGGGATCCTGATCGACGCGGTATGGTTCAAAGTCCGCTGCCTTTATCGCCGGAGCGAATACTTCAGTATAGCGACGATCAAATTTGTCGCCATCGAAGGGCTGAATGACGAAGCAGTAACCGCTCATTGTCCGATCCTATGGGCCTGCCGAGACTAAATATCTTTACCATCACAAGTAGCGTTGGCAAAATCGAAAAACGCCCCAACCACATGGCCAGGGCGTTATCGACTATCGCTATGCTATAGGCCGCGCCCAAAACAAAAACAGCGATCAGGTCCGGGGCTTCAGGTTCTCCGGATCGTAGAGCGGCTTGTAGCCGACCGAGGCCACCTCGACCGGATAGGTCTCGCCGAAATATTCGACGATCAGCTT
>CAYOQR010000169.1:0-1149 GCA_964406155.1 uncultured Rhodospirillaceae bacterium | reverse complement strand
GGTCGGCGGGGAGGCGTTTCCGTTCCTTCTCAAATACCGGCACATCATCGCTCCGGGGGTTCCGGCCGTCTTCGCGTCGGTCACGCGCGCCAATTACGCGGCGCAGAATGCCCCGCGCGACGTCACGGGCATCATCATCGAGCTGGATCTGGCGAAGACCATCTCGCTGGCCGAGCGTCTCCAGCCGAAGGCCACGGACCTCTATCTCGTCGCGGGCAGCGCCCCGATCGACCGCCGCTGGCAGGGCGTCGCCCGCAAGGTCGTCCAGGCCTGGGCGGGCAAGTATCGCGTGCATGAATTGTTCGAGCTGCCGATCGAGCGGCTCCTGGCGGAGGTCGCCGCGCTTCCGCCCGACGCGATCGTCGTGATGCTGACGGTCTTCGTCGACGGCACGGGCAAATCCGTCGTGCCCGGCGAGGTCGGCCAGGCCGTGGCCCGTGCCTCACCGGCGCCGGTCTATTCGAGCTACACCGAAAGCCTCGGGCGCGGCATCCTCGGCGGCTACAGCGAGACCTTCGAGGACCACGGCATCGCCGCCGCCGACCTGGCCCTCAAGATCCTGGACGGCGCCGATCCGGCCGACCTGCCGCCGCGATCCAGCCCCCTCCAGGCCTATCGCGTCGATGTGAACGCGCTGCGGCGCTGGAACCTGTCGGAAAGCGACCTCCCTGCAGGGACGGCCGTTCTCTTCAGGGAGCCCAGCCTCTGGCAGCGGCACAGGAGCATCGTCCTCGGCACGCTGCTGGTCATCGCGGTCCTGCTCGCGCTGGTCGCGCTCCTTCTGCTCCAGCGCCATCGGCGGAAGAAAATCCAGGAGGCGCTGCGGACGAGCGAGGAGCGCATGGCCTTTGCCGCGAAGTCCATCAATGCGGGGCTCTGGCAATATGACCCGAGCAAGAAGCAGTTCTGGGGCACCGATCATTGCCGCGCTCTCCTGGGCCTCGATGGAGATACGCCCCTGACGCCGGAGACCCTTCTCGGCGCGATCCACCCGGATCAGCGCGAGCTTGTCCGGGGCTTCCTCGACGGAGAAGGCGGGCTGTGCGAGCCTCATGGCCTGGATCTGCACGTCCCCCGGCGGGACGGCTCAAGCCGGTGGCTCTCCGTCAGAAGCCAATCCCGTCCGGGCGATACAGCAGGCGACGGACA
>CAYOQR010000168.1:0-1150 GCA_964406155.1 uncultured Rhodospirillaceae bacterium | reverse complement strand
ACCTCTTCAAGTCCGACTTTCTCAACATCCTTCAGTAACGAGGCTTCATTCATCAGTGTTCCGACCTCGAGGGTCTTGATACGTTGGCCGCAAAAGGCGAGGCAACGGCTTACGTCGGCTACGATTGCACCGCGCCGTCGCTGCACATCGGCAACTACCTGACCATGATGATGCTCTACTGGCTCCAGCAGAGCGGCAACAAACCGATCACGCTAATGGGTGGCGGAACCACCATGGTCGGCGATCCCTCCGGCAAGGATGAATCGCGCGCGATCCGCAGCGTAGAGGAAATCGAGTCCAACAAGGCTAGCATTCGCGGCGTATTCGCCAAGGTGCTGCGTTACGGTTCGGGCGCGAGCGACGCGGTGATGCTGGACAACGCCGAGTGGCTGACCAAGCTCAACTGGATCGAGATGTTGCGTGACATCGGTCGGCATTTCTCGGTCAATCGCATGCTGACGATGGACTCCGTTCGCCTCCGCCTTGAGCGCGAACAGGAGATGAGCTTCATCGAATTCAACTACATGATCTGCCAGGCTTATGACTTCGTCGAACTGTCGCGCCGGGCCGGCTGCCGGTTGCAGATGGGCGGCTCGGATCAGTGGGGCAATATCGTCAATGGCGTCGATCTCGGCCGCCGTATGGGAACGCCTCAGTTGTTCGCGCTGACGACGCCGCTATTGACGACGGCATCGGGCGCGAAGATGGGAAAGACCGCGCAAGGCGCCGTCTGGCTCAATGCGAACGCCTTCAGCCCCTACGATTTCTGGCAATACTGGCGCAACGTCGAGGACGCCGACGTCGTCAAATTCTTGAAACTGTTCACGATCCTGCCGATGGGCGAGATCACGAAACTGGCTGCGTTGCGGGACGCCGAGATCAACGAGGCCAAAAAAGTGCTCGCGACCGAGGCGACCGCGCTTCTGCATGGTCGCCCCGAGGCTGAGAAAGCTGCCGACACTGCGCGCACGACCTTCGAGCAAGGTGCGATCGCCGAGAGTCTTCCCACGCTGGATATTTCGCAGAGCGAGCTTGCAAGCGGCACAGGCGTGCTCGCGCTGTTCGTAAAGGCGGGTCTTGTCGCCTCAAACGGCGAAGCGCGTCGCCAGATCAAGGGTGGCGGTCTTCGCATCAACGATGTCGTCGTCGC
>CAYOQR010000167.1:0-1163 GCA_964406155.1 uncultured Rhodospirillaceae bacterium | reverse complement strand
GATGGCGGCCGAAATCCGCCTCCAGGACAGCGCGCTTCCCTCTTCGCATTGAGGGCGAGGGCCATGGTCCGGATTCTCTGCCTCTCGCTCCTCGCGCTTTGCCTCGCCGGGAGCGCCGATGCGCGCGCCCAGGCGCAGGACCGGGGTCTCGAAGCCCTGACCATCGTCTCGGCTTCGGGCCGCCATCCCTTCCTGGTCGAGGTCGCCGATACCGATGCCGACCGAGCCCAGGGGCTGATGTACCGGCGTCACCTCGCCGCCGATCACGGCATGCTGTTCGATTTCGGCAAGACCGAAATGGTGTCGATGTGGATGCAGAACACCTACATTCCGCTCGACATGCTCTTCCTGCGGGCCGATGGCAGCATCGCCCGGATCGCCCGGAATACCGAGCCGCTCTCGACGCGGGTCATCTCCTCCGGGGAGCCGGTCCCCTTCGTGCTGGAAGTGAGCGCCGGAACGGCGAGCCGCCTCGGCCTCGAGCCGGGCGACCGGGTGGAGCATCCGCGGCTGAAGCGCTGAGGGACCGCTTGCTCCGAATCCCGGGCTCACTGGCCCAGCTTGAACTCCAGCGTCGCGCCGAATCCGATCTCGCGAGGCCGCGCCACCGGCGCCGCGGATGATTTCGCGCCGGCAACCGCCGGCAGGCTCCTGCTCAGAAGCGACGTCACGTCGCTCGTGCCGAAACCGTCCAACTTGCCGATGAAGCCGATCGACGTCCTGTCGCTCAGGTCGAATTCCGCATCCGGCCGCAGATGGGGCCCGAGCGAATGGCTCTTCAGGACGGGCACCGGGCTCGGCATGGCAACGAAACGCGTCGAAAGCATCCCGGGACGCGAAAGCGGCTCCTCCCCGTCCTCCTCCCTCGACAGTTCCAGCGCGGAGACGGCCGGCAGGGACGGCGTCACCGTCATCACGCGCAGACGGGACGGGTCCGGGGCGGATCGCGCCCAGGGGGATCGGTCGGGCAGGACCGGGATCAGGTCCGGCACCGGCGGCAGGGCGGAGGATACACTCGCCGTCGCGAAGCCCCCCGCGCGATCGAGGCGGACGAAGGTGGGCAATCGCCCAGGCTCGCCCGCGAAAGCGCCGGAGGAAAGGCTGGCCGCCCCGATCCAGGGGGCGGCAAGGATGACGAGGAGGCGCGCGCTCATCCGCATGGC
>CAYOQR010000166.1:0-1164 GCA_964406155.1 uncultured Rhodospirillaceae bacterium | reverse complement strand
GGGAGAGCAACTGTCTTTTTCTCAAGCCATCTGAAGGCGCCAAGGGGTGTTGTCCCGGAGGATGGCATTGAGGGTGATGATGAGCTTGTGCATGACGGCGACGATGACGACCTTTGGCTTTTTCCCCTTGGCCGTGAGGCGTTGTTTGAAAGCCTTGAGCGCCGGGTTCCACATGGCGGCTACCTGGGCGGCCATGTAGAGCACCCGCCGGACGGTGGCGCGGCCGCCGAAGATGCAGCGCAGGCCCTTCATCTTGCCGCTGTCGAGGTCATAGGGGACGACCCCGACCAGGGCGCCGATGGCCCGATTGGCCAGGGTGCCGAGTTCGGGCAGCAGGGCCAGCAGGGTCGCGGCCAGAACCGGGCCGACCCCGGGGACGGAACAGAGCAGGTCGTAGCGCGCGCGCAGCTTGGGATCGGCGGCGATGGCCGCGGTGATCCGCCGCTCGAGCGCGGCGATGTGGCGCTGTACCTGGTCGAGCCGCTGGCGGTACAGGCGCCGCAGCCCGGCATCGCGCAGATGGGCGGTCTGATTGCCGATCTGCTGCTGATCATCGACCAACTGGCGGCGGGCGCCGACCAGCTCGGCCAGATGGGCAAGCGCCGGATCGTGGCGGGCGGCCTGGCTCGGCAGGGTGGCGACGAACCAGGCGATGGCATGGGCGTCGAGCCGGTCGTTCTTGGCCAGCAGGCCGGCCGCCTTGGCGAACTGGCGCAGCTTCCAGGCATTGACCGAACGCACCGGCAGCCCGGCCTTGATCAAGGCGACAATGGCGTCCCGCTCATAGCCGCCGCTGGCTTCCAACCCGATCGCCCGGGCGCCCAGGGGAGCAAGACGCCGGATCAGCTCACGCCAGCCTTCCGGATCATTGGTGACCCGCAAATAGGCGCCGCTGGGATGCACGGCGACATCCAGGTGATCCTTCGAGACATCGATCCCCACGGTGGGTACAATCTCTGACATCTTCCAGCCCTCCCTTGTGGTGCGGGGTTCAGCCCGCGCAACTGTCCGGGTTTGTGAAGATAACGGCTGAGGCACCGAGCTCTCCCACAGGCTTCCCGCCTCCGGGTCTTACGGGCTCCCAGCCGGGCCAGGAGGAGGGGTGAGACTCCTCCTGGCACGCCTAGTCTCGCTCATTCTCCACAAATGCGAAGACACAAGGGT
>CAYOQR010000165.1:0-1207 GCA_964406155.1 uncultured Rhodospirillaceae bacterium | reverse complement strand
TTTGGATTGTCGGCGCGATCCTCTATTTAATATGTCTGCCAATACTACGCAGACCTTTCGCAACTTCATTGTGATTGAGTCATGGCGAATTGGTATGCGTAGACTTACGAGGAATGACGGATTAAATCCGTTGAGCCATCATCTCCTCTCGGGGCGAGTGCCGATGATGACCTTAGTTCACACTCTCGCCGTCGCCGAATATCTGAACTTCCGCCACGCCGCCAATGCGCTCGGCGTGGCGCAATCCAGCGTCAGCGCGCGCGTGAAGGCACTGGAGGAAGACCTTGGCATCCTCCTGTTCGAGCGCCATGCACGAGGTGTCCGACTAACCGAGGCCGGTCGCCACTTCGTCGAGCGGATCGCGGCCGGTGTCGATCTATTGGACCATGCGATTAAGACCGCCGGCATGGCGGCAGCCGGAGAAAGCGGCCGGCTTCGCATCGGTATCCATGCCCTGATCCCCCGCAGCTTCCTAGCAAAGCTGATCGGCCGATACCGCAAGGATCACCCCGGCGTTGAAGTCGAAATCACCGAAGGCACGGCCCGCGATGCGGTCATGCAGCTTCGCGCCGACCGGCTGGACGTGGTGTTCGTGGCCGGCACGCCCGAGCTGCCCGACTGCCATTCCCGCCACATATGGACCGAACCGCTCGTGGCGGTGTTACCGGAGCGGCATCCGTTCGCCGAGCGGTCGGCCGTTACATGGGCCGATCTGGCGGGCGAGACGTTTCTTGTTCGGCATGGCGGCACTGGCCCGCAAGTTCATAGCCATATCGTGCTGCGCCATGCCGGACTCTGGCCCGCGCCGTCGATCCTGCGCTTCGACGTGGGGCGCGGCGCGCTGCTGTCCATGGTCGGACAGGGCTTCGGCATCACCATCGTCAGTGCGGCCACGGCGCTGTTGCCGTCAACCGGCATTGTCTTCTTGCCCTTCGCCGACGAGCCGGAGCCGGTCGCCTTCTCGGCTGTCTGGTCGCCGTCCAACCGCAGCGCGGCGCTTCGTAACCTGCTCAGTCTCGCCAACGACATGGGCCGGCAGGTCTGCACGAATTCGGTACTGCCACGGATAGCGAGGGCGTGAGCCGAAGTGGTCGCGGAAGCACCGTCCGGGACTGTTATTGCCATCGCCGGAAAGCGACACTTGCATTAACGCCGCCAAAGCCGAATCCGTTGGAAATGGCATGTTCCATGAGAATGGGCCGCGCAG
>CAYOQR010000163.1:0-1258 GCA_964406155.1 uncultured Rhodospirillaceae bacterium | reverse complement strand
GTGAGGTAAGCCCGCCGGTTCATCACGTTCTTCCCGAAGAGACGGACGGTATACCGGGAGCTGGACAGGGCAAAATTCAGATCCAGGGCGCCGTAAGCCCCGAGCTTGTACTGATCCATGATGGTGGGCGATTGAGCGAAGCGCATGCCAACCAGTCGCAAGCCGGCTCCGGCATGAGCGGTCCAGTCGTCGTTCACGGGGATACTGTAGTCCGCGCGTAGCGAGCCGCTCCACTTGGGCACGTTGGGCAACCGGTCTCCCGAGAAACCACCGATCGACGGGACGTCCTCGGTCAACTTGGCGTCGTTGTAATTCCCGGTGGCCTGCAGCACGAGCTGATTGATGGGCTTGACCGTCGCATCGATCTCGGCACCTTGAACGCGAGCGGTACCGCCGTTGGTTTGATAGGTGATGCCCTGCGAAGTCACCCCCAGAACCTGCAGATCCTTCCATTCGAGATCGTAAACCGACGCATTGACGATGGCACGCCGGTCCCAGAAAGTGGATTTCAAGCCGAGCTCATAGTTGGTCAGCCGGTCGGCTTTCACCATCTCCGGAACGGTCGGCAGCGTCAGATTGGGACCACCCGCCTGATATCCGGTCGCGACCCGGGCGTAGGCCATGATGTCCTTCGTGATGCGATAGCGCGGACTGACGCTATAGGTCCAAACACCCTCGGAGGAATTGCCTGTCTGATTGGAGTTGCCGACGAGTATCCCCGGCCCGCCGATGTCTTCGACGAAATCCTGATCGTTCTTGGCGTAGCGGACTCCCCCGGACACATCGAACTGGCTCGTGATGTGATAAGTGAGGTCGCCGAATCCGGCGTATTCGCGATAGATCGTCGGCAGCTCCGCCGTCAGGATCGGATCCATTCCGGTCACGGAGCTTCCGTTCGGATTCTGGGCGGTCACCACCTGAAAGTTGGTATTCGTTTCGTGGGTGTAGAAGGCGCCGACGAGCCACTCCAGAGTCTGGTTCTCCGGGGAGGACAACCGGATCTCCTGAGTCCACTTTCTCAGCCCGAGACCCAAGTCGAATTCGGACAGCGCTCCCTGCGGGCCGCCGACCAGAGTGATGATGGGGCCGTAGGTCGGCGTGGCATCGGTGTTGACCTGGGTCCGCTGGTTACTGAAGCTGGTGGCCGAGACGAGCTTCGCCCAGTCCAAGTCCCAGTTGGCGGTCAGACTGTAGTACTGCAGGTTGCTCTTGAACACGTTCGGCAGGTAGTTGTTGTCGCCCCGCTCGCCGCCGATCG
>CAYOQR010000162.1:0-1271 GCA_964406155.1 uncultured Rhodospirillaceae bacterium | reverse complement strand
TTACACGATCACGTTTACGAGTCCGACCCAGTATCAGATCACTAACAGCGGCAATACGACGGTCGCGACGGGCACCTATACGACCGGGAACCCGATTTCCTTTGGCGGCGCCCAAATAACCGTGACGGGCGCGCCGGCCGCGGGCGACACCTTCACGGTGGGGCAGAACAGTCCCGCCAACATCGGCGACAACAGCAACGTTTTCGCGATGATCGACTCTCTTTCGGCCGCCACGCTGAACGGCGGCACCACCTCCCTCACCGGGGTCGCAAACAACCTGGTGAGTCAGGTGGGGGTCGTCACACAGCAAGCCCAGGCGAATGCCGCGGCGCAGAAGTCGGTGAACCAGTCCGCGGTGGATACACGCAGCAACCTCTCGGGCGTAAACCTCGACGAGGAAGCGGCCAAGATGGTGCAGTACCAGCAGGCCTACCAGGCGTGCGCCCAGATGATTCAGGTATCCGGCACCTTATTCAACTCACTCATCAGCGCCATACACGGTTGATCATGAGAATCGCCACCCTCACCTTTCAGAACGATGCGCTCAGCCAGATGCAAGAGCTGCAGTCGGCGCTCGCGGCGACGCAGAACCAGCTGGCCACCGGCAAGAAGCTGCAAAGTGCCGCCGACGATCCGGCAGGCATGGCTCAGGTGAACCTGCTGAACAACCAGCTGTCGGCTTCGCAGCAGTACGTCACCAACGGCAACGCGGCGACGGCCAATCTGCAGCTCCAAGCCCAGGCGATGACCGACGCGACCAATCTTCTGCAGAGCGCCCGCGACCTAGCCGTTCAGGCGAACAATTCGGCGCTGACGGCCTCGCAGCGCCAGAGCATCGCCTCCCAGCTGCAACAGCAGCTTAAGGACCTCATCGCCATCGGCAATCGGACCGACAGCAGCGGCAACTATATTTTCTCGGGCCAGGCGAGCAGCACGCAGCCCTTCGCGCAGCTCGGCAATGTCGTGACCTACTCCGGCTCGGCCTCGGTGAACCAGCTGCAGATCAGCCCCAACCAGCGGATCTCGGCGGGCGACACCGGTGCCTCGGTATTCATGAACATCCCAGCCGGCAACGGAACGTTCACCACTTCCGTCGGGGCTGCCAATACGGGCTCGGCCTCCATCGGGCCCGGCACCGTCGCGAACCAGAGCGCGTGGGTACCGGACACGTACACAAACCAGTTAACCAGCCCGACACAATACCAGGTCCTCAACAGCACCAATACAGTCGTCTCTTCCGGCACCTATACGTATGACCATTAGAGCGCCTT
>CAYOQR010000161.1:0-1287 GCA_964406155.1 uncultured Rhodospirillaceae bacterium | reverse complement strand
TCAAGTGTATGGCCTTGAGACATGGTTGACGGGTGTTCGGAGACATGGTTGACGGTTTCATTGTGGTCGATCGGTCGGATTATTCAAGTCGATGGTGGCGATCTGTCTGGTGGCGAAGAAGATGGCGTATCTGCCGTCTTTGTTTTGCGGGCGCAGCGCGACACGCTCGCCCATGAAGGCTTTGGAGACGTGCCATAGCCGGCCCTTGAAGCTGATATAGGGTTTGGAGGGGCCGACGGTGCGGACGATGTCGCTGGCGGCGTAATCGACCTTTGGCAGCCGCTCCGGCATGGGGCGGGGGCTGGGTCGGTAACGGCTGGCCGGCACATCGAAGCCGAGCGCTTGGTGGGGACGCGCGTGGTTGTAGGTCTGGCGCCAGCGGTCGAAGGCCAGTTGTGCGTCGCTGAGACTACGAAAGCGCCGCAGGTTGAGGACTTCGGCTTTCAGGCTGCGATGAAAGCGTTCGTTCTTGCCGCGGGTCTGCGGGTGATAAGGCCGGGCCCGGATAACATCGACCCCGAGCTTCAGCAGCCAGACGCCCAGCCAGGTCCAGCCACCTTCCGGCCCGTTGCCCCAAGGCGATCCATTATCGACCAGGAAGGCCTCCGGCAGGCCGTAGCGACGAAATACCCGCTGCAGTTCCTGCTGCACCGTGACACCAGTCTCATGAGCGCAGGCCTTGAGGCACAGGGCATAACGGGAGTGATCATCGATCACGGTCAACGGATGGCACCACTGCTGGCCGTCCCGTAAGGCGATCCGTCCCTTGAAGTCCATCTGCCAGATCAGGTTCGGCGCCGGCAGTTCGAAGCGCCCCGTCGCTGCCGGCCGGCCAGGGACACTGACCCGGCCATGGCGCAGCAGAATCGCATGCACCGTCGAGGGCACCGGCAGCTCTTGGCCCGTGCGGCTCAAGACATGCCAGATCTTACGCGCCCCCCAGGCCGGATGGGCATCACGCACCCGTAAAACCGCGCGCTCGACCTCTGCACTGACACGCCCGGGGCTCGCATGCGGTCGGCGCGAGCGGTCGGCTCCCCAGTCCTCCGCTCCCGATGCCGACCGCGCCAGCCACTTGTAGCCGGTCTGCGGACTGATCCCAAAGCGTCGGCACAACTCCCGCCGGTTACTACCCTCTTGCTCGGCAAGCCGAACAAATTCCAGCCGCTGGTCCATGGTGCACATCTCTTTCCACGGCATGCTTCAACCCCTCAGGTCGCCTCATGCCAATTGTGTCAACCATGTCCCCGAACACCTGTCAGCTATCTCCCAGGGCTAAACATCAAG
>CAYOQR010000160.1:0-1299 GCA_964406155.1 uncultured Rhodospirillaceae bacterium | reverse complement strand
TAGGCCGTGCCTGCGAGGATGTTGTCGCGCGGGTCGTAGGGATCGCGGCCGAGGCCATGGCGGACGCGCAGGCCCGCCCATGTGTCGGGCATCACCTGCATCAATCCCATCGCGCCGGCCGACGAAACCGCCCGCACATCGCCCGCGCTTTCGGCGCGCAGCACGGCGCGAATCCAGTGCTCGGGGATGCCGAAACGCTGCGACGCCTCGGCGATGTGCGCCGCATAGGGATGGGCGGCGGCCGGGCGCTCGACCGGCGCGGATTGCGCGACAGCGACGCCCGATCCGGTGCAGACGGAAAGCGCCCCCGCCAGTATCAGGACGGCATAATGCCATGCCGGCCTGTCTCCGCTTCGCCGCCAGCCTGCCAGCGTGCTCGCTGCGGTCAAGGGCAAGGCGCAAGCGCCGGCCGATGGCCGCCCCTGACCTTCGCTGCGCGCGCCGGCCGTCCGGTGGCCGAGCGGGACGAAGGGATGAGACGGCTTTTCCGCGAACAAAGGGATGACGATCTTGGACCGGATGGCGGGCCGGACGCGCGCGGCCGTCATTCCTCGTCCTCGACCTTCCGGGGGTGCTTCCAACGCAGCGTCCAGACCGAAGGATCGTCGTTGGACTGGAACAGTTTGGCGCGGATCGGGGACGGGAAGATTGGCCCCTCCAATCGCATCGACACGAACTCGCCAGCGTTCTCGCTGGAGTCTTTCCATGCCGGGCCGGCGTCCGGGCCGTCCTCGCTATCGAGGCGCACGCGATAATCGGGCGCGTTTTTCACGTCGCTGGGCTTGGCCGGGACGATGAACAGCTTTTCGTGGAGGCCGAACGAATGAAGCTCTCCCGCATAGCCGGTTTCGGTGCGGGTGAAGGTGCCTATCTCTGCCATGGGAAATCTCCTGCGGTTGGTTTTCGGGGGGTGGTTTCAGTGCGTCGGCGCGCGCCACTCGTAGCGGCCGACGCCTTCCTCATCGGTCCAGAGCGGGACCGCTCGGCCGATGACGGAAGCTGCGGGGATGGGTCCGAAATAGCGGCCGTCGAGGCTGTCGCGGACTTCCCAATTCATGAGGAAAAGCTGGTCGTCGCCGATGACGCGGCAGCCCTGCCAGACGGGCAGATCGCGGCCGAGGCTGTCGCGCTCCAGCGCCTCGCCCATCTCGATCCCGTCAACCGTGATCGTGCGGCCGGCTCGGCAAACCCGCTGTCCGGGCAGGCCCAAGACGCGCTTCAACAGCGGGACGCCTCGCGCGATATAGCCGCGCTCGACCATGAAGCTGGCGAGCGGTTCGGGCGGCATGATGGCGACCA
>CAYOQR010000159.1:0-1300 GCA_964406155.1 uncultured Rhodospirillaceae bacterium | reverse complement strand
GACTTCAGCGGACGCTTGTTGGCGCCGGTGATGACGCGGCCGCGGCGGCCGTTGTCGAACAGGGCGTCGACGGCTTCCTGCAGCATGCGCTTTTCGTTGCGGACGATGATGTCCGGCGCACGCAGCTCGATCAGACGCTTCAGACGGTTGTTACGGTTAATCACGCGACGATAGAGATCGTTGAGATCCGAGGTCGCGAAACGACCGCCGTCGAGCGGCACCAGCGGGCGCAGTTCGGGCGGAATGACCGGAACGACATCGAGGATCATCCATTCCGGACGCGAGCCGGATTCGATGAAGGCGTCGACCAGCTTCAGGCGCTTCACCAGCTTCTTGCGCTTGGCCTCGGACGAGGTTTCGCGCAGCTCAGCCTTCATCGACTCGCGCTCCTGCTCGAGATCGATGGTCGCCAGCATGACCTTCATCGCCTCGGCACCGATGCCGGCCTGGAAGGCGTCCTGACCGAATTCGTCCTGGGCATCGAGGAACTGGTCTTCCGAAAGCAACTGGCGCTGCTTCAGCGGGGTCAGACCCGGCTCGATGACGACGAAGTTCTCGAAATAGAGGATCCGCTCAAGATCCTTCAGGGTCATGTCGAGCAGCAGACCGATGCGACTCGGCAGCGACTTCAGGAACCAGATATGCGCCACCGGCGAGGCCAGTTCGATATGGCCCATGCGGTCGCGCCGTACCTTCGACAAGGTGACTTCGACACCGCACTTTTCGCAGATGATGCCGCGATACTTCATGCGCTTGTACTTGCCGCACAAGCATTCGTAATCCTTGATCGGACCGAAGATGCGCGCGCAGAAAAGACCGTCACGCTCCGGCTTGAAGGTACGGTAGTTGATCGTCTCCGGCTTCTTGATCTCGCCAAAGGACCAGGAGCGAATACGCTCCGGGCTGGCGATCGCGATGCGGATCTGGTCGAAGGTCTGCGGGCCAGTCGGCTGGCCGAACACGTTCATCAGCTCGTTCATTGCCATCTCCTCTTGCCGTGATGCCGCCCGGCGAACCGCGCGGCGACCACAGCGATCCGATTAGTAGTTGTTCTGCGTCAAATCGACATTGAGGCCGAGCGACCGCAATTCCTTCACCAACACGTTGAAGGATTCCGGGATACCTGCTTCGAAATTGTCGTCGCCACGCACGATCGCTTCATAGGTCTTGGTACGGCCGGACACGTCGTCCGACTTCACCGTAAGCATTTCCTGCAGCGTATAGGCTGCGCCATACGCTTCCAGGGCCCAGACTTCCATTTCACCGAAGCGCTGGCCACCGAACTGCGCCTTACCACCCA
>CAYOQR010000158.1:0-1302 GCA_964406155.1 uncultured Rhodospirillaceae bacterium | reverse complement strand
GGTGGAATATTTCGTCTCCTATTACGACTACTACCAGCCGGAAGCCTATGTGCCGCGCACCGACACCTATATCGAAAAGGAATCCTCGCTGAACGAGCAGATCGACCGTATGCGCCATGCGGCGACCCGGTCGCTGTTCGAGCGCCGCGACGTGATCATCGTTGCATCGGTCTCCTGCATCTATGGTATCGGCTCGCCGGAAACATACTCCACCATGACGGTGACGTTGAAGGTCGGCGATTCCATCAATCTCAATGACTTGCTGCGGCGCCTCGTAGAGCTGCAATACAAGCGCAACGATGCCGCCTTCTATCGCGGCACCTTCCGGGTGAAAGGCGACAGCCTGGAACTGTTCCCCGCCCACTTGGAAGACCGCGCCTGGCGGTTGTCGCTGTTCGGCGACGAGATCGAGGCGATCTACGAGTTCGACCCGCTGACCGGCGAAAAGGCCGCCTCACTGGACGAGATCAAGATCTACGCCAACAGCCATTACGTCACGCCGAAGCCGACCCTGACACAGGCGATCAAGCAGATCCGCGAAGAGTTGAAAGTCCGCCTCGCCGAACTGACCAGCGAGAACAAGCTGCTGGAAGTCCAGCGCCTGGAGCAGCGCGTCAATTTCGACATGGAAATGATGGAGGCGACGGGAAGCTGCGCCGGCATCGAGAACTATTCCCGCTATCTGACCGGGCGCCGGCCGGGCGAGCCGCCGCCGACCCTGTTCGAATATCTGCCGGAAGACGCGCTGCTCTTCACCGACGAAAGCCATGTCACCGTGCCGCAGGTCGGCGGCATGTTCAAAGGCGACTATGCGCGCAAATCGACCCTGGCCGAATATGGCTTCCGCCTGCCCTCCTGCTGCGACAACCGGCCCTTGAAATTCGAGGAATGGGAGCGCATGCGGCCGCAGACGGTGCATGTCTCGGCAACGCCCGGCCCCTGGGAAATGCAGCGCACCGGCGGCGTTTTCGCCGAGCAGGTGATCCGCCCGACCGGCCTGACCGATCCGGTCTGCATCATCCGCCCGACCGAGTTTCAGGTCGATGACGTGATTGCCGAATGCAAGGACGCGGCCGCCAAGGGCCAGCGTGTGCTGATCACCACGCTCACCAAGCGCATGGCCGAGGATCTGACGGAATACATGCACGAGGCCGGCATCCGGGTGCGCTACATCCATTCCGATGTGGAAACCCTGGAGCGCATCGAGATCATCCGCGATTTGCGCCTCGGCGCCTTCGACGTGCTGATCGGCATCAACCTGCTGCGCGAGGGCCTCGACATTCCCGAATGCGCGCTGGTCGC
>CAYOQR010000157.1:0-1304 GCA_964406155.1 uncultured Rhodospirillaceae bacterium | reverse complement strand
TATTCCTGGAACACCATGCCGATGCGCCGGCGGGCGCGGCGCAGCGCGCCGCCCGAGAGCCCGACGAGGTCGTGGCCGCCGAACAGGATCTCGCCGGAGGTCGGGCGCACGAGCCCGTTGATGCAGCGGATCAGCGTGCTCTTGCCCGTGCCCGAGGGGCCGATGATCGCGGTGAGCCCGGTCGGCGGGACGACGAGGCTGAGGCCGCGCAGTACCGGCTGGCCCGGCCGGTATTCCTTGACGAGATCGCGGATCACGAGCGCCTGCGCGGAGGCCGCGCCGGCGTCGAGGGCCGGGGCCGCGCTCACGGCTTCTTGGCGCCTTCGGCCTTCTTCTTCGCGGCCTCGGCCTCGCGGGCCAGTTCCTTCTGGTAGGCGGCCTTGTTGAAGGGCGTGCCGGAATCCTCGGCGACCTTGCGCACCACGGCCCAGTCCTTGAGGTAGGTGATCGGCGCGAAGCGGTCGTCGCCCTCGAAATCCTTCACCATCTGCGGCGGGAAGCGGAAGTCGTAGAAGCATTGCTTGATCTTCTCGGCCAGTTCCGGCTTGAGATCATGCGCATAGGCGAAGCCCGAGCTGGGGAAGCGCTCGCTGCGGTAGATGATGCGGAAATTCTCCGCCTTGAGATCGCCGCGCGCGACCATCCGCTCGAAGACGTCCGAGGCGACGGGCGCGGCGTCGTAATCGCCCGAATTGACGCCGAGGGCGGATTTGTCATGGCCGCCGGAAAAGAGGAGCTGGTAATCCTCGCCGGGCTTCAGGCCCTGGTCCGGAAACAGCGCCTTGGGCGCGAGGCCGCCCGAATTGGACGAGGGCGAGGTATGGGCGACGCGCTTGCCCTTGAGGTCGGAGAGCTTCTGGTAGGGGCTCGACGCCTTCACCAGCACGATGAGGTGATAGCCCTCGATGCCCTTCTCGGTGCCCTTGCCGGCGAAGGGCACGGCGCCCGCCATGTTGACGGCGAAGCCGACGGGGCCCGTCGAGAAGCCGGCCACGTGCAGGCGTCCCGAGCGCATTGCCCCGATCTCGGCCGAGTTGGACTGGACCGGGTAGTACACGACCCGCTTGCCGGTGTGTTTGGAGAGATATTCGGTGAAGGGCCTGAAGGCGTTCTCGTAGACGGCCGGGTCCTCGACCGGCGTATAGGCGAAGACGAGGACGCTGGGATCGCGCGTCTTGGCCGGAACGTCGGCGACGAGATCCTTGTTCTCGTCGCAATAGGCGTCGTCGAGCTGGCCGCGATTGGTGCAGGTCTGGGCCTGGGCCGCCGTTCCGAGCAGCAGGGCGGAGGCAACGAGCGCGGAG
>CAYOQR010000156.1:0-1304 GCA_964406155.1 uncultured Rhodospirillaceae bacterium | reverse complement strand
CCAGCTCGAGGATGCGCTCGACCAGGGTGCGGTAGGCCCCCCTCATTTCCCGCAGGTGCAGGTCGCTGCGGACGCGCTCGGAATAGACGATCTCGTCGCGCCGGGCCATGACCTCCATCATGTTGGCGGGGAGCGGACGCTCGCTGGAGAAGAGATCGACGACATAGACGCGCTTTCCGTCCGGCCCGCAGCGGTCGATCACCATGTCGAGCGGGGAATTGCTGACGACGCCCCCATCCCAATAGGCCCGCCCGTCGATCTCGGTCCAGGGAAAGCCCGGCGGCAGGCTGCCGCTGGCCAGCACGTGGTCCGGCGTGAGGTCGTCGACATAGCTGTCGAACACTTCCAGCTCCCCCGACTTCACGTCGACGGCCCCGATCAGGAGGCGGACGGGGCCGCCCTTGAGCTTGCCGACATCCACGTAGCGGGCGATCAGTTCCTTCATCGGCGAGGAATCGTAATAGCTCGTCCAGTGCAGCGGCAGCGTGACCTGCGCGAAAGGCGAAGGCAGCCAGCGTGGCCGGAAGAAGTGAGGCACGCCGAAGGTCAGGATCTGCGCCGCCGCGAGCGAGCGTGCCGCCTCCTCGCCGAGAATGGCGGCGGTCGGGATCTCGAGTTCGGACCAGAAGGATTCGAGAGCCTGGGTGGCATGGCGCGGATTGCCGGCGACGATCGCCCCGTTGAGCGCGCCGATCGAGATGCCGGCGACGATGTCGGGGAAGACGCCCTCCTCCTCCAGCGCCTTGACGACCCCGCATTCGAAGGCCCCCATGGCGCCCCCGCCCTGGAGGACGAGCACGTCCTGGGTCGGGATGTGGGCGAGGGAGAAGTCCGGATCGGCGAGCCTGTCCTTGTAGCGGCTCAGATTGACCCGGTAGCGGATCAGGCCCTCGATGGTGCGGGGCTCCTCCGGCGGGCGGCCGCCGGAGAGGAGCGCGCGCGGGACGTTGTCCTTGAGATAGAGAAGGGCGGCCGATTTCGACTCGACCGATCCCCGCAGGACGTGCTCGTCGGCTCCCTCGGGCATGCCGAGCATGCTGAAGCTGATATCGCCGACATCACAGAAGAAATAGGAGACCTCGTCGTAGCGCAGGCGCCGCCCGAGCATGTTGCGGGCGGCGAGCTTGCCCTGCTTCACCGCATTGTCCCAATGGACGATGTTCCGGCGGCAGTTGAAGACGGGGTCCAGGAAGCTGGCCACGTCGCCCGCCGCGAAAATGTTCGGAACGCGGGTCCGCAGCTGGTCGTCGACGGCCTCGAGCTTCCTCGGCATGGAAATCGCCATGTCGCTGCTCGATCTCGGC
>CAYOQR010000155.1:0-1313 GCA_964406155.1 uncultured Rhodospirillaceae bacterium | reverse complement strand
CATCGTGCAGCCGATGCCGGCCGCAAAGTCTACGGGATCGGCTATTCCAACGGAGCGAACATCCTCGCTTCCGTCATCTTCGCCGCGCCCGATCTGTTCGACCGGCCGACAGCGCCGCTGTTGCTGACGTCATTTCCCCACCGACGAGGCCGCCATGAAGCTTCTCTTCCTGATCTTGAACCGAGCCCAGAAGGAGTGGAAAGCCGGCGGCTCTCGGAGGCCGTTCAAGTGCTGGCGTAGCGGCCAGCGCTCCGACTGTGGACGCTTTGGGCCACGTCGCGTCTGGGCACGAACTGGCCCATGATCGTGTTCTTCAGCGGGCTATATCGAAGAACGCCAGATGGCTAATCTTCTCCAGCACGCGGTCGGCAGCGATCCCGCTGCTCCTGTGGTTGGGTGCCGCTGAGCGCGCCGCCTTCATTTCCAGTGGGACACATCCGGCCGCGAGCGCATCCATCCATGAACCGGCTTCAGCCGGTCGATCCTCAGCCCCGCGATTTCCACGAGTGCCTGCCGGATCGGCACCAGCACGGGCGTTGCGCGATGCAGCGCCACCAGCTCGACCAGCTCGCCATTGCCGTCCCGCACATAGAAGTGGACGAACTTGTTGTCCTCGACCGTCCCGCTGATCGTGCCGCCTTCCATCGAGGAGGCCAGATACTCCCCGACCGGCTGACCCGGCCTGACGGGGATGTCGCGCGTCCCGAACAGGGCCTGGATGGTGACGACGCCGGGCCGAACCACCAGCGCCGGGCTGCGCCAGGCGTTGAGGAAAGCCGCTCCCAGCGCGCAGGAACCGGCAAAGCCAAGGGCGATCAGGACGATCGTCTCCAGGTCGGGATGCCGCAGCATCAGCGTGGCCATGACCACGCCGACGCAGGCCGCCCCGATGAACAGGCCGCCGAAGATGGCATGGAGAAGGCCGGATGACCTTCCGAAGGTCGCTATCCGTGTGTCTGGGGTGTTTGCGAGCACGACGCCAGTTTATCCGCGCCGGTACGAAACTCAAACCAGACACTTCACGCCAGTCACAAGCACGCCGGGCGCTTGCCCGTCAGGCGCGTTATCGGCGCCTTATGACCGATAACGTCAGCGGAAGTGCGTCAACCACCGACCCAACGCGAACGACTGAGATCAAGAAAAACAAATATTGTACCAATGTCAGTCAAGATCGCCGGATGTTCAAGGGAAGTAGGCTGCATCGCTTGCATGATCACGCCTCCATTGTTCAGGGGATCTGCGACCTCACTCTGAGTGCTTGTCATGCAACGCGATTGATGAGAGGATCGGCTGCGGCGAGGAAGATGAAAGCG
>CAYOQR010000154.1:0-1342 GCA_964406155.1 uncultured Rhodospirillaceae bacterium | reverse complement strand
TGACGCGGCGTATGAACGGCAAGGAAAGGGCCTGGTTGAGTCTCATCGCGCCTCCCCGCCGCGGCCGCGCGGGCGTTCCGGTGGAGAAGGAGGCGGCGTCACCTGAGGCCGGGATCGAGGAGGCGGGAAACCGCGCGGGCCGTGAAATCGACCATCGGCACGATGCGCGCGTAGTTCAGGCGCGTCGGCCCGATCACGCCGACGGCGCCGACGACCCGCTGCTGGCCGTCGCGAAAGGGGGCGGCGATGATCGAGGAGCCCGACAGGGAAAAGAGCCGGTTCTCGGCGCCGATGAAGATGCGCACGCCTTCCCCGCCCTCGGCGCGGATCAGGAGGTCGACCACATCCGTCTGCGTCTCGAGATCCTCGAAGAGGAGGCGCATGCGGTCGAGGTCCTCGGCCGCATGGACGTTCTCGAGCAGGTTCGCCTGGCCGCGCACGATGAGCTGGCGCGCCTCCTGCTGGCCGACGCTGGTCGCGAGCCCGCTCTCGACCAGCCGCGCGGTGATCTCGTCGAGCTCCCGCGCCATGGCCGCGCGCTGCTCCTCGACGAGGCGGCGCAGATCCCCGAGCGTGCGTCCGGAGATGCGCGCATTGAGATAGTTCGAGGCTTCGGCGAGGGCCGAGGCGGGCAGGCCCGGCGGCAGGTCGAGCAGGCGGTTCTCGACCGAGCCGTCCTCCGCCACCAGCACGACCAGCGCCCGGCCGGGATCGAGCCGGACGAACTCGACATGGCGCAGGCGCGAATCGCTCTTGGCCGTCACGACGACGCCCGCCCCCCGCGAGATGCCCGAGAGCATCGCGGAGGCTTCCGCGAGCGCCGTCTCGAAGGTGCGCGAGGAGGCGGCGCTGCGCATCTGCGCCTCGATGCGCATGCGCTCCTCCCGGTCCACGTCGCCGATCTCCATCAGGGCGTCGACGAAGAAGCGCAGGCCCTGGTGGGTCGGCAGCCGGCCGGCGCTGGTATGGGGGGCGAAGATGAGGCCCGCCTCCTCCAGCTCCGCCATCACCGAGCGGACCGAGGCGGGCGAGAGCGCGACGGGCAGGAGCCGCGCGACGTTCCGGGAGCCCACGGGCTCTCCGGTCGCGAGATAGCTCTCGACGATCTGCCGGAAGATCTCGCGCGAGCGCTCGTTCAGCTCGCCGAGCCGCTGCGTCGTCTTGAACGGATCGGAGCCCCGCATGGCCATGTCCGAACGGCGATTCCCCAAGGCGCCGCCGCACGCGGCGCCCCCGCCCTATGTGCCGCCCCGCGCCCGCGCCCGCAACCCGTCCGCCGCCGGATGTCCAAAGGCGCCTCAGGCCCCGAGCCGGCCGGCCAGCATCTCGCCGACCTGCGGCA
>CAYOQR010000153.1:0-1349 GCA_964406155.1 uncultured Rhodospirillaceae bacterium | reverse complement strand
CTTCATCATCTTGGAGAGCGGACCGCCTTCGGTATGTTCGGGCGCGATTTTCAGATAGCCGCCGACATGATGCTCGACCAGTTCACGGATATATTCCGGGCTCTCGACGGCGAGATCGTAGCGCACGCCGGAAGCCACCATCACCTTCTTGATGCCCGGCAGATCGCGCGACTTGCGATAGAGCTGGATCAGCGCCTCATGGCTGGTGTTGAGATTGGGGCAGATTTCCGGATAGACGCAGGACGGGCGGCGGCACAGCGATTCGGTGCGCTTATCCTTGCAGGCCATGCGGTACATATTGGCGGTGGGTCCACCGATATCCGAGATGACGCCGGTGAAGCCCGGCGTCTTGTCGCGGACGATCTCGATCTCCTTGAGGATCGATTCCTCGGACCGGCTCTGGATGATGCGGCCCTCATGTTCGGTGATCGAGCAGAAGGAGCAGCCGCCGAAGCAGCCGCGCATGATCGTCACGGAAAAGCGGATCATGTCCCAGGCAGGAATGCCGGCTTCGCCATAGGCGGGGTGCGGCGAGCGCGCATAGGGCAGCTCATAGACCGCATCCATTTCCGACATTTCCAGCGGAATCGGCGGCGGTGTCAGCCAGAGTTCGCGGTCGCCGTGGCGCTGCACCAGCGCACGGGCATTGCCCGGATTGCTTTCGCGGTGCAGGACCCGCGAGGCGCGGGCATAGGCTTCCGGATCCTTCTCCACCTGTTCGAAAGCCGGCAGACGGATCACCGCTTTTCCCTCGATCCGGCGGGCGCCCTCATCGGCTTCCTCGATATCGTCGGCCGGCAGCTCGGTCCAGCCTTCCGGCATCCGGCTCTTCATCAGGGCGACGCCACGGACATCGTCCATCTGGGCCGCCGTCTCGCCGCGCGCGAAACGATGCGCAACCTCGACCACGGCGCGCTCCGCATTGCCGTAGAGCAGGATATCGGCCTTGGCATCGACCAGCACCGAGCGCCGCACCTTGTCGGACCAGTAATCGTAATGGGCGATGCGACGCAGCGAGCTTTCGATGCCGCCGAGCACCAATGGCACGTCGCGATATGCCTCTCGGCAGCGCTGGGCATAGACGATCACCGAGCGGTCCGGCCGCTTGCCGCCCTCGCCGTTCGGCGTGTAGCTGTCATTGTGGCGCAGCCGCCGGTCGGCGGTGTAGCGGTTGACCATGGAATCCATGTTGCCGCCGGTGACGCCGAAGAACAGCTTCGGCCGGCCCAACACCCTGAAGGCCTCGGCACTCTGCCAATCGGGCTGGGCGATGATGCCGACGCGGAAGCCCTGGGCTTCGAGCAGCCGGCCGATGATCGCCATGCCGAAGCTCGGATGATCGACATAGG
>CAYOQR010000152.1:0-1410 GCA_964406155.1 uncultured Rhodospirillaceae bacterium | reverse complement strand
CCGTCGGACCAGACGACTGGCGGAGGGGTGGCTCACACCGATCCGACCGGCGATGTCGCCGACCCGCGGACCCGTTCCGTCCGCGACCAGGACCAGGACCCGCCACTGCTGGAGCGTGAGGTCAGCGCCGGGCTCCTCGGCGAGGAAGGCTTTCGCGATGAGGTCGCAGACCCGCGCGCGGGCCTCGCCCTCGATGACGAGGAAGCGCCAGGGCACGAGCTTGCCGTGATCGGGCACGCGCGCGGCGGTGGTGAGCAGCCGCTCGAGTTCCGCCTCGTCCGGGCCCGGCCCGCCGAGCTGGGGCAAGGGAACGCTGCGGCGGGTGGCGAGGAGATCGAGGAATTCGTTCATGCTTGCGACTTGCGGGCTCGCGGATTTCGGACGGACGAGACCGCCAGACCCGGATGGGGCATGATCGGGAAGGAGGCCCGGACGGCAACCGCTTGGGGAAGAGCGCGGCGGCCTCGGCGAGAGCGCCGCGCCTCCCTCTACTGCACAACCGCCGAGGCTGTCGAGCAGGAGGCCGGGCGATCGGGCTAGGCTCCCCCCTGTCATCCCCGGCCGGAGGGAGCCTGCCGCAATGCGGTCGCACTCGGCGTGCAGAGGGGCGGCATCCGTCATTCCCGCTGGGAGACCTCCCTTCATGGACGGCAAGCGCGCCGCCATTTTCCGCAGGCCGGGGCGTCTCCTCGCCCTTCTGGCGCTCGCACTGTCCGCGGCGCAGGCCCTGGCGCAGGACGAGCCGCCGACGCTTCCCCCGCTGCCGAGCGTGCCCACGCCCACCGTCCCCGCGGGCCCGGCCTCGGGCCCGCAGACGGTGCTGCTGAGCGCCGTCCTCACGGGAGACACGAAGCCGATCCGAACCGGGCTCGTCTGGCGAATCTATCGCGACAACGCCGGCGCGCAGCCCGAGCTGGTGGCCAAGCTCACGGCGCCCGCCCCGGCCACGACGCTACCGCCCGGCAACTACATCGTTCACGCCGCCTACGGCCTCGCCAGCGCGACGAAGCGAATCACGGTCTCCTCGGGGGCGCTCCGCGAGCAGCTTTCCATCAATGCGGGGGCGCTGAAGCTCGGCGGCATGATCGCGGGCGTTCCGATCGAGCCCGACCGCCTCGAATTCTCGATCTACCAGCCCCAGCAGAACAACCCGGAAGGCCGGCTCGTCGCGACGAATGTCAGGCCCGGCGACCTCGTCCGCCTGCCCGAGGGGAGCTATCACATCGTCTCCACTTACGGGGAATCCAACGCCATCATGCGGGCGGACCTGAAGGTGGATCGCGGCCGCATCACGGAGGCGACCCTCAACCACCGCGCAGCGACGGTGACGCTCAAGCTCGTCGACACGGCCGGGGGCGAAGCCTTCGCGGGCACCGCCTTCAGCATCCTGACCCCTGGCGGCGACGTGGT
>CAYOQR010000151.1:0-1415 GCA_964406155.1 uncultured Rhodospirillaceae bacterium | reverse complement strand
TGACACCGACGATATTCGCCCAGGATTGCAGCCGGGCTGCTTGCTCCGGATCGGCGGAAATGACTGCGCCGCCGATCACATCGGAGTGTCCGTTCAGATATTTGGTCGTGGAATGCAGCGCATAATCGGCGCCGAGCGCCAGTGGTCGCTGCAGTGCGGGAGACAGAAAGGTGTTATCGACCGCCAGCCGCGCCCCGGTCGCATGAGCGCGTTCGGCGATGCTCCTTATGTCGTTGATCCGCATGAGCGGATTGCTGGGTGTCTCGACCATCACGAGCACCGGACGCGCCGCTAACGCTTCATCCATTGCACTTGCATCCGATTGATCGACAAAGACGGCTCGAAAATGCCTTTTCGCCGAGCGTGCCAGGATCAGCCGTCTTGTCCCGCCATAGCAATCATGTGGCGCAACCATCAGGTCATCGGGGTCGAGCTGTCCGAGAAGAAGATCGATCGCCGCCATCCCGCTGGACGTTACCACCGCGCCGGCGCCCCCTTCCAACCGGGCCAGCGCTTCTGCCAGCATCGTACGGGTCGGATTTCCGGCACGGCCATAATCGAACATCCGGGGTTCATCAAAACCGGCGAAGGTGTAGGTGCTGGACAGGTAGATCGGCGGCGTGACCGCCCCATGCGCTGTGTCACTGCCTACCCCGTGAGACACGGCAATCGTCTCTGGCTGCAGCTCCGTCGTCACAAGCACCACCCTCGATAGTCGACCTACGCTTAGCACCAATATTTGGGCAGGCACGAGCCATACTCAAGCCTCCACCGTGCGACGTCTCTGCGGCCCCATCCTCGACATCGGCGCGTCGGGTATGATCCGTCCCGTGCGACGTCGAGGTTGAAGGTGATTAGCGTCGCCCATCCGCTTGAGCACAGCCAGAAGGCGCGGTTCGGCAAACTTACCTCCAAAGCCATCATCGCATGGCGATCGTGCGAGCTGCTTGATCGGACGCGCCGCATCTTCGCCAATCACGGCACCCGCCCTCGCTGCGTCTTACCCAGTGACAGCAACGAAGGTTACATGATCATGATCGCAGCCGGCATCGGAGCGGTGACGGCACCGATGTGCTTTTTGGCCAGGCACCGTGTCGGTCGCGATCGATCAATGGCACCGGCACGCCAGCAGCCCGCTGCATTGCGCCTGGAGGGGAAGGCTTTCCCCTGACGGCGAGCCCGAAAGGTCTCGCCGTACCCCTTCTGCGGGGGCCCCCCGCAACGCCCCCAAAAATGCGGTGCGCGCTCGCGAGACCGCGGCGAGATCGGGCATGGCTGGAAAGGCACATTCCGGTGCGGCGCGGGTTTCCCGCTTCGCAAGACCACACACTGTGCGGGACGCTGCGGCAGCGCGGATCCTGGCGGTCCGGGCATCGCAGAAGAGGGGAAGAGGGCGGCCGGAAGGCCGTGACGGG
>CAYOQR010000150.1:0-1416 GCA_964406155.1 uncultured Rhodospirillaceae bacterium | reverse complement strand
CCTCGGTCTCGACCGACCAGTCGGGACCCGAGGTCGTGACGTGCCAGGTCGCGACGTCCTCCTCCAGGGCCAGGGGACCGGCTTCCGCGGCCAGCCCCCAGCTCGTGCGGAAGCGCACGAGCTCGCGCGTGAAGCGGCGATGAGCCGTCTGCGCCGACATCGGATCGTAGCCGGCGATATGGAACACGAGGCGTCGCGCGACGGGGTCGGTCATCGGCATCGGGGCTGTCGAGGCGACGTCCTTCACCATATCGGGACGGAATGTCCAGAGCGGTGGAACGGACCGGCCGGCTCGGCCGTTCTGCCCATGCTCAAGCTTGATCCAGGAAGGAGCGCGGCGTGGCGATCCTGCAACGGATGGGCGGGAACGGTCCGGGAGAAGGCCGTCGCCCTTGCGTGGCAGGTGCTCACGAAATTAGGCCGCAACATTCTTGGGTTGGCCTGACAGGTGATCAGGGGGAATTTGGACATGCGTAACGCTGTTGCCGCCGCGGCCATGCTGACGGGGCTGCTCGCCACGGGCGCCGAGGCACGGGAGGTCGTGCGATTCGATTCATCCTACGAGCCGGGCACGATTGTCGTGCGCAGCTCGGAGAGGAAGCTGTATCTCGTGACCGATTACGGCTCCGCCGTGCGCTATCCGGTGGCGGTGGGCCGCCTCGGCAAGCAATGGTCCGGCACCGCCTTCGTCGCGGGCAAATACGTCAATCCCGCATGGTCTCCCCCCGACGAGATCAAGCGCGACAAGCCGAGCCTGCCCAGGGTCATTCCCGGCGGCTCGAAATCCAATCCGATGGGCACCCGCGCGCTGGTCCTGGATCGCGGTCAATACGCGATCCACGGCACCAACAATCCGAAGTCGATCGGCACCTTCGCCTCCTATGGCTGCGTGCGGATGTTCAACGCCGATATCCAGGACCTCTACGATCGGGTCGGGGTCGGGACGACGGTCGTCGTGACGCGCTGATCCGAGGCGCCCTAAGCAGAGACGAAAACGCGCGGCCCGAGGGCCGCGCGTTTTTTTGCCTGTGGCGGACAATAAAAAACGGCGCGCCGCCAGAAGCGGACGCGCCGTTTTCATGTCTTGACGACCTCGCGCGAAGAGTGAGCGCTCTTCGCGCGAGGCTGTTCCAGCGGAGGCCTACCAGGAGCTGAACTTGTAGTTGATGCCGCCGCGAACCGTCTGATACGAGAGGTTCCGGTCGCGGGTGCTGACGGTGTAGGCGGTCGGCGCCCCGTTATAGAACTCCGTCGCGTCGATCTGCTTGCCCTTGCCCAGGTCGATATATTCGCCCACGCGAAAGGCATCGTCGGCCAAATAGAAAGCGCCCGAGATGATGTCCTCGACCAGCTGGCGCGAGCCGAAGCCGATCTGCGCGAACGGGTCTCGCATCGCAGCGGCATGATCCTGAACGC
>CAYOQR010000149.1:0-1473 GCA_964406155.1 uncultured Rhodospirillaceae bacterium | reverse complement strand
GGCCCCGAAACGCGTTACGTCGAAGCGCACCGTGCAGCGTGACTGGGAGAAGGCACGACTGCTTTTGTTTCAACGCCTGCGCGAGGACTGAGACCGGCCAGGCTCGCGAGTGCGGCGGCTTGCGCCGCCGTCTCCTTTGTCGTTTCGTTGTCGCCTCGTTTTTAGAGTGACCCGAGGAATGCGACGAGCTGGCGCTTCTGCTCCTCGGTCAGGTCCATCTGGAATCGCTGGTTGTAGAAATTCACGACCTGCAGAAGATTCGCTGCCGCTCCGTTGTGGAAGTAGGGCGCGCGTGCGGCGAGGCCGCGCAGGATGGGGCCTTTCACGCGATTGAGGTCGCTGCATCGGCCGGTGAGGAGCCCTTTTCCGAGATCGGTCGTATAAAACGAGACGGGCTGGCCGCCGCCGAAGGGATTCGGGCAGCCGTTGATGAGGTAGATCGGCACGTCCGGCGCGTCGAGCTCGCTCAAGCCGTTCGCGATGTTGGGATCGTCTTCGAGGCCGGGCCGGCCCGAATGTCCGAGACCGATATCGAGCGGCAGCGGCAGCGAGTGATTGCCCACGTTGGGTGTGTCATGACAGGTCGTGCAGGTGCCCTTGAACGAGGTGGGACTCTTCAAGGCGGGGTTGTCGTTCAGTCCACGAACCGCGCTGATGATGAGCGGCGCGGTGTTGAACAGCTTCTCGCCCGCGGCGATGTCCCGGCGCGCCGCGGCTCTGTCGATCCACCACTCGGCCTGCTCGGAGCGCAACTCAGGTCCTCCGGCGATCGGCTCGAGCGCGTCTGATTCGTCGTCCGGGTCGCGATAACCGCTGCTTGCCCAAGCCGCGAATGCGGTCATGCTGCTCGAATTGAACGACGCGCCGCTCGGGTCTGCGCCCAGTACATCGTTGATTCCCGGATGGTAGCGTTGGGAGGCGAGCTTACGCGCTCCACCGGAGGCTCCGTGGCGGTCGAGGCGTCCCGCGGAGCGGTCCCACAGTTGAGCGGTCGAGAGTCCCGATTCGAAGTGGGCGATGTCTGCCAGTTGAGCCGCGGTTGGCGGTCGGTTGGCCTGGGCGTGACCCATGATGGCGGAGAGCGCTTGGTGTTCGAGATCGGTCTGGAGATTGGCTGCGAACGTTGCGGCGTTCGTCAGCGGCACGATCGTTTCGCGGCCGTCCAACATGACTGCGCTAAGGAATTGCAGGTTAGCTGACGGCAGGGGCCGTCGATATTCGGATACGACGGTCTGCCCCGTTTTCGGGTCGAGGACGAGTGCGCAACCGTAAGGGTCGTGCACGACGCTCACCGTGAATTGTGCGTCGGCCGGCAACGGCTCGGAAACTCGAATGAGGCCGTGACCTAACAGCAAACTGTGCTCTGCTGGGTTTCCTGCGTGGGCATTCGGGCAGTTGGCGCCGTCCACTGGCGTGAACAGCGGATCGCGGCCGCGGGTCTCGATGAATCGCTCCCGAATCTTGGGCGGCGAG
>CAYOQR010000148.1:733-1480 GCA_964406155.1 uncultured Rhodospirillaceae bacterium | reverse complement strand
ATCTCCCTCCCGACGAGGAGATAAGCCAAGTCGGGCAGCGGGCTCAACCGCGGACGGCGATCACGCCGTGCTGCCGGCATCCACGGTCAGGACGGTGCCTGTAACGTGGCGGGCCTTGTCCGACATCAGGAAGGCGACCGCGTCGGCCACGTCGCGCGGCTCGGGCAGGCGGCGGAGCGCGCTCCGGCCGGCGATCCGCGCCCGTTCCGCCTCGTCCATGCCCTCGGTCAGCGAGGTCTCGACGAAGCCGGGGGCGACCGCATTCACCGTCACCCCGAGCTTGCCGACCTCGCGGGCGAGCGAGCGCGTGAAGCCGATCATGGACGCTTTCGTCGCGGCATAAACCGAGAGCGCGTTGTAGCCGGTGAAGGCGATGATCGAGCTGACATTCACGATCCGGCCCCGGCCCGCGCTCATCATCCCGCGCACGAGATGCTTGGTGAGCATCATCGGCGCGAGCGTGTTCAGATGCACCAGCCGGGCGATCTCCGCATTCGGCATGGTCGCGAGCAGCCCCGGCGTGCCGATCGCGGCGTTGTTGACGAGGCCGTAGACGGGACCGTGCGCCGCCCGGATGCGCCGCGCCAGAGGCTGCAACCCGTCCAGCTCGCCGAGATCGCAGGGCTCGAAGAGGATCGCGCCCGGTGCCGCCTTCCCCATGGCCTCGTCGAGGGCGGCGGTCGGCCGGCGCGCCACCGCGACGACGCGATGGTCCGTGGCGAGCGCCTCGGCGATGGCGAGGCCGAT
>CAYOQR010000148.1:0-723 GCA_964406155.1 uncultured Rhodospirillaceae bacterium | reverse complement strand
CGACGGCATGGTGGTCGCGACCGTGCCGTACACCACCGGCGCGCTCACGGCGCCCTCCGCAGCTTGCCGCCGGCCGTCAGCGGCAGGCCGGGCACGAATTTCACGCTCGCCGGCACCTTGTGGCGGGCGAGACGGGGGCGACAATGGGCGAGGATCGCGCCCTTCAGGAGCACGGGATCCTCGGGCGGCTCCGCCTTCTCCTCGCGCAGCACGATCTCGGCCTCCACGACGGCGCCGAGAAGCGGGTTCGGCCGGGCGCGGACCCGCGACATCGACACGCGCGGATGAGCGTTGATGACGCTCTCCACTTCCTCCGGCTGCACCTTGGCGCCGCCGACATTGATGACGCCGGAACGCCGGCCGAGGAAATGGTAGCGCTCCCCGCGCAGTTCCACCCGATCGCCCGTATCGACGAAGCCGTCGGGTGCGACCAGTTCCCCGGCATCGGGTCCGAGATAAAGCCGCCCGGTCCGCCTGGAGCGGACATGCAGGGTATCGTCGCGCAATTCGATCTCGATCCCTGCGCGGGCTCCGAGGAACGTCGCCGGAAAGCCCTCGCGCCCATCCTCGACGGTGAAGCCGACGCCGCCCTCGGTCGAAGCATAGGCATGGGCGAGGCGGGCCTTCGGAAAGGCCGCCTTCAGGAGATCGAGGACGGCCTGGTCGGCGATCTCGCCCGAGAGGCGGACATAGCGGGGCGCGAGGCGGCCAAGTTCCGGGCTC
>CAYOQR010000147.1:0-1544 GCA_964406155.1 uncultured Rhodospirillaceae bacterium | reverse complement strand
TGGCGACGAAGGGCACGGTGCGGCTGGCGCGGGGATTGACCTCCAGCACATAGATGTCGCCGCCCTTGACGGCGAATTGCACGTTCATCAGGCCGACCACGTTGAGGCCGCGGGCCAGGGCTTCGGACTGGCGGCGGATCTCGGCGATGACGGCCAGCGGCAGGGTATGGGGCGGCAGGGCGCAGGCGCTGTCGCCGGAATGGATACCGGCTTCCTCGATATGCTCCATGATGCCGGCGACATGCACCTGGGTACCGTCGCAAAGCGCATCGACGTCCACTTCGATCGCATCCTGGAGGTAGGAATCGATCAGCACCGGATTGTCACCGGAGACCTGCACGGCCTTGCGCATATAGCGGCGCAGACCGGCCGGTTCGTAGACGATTTCCATGGCGCGGCCACCCAGCACGTAAGAGGGGCGGATCACCACCGGATAGCCGATGCGGTCGGCGATCCGCTCGGCTTCCTCCAGCGACCGCGCGGTGCCGTTGGCCGGCTGGCGCAGATCGAGCTTGTGCAGGAGCTGCTGGAAGCGCTCGCGGTCCTCGGCGAGATCGATCGCATCGGGCGAGGTGCCGAGAATGGGAATCCCGGCGCGCTCCAAAGCATGGGCGAGCTTCAGCGGCGTCTGGCCGCCGAACTGGACGATGACGCCCAGCAGCTTGCCCTTGCGCTGTTCGACGCGCGCCAGCTCGATCACATCTTCCGCCGTCAGCGGCTCGAAATAGAGCCGATCGGAGGTATCGTAATCGGTCGAGACGGTTTCCGGATTGCAATTGACCATGATGGTTTCATGGCCGGCCGCCTTCAGCGCATAGGCGGCATGGACACAGCAATAGTCGAATTCGATGCCCTGACCGATCCGGTTCGGGCCGCCGCCGAGGATGATCACCTTGTTGCGGCTGCTGGGATCGGCCTCGCATTCCGCAGCCTCGATGCCGTCACCCTCATAGCAGGAATACATGTAGGGTGTCGCCGAGGCGAATTCGGCGGCGCAGGTATCGATGCGCTTATAGACCGGGCGGACATCGAGCCTGTGGCGATGCGCCGTCACCTCTTCCGCCTTGCGGCCGGTCAGCTTGCCGAGCCTGGCATCGGAGAAGCCCATCTTCTTCAGGCGCAGCATATCGGCCTTGCTGGCCGGCAGGCCCTGGGCGCGGATCTCCGCCTCCTTGGCGACGATATCGGCGATCTGGCGGACGAACCAGGGATCGTATTTGCTGACCTCGCAGATCTCGGCGACGGAGAGACCGCGGCGCAGGGCCTCGGCGATCACCAGCAGCCGGTCGGGCGTCGCCTTGGCGAGCTGGGCGCGGATCTCGGCCTTGTCGTCGCTCAAGTCAACCTCGTCGAAGCCGGTCAGGCCGGTCTCCATCGAGCGCAACGCCTTCTGCACCGATTCCTGGAAGCTGCGGCCGATCGCCATCGCCTCGCCCACCGATTTCATCGAGGTGGAGAGCAGGGGCTCGGCGCCGGGGAATTTCTCGAAGGTGAAGCGCGGCATCTTGGTGACGACGTAATCGATGGTCGGCTCGAAGGAGGCC
>CAYOQR010000146.1:0-1691 GCA_964406155.1 uncultured Rhodospirillaceae bacterium | reverse complement strand
GCGCTGTTCTGTCATGGATTATGAAGAACCCCCATCACCGCTGCCATCCGCCGATCCGGCCACGCCTCCCAAGCCATTTTCAAAAGCCAGATGGCGAGATCCCTTCCTACTCGGCGGGCTCGTAGGCTGCATATTTCTCGTCCTGCTATACCTATCGATATAACTGCTCCGCGATATGCGGTTAACCTAACCTGATCCCTATCCGTCCGGCTTCGCGCCAAGCCATGTGACAAGCGAAGCGAAGTCCCTCGCATGGCATTATCAGGATGAACTCCAAGGCCGCGCGGGTACAAAGCTTGTATGATCCGTTCCATAAGCTAACGCACCGGCGCAAAAAATTTTTCTCCGGCGGGGTTTTCTATTGGGAGGGAGACTCTTTCAGCTCTCTGGAGGTTTAGGCTCTTCTGGTGTTTGTCCCAGAAGCTTTGCGATCTCTGTGATGCTGTCTGCAGGGCCATCTTTGCCGAGGAGACCGATCAATCTCTTGTCGCGCTCCTCATCGAGGATCGCATTCGTCGCAATGACAGCTTCAATGTCGCTGGCGAGTTTGCGATAGGTTGCTGCTAGCATTTCAAATACTTCGCGCTTCTTATCGTTGAGAGTGGTCTGGCTGATGGTAATGCAGTGTTCAGCATCGGCGTGAAGTTTATTCAGATACAGCTTCAAGTCTTGCATGTGCTTCGCTTTCGGTCCCCTTTAACACCCTGAACCTAGCGTGCTTCGTGCGCCCGCGAAAGTCTTCGAAGGTGGGACTACTGCTGGCGGGCGATCCTGCGACTTTGCGGCGGCTTCGAGCCTCGGCGACAAACCAACATGGCCGGGCGAGAGCGGGCCGTGAATTTTAGAGCAGCTGTGTTCACTTTTGAACAGGACTCGGAGCCGAGAACGCAGCGCCGTTAAAGAGTGTTAATAGTCCAGCGTTGGCGACGATGTTTCTCGCAATCGTCATTCATGCTTTTGACCGCTGCGGACCATCCAGTCCGCAAAAGTCCGATATGGCGGGCTGCTGTTGAGCGCGCTGAGATAGAGCGGTCGTGCAGATCGGTCTTGTCGCAGTCTTGTTAAGCGCAGCTTTTCCCATTTGGGCGCAGACGCAGCAGCAAAAGGTCAGCAAATCGGAAGCCAAATACCAGGACGGTCAATCGGCGTCGGAACGGGACACTCCATCGGCCTTCAAAAGTGCTCCTTTGATCGGCGTGCTTTCCTAGTAGCGCTCGCAGCGTCGGAGCTGGCCGGAGTTGCGGAGACGGTGCGAGCGCGGGTTGTTTGATCGTCGTTGCGGCTTTAAAAACGCCAACTGTCGTTATCGGTCTCTACGATGTCACAGTGATGGGTCAGCGGGTCGAGAAGCGCAGTAGTCATGTGCGATGTCCTTGGCGAGGGGAAGCTTGGCAACGGTGAGCTGGTATTTGATCGATCTTGCCTGCTTCTCGCTGATCTCGGCCGTGAGCAAGTCGCCGACGATGCGCTGAGGCTGCACCTGCAGGAACCGGCGATTGTAAAGGCGTCCCTTGCCGACGACGATCGTCTCGACCGCCGTCTTCATATTGTCGTAGATGATGCGTCTGCAGGCCTCTTGAACAGTGCGAACGCCCGATGATGGGCGTCGAACACCATCTCCTTGGCATTTTCGCCCTCATGGGTTTTGACTGGCGCTGGTCGAATCACGAGAGCAACCGGAAGTGGCAGCC
>CAYOQR010000145.1:0-1766 GCA_964406155.1 uncultured Rhodospirillaceae bacterium | reverse complement strand
GGAAGATGAGAGGAATACCCCGTTGCGCACAGAGCTCGATGAAATGCGCACCCTTCTGCGCGCTCTCGGAAAAGAGGATGCCGTTATTGGCGACGATCCCGACCGGATAGCCCCAGATATGGGCAAAGCCGGTGACCAGGGTCGGGCCATAGAGCTTCTTGAATTCGTCGAAAGCGCTGTCATCGACGATCCGCGCAATGATCTCCCGCACGTCATAGGGCTTGCGCGGATCGGCCGGGATGATGCCGTAAAGCTCCGCGGCGGCGAAACGCGGCTCGACAGGTTCTCTCAGCTCGAGATCTGGCCGCTTGACATGATTGAGATGACCGACGATCCGGCGAGCGATACCCAGGGCATGGTTGTCGTTCTCCGCATAATGATCGGTCACGCCCGAGATGCGGCTATGGACGTCAGCACCGCCGAGATCCTCGGCACTGACCACCTCGCCGGTTGCCGCCTTCACCAGCGGCGGCCCGCCCAGGAAAATCGTGCCCTGGTTCTTGACGATGATGGATTCATCGGACATGGCCGGCACATAAGCACCTCCGGCGGTGCAGGATCCCATCACCACGGCGATCTGCGGAATGCCCTCGGCCGACATATTCGCCTGGTTGAAGAAGATGCGGCCGAAGTGATCGCGGTCGGGAAAGACCTCGTCTTGGTTCGGCAGATTGGCGCCGCCGGAATCGACCAGATAGATGCAGGGCAGCCGGTTCTGCCAGGCGATCTCCTGGGCCCGCACATGCTTCTTCACGGTGACCGGAAAATAGGTGCCGCCCTTGACGGTGGCATCATTGGCGACGATCACGCATTCCCGCCCCATCACCCGGCCGATGCCAGTGATGATGCCCGCCGCCGGAATATCGCCGCCGTAAAGCCCATAGGCCGCCAATTGCGAAAACTCCAGGAAGGGCGACCCGGCATCGATCAACAGGCGGATGCGGTCGCGCGGCAGCACCTTGCCTCGCCCGAGATGCTTCTCGCGCGCCGCCGCGCCACCGCCGAGACGGATGCGCTCGACCTTCTCCCGCAGATCCTCGACCAGAGGGCGCATCGCCGCGACATTGGCGCGGAATGCCTCCCCGCGCGGATCGACCGCGCTTGTCAGGATGGTCATGCCGTCTCCTTGAACAATTCGCGGCCGATCAGCATGCGGCGGATTTCCGAGGTTCCAGCGCCGATTTCATAAAGCTTGGCATCGCGCAGCAGGCGGCCGGTCGGATAATCGTTGATATAGCCGTTGCCGCCCAGGCACTGGATCGCTTCCAGCGCCATCCAGGTCGCCTTTTCCGCCGCATAGAGGATGGCACCCGCGGCATCCTTGCGCGTCGCCTCGCCACGGTCGCAGGCTCTGGCCACGGCATAGACATAGGCCTTGGCGGCATTCATCGTCGTATACATATCGGCGAGCTTGCCCTGCATCAGTTGAAACTCGCCGATCGGCTGGCCGAATTGCTTGCGGTCATGGACATAGGGCATGACCACATCCATGCAGGCCTGCATGATGCCGAGCGGACCGGCCGCGAGAACGGCACGCTCGTAATCGAGCCCACTCATCAGCACATTGACGCCGCGTCCGACCTCGCCCAGCACGTTCTCTTCCGGTACTTCGCAATCCGTGAAAACGAGCTCACAGGTATTGGAGCCGCGCATGCCGAGCTTGTCGAGTTTCTGCGCCGTCGAGAAACCCTTGAACCCCCTCTCGATGATAAAGGCGGTGATGCCCTTGGGACCCGCCGCCGGATCGGTCTTGGCATAGACCACCA
>CAYOQR010000144.1:0-1948 GCA_964406155.1 uncultured Rhodospirillaceae bacterium | reverse complement strand
CGAGAAGCCGCATCACTGGATGACCTCGGGCGGCCTCGGCACCATGGGCTACGGTCTGCCAGCGGCCAGCGGTGTGCAGGTCGCGCATCCGGAATCACTGGTCATCGACGTCGCCGGCGAAGCCTCGATCATGATGAATATCCAGGAGCTCTCGACCCTGGTGCAGTACCGCTTGCCGGTGAAGGTGTTCATCCTCAACAACAGGTGGATGGGCATGGTGCGCCAGTGGCAGGAACTGCTGCATGGCGGCCGTTATTCCGAAAGCTACAGCGATGCGCTGCCGGATTTCGTCAAGCTGGCGGAAGCCTTCGGGGCGCATGGCTTGCGGGCGACCAAGACGTCGGAACTCGATGACGTCATCAAGCAGATGATCGACATCAAGGGGCCGGTCATCGTCGACGTCGCGGTCGATGAGAAGGAAAACTGCTTCCCCATGATCCCCTCCGGTGCGGCGCATAACGAGATGCTGCTGGGGCCGGAAGATCAGTCGGCCAAGCCGATTTCGGAAGAGGGCATGGTGCTGGTCTGAGGACCGCACCGGTGATGCGGGTGCCGGTCTCGAAGGCCGGCCCCGCCAGATAAGGTAAGAAGGAGTTTGGGGGCGTGGAACAAGGTAAGGTGCAGCGGCACACGATTTCCGTCCTGGTGGATAATGAGTCCGGCGTGCTGGCCCGCGTGATCGGGTTGTTCTCCGGTCGCGGCTACAACATCGAAAGCCTGACCGTCGCGGAAGTCGATGCGCAGGCGCATTTCTCGCGCATCACCGTCGTGACCAGCGGCACGCCGATGATCATCGAGCAGATCAAGAACCAGCTTCGCCGCCTGGTGCCGGTCCATCGCGTGACCGACCTGACCATGGACGGGCCGTCGCTGGAGCGCGAACTGGTCCTGGTCAAGGTGCGGGGCACCGGCGAGAAGCGGGTGGAGAGCCTGCGCATCGCCGATATCTTCCGCGCCCGCGTCGTGGATTCGACCATCGAATCCTTCGTCTTCGAAATGACCGGTTCGACGGAAAAGCTCAATGCTTTCATTAATTTGATGCAGCCCCTGGGGCTCGTCGAGGTATCGCGCACCGGCGTCGTCGCCATTGCGCGCGGGGCAGAGGCGATCTAAAACCCGCTCACCTGTACCGAAAGACCCGTGCCGAAGGGTTTGACAACTGACCACAGCGCCCTGACCGGGCCGCTTCAACACATCAAGTGATCGATTTCAGGAACGAGGAACGAAATCATGCGCGTCTATTATGATCGTGATGCCGACGTCAATCTGATCAAGAACAAGAAGGTTGCCGTCGTCGGTTATGGCAGCCAGGGTCATGCCCATGCGCTGAACCTGAAGGACAGCGGCGTGAAGGACGTGCGCGTCGCCCTGCGCGCGGGTTCGGCCACGGCGAAGAAGGCCGAAGCTGCCGGCCTCACCGTCATGACCCCGGCCGAGGCGGCGAAGTGGGCCGACCTCATCATGATCCTGACGCCGGACGAGCTGCAGGCGAAACTCTATGCCGAGGATCTCGGCCCCAACATGAAGCAGGGTGCGGCTCTCGCCTTCGCCCATGGCCTCAACATCCATTTCAAGCTGATCGAACCGCGCCCGGATCTCGATGTCATCATGATCGCGCCGAAGGGCCCCGGCCATACCGTGCGCGGCGAATTCACCAAGGGCGGCGGCGTTCCCTGCCTGGTGGCGGTGGCGCAGAATCCCAGCGGCAATGCCCTGGAACTGGCGCTGTCCTATGCCAGCGCCATCGGTGGCGGCCGCTCGGGCGTCATCGAGACGAACTTCCGCGAGGAATGCGAAACCGATCTGTTCGGCGAACAGGCCGTGCTCTGCGGCGGCCTGACGGCGCTCATCCAGGCTGGTTTCGAGACGCTGGTGGAAGCCGGCTATGCCCCGGAAATGGCCTATTTCGAATGCCTGCATGAAGTGAAGCTGATCGTCGACCTGATCT
>CAYOQR010000143.1:0-2112 GCA_964406155.1 uncultured Rhodospirillaceae bacterium | reverse complement strand
GAGGATCATGTTGTTGCAGATCTTCGCCGCCTGGCCGGCGCCGGCCTCGCCGCAATGCACCACCTTCTTGCCCATCTTCTCCAGGATCGGCCGGGCCCGCGTCACCGCCACCTCGGCGCCACCCGCCATGAAGGTGAGCGTGCCGGCGGTCGCGCCGCCGACCCCGCCGGAGACCGGCGCATCCACCGTTTCCATGCCCTTCGCGCGCGCCGTCTCATGCGCCGTGCGGGCCGAGCCGACATCGATGGTCGAGCAGTCGATGAAGAGCGTGCCTGGTTTCGCCGCCGCGACCAGCGTGTCGCGATAGATCCCCACCACCTGTTTGCCGGCAACCAGCATGGTGATGACGATCTCGGCTTTCGCCGCCGCTTCGCCCGCCGAGGCGACGGGAACGATGCCGGCTTCCTTGGCGGCGGCCAGGGCCTGCTGGTCGAGATCGCAGCCATAGACCTGATGTCCGGCCTTGACCAGATTGGCCGCCATCGGCCGCCCCATGTGACCCAGTCCGATGAAAGCGATCGCGCTCATGACGGTCTCCTCTCCAGAGCCGGATACCATCAGGGGGAATCCGCCTCTACTCAATGAACTAGATGCCGATTAGATGCCGGCAGCCAAGCCCAGTTCGTCGACGCCCCAATCCTCGGCGCTCAGCGGCTGGAAGTGGCTGTCCACCTCGGCCTTGGTCACCTCGGCAAGCTGCGCCGGCTGCCATTTCGGCTGCCGGTCCTTGTCCACCACGGCGGCGCGGACACCTTCGAGGAAATCCGGTCGGTGCAGGCGCGCCAGCGACAGGCGGAATTCCTGATCGAGGCAGGCTTCCAGGCTGCCGAGCCGCCGCGCCCGGCGCAAAGCTTCCAGCGTCACCTTCACCGACGAGGGCGAATTGCCGAGAATCTCATCCGCCGCCGCCTTGGCCTCGGCTTCCGGCGATGCCTGCAGCGCAGCAACGATATCCTCCGCCCGGTCATGAATGAAGCAGCGGTCGATCCAGCAGCGCGCCGTGGCCAGCATGCCGCCGCCGGCGAAACCGGCCTCGGCATCGAGCGTCGCCCAGACCTCCTCGGCAGTGCCACAGCCATGCAATGCCTCTAGGAGATCGGCGAGTTTCGCCTGCGGCACATAGCGGTCGGCGAGACCGGCGAGGATTGCATCCGCTGCCTTCAGCCGCATACCCGTCAGTCCCGCATAGGTGCCGAGCTCGCCCGGCGCCTTGGCCAAGAGATAGGTGCCGCCGACATCGGGGAAGAAACCGATCCGGGTCTCCGGCATGGCGAGCAGCGATTTCTCGGTGACGATGCGATGCGAGGCATGACCGCCGAGGCCGATGCCGCCGCCCATCGTCACCCCGTCCATCACCGCGACGATCGGCTTATGATAACGGGCGATGTGGGCATTCAGCCGGTATTCCTCGCGAAAGAACGTGGTTGGCAAGCCGAAGGCGCCCGCCTTCACCGCGTCATAGATCGCGCGGATATCGCCCCCGGCGCAGAAGGCGCGGTCGCCGGCGCCGGTCATCAGCACCAGGGTCACGTCGTCCAGGGCGGCGAAAGTGGTCAAGGCACGGTCGATCGCCCGCACCATGCCGAGGGTCAGCGCATTCAGCGCCGCCGGCCGGTTGAGCGTGATATGCCCGACCGCCCCCTCGATCCCGACCAGGATCTCATGCGCCATCTCGCGGGTCATGACAGATCCCCCAACAACGTCCGGGCGATGATCACCCGCATGATCTCGTTGGTTCCCTCCAGGATCTGATGCACCCGGAGATCGCGGACGATCTTCTCGACGCCGTAATCGGTGAGATAGCCATAGCCGCCATGAAGCTGCAGCGCCTCATTGGCGACGGCGAAGCCGATATCGGTGGTGAAGCGCTTGGCCATGGCGCAGAGCCTGGTGGCCGCCGGTTCCTTGCGGTCGAGCGCCGCCGCCGCCCGCCACAGGAAACTGCGCGCCGCCTCCAGCTCGGTCGCCATGTCGGCGATCTTGAATTGCAGCGCCTGGAACTCGGCGATCTTCCGGCCGAAGGCCCGGCGTTCCTGGGCATAGGCCAGCGCCTTGTCGTGCGCCGCCTGGGCGCCGCACAGCGAACAGGGGGCGATGTTCAGCCGCCCGCCA
>CAYOQR010000142.1:0-2168 GCA_964406155.1 uncultured Rhodospirillaceae bacterium | reverse complement strand
GAGACGATCACACCGGTGATCGCCGAGAGCAGCGTCATCGGCACGATCAGGATGACCGCCAGCGGCAGGGTCCAGCTCTCGTATTGCGCCGCCAGGACCAGGAAGGCGAGCAGGACGCAAAGCGGGAAGACCAGGATGGCGGTATTGCCGGCCAGGATCTGCTGATAGGTCAGCTCCGTCCACTCATAGGTCATGCCGTTCGGCAATTCCTGCTTCAGGAGCTTCTCGATCGCCGCCTGAGCCTGGCCGGAACTATAGCCGGGTGCTGCCGCGCCATTGATCTCGGCGGTGGCGAAGCCGTTATAGTGCATCACCCGGTCGGGGCCGGAGCTGTCGCTGATTTTGACGAAAGTCGCCAGCGGCACCATTTCGCCGAGATTGTTGCGCACCTTCAACTGGCCGATCTGCTCGGGTTCCAGACGGAACTTCTGATCGGCCTGGACATTGACCTGCAAGGTACGGCCGAAGCGGTTGAAGTCGTTGACATAGAACGAGCCGAGATAGGCCTGCAGCGTATCGAAGATATCGCTGATGGCGACGCCATGGGTCTTCGCCTTTTCGCGATCCACATCGGCATCGATCTGCGGCACGTTCACCTGATACGAGGAGAACAGGCCCGCCAGTTCCGGCACGTTCTGGCTCTTGGCGATGATGTTCTGGGTCTGCTTATAGAGCTCCTCATAGCCGAGGCCGCCACGATCCTCGATCTGGAGGCGGAAGCCGCCGATCGTGCCGAGGCCCTGGACGGGTGGCGGCGGGAAGATGGCGATGAAGGCCTCCTGGATATCGGCGAATTGCGCGTTCAGCGCCCCCGCCACGGCACCCGCCGACTGGTCGGCCCGCTTGCGGTCCTCGAAAGGCTTCAAGGTGACGAAGACGATGCCGCTATTCGGGCTGTTGGTGAAACCGTTGATGGAGAGACCGGGGAAGGCGACCGTGCTTTCCACATTCGGATTTTTGAGCGCGATCTCCGACATCTTGCGGATCACCGCCTCGCTGCGGTCCAGGGTGGCGGCATCCGGCAATTGCGCGAAAGCAACCAGATACTGCTTGTCCTGGGGCGGCACGAAGCCGGTCGGTGTCTTGGAGAAGCCGAGATAGGTGAGCCCCATCAGGCCGGCATAGATGACGAGCCCGATGGCGCTGCCCCGCAGCACATGCCGGACGGTGCCGACATAGCCGTGGCTGGCCCGGTCGAAGAAGCGGTTGAAGGGACGGAACAGCCAGAAGCCGAACAGCCAATCGAGCAACCGCGAGAACCCGTCCTTCGGCTCGTGATGGCCCTTCAGCAGGACCGCCGCCAGGGCCGGCGAGAGAGTCAGCGAGTTGAAGGCCGAGATCACCGTCGAGATGGCGATGGTTAAGGCGAACTGCCGGTAGAACTGCCCGGTCAGGCCGGAGATGAAGGCGGTCGGCACAAAGACCGCGCAGAGCACCAGCGCCGTGGCGATGATCGGCCCCGTCACCTCGCGCATGGCGCGCTTGGTGGCCTCGACCGGTTTCAGGCCGAGGGCGATATTGCGCTCGACATTCTCGACCACAACGATAGCGTCGTCGACGACGATGCCGATCGCCAGCACCAGGCCGAACAGCGACAGTGCATTCAGCGAGAAGCCGAAGACATGCATCATCGCGAAGGTGCCGATCAGCGAGACGGGAACCGCCGCCAGGGGAATGATGGAGGCGCGCCAGGTCTGCAGGAACAAGACCACGACCAGGACGACAAGGACGATGGCTTCGAAGAGGGTATGGACCACCGCTTCGATCGAGCCCCGGACGAAGATCGTCGGGTCATAGACGATGGTGTAGTCGACGCCTTCCGGGAAGTTCTGCTTCAGCTCCGCCATCTTGGCGCGGACCAGATTGGAGATTTCGATGGCGTTGGAGCCGGGGCGCTGGAAGATCGGAATCGCCACCGCCGGCTTGTTGTCGAGCAGCGAGCGCAGGGCATATTGGCTGGAGCCAAGCTCGACCCGGGCGATATCCTTCAGGCGGGTGATTTCGCCATTGTCGCCGACGCGGATGATGACGTTCTCGAATTCCTCTTCCGTGACCAGACGGCCCTGGGTGTTGATCGAGAGCTGGAAGCTGGTGTCACCCGGCGCCGGCGGCGCACCGAGGGCGCCGGCGGCCACCTGCCGGTTCTGTTCGCGAATGGCATTGACCAC
>CAYOQR010000141.1:0-2248 GCA_964406155.1 uncultured Rhodospirillaceae bacterium | reverse complement strand
AGTGATCCGCCGCATCGTCGATGACAGCGCTTTCGACGAATTCAAGGCGCTCTATGGCAAGACCCTAGTCTGCGGCTTCGCGCATATTCAGGGCATGCCAGTCGGCATTATCGGCAATGTCTGCATTCTGTTTTCGGAATCAGCCGTCAAGGGCGCGCATTTCATCGAGATCTGCTGCCAGCAGCGCATCCCACTGCTGTTCCTGCAGAACATCACCGGCTTCATGGTCGGGCGCAAATATGAGAATGAAGGCATCGCCAAGCACGGCGCCAAGCTCGTGACCGCGGTCGCGACAGCGCAGGTGCCGAAGGTCACGGTCATCATCGGCGGCAGTTTCGGCGCCGGCAATTACGGCATGTGCGGCCGGGCCTATTCGCCGCGCTTCCTCTTCATGTGGCCCAATGCGCGGATCGGCGTGATGGGCGGCGAGCAGGCGGCATCCGTGTTGGCCCAGGTCAAACGCGACAATCTGGAAGCGCGGGGCGAGAGCTGGCCGGCGGCGGAGGAAGAGGCATTCAAGGCGCCGATCCGGGCGCAGTACGAAACCCAGGGCCATCCCTATTATGCCAGCGCGCGGCTGTGGGATGACGGAGTGATCGACCCGGCCGATACCAGGATGGTGCTCGGCCTCAGCCTCTCGGCGTCCCTCAATGCGCCGATCGACCCCACACGCTTCGGCGTTTTCCGGATGTAAGGCCATGACGGAGTCTTTGCTGATCTCGATCGATCCGAGCGGTGTCGCCAAGGTGATGCTGAACCGGCCGGACTTGCACAACGCCTTCGATGACGGACTGATCGCCGCCCTGACTGACTGCTTCGGGAAACTGGATGCCGATCCGATGGTGCGTGCCGTGATCCTGCACGGGGCCGGCAAGAGTTTCTCGGCCGGCGCCGATCTCAACTGGATGCGCCGCATGGCAGGCTACAGCGAGGCCGAGAATCTCGCCGATGCCGGCCGGCTCGCCGCGATGCTGCAGCGCTTCGACCGCCTGTCGAAGCCGACCGTGGTGGCGGTGCATGGCAATTGCTTCGGCGGCGGGCTCGGCCTGGTCGCCTGCGCCGATATCGCCATCGCCAGTGAGACGGCCTTGTTCTGCCTGTCGGAAGTCCGTCTCGGCCTGATCCCGGCGGTCATCAGTCCCTATGTCGTGCGCGCCATGGGCGTGCGGGCGGCGCGGCGTTATGCCCTGACGGCGGAACGCTTCGGCGCGCCCGAGGCGCTCCGGCTCGGTTTCATCCATAGCGTGGTCGGAGACAATCTGTTGCGCTCGGCGGTCGACAGCGTCGTCGCGGCCTTGGTTGCCGGTGCACCGGAGGCACAGGCCATCACCAAGGCGCTCTTTACCGAGGTTGCCGGCCGGGCGATCGATGCCGAGGTCACCGCGCTGACGGCCAAGGCAATCGCCGAGAAGCGCGCCTCGGCGGAAGCGCAAGACGGGCTTGGGGCTTTCTTCGAGAAACGCAAGCCAGGATGGCAGCGCTGATGTTCGACAAGATCCTCATCGCCAATCGCGGCGAGATCGCTTGCCGGGTCATCAAGACCGCGCGGCGCCTTGGCATCCGCAGCGTCGCGGTCTATTCCGAGCTGGACCAACAGGCGCGCCATGTCGATCTCGCCGACGAGGCCTGGCCGATCGGCCCCTCGCCGGCACGGGAGAGCTATCTGGTGATCGAGCGCATTCTCGATGCCGCCAGGCGATCCGGTGCCCAGGCGATCCATCCGGGCTACGGCTTCCTCAGCGAGAATGCCGATTTCGCCGAGGCCTGTGCCGCCGCCGGCATCGTCTTCATCGGGCCGCCCCCCGCCGCGATCCGTGCTATGGGTTCGAAATCGGCGGCGAAGGCGCTGATGGAGCGTTCCGGCGTGCCCCTGGTGCCGGGCTATCATGGGGCGGACCAGGATCTCGCTACCCTGACGGCGGCGGCGGATCGCATCGGCTATCCCGTTCTGATCAAGGCCTCGGCAGGCGGCGGCGGCAAGGGCATGCGGGTGGTCGAGCGGCGGCAAGACCTCGCGGCGGCCATCGCCTCGGCCCAGCGCGAGGCGATGGCTTCCTTCGGTGACGATCAGGTGCTGATCGAGAAATACCTGACCCGGCCACGCCATATCGAGATCCAGGTCTTCGCCGACAGCCACGGCAATGTCGTCTCGCTCTTCGAACGGGACTGCTCGATCCAGCGCCGCCATCAGAAGGTGATCGAGGAAGCCCCGGCGCCGGGCATGAGCGCGGCGATGCGCGCCTCCATG
>CAYOQR010000140.1:0-2379 GCA_964406155.1 uncultured Rhodospirillaceae bacterium | reverse complement strand
TCAGCGACATCTGCGCCGAAGCTTCGGGTGCGGGAGCCTGGGTTGGCGCGCCTGGAGCCGGGCGTTGAGCGCTACCGGGTGCTGGGCGGCGGTGCGGTGATCCTGCATCTCTTCGCCGGCGACCGGGTCGCGGTGGTGGACCGCGAGGGGCGTCAGGTGTGCGAGGTGGCGGCCTTTGCCGCCGGCGGCAAGCCCGATCTTGCCGCCTTGGGCCTGAAGCCCGCGCATGAGTCGCCCGGCATCAACCGGCTGCTCAGGGGCGAGCTGGGCAGCGACGACTGGCTCTCCGGCCCGCAGGTGGCGGCCGGCCTGCGCAAGCGCGGCATCCCCCAGGGGGTCGACCGGGTGGCCCGCCTGCTGGAGGGCGACACCCGCCCCGGCGACACGGTCTCGCTGCGGGTCGAGCGTGATGTCGATGCGATCTTCCATGCCGCCGGGCCGGGGATGAGCGGCGACATGCTGGTCGATGGCGACAATCCGCCGACCGACCTCTCGGTGGTGGTCTACCGGGCGACCATCGTGCCGGTGACCATGCCGCCCTTGCCGCCGGAACTGGGCGACGTCGTCGCCGAATACCGGGTCGATGCCCGGACCGCCTTGAGCTACGAGGTGCGCGAGGGCCAGTTCATCCAGATCATCGATGTCGCTGGCCGGCAATGCTCCGACTTCGTCTGCTTCGACACCCGGCAGTTGCAGGACGGGCGCGAGCGCGGCCTGGATTTGACCACCACCCGCACCCTGCTCGGCCAGCTCTATCCGGGGCCGGGCCTCGCCTCGAAGTATTTCGACCAGGACATGCAGCCGCTCTGCGAGGTGGTGCGTGACACGGTCGGGCGCCATGACAGCTTCGGCCTGGCCTGCACCCCGCGCTTCTACGAGGATGCCGGCTATCCCGGCCATGCCAGTTGCTCGGAGAACTTCAACAACCAGATGGCCCCCTATGGCCTGGCCCGCCGGCCCGGCTGGCATGCCATCAACCTGTTCTACAATACCGGCATCACGGCGACCAATGCGATCTTCCTGGAAGACCCCTGGTCGCGGCCCGGCGACTATGTACTGCTGCGGGCGATGAAGGATCTGGTCTGCGCCTCCTCGGCCTGCCCGGACGACATCGACCCGACCAATGCCTGGAACCCGACCGACATCCATGTCCGCGTCTATGCGGCCAACAACACTTTCTCACGAGCGGTGGCCTTCAGAATGAGCGCAGAATCAGAACCGCGGCTGACGCGGGAAACCGGCTTCCATGCCCGCACCTCGGACCTCACGCGGAACTTCACCGAGTATCGCGGCTTCTGGCTGCCCAACCGCTTCAACAATGCCGGCCCCCAGGCGGAATACTGGGCGGCGCGCGAGAAGGCGGTGGTGATGGACCTGACACCCCTGCGCAAGTTCGAGGTGCTGGGGCCGGATGCCGAGGACCTGCTGCAGATCGCCTGTACCCGCAACATCCGGCGCCTGGCCGAGGGCCAGGTGGTCTATACCGCGATGTGCTACGAGCATGGCGGCATGGTGGATGACGGCACCGTGTTCCGCCTGGGGGCGGAGCGCTTCCGCTGGATCGGCGGCGACGAATATGGCGGCCAGTGGCTGCGGGAGCTGGCCGAGCAGCGCGGCCTGAAGCAGGTCTGGGTCAAGTCGGCCACCGACCAGCTCCACAACATCGCCGTCCAGGGGCCGAAGAGCCGGGAGATCCTCAAGGAGATCGTCTGGACCCCGCCGGCCAAGCCCCGGGTGGATGAGATCCAGTGGTTCCATTTCACCATCGGGCGGATCGGCGGTTATAACGGCATCCCGGTGCTGGTCTCGCGCACCGGCTATTCCGGCGAGTTGGGCTATGAGGTGTTCTGCCACCCGAAGGACGCCCCGGCGGTGTGGGATGCGGTCTGGGCCGCGGGGCAGAAGCACGGCCTGCTGCCCTTGGGGCTGGAAGCCCTGGACATCCTGCGCATCGAGGCGGGCCTGGTCTTCGCCCATTACGAGTTCAACGACCAGACCGACCCCTATGAGGCCGGGATCGGCTTCACGGTGGCGGTCAAGGGCAATGAGGAATTCGTCGGCCGCGAGGCGATCCTGAAGCGCAAGGAGACCCCGCGCCATGTGCTGGTGGGGCTGGAGATCGACGGGGCCGAGGTCTGCGGCCACGGCGCCTGCGTCCATGTCGGACGGGCCCAGATCGGCGTCGTCACCTCGGGCTGCCGCTCGCCGGTTCTGGGCAAGAACATCGCGCTGTGTCGCATCGACCCGGCCTATGCCGCCCCCGGCACGGCGGTGGAGATCGGCCGCATCGACGGCCAGCAGAAGCGCTACCCCGCCACCGTCGTCAAGTTCCCCTTCTACGATCCCGAAAAACTCAAACCAAGGTCGTGACGTCGGAAT
>CAYOQR010000139.1:0-2734 GCA_964406155.1 uncultured Rhodospirillaceae bacterium | reverse complement strand
CCCTCGATCCGGAGATGATCAAGGAGGTGCTGGACGTCATGATCGATCTCGCCGGCAGCGGCATGACGATGATCTGCGTCACCCATGAAATGAGCTTTGCCCGCCAGGTCGCCGACCGGGTGATCTTCATGGACCGGGGCCGGATCGTCGAGCAGGGCAGTCCCGAGGTGATCTTCGGCCAGGCCCGCCACGAGCGGACGCGGCAGTTCCTGGGCCAGATCCTGCATTGACGAAGGAAGCTTGGCCGGGCGGTTTGACCGGGGAGACTTGGCCGGGGCGGGCCGGATATTCTCTAAAATTTTAGAGGTGAGACCTCCAGGGGCGACTTACCGGGCGATCTCTCACCAGGCGGCATCCCATTTGTCGCGGTTACCCCTCACCTCAACCCTCCCCCCGCTGATCGCGGGGCGAGGGAGATTTCGTCGCCTCTCATTCGAAATTGTCGGACGATATAAAGCCTTAAGCTCCCTCGCCCCGTGAGAACGGGGAGAGGGTTGGAGTGAGGGGTGGCAGCATCGTTTGAGATGTTTGTCGTCGAAGCCTCCGGCGCATCGACGAGCTTCCGGCACTCGATGCGCCATGCATCTTTGTCAAACCGATCTCTCTTTTAAGTGGCGAGCCATGCCTCCAGGGCAGGCTTTGGACCAAGCAGGAGCGCCCAGGAGAGCCGCCCGGACAGCATCCGGAGCGTGTATCGGGAACTGAAATCGGTTCCCGGCGTTCCGCTTACATGCTGAACTATAGTTCCGAGATACGCTGGTTTCTTGCGGGGCCCTTGCCCGCCGCCATGGCGGAGTGGTTCAGCCTCCCGATTTTGGGCAACGATCCCCAGGCATTGGTGGAGGATCACCTGCTGCTGCCGCGCAGCCAGGTGACGGGAATCAAGCTCCGCGACGGGAAGTTGCAGGTGAAAAGCCTGTGCCGCGAGCCTTCGCCCCTGATGATCACCGATCAGATCAATGGCTGGGCCGCGGGCTGGGTCAAATGGTCCCTGAGCCTGACCAGCAATTCGGTGCGCAACTTCTACAAGGAAAACCCGACCATCCGCCTGCGCAAGCGGCGCTGGCTGCGCAAGCTGTCGCTGGAGACCGACGCCGCCATGGAGGTCGATGACGCGACGCGGATCGAGCAGGGCTGCCGGCTGGAACTGTCCGCCCTGGAAGTCGAACCGGAGGCGGGCCGGGACAGGGAAGAGGCGATGTGGTGGAGCCTCGCCTTGGAGGCCTTCGGTCCGCCCCAGACCACGGATGAGAGCTTGCGCCGTTGCATCAATCATTTCCTGCGCCGCCAGGATCTGCCGGCCCGGCTGCTGGCCGCGGATTCAAAATCCTATGCCGATTGGCTGGCGTCGATCTCCGTGCGCAAGGCGGCGCCGGGCACCGTCTTCCGGAATGGCAGGGCTGGCGATGGGGGTGCCGTCCTTCTGTCGGCTCTCCCGGATATGAACGGCGGGACGCCCCCGGCCGGCAATCCGCCCACCGGCAATCCGCCCACTGGCAATCCGCCCACTGGCACGCCGCCGGCCGGTACACCACCCGTCGGCGGTTCTCCGTCGGGCGGCAACCCATCTCCCCATTAAGGCAAAAACGCCGGCCCAAAAAAGCACCCACCCAAAAAAATACCCGCCCCCGTGCGGCTGGCTCAAATCGCCTGTCCGTGAGGGAGCGGGTGAAGCATCCAGTGAGCCTGGATCGGCCGACGCAAGCCAGGAGGAAGTCCCACCGTCCGGTCATCGCCGGGTTCCACCGAAATGACCCGGTGCCTCGGGACGGCGGGCTTGCGTCGGCCCATTGCACCCAAACGGCCGGGGGCGGGGAAGGTTCCGGCCGCCGCCGCCGCCGTGGAACACACTGTCGTGATGGGTACGCTTGCCTGTTTCACAGCCACCGTGTGTCATTCATGATGATGCGTCATTCATGATAATAGGAATGACGGGCGAAGCACCGGACAGATCATCCGGCCGCGTATCATGAAGAGACCACCCGACCATGAATCCATCCAATCGTGAACCACCGGGGTAGGTGGCTTGAGCGATCAGGACGACGAAAATATGGCAGTCGGCCGACTGGTGGAGACCCGGCGAACGAGGTTCGTGCGGAAGCAAAACCTGCCGCGCCTGCTGGTCATCGACGACGACAGCGAGACCGCGACACTGGTGACGGACGCGGCGGAAAGCTGCGGCTTCGCCGTCGAGGCTCTGGAAGACCCGGCGGAATTCCTTCGGGTCTATGCCGATCTCGATCCCGATGTGATCCTGCTGGAAGTCATGATGCCGGGGATCGACAGCATCGAATTGATGCGCTTCCTGGCCGACCGGCGGGCCCGTGCCCGCATCCTCATCTTCGCCACCGCCGATCGCCGCATGATGGAAATGGCCGTCAATCTCGGCCGCGCCTATAGCCTGCGGATCGCCGGTATCATCAACAAGCCGATCCAGGTCGAGGAACTGCGCATCCGCCTCGCCGGATTGCGCGATTGATGCCGCATCCAGTTTGCCGCTGCCGCTCCCTCACCTTGACCCTGACCCTTTCCCGTTCATCGGCGCAGGCCGACATTCGTCGGCGGGTGGGGCGAGGGAGCGATGTTGCTGGCTTCACATAGCCCATTGCCGGACCTGTCCTCGGGCTTGACCCGAGGACAGGTCCGGCAATCCATGGGTGAGGCCATGCACTGCATTGGCCATGGACCCCCGGATCAAGTGTATGGCCTTGAGACATGGTTGACGGGTGTTCGG
>CAYOQR010000138.1:0-2788 GCA_964406155.1 uncultured Rhodospirillaceae bacterium | reverse complement strand
CGGATTGGACCGCGGAGTGCGGCCGATCGGCGATTGGTCGATATCGATGATCTTGTCGAGATATTCCAGACCTTCGATCCGCTCATGCTCCGCCGGATGGGTGCGGGCATCGTGCAGCCGGCGGGCAAGGGCGTTGTACAGGGTCTCGATCACCAGGGTGGATTTGCCGCCGCCCGAGACACCGGTGACGCAGGTGAAGGTGCCGAGCGGGATATCGACGCTGACATTCTTCAGGTTGTTGCCCTTGGCGCCGACGATGCGCAGCCGCGCTTCCTTGCCGGCACCCTTGCGCCGCTCGCTGGGCACGGCGATCTGCTTGCGGCCGCTGAGATATTGCGCCGTCAGGCTGTCGCTCTTGATCACCTCGGCAGGCGTGCCCTCGGCCACCACCTCGCCGCCATGGATGCCGGCGGCGGGGCCCATGTCGATCAGATAATCGGCGCTGCGGATCGCATCCTCGTCATGCTCGACCACCAGCACGGTATTGCCGAGATCGCGCAGGCGCTTGAGGGTGGCGAGCAGGCGGTCGTTGTCGCGCTGATGCAGGCCGATCGAGGGTTCGTCGAGCACATAGAGCACGCCGGTCAGGCCGGAGCCGATCTGCGAGGCGAGACGGATGCGCTGGCTCTCGCCGCCGGACAAGGTGGCGGAGGCGCGGCTGAGCGTCAGGTATTCCAGGCCGACGCTGTTGAGGAAGCCCAGACGCTCGTTGATTTCCTTCAGGATGCGATAGGCGATATCGCGCTGTTTCGCCGTCAGCTTCTTCGACAGGCCACCGAACCACTCGCCGGCCTGGGCGATGGACATATCCGTCACCTGGGCGACGTTCAGCTTGTCGATCTTGACCGCCAGGGCTTCCGGCTTCAGGCGCTGGCCCTCGCAGGCCTCGCAGGGACTGGTCGATTGGAAGCGGCCCAGTTCCTCACGCACCCAGGAGGAATCCGTCTCGCGGAAGCGCCGGTCCATATTGGTGATGACGCCCTCGAAGGGCTTGGTGGTCTTGTAGCTGCGCACGCCGTCATCGAAGCTGAGCGCCACGGCTTCCTCGCCGGAACCGAAGAGGATGATGTCGCGGATCTTCTTCGGTAGATCCTTCCACGGCGTGGTCAGATTGAACTTGTAATGCTTGCCGAGGCTCTCCAGGGCCTGCATGTAATATTGCGACGAGGAATTGGCCCAGGGCGCGATGGCGCCGTCGCGCAGGGTCTTGCGCTCGTCGGGCACCACCATTTCCGGGTCGAAATAGAGCTTGCTGCCAAGGCCGTCGCAGACCGGGCAGGCACCGAAGGGATTGTTGAAGGAAAAGAGGCGCGGCTCGATCTCGTCGATGGTGAAGCCGGAGACGGGGCAGGCGAAGCGGGCCGAGAACATGATGCGCTCGCCGCCCTTATCGGCGGGATCGGCATAGAGCAGGCCGTCGGACAGGCCGAGCGCGGTTTCGACGCTGTCGGCGAGGCGGGTCTTGATACCGTCCTTCACCACGACGCGGTCCACCACCACCTCGATATCGTGCTTCAGTTTCTTGTTGAGCGCCGGCACCTCGTTGATCTCATAGACCGTGCCATCGACCCGCACGCGCTGGAAGCCGCGCTTTTGCAGGTCCTGGAATTCCTTGCGATATTCGCCCTTGCGGCCCCGGGCGATCGGCGCCAGCAGATAGAGCCGCGTGCCTTCCGGCAAAGCCATGATGCGGTCGACCATCTGGGTGACGGTCTGGCTTTCGATCGGCAGGCCGGTGGCCGGCGAATAGGGAATGCCGACCCGGGCGAAGAGCAGGCGCAGATAGTCGTAGATCTCGGTGACGGTGCCGACCGTCGAGCGGGGATTCTTGGAGGTCGTCTTCTGCTCAATGGAAATCGCCGGCGACAGGCCCTCGATCGAATCCACGTCGGGCTTCTGCATCAGTTCCAGGAACTGGCGGGCATAGGCGGAGAGCGATTCGACGTAGCGCCGCTGGCCCTCGGCATAGATCGTATCGAAGGCGAGGGAGGATTTGCCCGAGCCGCTGAGCCCGGTGATCACCACCAGCGAGTCGCGGGGGATGTCGACATCGACATTCTTCAGGTTGTGCTCGCGGGCGCCGCGTACCGAAATCCGCGCACCCTCGAGACTTGAGCTGCCGAGATTTGATCTGCCCGAATTGGAGTTGTTATTCGCGTTATTGGGAGCCTTCGCCATACCAAACCAACCCTTCATCAATCTCGACGCGACGGTCGCCAGAAGCCGTCTGGCGCGCCGGTCGGCGACTATCGCCGAAAAAGAACAAAAATGGAATACCGCCCGCCGGTTTTCCACCCGCAAAGCCGGAATATGTGGCATGCAGGTTTCGAGAAAAGTGAGGAAATCCGCGGCTTTCGGGGGAAAGTGACCGTTCCCGGGCTGTGGGTATCTTTACTGCTGACTTCCGGCCGCGTTCGGTGTTAAGTCTGCCCCATGAATGGAAATCAAAGCAGGGCAACACCACATGGCGGGCAGTGTTAACAAAGTCATCCTGATCGGCAATCTGGGGCGGGACCCGGAAATCCGCACCACCCAGGACGGAACCAGGGTTGCCAATCTGTCGATCGCGACCTCGGAAACCTGGCGTGACAAGGGCTCGGGCGAGCGGCGCGAGAAGACTGAATGGCACCGGGTGGTGGTGTTCAACGACCGCATCGTCGATGTCGCCGAGCGTTACCTGAAGAAGGGCGCCACGGTCTATGTCGAAGGCCAGTTGCAGACCCGCAAATGGACCGACCAGAGCGGCGTCGAGAAATACACGACGGAAGTCGTGCTGCAGAAATTCCGC
>CAYOQR010000137.1:0-2830 GCA_964406155.1 uncultured Rhodospirillaceae bacterium | reverse complement strand
CCTACCAGCCGCCCTACAACGAGCTGAAAGGAGGCGAAGCGCAGTTCCTGGTCGACTACCACGACTATTACATGACGCCGCGCGGCTACCATAAGCGCGCGGTCAACTCGGGCAATGCCTGGACGATCACGACGCCGATGTCCTTCATGAACATGCCGCTACTCACCTACATCAATGAGATCTCTCCGCGGCCGGTCCTGCTGATCCATGGCGAAAAGGCCCACTCGCGCTACTTCAGCGAAACCGCGTTCGCAGCCGCGGCAGAGCCGAAGGAACTGGTGATTGTTCCCAGCGCCAACCACGTCGATCTCTACGACAAGATGGACGTGATCCCGTTCGACAAGCTGACCAACTTCTTCAACCAGCATCTCGCCGCATAGGCGGCTGATCGCGCCTGCGCGGGGACGCGCAGGCACCGCCGCAAGCCTGGAACGTGCGGCCGGAATGCAGGAGAATTCTTATGGACTACACGCATCTTGGCCGCACCGGCCTGAAAGTGAGCCGCATCGCGCTCGGCACGATGAATTTCGGCGAACTGACGGATGAGCCGACCAGCTTCTCCATCATGGACGAAGCCTTGGAAGCCGGCGTCAACTTCTTCGATACCGCCGATGTCTATGGCGGGCCGCAATCGCCGGGCATGGCGAAGGGCTACGGCACCTCCGAGGAAATCATCGGCAACTGGCTGGCGCAGGACGGTGCGCGGCGCGACAGGATCGTGCTGGCGACCAAGGTCTATCAGCCAATGGAAACCGGGCCGAACGACAAATATCTCTCGGCCTACCACATCCGCCGCGCCTGCGAGGCGAGCCTGAAGCGGCTGAAGACCGATCACATCGACCTCTACCAGATGCACCATATCGACCGGGCGACGCCCTGGGAGGAAATCTGGCAGGCGATGGAGCAGCTCATCCGTGAGGGCAAGATCACCTATGTCGGCTCCAGCAATTTCGCCGGCTGGGACATCGCCACCGCGCAAATGACGGCGACGGCGCGGCAAATGCTCGGCCTCGCCTCAGAACAGAGCCTCTACAATTTGGCGCAGCGCAGCATCGAGCTGGAAGTCATTCCGGCGCTGCGCCACTTCGGTATCGGTCTGATCCCGTGGAGCCCGATCGGCATGGGCCTGCTCGGTGGCGTGCTGGAGAAGATCACGGAAGGCCGTCGCGCGGCGCCGGGCCTGCAAGCGCAGATCGAGAAGAAGCGCCCCCAGCTCGAAGCCTATGAGGCGCTGTGCCGAGAGATGGGCGAAGCGCCTTCAAGCGTGGCTCTGGCCTGGCTGCTGCACAATCCCGTCGTGACTTCGGCCATCAGTGGCCCGCGTACCGTCGCGCAACTGCGCCAGAATCTGAAAGCGCCGTCGCTCACCCTTCCGAGCGAGATGCTGGCGAAACTCGACCAAATTTGGCCGGGTCCGGGTGGTGAAGCGCCGGAAGCCTACGCTTGGTAACGATTATCGAATTCCGGCCGGTGTGATGAACTCTTTGCCGTCATCCTCGATACCGACGCCTTCGGTTGCCGCGACGCTAGCTCCGATCATGGCGGCGGTGCTGGCCGGCTTTCTCGTCATCGGTGCGGCGCTGCCCGTACTGCCGCTGCATGTGAGCCACGATCTCGGCTTTGGCACTTTCGTCGTCGGCCTGGTCGCGGGCGCGCAATTTGCGGCCGCTGTCGCCACGCGGATCTGGTCGGGCTCCTTTTCCGACAGGAACGGCGGCAAACGGGGCGTCGTGTGCGGACTGATCGGCGCCGCCGTTGCGGGATTGCTGTATCTTCTCTCCGTGTCCCTGGTGCGTTCGCCAACTCTTTCCGTTGCGGTTCTTCTCATCGGCCGGGCCGTGCTCGGCGGCGCTGAAAGCTTCATCATCACTGGCGGCGTAAGCTGGGGGCTGGCGACAGTCGATTCCGCTCACGCCGGGAAGGTTATCGCCTGGGTCGGCACAGCGATGTTCGCGGCTCTTGCCTTCGGCGGGCCGCTCGGAACGATGCTCTTCACGTCCTATGGTTTCGCCGCGCTCGGCGTTGCCACGACTTTGCTGCCGCTGCTCGTTCTGCTCTTCCTGTTCCGAGCACCAAATCCGCCGAAATTGCCGGCACGGACAAAATCCTCAATTTACAGCGTCATTCGAGCCGTCTGGTTGCCCGGTCTTGGAGCAGCGCTCAGCAGCATCGGGTATTGCGCCATTCTGGCGTTCAGCTCGTTGCTGTATGGCGATCATCATTGGCAGCCTGTCTGGCTCGCCTTCACGGCTTTCGGAATAGCGCTGATCGCAGCGCGGGTGATGTTTGGCTATTTGCCCGACAAGTTCGGCGGCGCGAAGATCGCCTTGTTGTTCGTTCTGGTGCAATCTGCCGGATTGCTCCTTATCGGCATTGCCCACGGTCCCGTAATGGCAACTGCCGGAGCCGCGCTAGCGGGGCTTGGCTACTCCCTCGTCTATCCCGGTCTGGGCGTGGAGGCGGTTCGCGGCACCTTGCCCGAAAACCGCGGGTTGGCGATGGGCATCTATACGGTGTTTCTCGATGTCGCGATGGCGCTTGGAAGCCCCGCCCTAGGATGGACCGCTGGCGCGAACGGCCTGAGAATCGTCTTCATCATCAGCGCCGGAATTACTTTTTGCACAACGGCCATAGCTTTGCACTTGGCCTACAGCGCGCACAAAGTCCGGTAGGCGGCCGCCCGAAGAATATCTTATCGGCAAACTCGCCGTTTACGTCATTTGGTGCGGCAATCGGCGGTGTTCGGCGTTCGCAACCAAAGCAGATTTGGGGGTAGTTGGCGCGCCCCACCGGGTGAAGATGACAACTACGTTTACTCCATAGCCCTATA
>CAYOQR010000136.1:0-2866 GCA_964406155.1 uncultured Rhodospirillaceae bacterium | reverse complement strand
CGGAAGACGATTGGGACGGCTGGAAGGCGCTCACCGACACGCTCGGCGGCAAGGTCCAGCTGGTCGGCGACGATCTCTTCGTCACCAATCCGGTCCGCCTGGCCGACGGCATCAAGCGCGGCGTCGCCAATGCCATCCTGATCAAGGTCAACCAGATCGGCAGCCTGACCGAGACCCTGGAAGCGGTGGAGATGGCGCATAAGGCCGGCTATCGCGCGGTCATGTCGCATCGCTCCGGCGAGACCGAGGATTCCACCATCGCCGATCTCGCCGTCGCCACCAATTGCGGCCAGATCAAGACCGGCTCTCTGTCGCGCTCCGACCGCATCGCCAAGTACAATCAGCTCATCCGCATCGAGGAGCAGCTCGGTTCGGCCGCGCGTTATGGCGGAGCTGCCGCGCTCGCGCGCTGAATCACGCGGTGAATCGGCGTCGCGCGAATTCCTCGACGTGACGCCGATATCGCAAGGGTTCGGACAAGATGGTGCTGATTCCATCGCATCCGGGCGCTTTTTTCGCACTTCAAGTGCTTTTCAGTTGACGCCTGGAATCGAGTTGTGATTCCGTAATTTTCATGGACATTCGTCGCGAATTCAGGCGTCGCTCGCGCCAGGTGCTGTGTCAGCTCCTGGGTGCCTGCATAGCCGGGTATTTTGTCTATCACGCCGTTCAGGGTGATCGGGGCGTGATCGCCTGGATTCAAGTCAATCAGCGTCTGGCCCAGGCCAAGGCCGATCTCGACCGCACGACGACCGAACGCAATGCCATGGAGCAGCGCGTCGCCTTGCTCAGCAATGGCAGTCTGGATCTTGACATGTTGGAAGAACGGGCGAGGATTATGCTGAATTTCAGCCATCCGGACGACCTCGTGATCTTCCTCAACGGACAGCCGGCGGCCACGCCGCAAGCGCCGAAGGCGATCAATTAACTGCTTCTCAGTTAATTGCAATAAATCCCTTTTGTTTCAATTTTTTAACCGTCCTTGATTTTATGGGTCTGCTGCCCATAATACAACTCAATCGGTTGATGGCGGCGCTGACAGGGACCCGCCGCCGGCCCGATAATAAAAACTGCTGAAAAAGATCGCTCCGCAGACCCACCACCATCACAGGACGTAAGGGGAGGTTCATGGCAAAGGCAACTCAAGCTAAGGCCGGCGCATCGCGCGCGGCCCGCGGCAAGGATCAGTCGGCCACCTCGGAAGAACTCATCACCTATTATCGCGACATGCTGTTGATCCGCCGTTTCGAGGAGAAGGCGGGGCAGCTCTACGGCATGGGGCTGATCGGCGGTTTCTGCCATCTCTATATTGGCCAGGAGGCCGTCGTGGTCGGCATGCAGGCCGTGGCGGAAGACGGCGACAGCGTCATCACCAGCTATCGCGACCATGGTCATATGCTGGCCTGCGGTATGGACCCCAAGGGGGTCATGGCGGAATTGACCGGCCGGCGCGGCGGCTATTCCAAGGGTAAGGGCGGCTCGATGCATATGTTCAGCCGCGAGAAGGGCTTCTTCGGCGGCCATGGCATCGTCGGCGCCCAGGTGCCGCTCGGCACCGGCCTGGCCTTCGGCCACCACTACCGGGGCGACGGCAAGGTCAGCATGACCTATCTCGGCGACGGCGCGGCCAATCAGGGCCAGGTCTACGAGGCCTTCAACATCGCCTCGCTGTGGAAGCTGCCGGTGATCTACGTCATCGAGAACAACAAATACGCCATGGGCACCAGCCAGCAGCGTTCGACGGCGGGCACCGAGCTCGCGAAGCGTGGCGCGGCCTATGGCATTCCCGGCGTCCAGGTCGACGGCATGGATGTCATGAAGGTGCGCGAGGCCGGCGAGATGGCGGTGGCCCATGCCCGCGCCGGCAATGGCCCCTACATCCTGGAAATGATGACCTATCGCTATCGCGGCCACTCCATGTCCGACCCGGCGAAGTATCGCAGCAAGGAGGAGGTGGCGAAGATGCGTCAGGAGCATGACCCCATCGACCATCTGCGCGACCGCCTGCTGAAGGAAGGCTTTGCCGACGAGGCGGCCTTGAAGAACATCGATCGCGAGATCAAGGAGGTTGTCTCCCAAGCGACCGAATTCGCCCAGAGCAGCCCGGAACCCGATCCGGCCGAGCTCTATACCGATGTCCTGGTCGAAGCCTGAGGGAGAGACGATATCATGGCAATCGATATTCTGATGCCGGCACTGTCCCCGACCATGACCGAGGGCAAGCTGTCGAAATGGCTGAAATCTCCCGGCGATCCGGTGAAGGCCGGCGATATCCTGGCGGAGATCGAAACCGATAAGGCGACCATGGAAGTGGAAGCGGTGGACGAGGGTATCCTCGACCGTATCCTGGTCGATGCCGGCACCGACAATGTCGCGGTCAACAGTGTGATCGCCGTGCTGCGCGGCGAGGACGAGGCGGCCGGCGCGGCGGCTGCAAATTCCGCCCCGAAGAAGCTTGACGGTGCGGCCGCCGCTCCGGTTCAGGCAGAAACGCCGGCCGCAAAGGCGCCCGAAGCCCGTCCTGCCGAGTCACGGCCGGCAGCGGCGCCGGTGGCGGCGGAAGCCGATTATACCGGCGCGACCGCGACGCTCACGGTGCGCGAGGCCCTGCGCGATGCCATGGCCGAGGAAATGCGCCGCGATGAAAACGTCTTCCTGATGGGCGAGGAAGTCGCGGAGTATCAGGGCGCCTATAAGGTCAGCCAGGGCCTGCTCGAGGAATTCGGCGCGAGGCGCGTGATCGATACGCCGATCACCGAACATGGCTTCACCGGCATCGGTGTCGGCGCGGCCTTCAGCGGGTTGAAGCCCATCGTCGAGTTCATGACCTTCAACTTCGCCATGCAGGCGATCGACCAGATCATCA
>CAYOQR010000135.1:0-2882 GCA_964406155.1 uncultured Rhodospirillaceae bacterium | reverse complement strand
ACAACGGCCGCCGCGGCCGCGTCATCACCGGCGCCAACAAGCGTCCGCTGAAGTCTCTGTCGGATATGTTGAAGGGCAAGCAGGGCCGCTTCCGTCAGAACCTGCTCGGTAAGCGCGTCGACTATTCCGGCCGGTCGGTCATCGTCGTCGGTCCGGAGCTGAAGCTGCATCAGTGCGGCCTGCCGAAGAAGATGGCGCTGGAGCTCTTCAAGCCCTTCATCTATTCGAAGCTTGAGCTCTATGGCATGGCCTCGACTATCAAGGCCGCCAAGCGCATGGTGGAAAAGGAACGTCCGGAAGTCTGGGACATCCTCGAAGAGGTGATCCGCGAACATCCGGTCATGCTGAACCGCGCGCCGACCCTGCACCGTCTCGGCATTCAGGCTTTCGAGCCTGTGCTGATCGAAGGCAAGGCCATTCAGTTGCATCCGCTGGTCTGCACGGCGTTCAACGCCGACTTCGACGGCGACCAGATGGCGGTCCACGTGCCGCTGTCGCTGGAAGCCCAGCTCGAAGCCCGCGTGCTGATGATGTCGACCAACAACATCCTCAGCCCCGCCAACGGCAAGCCGATCATCGTGCCGAGCCAGGACATCGTCCTTGGTCTCTACTACATCTCGATGGAAGCCAAGGGGCAGCCGGGCGAAGGCATGGCATTTGCCAATGTCGGCGAAATCCTGCATGCGCTCGATTCCAAGGTCGTCACGCTGCACACCTCGGTCAAGGCGCGCCTGCATGCCTATGACGACAGCGGCAAACTGGCGACCCGCATCGTCCAGACGACGCCGGGCCGCATGCTGCTGAGCGAGCTGCTGCCGAAGCATCCGAACCTGCCGTTCAGCTTGATCAACCGCGTGTTGACCAAGAAGGAAATCACCAACGTCATCGACGCCGTCTACCGCCATTGCGGCCAGAAGGAGACGGTGATTTTCGCCGACCGCATGATGGGCCTTGGCTTCAGCCATGCCTGCCGCGCCGGCATTTCCTTCGGCAAGGACGACATGATCATCCCCGAAGCCAAGGGCAAGCTGGTTGCCGAGGCGCAGGAGAAGGTCAAGGAATACGAACAGCAGTATCTCGACGGTCTGATCACCCAGGGTGAAAAGTACAACAAGGTCGTCGACGTCTGGTCCACCTGCACGGAAAAGGTGGCCGAAGAGATGATGAAGGTGATGTCGAAGAATACCAGCGGCAGCCAGATCAACTCCGTCTACATGATGGCGCATTCCGGCGCCCGTGGTTCGGCGGCGCAGATCAAGCAGCTCGCCGGTATGCGCGGCCTGATGGCGAAGCCGTCGGGTGAAATCATCGAGACGCCGATCATCTCGAATTTCAAGGAAGGCCTCACCGTGCTCGAGTACTTCAACTCGACCCACGGCGCCCGTAAGGGTCTGGCCGACACCGCCTTGAAGACGGCGAACTCCGGTTACCTGACGCGTCGTCTGGTCGACGTCGCCCAGGACGCCATCATCACCGAGGAAGATTGCGGCACCGATAAGGGCCTCACCGTGAAGGCGGTGGTCGAAGGCGGTGAAGTGATCGCGCCGCTCTCCGAGCGCATCCTCGGCCGTTGCGCCGCGGAAGACATCAAGGACCCGCTCTCCGGCAAGACTGTCGTGCCGGCTGGCGGCCTGATCGACGAAGCCCTGGTCGATGCGATCGACCGGGCCGGTATCGATACGGTGAAGATCCGTTCGGCCCTGACCTGCGAAACCCATACCGGCATCTGCGGCAAGTGCTATGGCCGCGATCTGGCGCGTGGCACGACCGTGAATATCGGCGAGGCGATCGGTGTCATCGCGGCGCAGTCGATCGGCGAGCCGGGCACGCAGCTCACGATGCGTACGTTCCACATCGGTGGTGCGGCGCAGCGCGGTGCGGAACAGTCCTCGATCGAAGCCTCGTTCGACGCCGAAGTGGTGGTGAAGAACCGGAATGTGGTGCTGAACAGCGACGGTCTGCCGATCGTCATGGGCCGCAACTGCGAGATCGTGCTCAATGACGAGCAGGGCCGCGAGCGTGCTCGCCATCGCGTGCCGTATGGTGCGAAGCTGCTGGCCGATCAGGGTACCAAGGTTCGCAAGGGCCACAAGCTGGCCGAGTGGGATCCGTATACCCTGCCGATCATCACCGAGCGCGAAGGTATCGTGAACTACATCGACCTGGTCGAAGGCCTGTCGATGCGCGAAGTGATGGACGAAACCACCGGCATCTCCAACCGTGTCGTCATCGACTGGAAGCAGCAGCCGCGTGGCAACGACCTGAAGCCGCGCATCACCCTGCGCGACGAGAAGGGCAACGTCATCATGTTGCCGAACGGCCTCGAGGCTCGTTACTTCATGTCGGTCGACGCCATTCTGTCGGTCGATAACGGCTCGCACGTGAAGGCCGGCGACGTCCTCGCCCGTATCCCGCGCGAAGGTTCGAAGACCCGTGACATCACCGGCGGTCTGCCGCGCGTCGCGGAACTGTTCGAAGCCCGCAAGCCGAAGGATTTCGCCATCATCAGCGAAATCGCCGGCCGTGTGGAATTCGGCAAGGACTACAAGACCAAGCGTCGCATCATGGTCGTTCCCGAGGACGCTTCGGAAGAGGCGCGGGAATACCTGATCCCGAAGGGCAAGCACATCTCCGTCCAGGAAGGCGATTATGTGCAGAAGGGCGATCAACTGCTCGATGGCAGCCCGGTGCCGCATGACATCCTGAACGTGATGGGCGTGGAGGCTCTCGCTTCCTATCTCACCAACGAGATCCAGGAGGTCTATCGTCTGCAGGGTGTGAAGATCAACGACAAGCACATCGAGGTGATCGTTCGCCAGATGCTGCAGAAGATCGAGATCACCGAGCCGGGCGACACCACCTTCCTGACCGGCGAACAGGTC
>CAYOQR010000134.1:0-3184 GCA_964406155.1 uncultured Rhodospirillaceae bacterium | reverse complement strand
GCGCTCTGGCAGAACGCCTACGCTCGTTTCAATTCCGGCGCTTGAGACGTCGGACGTCACCGGGGAGGGTTGCCGGTGCCGGGACAGCGGCAACCCTTTCTGGCGCAGAAAGCGACGAAAGGCAGGGATCGGCGAAGAGATGAGGCAGCGGTAGAATGTATCCGAAGTGGCTTTGGCCGGTATTCGCCATACCGGGCGTGGTGTGGTTGATCTTGTTGTTCCTGGTGCCGTTCTACGCGGTGATCGGGGTGGCTTTTGGCGGAGTCGACCCGATCTTCCTCAATCCGATTCCATCCTGGAATCCGCTGACCTGGCAATTCGATTCGATGTCGCAAACCCTGGCGGGCTTCCTGCCGGGGCACGAATATTGGAATCTCTTCATTCGGACGACGATCTATGTGGCTCTGGCTCTCGCCGGGTCGCTGCTGATCGGCTATCCGGTCGCCTATTACATCTCCCGCCACGCCAAGAAGACGAAGTCGCTGCTGCTGGCGCTGCTGGTGCTGCCCTTCTGGGTCAGCTACATGATGCGCATGCTGGCCTGGGTCAATCTTCTGTCGCCGGATGGATGGGTCAATAAATTCCTGGTCTGGTCCCATCTCATGACCACGCCGCCGGACTGGCTGAACGGCAATCCGACCTCGGTGGTGCTGGGACTGATCTACGGCTATATCCCGTATCTGATCCTGCCGCTGCTGGCCGCCCTCGATCGCATCGACCGCTCGGTGCTGGAAGCCGCCCGCGATCTCGGGGCGAGTCCGGCCGAGGCCTTCCGGTACGTCACTTTGCCGCTCTCCAAGCCGGGTATTCTCGGGGCCAGCGTGATCATCGTCCTGCCGATGTTCGGCGATTACTATACGCCGAACATCGTTTCCGGCTCGCCGAACACCACGATGCTGGGCAATCAGATCGATATCTATTTCCATGGCGGGCCGCAGCCGGGGATCGGCGCATCCCTGACCGTGATCCTGTCGCTGTTCCTGGCGGTGCTGATGGCCTATTACATGGTGACGATCGCCCGGACGCAACGCGAAGCGCAGGGCTGAGGGGGGATGGCGATGAACAAGATGACATCCGCTCCGGCCAATATTGCCATGACCCGCGCACCTTTGGCGCCTCCCGGTCCGTGGCAGAGGTTTCGCACCTGGCTCGCCAATCCCTGGGGCAAGCCGCGCTTCATGGTGCTGGTGGCCTGGGCCTATACGATCGTCTCGATCGTGCCGGTGATCGTGGCGATCCAGTTCTCCTTCAATGCGGGCCGTTCGGTGACGACCTGGCAGGGCTTTTCCCTGACCCGGTGGTATTGGGGCGATCCGGTCAATTCGGTCTGGCACAATCACGCGCTCCAGCACGCTTTGCTGCAAAGCCTGAAGCTGGCCGGTTTCGATATGGCGATTTCCGTGCCGCTGGGCGTGCTGCTGGCACTCGGGCTCGCACGCTGGCGGGGGCCGTTCGCCGAGGCCTCGAATTTCATCATGCTGTTCCCGCTGGTGACGCCGGAACTGGTGATGGGCGTGTCGTTGGCGCTGGTCTTCCTCTATCTCTACAACGCGATCCCGCCGGGAACCACGGCGCAGGTCCTGGGGCATGTGACGTTCTCGCTTTCCTATGTCGTGGTGATCGTCCGTGGCCGATTGTTCTCGATCGGCAAGCAATATGAGGAAGCGGCGGCGGATCTCGGGGCAACGCCTTGGGAAACATTACGCCTGGTGGTGCTGCCGCTCCTCGCGCCGGCGATCTTTTCCAGCCTGATGATGGTCTTCGCGATCTCGATCGACGACTTCGTCATCAGCCAATGGCTGTCCTGCGGCGCGGAATGCGACACGGTGCCGATCCGCATCTACAGCTCGACCCGCGCGGCGCCTTATCCTTCGGTCAATGCCCTGGCGGCGATCATGGTCTATATGACGCTGGCGGCGGTGGCTATCGCCTATGTGGCGATGCGCTTCATGACCCGGGGCGAGAAGAAGGCCGAAGGCCATAAGGCGATGCAGAGCATGGGCGGCTTCGAGATGTGACGTCCGGCGCCCGATTTCGAGAAGACCGATATGCAGATAACGCGAAATCCTTCCAAAACCATGGCCCGGCGGAACAACCTGACGTCGGCGCCCGAGATGAAGATGACGGGGGTTGATGTGAGTGGTGGCGATGTCGAACTGATCAATCTCAACAAGCTCTTCGGCACGATGCGGGCGGTGGACAACATCAACCTGCATATCCCGGGCGGGGAATTCTTCTCGCTGCTGGGGTCGTCGGGCTGCGGCAAGACGACCACCTTGCGGATGATCGCCGGTTTCGAGCAGCCGAGCAGCGGGCAGATCGTGCTGGACGGGGTCGATATGACCCAGACGCCGCCGCATCGCCGGCATGTCAACACGGTGTTCCAGAGTTATGCGCTGTTCCCGCATCTCAATGTCTTCGACAATGTGGCCTTCGGCCTGCGCCGCGCCAAGGTCGATGCGGCCGAGGTGCAGCGGCGTGTCGGCGAAGCCCTGGAGCTCGTGCAGCTAAGCCAGTTCGTCAAGCGCCGGCCGGCCCAGATGTCGGGCGGCCAGCAGCAGCGCGTGGCGCTGGCCCGGGCCCTGGTGCTGAAGCCGGCGGTCCTGTTGCTCGACGAGCCGCTGGGCGCCCTGGATGCGCGGCTGCGCAAGCAGCTCCAGGTCGAATTGAAGACCCTGCAGCAGCAGGTCGGCATCACCTTCATTTATGTCACCCATGATCAGGAAGAAGCCCTGACCATGAGCGACCGCATCGCCATCATGTCGAACGGCCATATCGAGCAGGTGGCCTCGCCGCAGGACATGTATGAGGCGCCGGCAACCGTCTTCGTCGCCGACTTCCTCGGGATATCGAACCTGATGGAGGCGACGGCGCAAGGCGCTGCCACGGGCGGCGGCTGCCGGGTGAAGATCGGTGATTTCAATCTGGTTGCCGGGCGGGGTGAAGTGCCGGGCGGCGTCACCAAGGCGACGATCCGGCCCGAGCGCGTTCGGCTCGAACCCCATAGCAGCAGCGGCGAGAATCGCATCCCTGGCCTGGTCGAGCGTTGGGTCTATCTCGGCAATGCCGTGCAGGTGATCGTGCGGCTGGCGACCGGCACGGCCGTCCAGGCGCTGATCCAGAATACCGGTGAAGATATTCCCTATACCGCCGGCACCCAGGTTCAGGTGCATATGCCTTCCGC
>CAYOQR010000133.1:0-3206 GCA_964406155.1 uncultured Rhodospirillaceae bacterium | reverse complement strand
GCAGATCCGCCGTCCGCGTATCCCTTCTCTTCCATCAACAATGTCAATCAGCAGAGGCGCTTACTTCGTTTTCGTTTCGACGTTCGCGCCGTCGGGAGCGGGCTTATACGGCGGGGCCGGAAAGGTGTCAACGGCAATATTGAAGTTTTTTTGCCGTCCGATGCAGTTTTTGTTTAAGTCACTGAAAAGAAATTAAATTTAATTTAAATACGACTCTGAGATGTAGCTGAACTGACCTCTGCCACCCTTGCCGTTCCGGTCCATCCCGCCATGATTCCGGTGCCGACCCGCTCAGACCTGGTCCCAGGACCGCTCTCCGGACCATCCGAAACACCATCGGATCGCGTGGCAAGGGTGATCAGCGCCACCGGCGATTGGAATGCCGTCATCGCCAATCGGCATATATGGCGAAGGCGAGTATCGTGGAATGCACGGATGGCCCTGTCGCGAAATCGTCGGGATCGTTAAAAATACGTTGCCAACGATCCTCGTCGTTAATCACATAATATTCTGATCTGATTGCGGAATTTATGGTTGACACCAACAGCCGTGAAAGGCCATCGTGCAAATGGGGGTTGGATTAAGTCGAATCGTTTACCAAGACTTGACAATCCGACTTTAGGCATATCCGAAACACGGTACTACGGTACTTCAGAACACGCGTAGCGTTCCGCGTAGGGGAATTCTGACTTGTTGTATAGTCGTTGCCAAGTTTGGGGCAGGCTGAAGCATTACCTGATGTACACGGCCGCCGGCTTCGTGGCATTGGGCGGCTTTGGCGCTGTCTGGTCCGCCCGGCCGCCATTGGTCGATCAGGTGCAAGCCTCTCAGCATTCCGGCCCCACCGTCGACCGCGCGCTCGAGCGCGACGTGCCGCGGACGCCCGGCTGGGCCCAGCGCCTCGGCGACAATCTCAACAATCAGCTCCGCCCCGCCAAGCTGCATAAAGAAAGCCCGACGGATAATACGCGCCCGGCAGCCTCGGCAGATAAGCCTGCCGCCGAGACGCCGGCGGCCCCGGCAGCCGGCAGCCAGACGAATGCCGCGACCCCCGGCAGCCAGGGTCTGGTAGTCCAGCAGATCGCGACCGGGCAGCAGGCGCTGACGCCGCCCTGGTCGCAGCCCATTACCATTGCCCCCTCAGTCACCGCGGCGACGGCCGCCTCGGCGGCCACTGCTCCGGCACAAGATACGAAAGCCACGGCACAGCAGGTGGCGGCAGCCAATCAGGCGCCAGCCGGCCAGCCGATGGCGGCGACCGATCACCTGCGCGACGACCGCGCCGAACTGCCGAGCCTCTCGATCGAGGAACTCACCAGCGCCTTCAATCTGGGCGGCCGCCCCGTTGCCGATGATCGCTGGGTCAATAACGGCGACCGGCAGGCCAATCGCGGCATTCAACGCACCATCTCGGTTCGCCGCGGCGACACGCTGTTCGGCGTGCTGGTCGATGCCGGCGTCGGCCAGAACGAGGCCCAGGATGCCGTCGGCGCCCTGTCCGACGTCTTCTCGCCGCGCGCCCTGCGGGTCGGCCAGGAAATCACGCTCAGCCTGAACAATCCGGGCGCATCGGATGGCAATGATGATGCGCCGACCCTGGTCGGCCTGTCCTTCGAGCCCAGCGTCACCCAGGACGTGACCCTGAAGCGCAGCGAGAGCGGCGATTTCGTCGCGAAATCGGTCGACAAGCCGCTGCAGCAGAAACTGTCCCGCGTTTCCGGCACGATCGACAGCAGCCTGTTCGAGGCCGCGCGCGAAGCCGGCCTGCCGGTCGCCGTGGTCGGCGACGTGATCAAGACCCTCTCCTACAATGTCGACTTCCAGCGCGACATCCATAGCGGCGACAGCTTCGAAGTGCTGTATGAGCGCTATGAGAACGGCGAGGGCGCCTTCGCCAAGGCCGGCAAGATGCTCTATGCTGCCATCACCTTGGGCGGCAAGAAGATCCCGCTCTATTACTTCGAACATGACGGTGACGGCGAGTTCTTCACGGCGCTCGGCGAATCCGTCCGCAAGTCGCTGCTCCGCACGCCGATCGACGGCGCCAAGATCACCTCCGGCTTCGGCATGCGGATGCACCCGCTGCTGGGCTATACCCGGATGCATAAGGGCGTCGATTTCGGCGCGCCGACCGGTACGCCGATCTTCGCCGCCGGCAATGGCGTGGTCGTCGAGATCGGCCAGAAGAACGGCTACGGCAATTACGTGCGCATCAAGCACAACGGCACCTACAGCACCGCCTATGCCCATTGCAGCCGCTTCGCGGTCGGCCTGCACAAGGGCGACCGGGTGAAACAGGGCGAAGTGATCGCCTATGTCGGCGCGACCGGCCAAGCCACCGGCCCGCATCTGCATTACGAGGTGCTGATCAATAACGAGCAGGTCAATCCGGCGACCGTGAAGATGGCCGATGCCGACAAGCTGACCGGCAAGGATCTGGCGGCCTTCAAGGCGCAGGTCAACAAGATCGAAGCGGAGTTGAACAAGCAGCGCCGCAATACCTTCATCGCCGAAACCCCCGGCCGGTCGATCGATTGCACCGGGCCGGATGGCTGCGAAAACTGATCGATCCGATCAGCACCTAAAGAAACGGCCGGGCGATTGCCCGGCCGTTTTGCTTTGAGCTTCGCCGATCAGGCCGCGTCGGACAGCTTCTGCCCGTCGATGGTCAGGCCCTCCTTGCCGGCCGAGACCTTGATCGTGTCGCCCGCTTTGAAGCGACCTTCCAGCAGCAGGCTCGCCAGCGGATTCTGCAGTTCGCGCTGGATCACCCGCTTCAGCGGCCGGGCGCCATAGACCGGATCGTAGCCCGCATCGCCCAGCCACTTCTTGGCCGGTTCGTCCAGATCAAGCGACAGCTTGCGATCCTCCAGGAGTGCCCGCAGACGCTGCAGTTGGATCTCGACGATGCCCGTCATATCCGCCCGCGACAGGCGGTGGAACAGCACGATCTCATCGAGCCGGTTGAGGAATTCCGGCCGGAAGGCCTGGCGCACCACCGCCATCACCTCGGCCCGCGCATCTTCGACCGTCTCGCCATCCTTGAGATTGGCGAGATATTCGCTGCCGAGATTCGAGGTCAGCAGGATCAGCGTGTTCTTGAAATCGACGGTACGCCCCTGGCCATCGGTCAGGCGGCCGTCATCGAGCACCTGCAGCAGGATGTTGAAGACATCCGGATGCGCTTTCTCCACCTCGTCGAACAG
>CAYOQR010000132.1:0-3238 GCA_964406155.1 uncultured Rhodospirillaceae bacterium | reverse complement strand
GCTACGGCAATGTCGGCGCGATGCTTGCGGCCTACAATGCCGGTCCCGGCCGCTATGACGAACACCTTGCGACCGGCCGCGCCCTGCCGGCCGAGACGCGGGCCTATGTCGCCGCGCTCGCGCCGATCCTCGGCGGCGCGACTGCAACCGAAGCGCCATCATCGGCACCGCCACCGCCGCCAGATTGGCGCGAGGCACCGCTGTTCGTCATGCGTCCGGGCGACGCGCGGGCTGTCGCCGCGCCGCCGTCCGACGCACAATCCGGCGACGGCCGCGCGACCGTTCCGGCGCGCGATCCTGCCGGTGCAGAGCCGCAGGGCGACAGCATTTTCGTCGCCGACGCGAGCGGTTCGGGAACGCCATGAGGGCGGCGTTCCCGCGCTCGGCGGCACTGGTTTCGGCATCCGGTCGGGCAGGTTTGCGCCCGGCAGGGTTTCGGGCAGGAGGGGCAGAAAAGACAGAAAGGGCGGAGGGCAAGATTAAAGAAGACGGCACCATATCGGGCCGCTTCTGGAAATTGTTGTTGTCTGCACACTGGTTAGGTGGCCGGTTCCGGCACCATGGTTTTGAGGGGCCGCGTGCCGCGATTTTGCGCAAAGCCTTGGCTTTGCAGGGTTTCGAGCGGCACCATAGGCGCAGATCGGCCGTTTTTCGGCGGTTTCGGCTGGAGTCGCGCCCTTGAGCGCCGACGACGAAAACCGCTTCCGACCGAAGCCCGGCCGCATCCGATCCGACACGCCGAAGGCCGGTAAGACCAAGAGCTTTTTCACGCAGGTCAGGAAGATCACCCGGCAGCATCAGGCGGCGGCCTCCCGCGATCCTTCCATGCCGTCATTCGCCCGCCCGTCATCGCCGGGCCGGTCCCGCGCCGTGGTCGCCAGCGGCAAGGGCGTGAAGCGCGGCCGGGGCGCGAGCTTCGTGCGCGCCCGCAACATCTCCGGCCAATGGCATCATCGCCAGCCCGGCAGCCGCCGCGTGATCGTCAAGCAGCGCAGCGTCCGGGCCGCGTGGAAGGGCGGCCGTGCCCGCGCGCATCTGCGCTATGTCCAGCGCGACGGCACGTCACGCGACGGCGAGCGCGGCCGGCTCTATTCGGCGACCGAGGACCGCGCCGATGGCGACGCCTTCCTTGATCGCGGCAAGGACGACCGCCACCAATTCAGATTCATCGTCTCGCCCGAGGACGGCGCGGAGCTGTCGGACCTCACGGCCTACACCCGCGATTTCATGAAACAGGTGGAAGCCGACCTCGGCACGAAACTCGATTGGGTTGCCGTCAATCACTACAACACCGGCCATCCCCATGTGCATATCGTCGTCAACGGCCGCGACGATACGGGCGGGGATCTAGTCATCAACGGCGACTATCTTTCGGCCGGCCTGCGCGAGCGCGCCAGCGAGCTTGCCAGTCTGGAACTCGGCCCCGTCACCGAGATCGAGCAGACCCGCAAGCTGTCGGCCGAAATCGACCAAGATCGTTTCACCCGGATCGACCGCGCCATGACCGAGGAAGCCGATACCCGTTTCCTCGACTTGCGCCATGAACCGGCAGAGCCGAGGCGGCAGTTCGAGCGGACGCTGCGCCTGCGCCGTCTTACAAAGCTAGAGAAGATGGGATTGGCGACCGAGCACGCGCCCGGCGTTTGGGAGTTAAGCAAGGACATGGAGCTGGCTCTGCGCAAGCTGGGCGAGCGCGGCGACATCATCCGCACCATGCAGAAGGCGCTCGGCCCGCAGCGCGGCGAACGCGATCCCATGAGTTTTCAAATCCATGACGGAGCGCCCGAGACGCCCATCGTCGGCCGCGTCGTGGACAAGCATCTGTCCGACGAGTTGGGCGAGAACCTGACAATCGTGGTGGACGGGATCGACGGGCGGACCCATCACATTGCCGGCATCGCGCCCGAGCGGCTGGAGGACGCCCGCATAGGCAGCGTCGTTCAGATCGGCCCGGCCGAAGCGGCAGCCCGGCCGTCCGACCGCACCATCACCGCCATCGCCGAGGACGGCATCTATCGCCCGAGCCGTCATCTGGAGCAGACCAAGTTCGAGGGCCGTGTTCCGGGCGGCGACTACGAGGGCTATGTCGATGCTCATGTGCGCCGGCTGGAGGCGTTACGCCGCGCCGGAATCGTCGAGCGCATCGACGCCGACCAGTGGCGCATTCCCGAAGATTTCGAGAGCCGCGCCGCCGCCTATGATGCCGGCCGCGACCGGCAGGCCAGCGTTCGCGTCGTCTCTCCCGTCAATCTGGACAGGCAGATCGGATCGGACGGCGCGACCTGGCTGGACCGGCGGCTGATCCATGGCGAGACGGCCGGCCCTGCGCCGACCGGCTTCGGCCAGCAGGTGCGCGAGGCGATGGAGCAGCGCCGCGAGCATCATGTCGAGCAGCGCGACGCCAGCCGAGCGCGGGACGGTCGCATCTTCTATCGGCGCAACCTTCTCGCTACGCTGCGCGAACGCGAGGTTGCTCGCATCGGCGCGGAGATGGCCGAGGGCAAGGGGTTGCCGTTCCGTGCCGCTACGGACGGCGAGAACGTCAGCGGCAAGTTCACCGGGACTGTTCAGCTAACGAGCGGCAAGTTCGCCGTGGTGGAAAAGAGCCATGAGTTCACGCTTGTCCCGTGGCGGCCGGTCATCGACCGCCAGCTCGGCCGCGAGGTCGCGGGTATCATGCAGGGCGGTTCGGTGTCGTGGCAGTTGGGGCGGCAAAGGGGCATAAGCCTCTAATCTGTTGTAGATGAACGCAGCCGCTCGAAACCAGCGATGAGGCTGTCGAGTCCGAAGTTGAACGCAGCATCCATGCCGTCTGTTTCCAACTCGTGAAACAGATCGTGCAGGAAGGACGACGGTGCTTGCTCGGACACATCTGGCCTGTCCGGAACTCTCTCATCGGCATCAGATGCCTGCTGCTCGAGAACGGAACCGACCACATAGTGACTGACCGCCCGGAGCGCCCAAACAGCGTGCTTCGGACCAAAGCCCGCCGCGCAGAGAAAGCGTATTTGTGTCTCGGCAGCGCCAAAATTCGGTTCTGTCGGTCGAGTGCCGGCATGGATGCGCGCCCCGTCGCGATAATAGAGCAACGCCGTTCTGAAACTCTGGGCGTTCTCTTTCAGGAATAGCCGCCAGTCTTCGTTCTCTTCGGGTAGCGAGCGGGTGTGGCGTTCCGTCAGCATTGCCTCGGCCAGTGCGTCAAGCAGCGCGCGCTTGTTCTGGAAATGCCAGTAAAGCG
>CAYOQR010000131.1:0-3734 GCA_964406155.1 uncultured Rhodospirillaceae bacterium | reverse complement strand
GTTGAATCATATCCCCGCTTCGAGGGGAATCATCTTTATGAGTACAGAACCTAGGCCCAGAGTGACATCTGTGCGCGATTGCACTTGCGCTCCTCGCTCGACACACCAGGCGAATTTCACGTGATCGATACCGGCAACATGGCGTGTGTCTGGAAATTGGTGGCCTGGGAATTGGTGGCCATCGATTTCGAGCGCCGCGCCTGGATCGGGACGATGATGACAACCAACCCTTCCCCTCAAGCTTATCTGGCGCAGTTATTGCCCGGCAGCCTCTATTCAGCGTGATGGCCGGTATGGCAACCCGTTGCCGTTTCTGTTAACAGCAAGCCCAGATGATCACGGATCAGGGCTCATGACGGATTGGCAAAAGACATCGGTAACGGCGGACGAGGCTCCTCCGCCCTCTCCCATGCCTTTCCGCATCATCTTTCTTATTTTCCTCAAACTCGGCCTCACTTGTTTTGGCGGGCCGATCGCACATCTCGGTTACTTCCGCGCCGAATTCGTCAACCGCCGACGCTGGCTCAGCGAGGAAAGTTACGGCGACCTCGTGGCCCTGGGCCAGTTTCTGCCCGGCCCCGCTTCCAGCCAGGTCGGTTTCGCGATCGGGCTGCTGCGCGGCGGTGTTTTCGGAGGCCTCGCGGCTTGGCTCGGCTTCACTCTGCCGTCGGCGATCCTGCTTGTTCTCTTCGCACGTGGCGCCGCCGACCTCAGCGGTCCCGTGATGGGCGGTATTTTGCATGGCCTGAAAATTGTCGCCGTGGCTGTCGTCGCCCAGGCGGTCTGGGGCATGGCACGACAGTTCTGCCCGGATCGCCAGCGTGGCAGCATTGCTTTGGCGGCTGTGCTGGCCGTCGTCTTTCTCGGCGGCACTGCGGGCCAACTCCTGGCGATCCTGTTGGGGGCTGCAGCCGGCTTTCATCTCTGCCGCCCTATCCCTGCCGAGCGCACGGTCGTTGCCGATCATCACGTTCGCTTGTCCGCACCAGTCGGTCGAATTGCAGCTTTCGCGATCCTGATCGTCGTGCTTGCCCTGTTGCTCCTCCTCCCTCTTCTGCACGGCCTCGGCTGGGGCGATCATGCCGAACTGGCACATGCCACGGCTCTGTTCGACGCCTTTTATCGCGCCGGCGCCCTGGTCTTCGGCGGCGGCCATGTGGTCCTGCCTCTGCTGCAGGAAAGCGTGGTGCAGCCAGGCTGGGTCGCACCCGATGCCTTTCTCGCCGGCTACGGCGCCGCTCAGGCCGTGCCCGGCCCGCTCTTCACCTTCGCTGCTTATTTGGGCGCCATCAATAATGCCGCTCCCGATGGCTGGATCGGCGCCGGCATCGCCCTGATCGGCATCTTCCTGCCGGGTCTGCTGTTGATCCTGGCCGCCCTGCCGTTCTGGGATCACCTGCGGCGCCAACCGGCAATGCGGGCCATCCTGAATGGTGTGAATGCCGCGGTGGTGGGTCTCCTGGCAGCCGCCCTATATGACCCGGTCTGGATCAGCGCCATCCGCCTGTCGCAGGATTTCGCCCTGGCGCTGCTCTGCTTCATCCTCCTGGCTGCCTGGAAGGCTCAGCCCTGGATCGTCGTGCTGATCGGCGCCATCGGCGGCATCAGCCTGACATTGATCTGACAAATGGCAATGCCCGCGGCCGGTGAGCCGGCCCCGGGCACTTGGTCAAATCGACAGCGACGTCAGTTGCCGAGCAACGAACCGACACCGAGGCCGGCCTCGCGCACGAAATCGACGGCCGCGATCTTCTTGCCACCTTCCGGCTTCAGCTTGAAGATCTCAATCTGGCCGCCTTGCGCGGTGATGCGGATACTCTCCGCACCGATCTCAGAAATTTCGCCGACCTTGCCCTTGACCGCGCCGAAGGTCCGGAAGGTGTGCTTGCGGGAGTCGAAGAGCTGCACCTTCTTGCCCTGATGCGTGGTCCAGGCTCCCGGCGCCGGATTGCAGCCACGGATCAGGTTGTAGATGATATCGATGTGATTGTGCCAATTGACCTTGGCCTCCGCCGTCCGGCACCAGCCCTCGTAACAGGCTTGCGATTCATCCTGCACCACTTCACGGTGCTCACCTTTCACCACCTGATCGGCCGCCTCCAGCATGGCGGCAACGCCCATCGGGAACAGGCGGTCGAAATAGATGCTGCCCAGGGTATCGTCGGGGCCGATCTCGGTTTCCTTCTGCAGCACGACCGGTCCTTCGTCGAGCCCGTCATTGGGGCGAAAAATCGTCAACCCGGTCTTGCGCTCACCCCGGATCACCGGCCAGTTGATCGAGCTCGGACCACGATAGGCCGGCAGCAACGATGGATGGTACTGGATCGTCCCATGCTTCGGGATGTTGACGAATTCCTGCGGGGCGAATTGCAGCACATAGGCCATGATGCCGATATCGGCATTCAGTTCCCGCATGGCGGACAGCGCCTCCGGGCTTTTCAGGGAAGGAAACTGAAACACCCGCAACTGGTGTTCCTGCGCGGCGATCTTCAACGGATCGGACCGGGCTCCCTCTTTCTCCGGCGCGCAGAACACGCCGGCGACGTCGTCGTTGCGGTCGAGAAAGGCCTCCAAAACGGCCTTGCCGAAATCCTGTTGTCCGATGATGGCAACTCTCATGATGTATCCCTTCAGGCAAGCCGCCACCGTCGCACCCGGCGGCAGGCGCGTTGTACAGATCGTCGATGTCGTGAATTAAAGCTGAGGTGGAAGCGGGCGGTGGCTTTGCTATTTCACCGCCTGCCTCCCGATCAGCCGTTCAGATTGAGCCAGACCACTTTCGGCTCGGTGAAGTTTTCGATCGCGGCATCGCCATGCTCGCGACCGAAACCGGAATCCCGCGCTCCGCCCCAAGGCAGACGCACATCGGTATAGCCATAGGTATTGATCCAGACCGTCCCGGCCTTCACCTTCTTGGCGAAGTGATGCACGCGGCCGATATCGCGGCTCCAGACACCTGCAGCAAGGCTATAGACTGTGCCATTCGCCAGGCGCAGAGCCTCTTCCTCGTCCCGGAATTTGATGACGCTGACCACGGGGCCGAAGATCTCCTCCTGCGAGATCCGCATCTCATGCTCGACATTGGCGAAGACGGTGGGGGCCACGAAGTAGCCCTGCTCGCCGACGCGCTTGCCGCCGGTCACCAGCGAGGCACCTTCCTTGACGCCGACATCGATATAGCCGAGCACCCGGTTCATCTGCACCTCGGAGACGATCGGCCCCATCGAGGTGCCGCTTTCTTGCGGATTGCCAAGGCGGATCTTCTGCGCCCGCTCGGTCAGCCGGGCGACAACCTCGTCATAGACGCTCTCATGCGCCAGGACCCGCGACCCAGCCGAGCAGACCTGGCCCGTGTTGAAGAAGATACCCGAAGCCGCCGCCTTGGTGGCGGCATCGAGATCGGCATCGCCGAAGATCACATTGGCGGATTTGCCGCCAAGCTCCAGGGTGACACGCTTCAGATTGCCGGCCGAACCACGCAGGATTTCGCGGCCCACCACCGGCGAGCCGGTAAAGGTCACCTTGTCGACATCCGGATGATTGACCAGGGCATTGCCGACGGTCTTGCCGTAGCCCGGAATGACGTTGAGGACACCGGCCGGCAACCCCGCCTCCAGCGCCAGTTCACCGACCCGCAAGGCGGTCAGCGGCGTGATCTCCGCCGGCTTCAGGACGACCGTGCAGCCGCAGGCCAGCGCCGGCGCGATCTTCCACATGCCGATCATCAGCGGGAA
>CAYOQR010000130.1:0-3741 GCA_964406155.1 uncultured Rhodospirillaceae bacterium | reverse complement strand
CGCTGGGTGGCATCCTGTTAACGCCAGAATTGACCAGCAAATCGCTGCTCCTCCCTCCCCTGCAGTTCACAATCGCGATTTGCCTATTGTGGAGGCGGACTTTGCCGATCTCCGCGCTCGGCATCGTCATCTTGTTCGGCATGGCGATACACGACTACGGAATGTTCCATTTGGCGGACTACCCAATCTTTCTGGGCATCGCAGCGTATCTTGCTTTGAGGGGGCTTCAGAAGAAATTCTTCGGGATCGAGCCGATTGATATCATGCGTTATGCGACGGCGGTGACTCTGATGTGGGCGTCCGTCGAAAAATGGGCCTATCCTCAGTGGAGTTACCCGATCTTCATCACGCACCCGAGCATTACTTTCGGGTTTGATCCCGCGTTCTATATGCGTGCTGCTGGCGCCGTTGAGTTCGTACTCGCATTTGCGTTGCTCTGGACGCCACTGGTCCGGCGCTGCGCAGCGGCAATTCTAGCGGGTATGTTCATCGCTGCTTGCCTGGAATTTGGAAAGATAGACACCATCGGGCATTCGGGCATCATTGCGGTGCTGTTCGCAGTGCTTGCCGATGACCGCCGAGTAGAGAACGACCGGCGTGTTCCACTCGCCGCTCCGGCCGGGTTCTGCGCTGCACTTGCCGCAACGCTGTTTGTCTACTACGTCGGCCACGCAACGCTGTTCAATACGACGGTTTTGTAACCCGGGCGGCCAGCAAACAAACTCAGTTCACCTTCACCGTCAGCTTCATTTTTGGATGAATCCCGCACCGCACCGTAAAGCTGCCCGCGACCGGAAAGACGACGGTGAACGAACTACCCGGCTTCTGATCGTTCGAATCGAACGAGAACGTTGGGGAGGTGAGATAGGCGTGGTGAAGAAGATCGCCATCGTCGTTGATAAAGCGCAAAGCATCGCCGCGGTTAATGGCAATATAGCCTGGCTGAAATTCACGATTTTTCTGTGAAATTTGATAAGGGCTGGCAGCTAATGCACCGCCGGCGAGCAAACCACCTAACACTGCTAACAAAACATGCGTATCACTCCGTCTTAGAAGGATCGAAATCCATCTGAGCACATGCATTCCGTTGCTCCGTCAGACCTTCATGCACGAACTACAAATTAGAACGATTCGATGCACTAACTGGTTACCATAATCCAGAAGTACCTTTACTCAACACCGGCCGTAAAGATTATATCGCTATTCCGATGACTGATGTCACCTCCGAATGCCCTTATCGCCAGGGCTATCCCTGAAAATAGGGCTTGTTCTTCGGTCGCTGACGGAAGTGGAGCCATCGTGTGGGTGCGAGTATGTCGTCAGGAGTCGGGGCAAATCGCGCGCTGTTCTACGCTGCTTACGAAAGCATACGCTCCTGCATACCGGCGGGTAACACAATCCGAACACAGATCCTGGTTTGCTATCTGTTAATGAGTGCCATCACGGCTGCTCTCGGATTCTACGCCATGCAAAGCATCAAGCACGCTGGCGGTCTTGTTGCCAAAACATTCGACGAATCTCTTATGTCGATCAACTACGCACGGGCAGCGGCGGCAGACTTCTCAAAAATGCGCGCAGTCGCCTCCCGGCGGCTTGGGACTCTCGACCCTCAGGCGCGCACCGAGCTAGATAAAAAAATTACCAGGCTTGAAAGTGCCTTTTACGACGATCTGAATATCGCCGCCGAACGGTCTCAGTCCCCCGGCGCGACTGACGCGGTCACCAAGGTACGCAAAGCCGTCAGTGACTGGGCCACGCTGTATCGCAACGGCGGCAAAGTACCTGATGTGAATAGCCGCGCCGCCTTTGTCGACCGGCTGGATGGCTACGCAAAGACCGTTGACCAGCAGATTGACCTTTTGATCAACCACACTGCTGGCGACGGCTTTTTGTTCCGCCAACGAGCTCTGTCCGCGATTGATCGTGACTTGCATTTCAATCTCGGCGCTATCGCCATCGCGCTTCTGCTCTCCGGATTCGTCACTTGGCTGTTGAGCCGCCGTATTATTGGGCAGGTTGCTGTCGCCTCCAAAGCCGCACGCAGCATCGCGGCGGGCGAACTCGATGTTAACATTCCCAGGGGAGGAGCCGACGAACTCGGCACGTTAATCGCCGCGATGAACGTGATGCGAAATAATATTAAGGATATGGTTGGGCGTGAAATCGCTCAGCGGAGGTCCGCACAAGCGCGTTTGACCGATGCGCTTGAAAATTCCCGCGAAGGCGTCGTTCTCCTTCATCCTGACGGAAAGATCGCGCTGGCCAACTCCCGCTCAAGCGAATTTCTTGCCAGTGCACCGGAGCTTCTCCGGTTCGACTCGCTAGACACATTCAAGATTGCGTTTCCCTCAACTGGCCCAGCTCTCCTCGCGAACGACGACCTCACAGGCGAAGCGTGTTTACCGGACGGTCGGTGGCTGCGCATCAGCCGTAGCAAGACTCAGGAAGGCGGCGAGATTGTAGTTTTCAGCGACATCACAGCCTTAAAGAGGCAGGAAGAGCAACTCTACGAGACCAACCGAAGACTCGATGCCGCTCTCGACAACATGTCGCAGGGTTTGTGTCTGTATGACCATGATGGTTGCTTGCAAGTCGTCAACCGTCGTTTCTGCGAGATTTTCCGCATTCCTCCCGGCCATGTCCGCGCTGGCATGCAGTTCGAATCTGTTCTGAAGCTGAGCATCATGGCAGGAAACCACGCGGGCCAGACCCTCGATGAACTCGTGGAGTCGTCCATATCGCGCTCAGAGATCGGAAGCTATTTTCAGAGTTTAAGCGATGGTCGCATTATTCGTATCGATCGCCGTTCGACCTCCGATGGCGGATGGCTGGAAACTTGCGAAGATGTCACCGAGCAGCAGCGGGCGGAGACTCAGATCGCTTTTATGGCCCGTCACGATGCCCTCACCCACCTCCCGAATCGTCTGCTGCTGGCGGAGCGTATTGAACAAGCTATTGCCCAAGCTGGACGCGGAGCTGGATTCAGCGTTCTATGTTTGGACCTCGACAACTTCAAACAGGTCAACGACACACTCGGACATCCGATCGGCGACGAGCTACTTTGTGCAGTCGCCGACAGGCTGCTCGCCTGTGTCCGCGAGATCGATACCGTCGCTCGTTTGGGCGGCGATGAGTTTGCCATCATCCAAGCAGGCACGCGAGACTCTAACGATGTGGAGCGACTTGCACGACGCATCGTTGAATGCATCGGACAGTCTTATGAATTCAACGGACAACGGATTGTTATCGGCTGTAGTATCGGTATCTCGCTGGCTCCTCACGATGGCTCGAATGGCGAAAAGCTCCTGAAGAATGCAGACTTGGCGTTGTATCGTGCCAAAGCTGAAGGTAGCGGCATCTGGCGGTTCTTCGAAACTGAGATGGACGAAAGTCTACAGAAGCGCCGCGCTCTCGAACTCGATCTTCGGGACGCGATGACGAATGGCCAGTTTGAGTTGGTCTATCAGCCAATCTACAGTCTCAAACTTGAAAAGATTTGCCGGTTCGAAGCTCTGCTGCGGTGGCGTCACCCGCAACTCGGCCTGGTGTCTCCCGAAAAGTTCATCCCTGTGGCCGAGGAGATTGGTCTCATTATTCGGCTCGGCGAATGGGTGATCGATCAGGCTTGCCAACAAGCAGCATCGTGGCCAGACGACATCAAGGTCTCAGTGAATGTCTCTTCCGTCCAATTCCGTAGCCCGCGCCTCGTCGAGGCTTTCTCATCGGCGCTGATGCACTCGC
>CAYOQR010000129.1:0-3811 GCA_964406155.1 uncultured Rhodospirillaceae bacterium | reverse complement strand
GAAGAGGTCGTAATAGACCTTGCCCGAGCACAGGACGACACGCTTGATCTCCTTGTCCGGCGCCAGCTTGGCAACGTCCCAGAGCAGGCGGTGGAAGCTGGTGCCCGGACCGAAATCCGCCAGCTTCGAGACGCAGAGCTTGTGCCGCAGCAGCGATTTCGGCGTCATCATGATGAGCGGCTTGCGGAAGTTCCGGTGGATCTGGCGCCGCAGCACATGGAAGTAATTGGCCGGTGTGGTCGCATTGACCACCTGCATGTTGTCCTCGGCGCAGGCCTGGAGGTAGCGCTCGAGCCGGGCCGAGCTGTGTTCCGGCCCCTGCCCTTCATAGCCGTGGGGCAGCAGCATGACGAGACCCGACATGCGCAGCCACTTGCTTTCGCCCGAGGAGATGAACTGATCGATGATCACCTGGGCGCCATTGGCGAAATCGCCGAACTGCGCTTCCCAGAGGACCAGGGCACGGGGCTCGGCCAGCGAGAAGCCGTATTCGAAACCGAGCACGCCGGCTTCCGAGAGCGGGCTGTCGATCACCTCGAAGGTGGACTGGCCGTCGCGGATATTATTCAGCGGGGTGTATTCGCTCTCATTTTCCTGATCGATCAGCACGGCATGGCGCTGCGAGAAGGTGCCCCGCTTGCAATCCTGGCCGGAGAGGCGGACGTAATGCCCCTCACGCAGCAGGGTGCCGAAGGCCAGGGCTTCGCCGGTCGACCAGTCGATGCCCTCGCCGGTCTTGAACATCTCTTCCTTCTGGGCGAGCTGGCGGGCGATCTTGCGGTTCACGTTGAAGGTCGCCGGCACGGTGGCGAGCGCCTTGCCAACCTCCTGCAGCAGATCCGCCGCCACCGAAGTCTCGCCCCGGCGTTCGTCGCCCGATGCCATTGCGAGACCCGACCAGGCGCCTTCCAACCAGTCGGCCTTGTTCGGCTTGTAATTGGCCGAGCCCTCGAATTCCGTCTCCAGATGATGCTGGAAGCTCTGCAGGATGGAATCGACATCGGCCTGGGTCAGCGCGCCGTCCTGCACCAGCCGGTCGGCATAGATCGCCCGGGTGGTCGGCAGATTGGCGATCCTGCGATACATCAGCGGCTGGGTGAAGGCCGGCTCGTCGCTCTCGTTATGGCCGAAGCGGCGATAGCAGAACATGTCGATGACCACATCGCGCTTGAATTCCTGGCGGAATTCCATGGCGAGGGCGGAACAGAACAGCACCGCCTCGGGATCGTCGGCATTGACGTGCAGGATCGGCGCCTGGATGCCCTTGGCGATATCCGAGCAATACGGGCCCGAGCGCGAGGCCACCGGATTGGTGGTGAAGCCGATCTGGTTGTTGATGATGAAATGGATGGTGCCGCCGGTCTTGTAGCCCTTCAGCTCCGAGAGATCGAGGGATTCCGGCACCAGGCCCTGGCCGGCAAAGGCCGCGTCGCCATGGATCAGCAGGGCCATCACCTCTTCGCGGTTCTTGTCGCGACGCTGGCGCTGCTTCGCCCGCACCTTGCCGATCACCACGGTATTGACCGCCTCGAGATGCGAGGGATTGGCGTTCAGCGAGAGATGCACGATGCGGCCGTCGAATTCACGATCGGCCGAAGTGCCGAGATGGTATTTGACGTCGGCCGAACCCTGCACGTCTTCCGGATTGGCCGAATTGCCCTGGAATTCCGAGAAGATCGCCGCGAAGGGCTTGTTCATGAAATTGGCGAGCATGTTCAGCCGGCCGCGATGGGCCATGCCGACCACGACTTCCTTGAGGCCGAGCTGGCTGCCCCGCTTGATGATCTGTTCCAGCGCCGGGATCATGGTTTCGCCGCCATCCAGGCCGAAGCGCTTGGTGCCGGTGAATTTCTTGTCGAGGAAGCGCTCGAACATCTCGGCGGCGGTCAGGCGCTCGAGGATGGCGCGCTTGCCGCGATCGGTGAACTCCCGCTGCGCCCGGCTGCCCTCGATGCGCATCTGCAGCCACTTCTTCTGCTCGGGATTCTCGATATGCATGTATTCGATGCCGATCGAGCCGCAATAGGTCAGGCGCACCGCATGCACGATCTGGCGCAAAGTGGCGCTTTCATAACCGAAGGCGTTGTCGATGAAGATCTCGCGATCCATATCGGCTTCGGTAAAGCCGTAGGTGCGGGGATCGAGCTCGGCATGCTTGCCGCGCGGCTTCAGCTCCAGAGGATCGAGATTGGCCTCGAGATGGCCGCGCACACGGTAGGCGCGGATCAGCATCATCGCCCGCAAACTGTCCACCGCCGCTTTCTTGCGGTCGCGGGCGGTTGAGCGCGGCTGGGTGACGCCGGTCGTCGCGGCTTCCTCGTCATGGCCGTCATGGCCGTTGCCGATCTCGATATCGCGTTCGCGCGGCGCCCAACTCGCGCCCCGGATATCCTGCAGCACGGTGGCCGCGTCATCCTTGAGATCGTCGAAGAAGCTGCGCCAACTCGGATCCACCGAAGCGGCGTTCTCCAGATACTTGGCGTAAAGCTCCTCGATGAAGGGGGCGTTGGGGCCGGAGAGGAAACTGGTCTGATCCATGCTCGATCACTCTTTGCAGCCTGGACCGCGACCGGGCGGCGGCCCAATACAAAACCCCTGGCGCAAGGCACGCGGCCGGATCTTTTTGAGCGGTCCGGTCGCCTGCTGGCGGGAAGCCGCGCCCGATCGGCGGCATCCCGCAATTGTCATATCCATCCCCCCGGCGATCCGCCGCCCGGAATCGGGCGGCGCGCCGGATTGTTCTTCTGGTCCCGGCTTATTTCCCCATCGCCTTCAGCATCGTGCTGCCGAGGCTGGCCGGGGAATCCGCGACCATGATACCGGCGGAGCGCATGGCTTCCATCTTGTCGCCCGCACCGCCCTTGCCGCCGGAAATGATCGCGCCGGCATGGCCCATGCGGCGGCCCGGAGGCGCGGTGACGCCGGCGATGAAGCCGACCACCGGTTTCTTGCGCTTGGCCGCTTTCAGGAAAGCGGCGGCATCCTCTTCGGCATTGCCGCCGATTTCACCGATCATGACGATGCCCTGGGTCTCGTCGTCGGCCAGGAACATATCCAGGCAATCGACGAAATTGGTGCCGTTGACCGGATCGCCGCCGATGCCGATGCAGGTGGTCTGGCCGAGGCCGGCCGCCGTGGTCTGGGCCACCGCCTCATAGGTCAGCGTGCCGGAGCGCGAGACGATGCCGATCTTGCCGCGGCTATGGATATGGCCGGGCATGATGCCGATCTTGCATTCGCCGGGCGTGATGACGCCGGGGCAGTTCGGGCCGATCAGCCGCGCCTGGGAACCGCTGAGGCCGCGCTTCACCCGCACCATGTCGAGCACCGGAATGCCCTCGGTGATGCAGACGATCAATTTGATGCCGGCTTCCGCCGCTTCCAGGATGGCATCCGCCGCGAAGGGCGGTGGCACGTAGATGGCGCTGGCATCGGCGCCGGTCTTGTCGACGGCTTCCGCCACCGTATCGAAGACCGGCAGGTCGAGATGCTTGCTGCCGCCCTTGCCGGGGGTCACGCCACCCACCATGCGGGTGCCGTAGGCGATCGCTTGTTCGGAATGGAAGGTGCCCTGGGAACCGGTGAAGCCCTGGCAGATGACCTTCGTGTCCTTATTGACGAGAACGGCCATTACCTCACGCCTCCTTCACCGCTTTGACCACTTTTTCCGCCGCATCGGCCAGATTGTCCGCCGACAGGATCGGCAGGCCGGATTGCGCCAGGATCTTCTTGCCCAGATCGACATTGGTGCCCTCGAGGCGCACCACCAGGGGCACATGCAGGCTGACCTCGCGGGCCGCCGCCACGACAC
>CAYOQR010000128.1:0-3922 GCA_964406155.1 uncultured Rhodospirillaceae bacterium | reverse complement strand
GATAGTCCCGCTTCAGCCGCGCAAGCTGCGCCACCGTCGCATCGTGGCCATCGACGGCCGTCTTACCCTGAAGGGTCTGGTAGCTGTCCCGGTGATCAGAAATCCTTAGGGATAAGTACGTGGAGTCCGAAATCCCGGACCTTTTTCTCTAGTACCGGGAGATAATCCTTGTTACGCAAGAGGAACATATCTGTTCTATCATGCCCACCAAGGACATAAATCTGTGGATCAATGAAATATACATCCATATGAATCTTCTCGCGCAAACTCTCCACCTGCAGACGAATGAACGCCACATCCTCAGCCTTTGCTGACCAATAGCTACCTTCCCACTCCACATAGGCGCCGTCGACGGCAAGATCTTTGTACAAGGCTAAGAACTGCCTCTCGCCAACCATATACTCATCGAGAGTCCCTGCTTTAATGGCTTGCGAGTAGAACATGATCTTGCACTCTCTATCCTCTTCCTCCGTCAGATAGTGATCGAAAATAGAGACGTTGACAGGAAGGTACCCTAACTCTTCCATCCTACCTTGCTCAAATATGTCGTTCGGAAAGAAACGTCGTACAGTCGCCGATGCCCTTTTCATAATCTCTGTCCTTAATCGCTCAGAACTTTTCCAAACCGAGTTATCGACTTTATTCTTTCACCGAAACGATCTCTCAGCTTCCAAACCTTATCGCTGTGACCTCCTGTGTCTCTTTCAACATAGTATCCGGTTTCCGGATCATCATAAGTAGGCGTTTTCGTCGAGCGTTTCTGCGAAAATTTATTCAAATCAATCCAGTCGCCTGGCTTCAGAGACTCGCTTGGCTTTGAAAACGGTGCATCCCCTCTTTGATCCTTCGGCTCTCTTTTTTCTTCCGGCGGCAAGCCAGTCAAGGGAGTAACGGGTCCTTTCTTCGGCAGCGTTTCGCCTCTCGCCCTTGCCTCTGCTTCCGCTTTCTTTTTCTTGTTCTGCCTGGAAATGGTACTTTCCATCGGCTTGTTGAATTCATCGGTATTCGGCAGTTCCGGCTGGTTATGCCTCGGGTCACTCAGATCAACCGGCGGCGGCAGAGGCTGCGGTGGCCCGAAATCTCTCGGATCGGGCGCAGGCGCCGGCTGGTTATCCTTGGGACCGCTGAAATTCGGCACGGGCGGAGGCGGCGGCGGCGTCCGCATATCGTTCATATTCGGCGGCATCGCCTGTGACGGCGAGATCATGTCAAGCTCCGGGCCGGCCGTCGAGGTTGGCCACATGCCGGCAACAAAGCCTGCAAGCGCACCTCCGGCTGTCGTTAGCCCAGCAATCGCGACACCTCTCAAAAGGGTTCCCGCCGCCGCGGCCCATTCCGAGAGGGCAGGCAGGGTACCGTTTGGCGACGCCACGGATGGCATCACCGCGCTACCTGCCGTCATGCCGGCAATGGCGGCCGACTTGGGATCCTTGGTCGGTGTGACATCGGGCGCATTGGCTGCGGCCGGTGCCTCTTGCTGCCCTGCCTTGTCGCTCTCAACCGTCCCGCCGTCCGTGGATGGCGCTGCATCCTTGCCCGGCGGCGCATTGCCGGTCACCGGCCGCATGGCCAGTGTCATCGCACCCTGCTCCACCACCATCTCGACCAGGAGCTTCTGGTATTCCTCGGGTGTGATCTTGCGACCGGTTGCCGCTTCCTGGGCGGCGGCCCGCTGATCGATGTCCCGCTTGAAGGCGGCGGCCTGACGGTCCAAGTCGGAGTTACCGGCAGGACTGTCCGCTTTGGCCGCGCCAGTCAGACGGATCGGCAAGCCGAGCAAGTTCAGCATCATGTCGGTGCTTTGGCCATTGACCCGCTGCAAACTGAATTGCGGATCGGCCGGGCCTTTCTCGCGCAGGGTGGCCTGCAGCGCCGTGAGCCTGGCCAGGTCCTGGCCGTCCAGCTTGTCGATGTGGTCGTTGAGATCGGCGTCGAGGAAGGCCTGGGGATGGTCCAGCGCCAGGTCCTGCAGGCGATAGAAGGCGACGGGATCGGTCGTGACCTTGCCGCCGGCCCTGGCATAGGCGACCAGGGCATCCCGGCCCGCCCGGTCCATGCCGTTCAGCACGTCATAGGGAATGTCACTGTATCCCTTGCCGGCATCCAGCACCTGCGCACCTTACGTTGAAAGGTTGCAGTTCATCAGAAGGTGGCCAGAGAGCAAAATATCAAGTCCGGCGGCGAGAGCATGCGGATAGCCGACCTATGGTCAAAACGCTCGGACACTTCAATTTGCAGAGTCTGGATCAACCAGCGGCAAGCCATGTTGCTCAATACGCATCTCTGTGCTTGGAGCAAGCAATGCGACTACATATCTCTGTCAAAATCTTCACGTTGAACGCCGACATAATCGAGCCGCAGATTGAGAGCAAACCCCAATGTATAATACCAAATGTCGCCGTTGGTGCCGCGCAAACAGGCATCGGTATAGAGATAAACACCGTGCTCGTTTCTTTTCTGGCGCCATTCAGGGAAGCCTGCTGGCAGGCTTTTCAGCTTTCGACGTACATCATCCAGTGTGTCGCTGAATTGGATACCCGCGATCATTTTACCTAGATAGGGCGACGTCTCCAGCATCTCTACGGAAGTACCTATTCCCGCCACGGAACGATCACGCGCCTCCACAACACCGACCACATAGCTGTTTCGACCGAAGATGTAAGAAAGATTGTCCTTCTCTGCAAAGCAGTCTTCTCCGCCTATATCCGAGAGGCACTCTTTCTTTTCCTCATCGGACATGAACGTCCGAGCATCTGTTCCCAAGGCAATAGGTCCCAGCGTCAGATGATCGCCGATATCATCGAAAATCGCTTTGCACTCACCGTCAGCTAATGCCGCAAACGAAAGCAGACCGCACAACATAAAAACAGTACCAGCGGCTAAACGGCGAGACATGATTTACAACCTATTAGATATTTATGTAATTATTTATTACTATAAATAGCACCACCAAGCCAAGGTAAATAATAGAGGGGATTAATGGTGGTTCGAGATGCCAGAGCATGCCCGGCGTTTCCATAACGAACCTCGAAGTGCAGATGAGTTTGGCCGCCTTTGGGAACATTACCTGTTCTGCCAACAACGCCGATCTGATCTCCGGCTTTCACTTCCTGGCCGGGATAAACCAAATTGACCGGCCGCCCCTTGATTATCCTGTACAACTGCAAGTGAGCATAAACAGTATAGGTGCCATCGTCGTGCTGGATGATCACCTCGTTGCCATAGCCCTTATCTTCATCATTCTTCCATACCGTATTACCGGGGAGAAATTCATTTTTCACAAAGACAATCTTACCTCCCTTGACCGCATTGACGCGGGTCCCTTCTTCGGCCCCGATATCTATCCCCCAATGCTTCTTTGGCTTCCCGGTTTTTCGGTCAATTCTCAATCCGTCCGTATGATACCCGTCCGCCGTATCCCCGTTTTTCAGATTGATCTTCGGCGTTCCCGCAATAGGCCAGATGGTTGCCGGCTTCAGCGTCCAAATTGCTTCTTCCGCCTCTTTAGCGAGAGGTCCCATTGCCTTCTCTTCTTTGGCATGTGGCCGCGTGGTGCTACCGTTCGGGAATGGTAGAATGCCATTGAACGTCTCGCGCGCATCCGGCTTCAACCACGGTGCTATTTGCGCTGGTGGCTCTGCTATCAGCGCCTTCAATCCAGTAACGACACTGTTATCGTTCGATGAAGCATCTTCGCTGCTGGCGCCTTCGACAGCGTCATCTTTCTGCGTCTGCCCACCCTCGCCACCAGTCGCATCAGCCATCTGCCCATCGCCATCCGCCGTGCGAACCAGCAACGGGTTGCCGCTGCCGGCCGATGTGCCGCTTTCCGTATAGACCGCATTGCTCGGCCGCGCCTCATGCTCCGCCTGGATGCGGCGCAGGTTGATTGCCGCCTGATCGACGATCTGCTGCTGCTCCA
>CAYOQR010000127.1:0-4016 GCA_964406155.1 uncultured Rhodospirillaceae bacterium | reverse complement strand
GGATCAGGATGCTCCACCAGTCACCGACGCTTTCCAGCGCTCGGGCTGCGGGACACTCTAATGACAGAAAGCTTGTTCGTTGCATGACACATCCATAATGGTGTAACTTCCATCATGCAAGTCACTTGTGCGTAGTAGGCGACATAGAGGGAGGGGGCAATCCAATGCGTCATTCTAAGGAAGCCAAGCAACTGCGTCCGCTACGGCGTGCAATGAAGGACTGTAGTGGCATTTGAGCGATGCGACGGCGGCGATCAGCACCGATGAATGGTTGCCCATGGGGCGTGCCGACCACGCTCGGCTCGCGCATCCCCCTCGCATCGCTGATCCAGACGCTTGCCGTCGCTGAGTATCTGAACTTCCGCCACGCGGCCAATGCGCTCGGCGTAGCGCAATCCAGCGTCAGCGCCCGCGTGAAGGCGCTGGAAGAAGACCTTGGCGTCCTCCTGTTCGAGCGTCACGCGCGCGGCGTCCGACTGACCGAGGCCGGACACCACTTCGTCGAGCGGATAGCGGCAGGCGTCGATCAACTGGACCATGCGGTGAAGACGGCTGGCGTGGCGGCGGCGGGAGAATGTGGCCGCTTGCGCATCGGTGTCCATGCCCTGATTCCGGGTAGCTTCCCCGCCGAGCTGATCGGGCAGTATCGGGAAGACCATCCCGGCATCGAGGTTGAGATTGCCGAGGGCACGGCACGCGATGCGGTCATGCAGCTTCGCGCCAACCGACTGGACGTGGCGTTCGTAGCGGGTGCGCCCGAACTGCCGGACTGCCATTCCCGGCGCATATGGACCGAAACATTGATGGCCGTATTGCCGGAGGGGCATTGCCTTGCTGGACAGCAGGCAATTACTTGGGCCGATCTGACGGGCGAAACGTTCCTTGTTCGTCATGGTGGCACCGGTCCGCAGGTTCACGATCATATCGTGATGCGCTTTGCCGGGCGCTGGCCTTCGCCGTCAATCCAGCGTTTCGATGTGGGGCGCGGCACTCTGTTATCCATGGTTGGACAGGGCTTTGGCATCACCCTCGCCGGAGCGGCCACGGCGCTATTGCCAACAACCGGCATCGTCTTCCTGCCCTTTGCCGATGAGCCAGAGCCGGTCGCCTTTACCGCCGTCTGGTCGCCATTCAGCCGCAGCGCCGCGTTGAAAAACCTGCTCAACCTTGCAAACAATATAAGGCGTTTCGGCGATTCGCCCGGCCAGTTGCGCAGCGGCGATCACCCGGCCGGGTGTCGGTGAAGGCAACCCGTCCTATTTGCCGCCGATAGTATCCGGCAGCCCTCCGGCAGCCTCTTTCCTGTTGCCCGTCCCGATTTTGCCTACTCTCTGATCGGCTCCGTCTCTTTTGCCGACTGGAGCCTGCATTGCGCGGAGGCCGAATCCTTTGGGGTCAGATCGCTGTCGTCTTCACCATCGTTCTGGTGATGACGTGGGCGGCGACGCAATGGGTAGCGTTCCGCCTTGGCTTCCAGCCCCAGCTTGGCAATCCATGGTTCGAGCTGGCGGGCCTGCCGATCTACTACCCGCCGGCCTTCTTCTGGTGGTGGTTTTCGTTCGACGCCTACGCGCCCACGATCTTCGTCGAGGGCGGCATCATCGCCGTATCGGGCGGCTTCCTCGCCATTGCCGCCGCCATCCTCATGTCGATCATCCGGGCACGGGAGGCGCGCAACGTTGCCACCTATGGCTCGGCCCGATGGGCCGAGAACAGAGAAATCCGCGCGGCCGGATTGCTCGGCCCCGATGGCGTCGTGCTTGGCCGTCATGCCCAAGACTATCTGCGCCATGACGGTCCCGAGCATGTCCTATGCTTCGCCCCGACGCGCAGCGGCAAAGGTGTCGGGCTGGTGGTGCCGACGCTGCTGACATGGCCGGCATCCGCCATCGTTCACGACATAAAGGGCGAGAACTGGACGCTGACAGCCGGCTTCCGCGCGAAGCATGGCCGCGTCCTGTTGTTCGATCCGACCAACCTGAGTTCGTCGGCGTACAACCCACTGCTGGAGGTGCGACAGGGCGAATGGGAAGTCCGCGACGTGCAGAATATCGCGGATATTCTGGTCGATCCCGAAGGCAGCCTCGACAAGCGCAACCATTGGGAAAAGACCAGCCATTCGTTGCTGGTCGGCGCGATCCTGCATGTTCTCTATGCGGAGAAGGACAAGACGCTGGCGGGCGTCGCCAACTTCCTGTCCGATCCCCGCCGCCCGGTCGAGGCGACCTTGCGCGCCATGATGGACACGCCGCATCTCGGCGAGGCTGGCGTTCATCCCGTCATCGCGTCGTCGGCCCGCGAGCTGTTGAACAAGAGCGAGAACGAGCGCAGCGGCGTCCTTTCCACAGCCATGTCATTTCTCGGCCTCTACCGCGATCCCGTGGTGGCGCGGGTGACGGCGCGCTGCGACTGGCGCATTGCCGATCTGGTCGGCAGCCGCCAGCCCGTCACGCTCTATCTGGTCGTGCCGCCGTCCGACATAAACCGCACCAAGCCGCTTATCCGCCTGATCCTCAACCAGATCGGCAGGCGGTTAACGGAGGAATTGACCACCTCCGGCAAGCGGCATCGGTTGCTGTTGATGCTGGACGAGTTTCCGGCGCTTGGCCGGCTCGACTTCTTTGAATCGGCGCTCGCCTTCATGGCGGGTTACGGCATCAAAGGCTTTCTGATTGCGCAGAGCCTCAATCAAATCGAGCGCGCCTATGGCCCGAACAACGCGATCCTCGACAACTGCCACGTCCGCGTCAGCTTCGCCACGAACGACGAAAGGACGGCGAAGCGTGTTTCAGACGCATTAGGCACCGCGACCGAGCTGCGCGACTCCACCAACTATGCAGGGCACCGCCTAGCCCCGTGGTTAGGTCACTTGATGGTGTCACGGCAGGAAACGGCCCGGCCGCTGCTCACGCCCGGCGAGATCATGCAGCTACCGCCCACCGATGAAATCGTCATGGTCGCGGGCACGCCGCCGATCCGGGCCACCAAAGCCCGCTATTTCGAGGATGTGCGGTTTCAGGAACGCATCCTGACCCCGCCCGATCTGGTCGCCGCTCCGCTGGCACCCAGCCCATCCGCCGATGATTGGTCCGGCCGCGTGGTCGCGGCGGAAAGCGGTTCCGCGACCGACGCGGCAGACGGGACCGAGGACGATCCAGCCAATGCCGGCATCCGCCGCGAGCCGGAATTGCCCGAGCATGAGGAAGTCGTCGCCCCGCCGCCGTCGCCCGAACAGGAGTTCGAGTTTCTGGACGACGAGCCGGACGTTGACGCGGCCAAGGCCCGCGCCATGCGCCAGCGCATGAGGATGGTCGCGCGGCAGGTGGCGATGAACCCCGATGATGGAATCGACCTTTGAGGATACGCCCATGGCAACCAGAACCCGCCTGAATCTCTATTTCGACCCCGCGCTCATTCCGCAGATCGAAGCGCTGGCTTTACGCCGCTCGGTGGCGTTGCGCCGCAATGTCTCGAAATCCGCCATCGTGGAGGCAGCGGTCATGTCCTATCTGTCCGGCGATGCCGACGACCAGCTTGAGGCCGCCATGTCACGCCGCCTGGACAAGCTCGGCCGCCAGATCGACACGCTCGACCTGGATCTCGCCGTCCTCGGCGAGACGGTCGCGCAGTTCATCCATTACTGGATGACGATTACACCGCCTTTACCGGATGCAGCGAGACAATCAGCCCGCGCCAAAGCAGCAGAGCGGTTCGAGGGCTTCATGCAGAACCTTGGTCGGCGTTTGGCGACGGGAGACAGGTTCCTCAAGGAGCTGTCGCGTGACCTCGACTCACTTCCCGACGATCCGGTGCCGGAAGAGGCACAGACCAACGGCGATCAAGAGTAAGTATTCGGACCCATCCTATTTACCGCCGTTCGCCGCCGATCACCGCACAGAGCTAGATACTTGTTGAACCGGCCCAATTCCGGGCTTTCTTAATCGACCCCGATCCGGGGATAGCCTGTCGCGTCCCCGCCAGAAGCCGGGGCCGACATGACCACCAACCACCAAAGA
>CAYOQR010000126.1:0-4043 GCA_964406155.1 uncultured Rhodospirillaceae bacterium | reverse complement strand
GTGCGGACGACCCAGAAGGGGCCAAAACCGTGGCTGCCCCCGCAACTGTAAGCGGATAGCCTGTTGCCAAAATGCGACCACTGGTTCGGGTAACCGGGAAGGTCGGCGGCAGGCATCGACCCGCGAGCCAGGAGACCTGCCATCGGATGTCGGCGCCGGGCCGGGCGAGCTGAAACGGGATGACGGGCGGGAAGGGATGTCCCGGACCACCGGATCGGCTCGATTGCCCTGGCGGACCGATGTTTTTGTAACCCGAGGCGCCTTCCTGACGGAATGAGGGGGAACGTGCCGCATCAGGAGCCCTGACATGCAAGCCAATTCCACATCGACCCAGATCAACACCGTTGCCGGCAGCTCGGCCAAGGCCGAAGCCCGCGCCGGGATCTTCATGGCCGCCATCCTGGGCGTCGCCCTGATCTGGGGCGTCGGTTTCTCGCACATCAACGTTTTCCACAACGCCGCGCACGATACGCGCCACTCCAACGCCTTTCCCTGCCACTAAGGCGGATTTCCGGGAAAGCCTGTTATGGAGACATTCAAGCGTTTGCTGGTCACCGCCGTGTTGGCGGGGGTGATCGCGGGTATTTTCATCACTGTCGTTCACCAGATTTCCACCGTACCGGTGATCCTCAAGGCCGAGGTCTATGAGAAGGCGGCGGAAGAGGCGGCGCCGATCGCCTCGGCCGAGGCCGCGCCGGTGACGGAAGGTGCGGTGACGGAAGGCGCCACCACGGAAGCGGCTGCCGGCCACGATCATGGGGCTGCGGCTGGTGAGCCGGCCCATGACGAGGGCGGCTGGGAGCCGAGCGACGGTCTGGAGCGCAATGCTTTCACGGCGGCGGCCGATATCCTGACCGGTATCGGCTTCGCGCTGCTGCTGGCCTCGGCCTATGCCTTCCGGGGCGGCGGCATGAACTGGCGCAAGGGGCTCTATTGGGGCCTGGCCGGGTTTGCCGTCTTCACCCTGGCGCCGGGCCTCGGCCTGCCGCCGGAAGTGCCGGGCACCGAAGCGGCGCCGTTGCTGCAGCGGCAGATCTGGTGGGTGGCGACGGTCGTCTCGACCGGTGCCGGCCTTGCTCTGCTGTTCTTCAGCCGGCGGGCGGTCCTGGCCCTGGTGGCGGTGGCCCTGGTGGTCCTGCCCCATGCCATCGGCGCTCCCCAGCCGGTCGAGGCGCATAGCGTCGCGCCGGAATCCGTGGCGCACAGCTTCATCGTCGCCGCGACGATCACCAGCCTGCTGTTCTGGATTGCCCTCGGCACCCTGACCGGCTTCTTCTATCAGCGCCAGTTCAAGACGGCCTGATCGAGACGGGCTGAACCGGATCTATCCGGAAAACGCCACCCTGATGCTGATTGGGGTGGCGTTTTTATTTTAATATCAATGAATTGAATTTATTTTCTATGTTGCCGCTTCGGCTTCTGTTCGGGTGCGTCGCGAGGCCGCATTTGTGCGACGCAATATAATCTTGAAATTTTATTATCAGTCGGCCATATCCATTGCGTGCGCTGCAGCAAAGGGCCAAGTGAAGCCAATCCCTGCCGCCACTGGGAGAATCTTGTCGTAACAACGGAGGTCTTCCATGTGGCCCTATACGAATGAAGAAAGCGGCTGGCTCAGCGGCCGGCGTGGTTAATCCCACATCCCTGCTGGCAGTTCAGCTTCCTGTCTCCAGGCGGGAAGCGACAGCCTGACCATCCCATCCGGGCGCTCCGCCGACCGCCCCATCCAGGTAACAGCCGCCGCCCGAACTGACTCCTGCTTATCTTGTGGAACCAGTTCACCGGGCGGCACTTTCCTTTTAATTTTCTTATATTTTTTCCCTGATACCCGCGTTCTAAATCCGCTCGGCGATGACCTCGTGCAGGGCGATCCGGTTTTCGCAGAGATTGCGCACCATGTTGCGCCCCATTTCGGCGAAGACCGGGCCGAACAGCAGGTGGAGGCCGAGCTTCGGCGGCCCCTGTTCGGCGGAGCGCTGTCGCACCATGGCGAACCAGTCGCGGGCGGCGGCGGTCACGTCCTGCTGCGAGAGGATGCGGAAACCGGCCTCGGCCAACAAGGGCGGCAGGTCCGGGGGCGTGATCAGGAAGCTGGCGTCCGGGGTCTCCGCCCAGGGCACCGGATAGAGAACCGGACCGCCGCTTCCCTGGAAGACATCGTAGAGGCCGAACCGGGCCCCGGGCTTCAGCACCCGCGCCGCCTCGCGATAGAGGCGCGCCTTGCCGGCGATGTTCATCGCCACATGCTGGGTATAGGCGGCATCGAAAGCGGCATCGGGGAAGGGGAGGTCGAGCGCATTGCCCTGGCGATAGGTGACGCGGTCGGCGAGGCCGACGCGTTCCGTGAGCAGGGTCGCGACGGCGCAGTAATCCGGTGTGAGGTCAATCCCCTCGATCCGCGCGCCGGTGGCGGCAGCGAGATGCCGGGCCGGTCCGCCAAGGCCGCTGCCGATATCGAGAACGCGCATCTCCGGCGTCAAAGCGAGGCCGCGCCCCAGGGCGGCCGTGGCGGCCCGGCCGCGCACATGGAACTCGTCGACCGGCGCCAGATCCTCGGGGCGCAGATGCGCGGGATCGAGGCCGCTCTCCGCCAGCGCCTGCAGGATCCGCCGGCCGAGATCGCTGGCCGGATCGGCCGCGCCGGCAGCATCCGGTTCCCGTCCACGCAAATAATGGCGCGCGACCTGTTCCTCGATGGCCATGATGTCTCACCCGCTGCTGAATCTGCTGCCGTGACGGAAGCGGCGCCTCAGACTAGGCCTGATCGCTGCGTCGAGACAACCGGCGGTGGGGCGCTGGTTATGATTGTCTGGTTTAGATGCCGAGCGTGATCGTCGATGTACTGAGTATCCAGGAAGCGTCCCCCGCACTCCGACCCTTGTATGTCGCAAGGGGAAAGGGGGGCTGTTGTTGGGAGTTTCGCATGTTGTTGACACTCCTTCCTTTGTCATTGCCGGACCCGGGCTCGGGCTTGACCTGACAATCCATCGGAGTTGCCGTACACCACATTTACTGCGGACCCCCGAGGCAAGCTTGGGAGTGACAAGAGAGTGGGGGGAAGTGAGCTTGCACCCGACGCTGGACCGGTTGGGTTGAGTGACGCAGAACGACTAGTTTCGTGGTTCAACGTCGGGGGCAGACTCACGGGGGCAAACTTACTGTCGGACTCTAGTCGCTACTGGGGGATAATTCGGTGGGAGGTCAACACTCATCGATTCTGCGATCGCCTTCTCAGTAAAAGGTAAAAGGCCAACGCAACCGAAGCTACACTCTCGGCGAAAATCAGGATGGGAACGAAGGGATCATCTATCCCTTTCTTGGATGTCATATCTTTGTAAATAGCAATTTGCAGGAGCGGTATTCCGATGACACTGGTCAAATAAATGACCCACGGAAGAAGCCTGCGAATGGAATACTTTGGGAACAGGTCCCAATACAAAAAATACCATCCCACGATACCAAGCTCGATCAACATGAACGGCGAGATTAAGGCCCGTGAAAGCACTAGCGAATTCATTTTCGATATCACCCAGGACACTATTTGAAGGCTGTGTTGGTCCCGAACTGTAAGATGTCGTCTCAAAGGTTGGAGAGTTAAGTCCGTTGGGGGAGTGAAGCTTGAAGTCGGTGTTGCCGGATGGGCCTGTGTTGCAGCATCTCCTTGTCCAGGCTGAGATCGGCCACCGGATCGGCGGTGTTGGCCGCATCCATTTCCCGTCCACGCAAATAATGGCGCGCGACCTGCTCCGCGATGGCCTGATGTCTCACCCGCTGCTGACCTTGCCGCCGCGTTGGAGGCGGCACCTCAGACTAGGCCCGATCCTTGCGTCGAGGCAACCAGTAGCGGGGCGCTGGTTGTGATTGTCTGGTTAAAACGCTGATGGTGATTGTCGCTGCACTGAGTATGCGGGAAACGATAACGCTCCTGGTGTTGCCGGTGTTGCATCCAAGGGGATAGGCCAGACGCCAGCATTTCGTTTGCCGCCAACACCCCTCACCCCGACCCTTGTGTCTTCGCATTTGTGGAGAATGAGCGAGACTAG
>CAYOQR010000125.1:0-4231 GCA_964406155.1 uncultured Rhodospirillaceae bacterium | reverse complement strand
CTCGCCTTCCTGAAGCAGCCGGAACCGCCCGGCGGCTGGCGCGAGGCGCTGGAGATGCTGCCGCTCCTCAAGACCGTCATGGCGATGCATCCGAAATCGGTGAGCTATGCCCCCTGCCAGGACGTGGTGCTGCAGGGCGACGACATTGATCTGACGAAGCTGCCGATCCAGGGCTGCTGGCCGGGCGAGCCGGCGCCGCTGATCACCTGGCCGCTGGTGGTGACCAAGGGGCCGAGCAAACGGCGCGAGGACAATTACAATCTCGGCATCTACCGCATGCAGGTGCTGGGCAAGAACCAGACCCTGATGCGCTGGCTGAAGCATCGCGGCGGTGCGCTGCATCATGCCCGCTGGAAGGCGGAGCGGCCGGAGCCGCTGCCGGCGGCGGCGGTGATCGGCGCCGATCCCGGCACCATCCTGGCGGCGGTGACGCCGGTGCCGGAGACGGTCTCGGAGTATCAGTTCGCCGGCCTGCTGCGCGGCCGCAAGGTCGAACTGGTGGATTGCAAGACGGTGCCGTTGAAGGTGCCAGCCACGGCGGAGATCGTGCTGGAGGGCCATGTCTCGTTGACGGACTACCGCGACGAGGGCCCTTATGGTGACCATACCGGCTATTATAATTCGGTCGAGCAGTTCCCGGTCTTCACCGTCACCGCCGTCACCATGCGGCGCGACCCGATCTATCTCTCGACCTTCACCGGCCGTCCGCCCGATGAGCCCTCGGTGCTGGGCGAGGCGCTGAACGAGGTCTTCATTCCGCTGCTGACCCAGCAATTCCCGGAGATCGTCGATTTCTGGTTGCCGCCGGAAGGCTGCAGCTACCGCATCGCGGTTGTTTCGATGAAGAAGGCCTATCCGGGACACGCCAAGCGGGTGATGATGGGCGTCTGGTCGTTCCTGCGCCAATTCATGTACACGAAATTCGTCATCGTCGTGGATGACGACATCAATGCCCGCGACTGGAAGGATGTCATGTGGGCGATGTCGACCCGCATGGACCCCGCCCGCGACATCACCGTGGTCGAGGGGACGCCGATCGACTATCTCGACTTCGCCTCGCCGGAAAGCGGGCTCGGCGGCAAGATCGGCCTCGATGCCACCAATAAATGGCCGCCCGAGACCAAGCGTGAATGGGGCGAGAAGATCCGCATGTCGAACGACATCGTCGATCTCGTCACCAGCAAATGGTCGAGCTACGGCCTGCCGGGCAGCGGCAAGCCGATCTGGAAATAGATCGGCCTCGTTGACGCCGGCTTATTTATCGAGGGCCTTGGCGTAGGCTTCCGGCTTGAAACCGACCAGCAGCGTCTTGCCGAGATCGAGGACCGGCCGCTTGATCATCGAGGGCTGGGTCAGCATCAAAGCGATGGCCTTCTCCGCGTTAAGGTCCTGCTTGTCGCTTTCCGGCAGGTTGCGGAAGGTGGTGCCGGCGCGGTTGAGCAGCATCTCCCAGCCGAGCTGCTTCACCCAGGATTGCAGATGGCCGCGGTCGATGCCGGCAGCCTTGTAGTCGTGGAAGCTATAGGCGATGCCCGCTGCATCGAGCCAGCTTCTCGCCTTCTTCATCGTGTCGCAGTTCTTGATGCCGTAGATGGTGATGGTCATGGCCGACAGTGCCTCGTTCCTGATCGTCGCTGTTCCCTGTATAGAGACAGATCGATTTCGCCTGCAACCAGGATGCGCGGTTGGGCGCGAAGAGTGGCCCTGAGGCACTAGCTTCAGGTGCTCCAGTTCTTGCCAACACTATTCTTCATGTCCGTTTTTGCTGCCTCGCGGTCCTTGCTGTCGTGATCGGTGAGGGCTTAGCTGGAGCCTGGAGATAACGGAGCGCACCCTCATGCAGATCATCGATGCCAGAAGCTTCACCGCCGAACGCGCCTGGGGCGCCCGGGATATCGCGGTCATGGACGGGACCAGCATCCGGCTGCATTGGACCGACCGGCCCTATGAATGGCATGTCAATGACGGGCAGGAGGTTTTCGTCGTGCTGGACGGTGTCGTCGACATGCATTACCGCGACAGCGCCGGCGAGCATGTGGCGCGGCTGACGGTCGGGGACATCTTCCATGCCGGGGCGGGCGACGAACATGTCGCCCATCCGCTCGGTGTTGCCCGCATCCTCGTCATCGAACGCGCGGGCAGTGTCTAAGAGACAGCGTGCAGGGGGCAGCGCATAAAGTGCCGCTCTATCTCAGCAGCTTGTAGAGCTTCACCGAATCCTCGCGATAGCCGAGGAGGTCGTAGAAACGTTGGGCCCGCTCATTGGTGGCGAAGACGTCGAGGCTGAGGCAGCGATAGCCTTTTTCACGCGCCCAGTCCTCGGCCGCCGCCATCAACTGGCGGGCGATGCCCTGGCCCTCGGCTTCGGGTACCACGGCGATCATCGAGACATAGCCGGCGGGTTCGGCGGTGACGGGATCGAGTGCCGGCTCGAGATGGATGAAGCCGAGAACCGGGCCGCTCGGCATGGCCGCGACCAGGGTGGCGGCACCTTCGATCGGCGCTTTCAACGCGACCTGCATATGGCGGTCCTGAAAGGCCTGCAGCTCGGATTCCTTGCGGCCCGGCAGTTGCGCCACCATGGCGAGGCGCGTCGAGAGGCTGAAGATGAAGGGGTGATCCGCCTGGGTCGCTGCCCGGATGATGATGGTGGTCCGCGTCATCGTTTCCCCCAATCGGGACCTCGTGCCCCGGCTCCGTGCCGGTCTTCCCGGCTCTTATGATATCATCTTAACCTGCTTTGCCGCGCGTGGCTGTGATCTTATGAGCTCGATCCTGCGTAGCGGCCAAGACGGCGTGACAATGACGGCGCGGCAATAAAAAAGCCGGCGTTGCGGCGCCGGCTTTTGCGGGATCAGCCAACCTGATCGGCTGGCTGGTCGATGGGCGGCGCCTATTTGAAGACCACTTTGGCGATCTCATAGCTTTTCGAGCCGCCGGGTGTGGAAACCTCGACGGAATCGCCGACCGATTTACCGACCAAGGCACGGGCCAGCGGCGCGGTGATCGCCAGACGCTTCGCCTTGATATCCGCCTCGTCCTCGCCGACGATCTGATAGATCGCCTTTTCCTCGGTATCCTCGTCGATCACCGTCACGGTGGCGCCGAACTTCACCTGCTTGCCGGTCAGTTTGGAGACGTCGATGACCTCGGCCCGGCTGATCTTGTCTTCCAGCTCCATGACCCGGCCTTCGATGAAACTCTGGCGTTCCCGCGCGGCGTGATACTCGGCGTTTTCGCTGAGATCGCCATGTTCGCGGGCTTCGGCGATGGCGCGAATGATCGCCGGCCGCTCAACCGATTTCAGATGTCTCAACTCTTCTTCCAGACGGCCGAAGCCTTCGGCCGTCATCGGGATTTTCGACATAATTTCTTCTTACCCAAACAGCAAAACAAACCCCTCGGGTGCCTTCCGACTTTTTAAAATCAAGCCGGACCTCACCCGATAGGCCAGAAAAGGACGAGCGATCAAAAGGTTAACGCTTGCCCCGGCTGCAACTGATCGTCCTGGAAATCAGGACGCTTGTTTAAAGTACGACTGAAGGGGCGCGACTTCAAGGTCCCCACTGGCCATGGCCCCGATCGCCTCCACCGCTGCCAGGATGCCCGACAAGGTGGTGTAATAGGGAATGCTTCCCATCAGGGCGGTCCGGCGGATATCGAAACCGTCATGGATCGCCTTGGCACCGCTGACCGTGTTGAGGACCAGCTTGATCTCGCCCCGCTGCATCGCCTCGACGATATGCGGGCTGCCCTGATGCACCTTGTTGATGGCGCGCACGGCCAGGCCCTGGTTGCGCAGGAAGGCCGCCGTACCGGGCGTCGCCAGCACATCGAAGCCCATTTCCAGCAGCCGCTTCACCGGCGGGATGATGGCGGTCTTGTCCTTGTCCTTGACCGAGATGAAGACGCCGCCGTTGCGCGGCAGCATCAGCCCGGCGCCCATCTGCGCCTTCAGGAAGGCGCGGGGGAAATCGGCATCGAGCCCCATCACTTCGCCGGTCGATTTCATTTCCGGGCCGAGGATGATGTCGACGCCGGGGAACCGGGCGAAGGGGAAGACCGCTTCCTTGACTGCGACATGATGGCGCGCCGTGGCGTTGAGGTCGAAGGCCGCCAGTTTCTCGCCGGCCATCACCCGGGCGGCGATCTTGGCGATCGGCGTGCCGGTCGCCTTGGCGACGAAGGGCACGGTGCGGCTGGCGCGGGGATTGACCTCCAGCACATAGAT
>CAYOQR010000124.1:0-4502 GCA_964406155.1 uncultured Rhodospirillaceae bacterium | reverse complement strand
GCTTCGAGCAGCCGGCCGATGATCGCCATGCCGAAGCTCGGATGATCGACATAGGCATCGCCCGTCACCAGGACGATGTCGCAGGCGTCCCAGCCGAGCGCCTCCATCTCCGCGCGCGACATCGGCAGAAACGGCGCCGCATGAGGGCGAACCGGCAAGGGACAACCATCCGGGGCTCGGCGATCGGAGAAAAGGTTCTGTGCTGCTTCCATGTTCAAACCAGATTGCCGGATCAAAATGCGGCCGGCCCGAAAACCGACCGCCTCTCCGGCGTAAAACTGGCTGCCGGAGAGGAACTCATCTCCGAATTCCGTCGATCCGCAGCCGCCATAAAGGCGACTAATTATTTGATTTAACTAGAAAAATCAAGATCTTATTTTATCTGCTGGGAACCACCGGGCCAATGGAATCAAGCACTTACCGGGTCATCCCTGCCGCAGATAGCCATCCAGGAAGGCACCCAGGCAGTCGCCGATCACCTCGATCTGATAGCCGCCCTCCTGCACCACCACCACCGGCAGGCCGAGTGCACGGATGCGCCGCCCGACGCCGCCGAACCCATCCGTGGTGACGCCGAGGATGCCGATCGGATCGTCGCGATGACTGTCGAAGCCGAGCGAAAGCACCAGGGCCTCGGCGCCAAAAGCCTTGATCGTCTCGGCGGCACTGTCGATCGCCGCATGAAAGACGGCATCCGGCGCCTGGCGCGGCAGCGGGATATTGCGGTTGACGCCAAGCCCCGCATCGCAACCCCGTTCCGCCTCGTAGCCGGTGAAGAAGGGATAGTAGATCGCCGGATCGGCATGGACCGAGACGGTGAGGACGTCGGCCCGCGCATAGAAGATTTCCTGCGTGCCGTCGCCGTGATGAGCATCGACATCCAGCACCGCGACGCGGGCGAATTTCTGCCGCAGGCGCTGCGCCGCGATGGCCGCGTTGTTCAGATAGCAGAAGCCATTGGCCCGGTCGGCACGGGCATGATGGCCGGACGGTCGGCACAGCGCATAACTTGCCCCCTCACCCGCCAGCACGGCATCCGCAGCACCGGTAGCAACTTGCGTGGCTGCCAGGATCGCCTGCCAGCTCTCCGGCCCCAGCGGCACGGCGAGATCGCCGAGATAGTAACCGGTCTCGGCGATGATCGACGTCGACGGACAGGGCGGACGCGGTGCACCCGGCACGCCATTCCAGTAAGGCGAGAGGTTCGGCAGCACTTCCGGCCCCGCATTGGGGATGTCCTGCCAGCGCGCATAGGCCGTCGCGAGGAAATCGAGATAACCGGCGGCATGCACAGACAGGGCCGGCGCCCGCCCATGATCCTGCGGCATATCGATCGCGATATCGCGATGCCGCAAGGCCTTCAGCAGAGGATCGACACGGCTGGGTAGATCCGTCGGAGCCGCAAGGCGCCCCGCCCGCATGAACTGTTTCGGCGTATGGCGACGCTGGTCTTCATGGAAAAAGGCACGCATGGATCGTCTCGTCGATTAAAGGGCTGGCGATTGAGTAGCCGCCGCAGATCAAACGCCGAAAGCCGCTATTGATCAACCGCCTTTGGAAGACATTGCGCCTTTCGGATTCACGCCATCCTAAAATTCACGTCCCAGGACTTCGGCCCGTGTCAGGATCTCGCGCACAGGGGCCTCACCCTCGATGGCGCCATAGAGGAGTTCCAGGCGGCGATCCTTGACGCCACAGTAATCCAGGATGCCGATATCGAGTCCGACCTCGATGGCCCGGTCGTAGCCACGCTTCGCATAGGCTACGGCATCGCTGCCGGCGATGCCGAGCATCCAGACGCGTTGTTGGGGAAACTTGCGGTCGCCATAGGCCCAGCCATTGTTCCACACCCGATCGATCCAGCCCTTGAGGACCGCCGGCATCGACCACCACCAGACGGGAAAGACCATCACCGTCGCATCGTTCCGCTCCACGCGAGCCATCTCATGGCGCACTTCGGGTGAATAGGTTTTGTTGCCGTCGGTCCAATCCGGTTCGTCCGCCTCACGCAGCACCGGATCGAAACCCTCGCGCATCAGATCCGCCCATTCGATCTCGTGCCCGTTCGCCGCCGCGGCCGCCGCGAAAGCATCCGCCACCTGGCCGGTCACCGATGCGCGACGCGGATGCGCCAATACCATCAGAATTTTCATGGATCTTCCTTGTCCCCGACTTCGCCCGCGACCAGCGCGCAGAACAGCGTCCGATCGCCCATCCCCGAGATGGATACACTCTAATATGAGGAGAAGAGACGCCGCCGGACAAGAGGCCTCGACGTGGAACGTCCAGACGGCAGGACGAATGCGATCGCGCCCATGCGAATGGAATCAACAAGTTAGTGTGATTGCACTCGATCGCTCTCTATTTGACATAACGATATCTTTATATGATTATGTCTTTATTGCTTCAGCCTCGAATGACCGGATTTCCCATGGGCGCAGATGACCAGAACTCGGCCACAGGCGCGCCGGCCAGACAGGACGGCGCCGAAATTCTCGCTTCCCTCGTCGCGACGGCGCGCGAGCGGATTCTCATCCTTGATGGCGCCATGGGGACGCAGATCCAGGGCCTCGGCTTTCACGAGCACGATTTTCGCGGAGAGCGCTTCAATGGCTGCGATTGCCATCTGCAGGGCAACAACGATCTCCTTATCTTGACCCAGCCGCAGGCGATCGAGGACATCCATTACGCCTATGCCATGGCCGGCGCGGATATCGTCGAGACCAACACCTTTTCATCGACCTCCATCGCTCAGGCCGATTACAGCATGGAGGCGCTGGTCTATGAGCTCAATCGCGTCGGCGCCGAGGTGGCGCGCCGGGCCTGCGTCCGGGCACAGAAAGCTGACGGTCGGCGGCGTTTCGTCGCCGGTGCGCTCGGCCCCACCAACCGCACGGCCTCGATTTCGCCGGACGTCAACAATCCCGGCTATCGCGCCGTCAGCTTCGACGACCTGCGATTGGCCTATGCTGATCAGTTGCGCGGTTTGATCGATGGCGGCGCCGAGATCGTGCTGATCGAAACCATCTTCGACACGCTCAACGCCAAGGCGGCGATCTTCGCCTGCGAGGAGATTTTTCTCGAGAAAGAGCTGCGCCTGCCGGTGATGATATCCGGCACCATCACCGATCTTTCGGGCCGCACTTTGTCCGGCCAGACACCCACCGCCTTCTGGCATTCTGTGCGCCATGCCCGCCCCTTCACGATCGGGCTCAATTGCGCGCTGGGCGCCAATGCCATGCGGGCGCATCTGGCGGAAATCGCCGAGGTCGCCGACACCTTCGTCTGCGCCTATCCCAATGCCGGCCTACCCAACGAATTCGGTCAGTATGACGAGAGTCCGGAAGCCATGGCCGAACAGATCGGCCGCTTCGCCGAGGAGGGCCTGGTCAATATCGTCGGCGGCTGCTGCGGCTCGACGCCCGAACATATCCGCGCGATCGCCGAGACCGTGCGCGACAAGGCACCAAGGATGCCGCCGGAACAACCACGTTTCCTGCGCCTCTCCGGGCTGGAGCCCTTCACGCTGACCAAGGATATCCCCTTCGTCAATGTCGGCGAGCGCACCAATGTCACCGGCTCCGCCAGGTTCCGAAAGCTGATCACCGCCGGCGACTTCACCGCCGCCCTGGAGGTCGCGCGCGACCAGGCCGCCAATGGCGCCCAGGTGATCGACATCAACATGGATGAGGGCCTGATCGACAGCGAGAAGGCCATGGTGGAGTTCCTCAACCTGCTGGCCGCCGAGCCCGATATCGCCCGGGTGCCGGTGATGATCGATTCCTCGAAATTCTCGGTCATCGAGGCCGGTCTCAAATGTGTCCAGGGCAAGCCGCTGGTCAATTCGATCTCGCTGAAGGAAGGAGAGGAAGCCTTCCTGCATCACGCCCGCCTGGTGCGCGCCTATGGCGCGGCGGTCGTGGTCATGGCCTTCGACGAGACCGGCCAAGCCGACACGCTTGCCCGCAAGGTCGATATCTGCCGCCGCGCCTACAAAATATTGACCGAGACACTGGATTTCCCGCCCGAGGACATCGTCTTCGACCCGAACATCTTCGCGGTCGCCACCGGGATCGAGGAGCATAACGATTACGGCAATGCCTTCATCGAGGCAACGCGGCAGATCACCGAGACCTTGCCCCATGCGCATATCTCAGGCGGTGTCTCCAATCTTTCCTTCTCGTTCCGCGGCAACGAGCCCGTGCGCGAGGCGATGCATGCCGTCTTCCTCTATCACGCGATCCGCGCTGGCATGGATATGGGGATCGTCAATGCCGGACAGCTCGCCGTCTATGACGCGATCGATTCGGAGCTGCGCGAGGCTTGCGAGGACGTGGTGCTCAACCGCCGCGTCGATGCGACCGACCGGCTGCTCGCCTTGGCCGAGCGCTTCAAAGGCGGTGCCGCGCGCGAGGCCAAGGCGCAGGATCTGAGCTGGCGCGAGCAGCCGGTGGCCGCGCGCCTGTCCCATGCCTTGGTCAACGGCATCACCGATTTCATCG
>CAYOQR010000123.1:0-5165 GCA_964406155.1 uncultured Rhodospirillaceae bacterium | reverse complement strand
AGGCGCGCAATGCCGTGTTCTACGGCGACAAGGCGATCGACCGCTCACCCTGCGGCACCGGCACCTCGGCCCGTATGGCGCAGCTCGCTGCCAAGGGCCGGCTGAATGTCGGCGACAGCTTCGTCCATGAGAGCATCATCGGCAGCATGTTCAAGGGCAAGGTGGCGGACCGGGCCAAGGTCGGCGATTACGACGCCATCATCCCGTCGATCGAAGGCTGGGCCCGGGTGACGGGCTACAACACCATCTTCATCGACGACCGCGACCCCTACAAACACGGCTTCGTCGTCAAGTAAGCCGCTATTGCCGCTGCTTTAGAGCCGGCCCGGTTTAACGTTGAAGCTAACGCGGCTGTGTAAGCGCCCCTCACCCCAACCCTCTCCCCGCTGATCGCGGGGCGAGGGAGTCATTCAGCGCCGCATTTCTTCTCCCTCGCCCCACTTGTGGGGAGAGGGTTGGGGTGAGGGGTGTTTAAATGCATCGGCTATCGGCACATCAAAAACGGACTGACTCCAGCCAGTGCAACACGCCCTCGGCCGCGGTCACGGCGGTGGCGAAGCAGCCCTGCAGCAGATAGCCGCCGGTCGGCGCCTCCCAATCGAGCATCTCGCCACAGGCGAAGGTGCCGGGCAGGGAACGCAGCATCAGATCATCGGTCAAGGACGCAAAGTCGATGCCGCCGGCACTGGAGATCGCCTGGGCGATCGGCCGCGTGCGGCGGATCGTGAGGGGCAGGGCCTTCAGCAGGGCGGCGAGATTGCCGGGCTGATCGGGGATCACTCCGGCGACCTCGCGCAGCAGGATATAGGCGGCGGCCGGCAGATGCAGATCCTTCCGCAGGAATTGCGACAGGCTCTGGCCATGGCGCCGCGCCGCCAGACGCTGGGCCAGAGCCGTCACCGGCAGATCAGGCTTCAGGTCGAGATGCAGGCGGACCATGCCCTCAGTTGCGCCCTCAGCCGCGAGCTGGTCGCGCAAGGCGGCGCTCAGCGCATAAACCGCACCGCCTTCGATGCCGTAGCGGGTGATCATCACTTCGCCCCGCACGCGCTGCGCGCCGAGCTGCAGGGCAATATTCTTCAGCGGCTGACCGGCGGTCTTGTCCTGGAGATGCGCCGACCAGTCGACCTCGAAGCCGCAATTGCTGGACTGCATCGGCGCCACCGCGACGCCTTTCTCTGCGAGCCAGGGTACCCAGGCCGCATCGGAACCGAGGGCCGGCCAGCTTGCGCCGCCCAAGGCCAGAACGGTTGCCACGGCGCGGTGGCGGAGGGGCTGACCGCCGGGCGTGCTGAACAGCAGATCGTTGCCGTTCCAGCCCTGCCAGCGGTGCCGCAACCGCAGCTCCACGCCTTGCGTGGCGAGGCGTGCGAGCCAGGACCGGAGCAGGCGGCTCGCTTTCATTTCCTGGGGAAAGACCCGGCCGGAGGAACCGACGAAGGTCTCGCTGCCCAGGCTCTCGGCCCAGGCGCGGAGATCGGCCGGGGAAAAGCGGGCGAGATAGGCCTGGAAGCGCTCAGCCTGCCGGCCATAACGCGTAACGAAACGATCCACCGGCTCGCTATGGGTGAGATTGAGGCCGCCACGTCCCGCCATCAGGAATTTCCGCCCCGGGGTGGCCATGCCGTCGAAAACGGTGACCGCCAATCCGGCGGCGCTCAGCCGCTCGGCAACCATCAAACCGGCGGGGCCGGCACCGATCACCGCGACGGCCGGCGGGTTAATTTCTGTCGTGATCTCGCTCATCCAGGCGGACATTAACGATGCCCTCCCCGGAGCTCAATCCCGGATAGTGCAACCCAGGTAGCGCAACCACGATGGCGCAACTTTGACGCGCCACATCTCGACACGCCCATTGTTGACCTTCCGATCCATCATCGTTTGATCCTCTATCATTGCTTGATCCCAGATCCTCCCTTGATCCAGGGTACCGTGACTTCGTAAGGTGCGGATAGCCGGGCCGGGGCGGTTCCCCTGGCCCGCCCCTACCGCCAAAAGAGTTCGATAAAAGGTTCCGTCATGCCGACCATCACCCCGGATTTCCCGCAGCTTCACGTCCTCCATCATCCGCTGATCCAGCACAAGCTCAGCATGATGCGGGACAAGGCGACGCCGACCATTCTGTTCCGGCAGTTGCTGAAGGAAATCTCCCTGCTGATGGGCTACGAGATCACCCGGCATCTGCCGATGACCACCATGCGGATCGAAACCCCGCTGACCGTGATGGACGCCCCGGTGATCGCCGGCAAGAAGGTCGCCGTGGTACCGATCCTTCGTGCGGGGCTCGGCATGGCCGACGGCCTGCTGGAGCTGATCCCCTCGGCGCGGGTCGGCCATATCGGCCTCTACCGCGACCATGAGACCAAGAAGCCGGTGGAGTATTTCGTCAAGCTGCCGGAGACCGAGGGCCGCACCTTCATCCTGGTCGATCCCATGCTGGCGACCGGCCATTCGGCGGCGGCGGCGGCCGATGTGCTGAACAAGCACGGCGTTGCCGATGAGAACATTCAGTTGATGGTCCTGGTGGCGGCGCCGGAAGGCGTCGGTGTCTTCACCAAGGCGCATCCCAAGATCAAGATTTATTCGGCCTCGCTGGATTCCCATCTGAACGAACTGGCCTATATCGTGCCGGGCCTCGGCGATGCCGGCGACCGTATCTTCGGCACCAAGTAACGGCGGCAGAAGGCGGGCGCGAAATAGCGGGGCAGGGGTCATGACCACCATTCTCACGATCGATCAGGGCACGACCTCGACGCGGGCCATCCTGTTCGATCGCCAGGGGACGAGCCGTGCGGTGGCGCAGCGCGAGCTGCCGCAGATCTTTCCCCATGACGGCTGGGTCGAGCACGACCCCGAGGTGATCTGGCGCGATACCGTCGCGATGTGCCGCGAGGTGATCGCGAAAGCAGACGTCTTGGCGGTCGCCGGCCCCATCGCCGCCATCGGCATCACCAATCAGCGCGAGACCACGGTGGTCTGGGACCGCCGCACCGGCAAGCCGGTCCATCATGCCATCGTCTGGCAGGACCGCCGGGGGGCGCCGCTCTGCCGCGCCCTGCTGGAACGGGGATTGGAGCCGATGATCCAGTCGAAGACCGGCCTGCTGATCGACTCTTATTTCTCCGCCACCAAGATCGCCTGGATCCTGGAGAATGTGTCCGGTGCCCGCGCCGCCGCCGAAGCCGGCGATCTGCTGTTCGGCACCATCGATTGCTTCCTGCTCTATCGCCTGACCGGCGGCAAGGTGCATGCGACCGATATCAGCAACGCCTCGCGCACCATGCTCTACAACATCCACAAGCTGGATTGGGACGCGGAGCTCTTGGACCTGTTCAAAATCCCGCGCGCGATGCTGCCGGAGGTGCGCGACAATGCCGCCGGTTTCGGGACGAGCGATCCGGCGACGATCGGCGTCAGCCTGCCCATCGGCGGCATGGCGGGCGACCAGCAGGCGGCCCTGATCGGCCAGGCCTGTTTCAAGCCCGGCATGATCAAGAGCACCTATGGCACCGGCTGCTTCGCTCTGCTCAATACCGGCCCTCAGGCCATGACCTCGCGCAACCGGCTGCTCACCACGATAGGCTATCGCCTGAAAGGCGAGCTTGCTTATGCCATCGAGGGCAGCATCTTCGTCGCCGGCGCCGCCGTGCAATGGCTGCGCGACGGGCTGAAGCTGATCCATCAGGCCGGCGAGACCGAGGCCCTGGCGCGCTCCATCGCCGGCAATAACGGTGTCTATCTGGTACCGGCCTTCACCGGGCTCGGTGCGCCCTATTGGGATCCGTCGGCGCGTGGTGCCCTGTTCGGCCTGACCCGCGATACCGGCATCGCCGAAGTGGTACGCTCGGCCCTGGAAGCGGTCTGCTACCAGACCCGCGACCTGATGGAGGCCATGGAGAACGATGCAAGCGCGACCGCCGGCGGCTCGGCCAAGGATACGCGGATGCTGCGGGTCGATGGCGGTATGGCGAAGAACGACTGGGTGATGCAGTTCCTCGCCGATCTCCTGAATGTGCCGGTGGAACGCCCGGTCGTCACCGAGACGACAGCGCTGGGTGCGGCGATCTGCGCCGGCCTCGGCACCGGCGTCTATGCCTCGCTGGACGAGGTCGCCGCGACCTGGCAGCGCGACCGCCTGTTCCAACCGGCGATGCCGGATGCCGAACGCGACCAACTTTACAAAGGCTGGCGCGCAGCGGTGAAACGCGTGCAGAGCGGGGGATGACGGTTCGGTTTAAACTGAGCCTCATATGTCGAAGCGCTCAGTAAATCGAGGGTCTGAAGTCCCTTGATGCAAGGTGCCTTCATAGCCAAGTACCTCATCTGATGCAGCCACCCCTCCCCCCGACCTTGCATGTAGCGAGGAGGATGAGGTGATGGAGAAGATATCGGTTGCCAAGACCCGGCAGGAGGCCATTGGCCCCATGATCAGTCAGGCAGCGGGAGAGGGAGTATACTTTTCGGCTTTGCGCGGTGCGTGTGTCTTCTCGTTTGTCATTGCCGGGCTTGACCCGGCAATCCATGGAAGATGTCGTGCACGGCATTTCCCATGGACCCCCGGGTCAAGCCGGGGGTGACAGATGAGAGAACACGTCTACTGTGAGAGGCGGGCACCAAATACTCGCTTCATCTCTCGCAGGAGAAGGTTAGGTGAGGGGTATTGGCGACAGACCGGATGCCGCCGCATGTGCCCATCTCTTTAATCGGACAGCATGGAAAGCATGCCCGGCTCTACGCCGCCAGCCAGGACTGGAGATCGCCGAGGGCGCGTTCGGAGAGGCGCGGCTTGCGGCCGGACTTCCATTCGCGCAATTGCGCCTTGGTCAATCCGTCCGGTGCCGGGATTTCCGGGAACAGGCCGAAATTGACGTTCATCGGCTGGAAGGTCTTGGCATCGGCATTGACGGTGATGTGGCTGAGCAGGGAACCCAGCGCCGTGGTCGCCGGCGGGGTGACGATCTCTCTCCCCAAGCGTTCGGCGGCGGCGAAGCGGCCGGCGAGCAGACCGATGGCGGCGCTCTCCACATAACCCTCGACGCCGGTGACCTGGCCAGCGAAGCGCAGGCTGGGCCGGGCCTTCAGGCGCAAGCTGGCATCCAGCAGCTTCGGGCTGTTGAGGAAGGTGTTGCGGTGCAGCCCGCCGAGCCGGGCGAATTCGGCATTTT
>CAYOQR010000122.1:0-5376 GCA_964406155.1 uncultured Rhodospirillaceae bacterium | reverse complement strand
CGCGCCTGTTCGGCGTATTTCAGCTTCGTCTGGAAGCCGACGATGTTGTAGAGCGTGCCGAGCGCATTGTCCTGGCGCAACTGCACCACGGCATAGGGCCGGCGCTGGTCATGCGGATTGAAGAGGCCGATCGGTTTCATCGGTCCGAAGCGCAAGGTCTGGGGGCCACGCGCGGCCATCACCTCGATCGGCAGGCAGCCCTCGAAATAGGGCGTCGATTGCTCCCATTCCTTGAACTCGGTCTTGTCGCCAGCGAGCAGCGCCTCGATGAAGGCGTTATAGACCGGCTTGTCGAGCGAGCAGTTGATGTAATCGGCTCCATCGCCGCCGGCCCCGGTACCGCCGGCGCCTTTCTCGTCATAGCGCGACTGGAACCAGGCCTTTTCCATATCGATGCTGTCACGATGCACGATGGGCGCGATGGCGTCGAAGAAGCTCAGCGAGGCTTCGCCGGTCAGGTCGAGCACGGCTTGCGACAAGGCGGGCGAGGTCAGGGGGCCGGTCGCGACGACCACGCTGTCCCAGTCCTCCGGCGGCAGGCCGGCGATCTCCTCGCGCGACACGGTGATCAGCGGATGTTCCGTGACCGCCCGCGTCACCGCCTCGGCGAAGGCGTCGCGATCCACCGCGAGCGCGCCGCCAGCCGGCAGCTTGTGCAGATCGGCACTGCGCAGGATCAGCGAATTAGCGCGCCGCATTTCCTCATGCAGCAGGCCGACCGCATTGTTGACGGCATCGTCCGAGCGCAGGGAATTGGAACAGACCAGTTCGGCGCAGCGGTCGGTCTGATGGGCGTCGGTGCCACGCACCGGGCGCATTTCATGCAGGATGACCGGCACGCCGGCCTGAGCCAGTTGCCAGGCCGCTTCGCTGCCGGCGAGGCCGGCGCCGATCACGTGAACCGGCTTCAAGGCTGTGGAATGTGTCATCATGGCGGAGAGATAGCGTCAGGCCCAGGCCCCTGACAAGTACTTATCCCGACAAAGGTCTGTCCCGGCAGGTGCTTGTCCCGTCACCGCCATGACCTTGATTTCAGGATGGTTTTTTGTGTCACACCGCTGCGGCAGAATACCGGGCATTATTTCCGTTCCGCCCCAGCCCGCGTTCTGATCCTGCCCGCGTCTCAATCCTGCATACAGTTCACCTCTGGAGGATATCCATGCTGACCCCTCTCAATCCGTTGACCGCGCCAGCTCCCTTCAGCCGCTATTCCCAGGCGATCCTGGCACCGGAAAATTGCCGCTGGCTGCACATTTCCGGCCAAGTCGGCTGCGATCTCGAGCGCAATATCGCCGAGGGTTTCGAGGCCCAGGCGGAACTGGCCTGGGCGAATCTGGTGGCGGTGCTGACAGCCGGCGGCATGAGCGTCCACGATCTGGTGAAGGTCACGATCCTGCTGACCAGGGCCTCGGATGTCGCCGCGAGCCGCGTTATCCGCGACCGTGCCCTGATGGGGGCGGAGCCGGCCTCCACCCTGATGATCGTCGCCGGCCTAGCCCATCCCGATTTGCTGATCGAGGTCGAGGCGATCGCCGCCAAGGCGATAGGTTAGGTAAATTTTGTTGTATTTAAGATAATTTTTATCAAGATATTCCGATCCAGGTTAATTATCCTGTAGTGAGTCGGCGTTGACACGGTGTTGGACCAACCTAGCGCGGTAGGATGGAAATCGTGAAGATGATGGACGAACGTCGTTCAGAGCCACGGCGGCGGATACTGAAGACGGCAAAGATCCTCATAAATGATGACCGAAGCGGCTTCGATTGTGTCGTTCAGGACATTTCCCCGTCGGGCGCGAAGGTGTCACTCGGCCTGTTCCAGCCTTTGCCGAAGCGCTTCAAACTGGTCGTGAATGGCTTGGGCACCCATTTCTGCGAATGGGTGCGAACGACCGGAACTGAATTCGGTGTCCGTTTCATTGCCCCGGACAGTGTTGCGGCCTGAGGGCTGGCAATGGCACCGCATTTCCGTATCTGTCTGCTATACTCTCCATGACGAGACTCGTAAGGATTCTGCATGGGGAACCAGGAACACGATCCGAAACCGGAAACCAAGGCAAGCGGTCCGGGGGATGCCAACCAAGGAGAGCGCCGCGTCCATCCACGCCGCAGGATGTTCAAGGGCGCTAAAGTCGTGTTCAACGATCGGGCGAGCGTGGTCGATTGCGTCGTACGCGATCTCTCGGACACGGGTGCCCGCCTGGTCTTCAAGAACTTTCAGCCATTGCCGCAGCGCTTCCAGCTCGTGATCCAAGAGCTTGCCACTTATGAATGCGAAGTCGTGCGGTGCCATCAGACGGAATATGGTGTGCGTTTCATCTCGAAGGGTTGAAGCCCTGCCTGATAGGAGAGTTCGCGATGCAGTCGCTTCTGCCTGTTCTCAGCATTGCCGCTGCGGTCATGATCGGCGCCATGAGTCCCGGTCCCAGTTTCGTCATGGTCCTGCGCACGGCCATCGCCGTGTCACGCCGCGCGGGTCTCGGGGCGGCGCTCGGGATGGGGGTGGGCGGGCTCACTTTCGGCGCCCTGGCGCTGTTCGGCCTGCAGGCGGTAATCGCCCAGGTGGGCTGGCTCTATCTCGGGCTGAAAATCGCCGGTGGTCTTTATCTGCTGTATCTCGCTGCCCGCATCTGGCGCGGCGCCCGTGAGCCCCTGGCACTTGATTCCGCCGGCCCGGCGGGCATGACCTTCCATAAGGCCTTCCTGGTCGGGTTGGGAACGCAGCTCAGCAATCCGAAGACGGCTGTGGCCTATGGCAGTATCTTCGCGGCGCTGCTGCCAGCCAATCCGGCACCCTGGGTCTTCGTCGTCCTGCTGCCGGTAATCTTCATGATCGAGGCCGGCTGGTACACGGTTGTGGCCCTGACCTGTTCCTCGGCCGGACCGCGCACGATCTATCTCCGCTTCAAGACCTGGATCGACCGCACCGCCAGCACCGTGATCGGTGCCCTCGGTATCAAGCTGCTGATTGAATCCGTGCGGTCGCGTTAAGCGTGTCTCACACCGGCTGCTCGATGCCTTCCTCGTCCAGCATCTGGCGATAAGCGGGACGGGCGAGGGCCGCCGCGATCAGCTTGTTGATATGCGGCCAGTGATGCATCGGCTTGTCGAACAGCCGCGTCCAGCGCGCGAGCATGGCGAGGAAATAGTCGCAGACATAGAACTGCGCGCCGCAGAGATAGGGACCCTTGGCGGCGAGATGATCGTCGAGGAATTGCGCCATCTTCTCAATACGCGTCGCCGCCTTGCCTTTCAGGCGTATCTGCTGGCCTTCGCCGTCGATGAAATTATCGGCGTGCCAGTAATGCATCAGGGCTTCCTGCGGCGTATTGGTGAGATAGGCCATCCACTGCAGATAGAGGCCGCGATCCGGATGGCCGGGTGGCGGCATGAGGTTGGTTTCCGGATGCCGCTCGGCCAGGAACTGGGCGATGGCCGCGCTTTCATACATGACCTTGCCGTCATCATAAATGAGGGTCGGCACGCGGGCATGGGGGTTGAGCTTGAGATAGTCGGCCGTCCGCAGATCGCCCTTGTCGCCATCGACCCTGATCAGCTCAACCTCGGCATCGGTCTCCCGCAGCATGGCATGCACCACCATATTGGCGCTGCCGGGTCCCCAGTAGAGTTTGTACATGCGTTACCCTTTCACAATGTCCCGACACGTCGGGTCAGCAGATCGAAAAAGCCGGCGGCGTCGCAATCCATCAGGACGCGGTTGGTGGCGCCCGGTGCGTCGAAGCGGATGACGGTCTGGCCGGCCCGCTCGCCGTCGGTGGTATCGACGCTAATCGCCGCCATCCGCCCCTGGAACAAATCCGGTTGCAGCAGCCAGGCGATGGTCAGGGGATCATACATCGGCTCGTCAGTCTCACCGCCATTGGCGGTATAGAAGCCGAGCATATCGGCCAAGGCGACGGAGGGCGCATTGCCATTCGCCCGGAGGTGCTTGAGCCGCTCCTGGGTGCCGATCACCTTGCGGGCGACATCCAGGGAAACCAGCGTCACCGGCAATCCGGCGGCAAAGACCTCGGCCGCAGCCTCCGGATCGACATGGATATTGAACTCGGCATGGGGCGTGATATTGCCGCCTTCCGCCTCAGTTGCCCCGCCCATGATGACGACCTCACGCAGGCTCCGGCGGATCTCCGGCGCACGGCGCAAGGCAAGCGCGATATTCGTCTGCGGCGCAAGCGCCACCAGGGTGATGCTGTTCGGCGCGGCGGCGCCCAGCGCCTCCACCAGCCAGTCGACGCCGTTCTTCGCCTCCGGCCGTTTGCCCGGTTCGGGCAAGGTGGCGCCGTCCATGCCGGTCGTGCCGTGGATATGTTCCGCCGTCTCGGGCTGGCGGCGCAACGGCCGGTCGGCGCCGGGGAAGACGGGAATGTCGGGCCGGCCGCCCAGCTCACAGAGCTTCAGCGCGTTCTTTGTCGTCATCGCCAGCGGCACATTGCCGGCAACCGTCGTCAGGCCGAGAATCTCGATTTCCGGCGATGCCATGGCGAGCAGGATCGCCGCCGCGTCGTCGATGCCGGGATCGGTGTCGATGATGATGCGATGCGATACCATGGCCGACATCACTAATCCCTGCCGCTAACCCTTGCTGCCCGTCCGCTTGACCTTGCGCGGCGTGAGATAGGGGGCGAGATACTGGCCGGTATAGCTGCCCGGCGTCTCTGCGACGGTTTCCGGCGTGCCGGTGGCGACGATGCGGCCACCTTTGTCGCCGCCCTCGGGGCCGAGATCGATGATCCAGTCAGCGGTCTTGATGACCTCCAGATTGTGTTCGATCACCACCACCGTATTGCCCTGGTCGACCAGTTGATGCAGCACTTCCAGGAGCTTGCGCACATCCTCGAAATGCAGGCCGGTGGTCGGTTCGTCGAGGATATAAAGCGTGCGGCCGGTCGCCCGGCGCGACAGTTCCTTGGCGAGCTTCACGCGTTGCGCTTCGCCGCCCGACAGGGTCGTCGCCGCCTGGCCGATATGGATATAACTGAGGCCGACCTGCTGCAGCATCGCCATCTTGTCGCGGATCGCCGGCACCGCCTTGAAGAAATCGACGCCTTCCTCGACGGTCATTTCCAGCACATCGGCGATCGACTTCCCCTTGAAGGTGATGTCGAGGGTCTCGCGGTTATAGCGCTTGCCCTTGCACTGGTCGCATTGGACATAGACGTCGGGCAGGAAGTGCATCTCGATCTTGATGACGCCGTCACCCTCGCAGGCTTCGCAGCGGCCGCCCTTGACGTTGAAGGAGAAACGGCCGGCCTTGTAGCCGCGCGCCTGGGCTTCCGGCAGGCCGGCGAACCAGTCGCGGATCGGGGTGAAGGCGCCGGTATAGGTCGCCGGATTGGACCGCGGCGTGCGGCCGATC
>CAYOQR010000121.1:0-5829 GCA_964406155.1 uncultured Rhodospirillaceae bacterium | reverse complement strand
AAATATAGCAGAGGCGTTTGTAGGTCAAGAACTTATTTGTTATGCAAGCCCTCTACACGCCGTTCTATGCGGCCTATGCCGGGATGAAGGCGCCGGTGGAACATTTCACCCGCGCGGCGGCCAAGGAGTTCGGCGCACGGGGGATTTCAGTGACGGCCGTGGGTCCCGGTCCGATGGATACGCCGTTCTTCTATCCTGCGGAAGGAGCGGATGCGGTCGCCTATCACAAGACGGCGGCTGCCTTGTCCGCCTTCACCAAGACCGGCCTGACCCATATCGAGGATGTCGTTCCCTTTATCCGCTTCCTGGTGTCGGACGGCTGGTGGATCACCGGCCAGACCATTCTCATCAATGGCGGCTATACGACGAAATAGATCTGTCGCCGCATATCAGCCTGCAATCCTCCGGCCGTGAGGAACGCCCCCGTCGCCCGTTTCGGCAGGTGATGGGGACGTTTCTTTCCAGGCGGCAATCTGCCCGCGAAATAACCCCGTGAAAATGTCTCATCGAAGCGCCTTGACGTGGACCAGGGGGATGATACTGTTTGTATACAAACAGTAAGCCCGGGAAACGGGTACCGGCGGCAAGCCGCCGGATTTGCGGGAGACAGCCGTGTCAGGCAAACCGATATCTCGTCTTTCCGCCGCAGCGGCGGAACGGCCCTATGAACTCGATGCGCAAATCGGCTTCGTGCTGCGTCGGGCACATCAGCGTCATGTGGCGATCTTCGCCGATTGCATGGCGACGTTTTCCCTGACGCCGCAGCAATTCTCCGCCTTGGCCAAATTGCAGGAAGAGGGAGCCGTCTCGCAGAACCGATTGGGGCGGCTCACGGCGATGGATCCGGCGACGATCCTCGGCGTGGTTCAGCGTCTGGTGCAGCGCGGCCTGATCGACCGCAATCCGGACCCGACCGATCCGCGTTCGACACGCCTGACTTTGACGATGGCTGGCACCGATTTGATTACAGCCGCGATCCCGAAAGCCATGGAAGCGACGGATCGGACGCTGACACGGCTGACGCCGGCGCAGCGCCATGAACTGCTGCTGCTGCTCGGCAAGCTGGCGGAAGGGGAGGAGGCATGAGCCAACCTCTCTATCTGCGGCCGACCACATTGGATGATGCCCTGCGGGCCCTGGGTGACCGCACCTGGTCGGTGCTGGCGGGCGGCACGGATTTCTATCCCGCCCGTCTCGGCAAGCCGATGCGGGAAGACGTTCTCGATATCAGCGCCATCAGCGGTGCCCGCGAGATTTCCCGGGACGGCGATCATTGGCGCATCCCGATGCTGGCGACCTGGTCGGACCTGCTCGCCGACAACCGGTTGCCATCCAGATTCGACGGATTGAAGCGCGCCGCGCGCGAAGTTGGTGGCGTGCAGATTCAGAATATGGCGACGGTTTGCGGCAATCTCTGCAACGCGTCGCCGGCAGCCGATGGAATCCCCAATCTGCTGGCGCTCGATGCGTGGGTGGAACTGTGTTCCAGCACTGAGACGCGGCTGTTGCCGGTTGCGGATTTTGTCACCGGCAACCGTCGGACGACACGTGCCACCGATGAACTGGTGACCGCCCTGCTGATACCGGAAAGCGGGCGCCGCGCCCGATCCTCTTTCCTGAAACTCGGTGCCCGCAAATATCTGGTGATTTCCATCGTGATGATCGGTGCGGTTCTGGAACTCGCCGACGACGATCGGATCGCGTCTGCGCGGCTGGCGATCGGCGCCTGCGGGCCGGTTGCCCGGCGCCTGCCGGAGCTGGAAGCGGATCTGGTCGGCCAGACGCTCAGATCCGATCTCGCCGATCTGGTGACGGAGCGGCATCTGGCACCGCTCAGCCCCATCGATGATGTGCGCGGCACGGCGGATTACCGCCTCGATGCCGCCTTGACCCTGTTGCGTCGCAGCCTTGCCGAGCTCAGCCGATGACCCAGCAATCGATTCATTTCACCTTGAACGGAAAACCGGCCGATGTCGTCGTCGATCCTCTGACACGGCTCGCCGATGTGCTGCGGGAAACGCTCGGTCAAACGGGGACGAAGGTCGGCTGCAATGCCGGCGATTGCGGCGCCTGCACCGTGCTGCTGGATGGCCGGCAGACCTGTTCCTGCATGATCCCGGTTGCCCAGGCGACGGGCCGCGATATCGTGACCGTCGAAGGTCTGTCGGAGGACACCCAGTTGAGCCGGTTGCAGCAGGCCTTTCACGATCATGGCGCCGCGCAATGCGGCATCTGCACGCCCGGCATGCTGATGGCTTCCATGGATCTCCTGAAACGCACTGACCGGCCGAGCGAGCCGGAGGTGCTGGACGCCTTGGGCGGCGTGCTGTGCCGCTGCACCGGCTATCGCAAGATCGTGGATGCCGTTCTGTCGCTGGGTGAGGCACGGCCGATGCAGGCCGATACCAGGAATGAGATCGTCGGTTCGCGTCTGCGCAAGGTCGACGGCCTCGCCAAGCTGACGGGGCAGGAACGCTATGGCGCCGATTCCTGGCCGGCCGACAGTCTGGTCCTGCGGGCGGTGCGCTCGCCGTATCATCACGCCAGATTCAGCTTCGGCGATTTTTCCGCCTTGCATGCCGCCCATCCTGGATTGGCGAAGGTGCTGATGGCGGCGGATGTCACCGGCCAGAATCTTTATGGCATCTATCCGACAGGCAAGGATCAGCCGGTTTTCGCCGAAGGCTATGTCCGCTATCGCGGCGAAGCCGTCTGTGCCCTGGTCGGCGATGCCGACGCGATTGCTGTGATCGGCGATGATGAGCTGCCGATCCAGTGGGAAAAGCTGCCGGGCCTGCATGGTGCGGCGGCGGCGCTGGCACCCGATGCCGCCCAATTGCATGCGGCCTCGCCGGGCAATGTCCTGATCGAGGGGCGCCTGGCCACGGGGGATATCGATGCGGCCCTGGCGCAGGCCGATCTGGTGCGTGGCGATCATTTCCAGACCGCTTTCGTCGAGCATGCCTATATCGAACCCGAAGCGGGCTATGCCCGGCGGGTTGGCGACCGGCTGGAAATTTTCGCCACCACCCAGACGCCCTATATGGATCGCGATGAAATCGCGCTGATCATGGGGCTGCAGCCGGAGCAGGTGCGTATCATTCCCAGTGCGGTCGGCGGCGGCTTCGGTGGCAAGCTCGATCTCTCCTTGCAGCCGATGATCGCGACGGCCGCCTGGCTGCTGAACCGGCCGGTGCGCTGTGTCTATACGCGGCCGGAATCCATGGCCTCCACCACCAAGCGGCATCCGGCCTCGATCGATGTTTCCGTCGGCGTCAACCGGAATGGCAAGCTCGCGGCCGTGCGCTTCCATGGCGATTACAATACCGGCGCCTATGCTTCCTGGGGGCCAACGGTCGCGAACCGTGTGCCTGTCCATGCCATGGGACCCTATGACGTTCCGGCGGTGAAATGTACCTCGCGGGCGGTCTATACCAACGACACGCCGGCCGGTGCCTTTCGCGGCTTCGGCGTGCCGCAGGCGGCGATCGCCCTGGAGACGGTGCTGGACGATCTCGCCGAGGAGCTGGGCCTTTGCCCCTTCGAGTTCCGTTACATCAATGCCCTGGACAAGGGATCGGTGACGGCCAGCGGCCAGCGGCTGGACGCGAGTGTCGGCCTGCGTGCCTGTCTCGATGCACTGCGGCCGCAATGGCAGCAATGGCGGCGCGAGGTGGAGGATTTCAACCGGACGGCACGCCATCTGCGGCGGGGCGTCGGTGTCGGTTGCGGCTGGTATGGGATCGGCAATACATCCTTGCCCAATCCCTCGATCATGCGCATCGGCGTCAGCCGTCAGGGGCGGATCACGCTCTATAGCGGCGCCCTTGATATCGGCCAGGGCTCCAATACGATCATGATGCAGATTTGCGCCGATGCCTTGGGCGTTCCGCTCTCGGCCATCGATCTCGTCACCGGCGATACGGATCTGACGCCGGATGCCGGCAAGACCTCGGCCTCGCGCCAGACCTTCGTGTCTGGTGCCGCCCTGCGCCTGGCGGCTCAGGCTTTGCGGCAGCAGATCCTGCAGCTCGTCAATGTCGGCGAACCGGCGCGCTTCATCCTGGATGGTCCGGCGATCAGGGTCAGCAACGGGGCGATTGAACAGGCGGTCCATCTCGGCCGACTGCCACCGGTGAACGAGCGGGGCGATGTTCTCGTCGGTGAGGGGCGTTTCGATCCGCCGACCACACCGCTGGACCAAGACGGCCAGGGTATTCCCTATGCGACTTACAGCTTCTCGGCGCAGATCGCCCTGGTCGAGGTGGATGTCGACCTCGGCACGACCAAGGTGCTGCGCATCGCCGCCGCTGCCGATGTCGGCCGGGCCATCAATCCGACCCAGGTCGAGGGACAGCTCCATGGCGGCGTCGCCCAGGGCCTGGGCCTGGCGCTGATGGAGGAATACATCCCGGGGCGCACCGAGAACCTGCACGATTACCTGATCCCGACCATCGGTGACGTACCGCCGATCGATACCTATATCATCGAGGACCCGGAGCCCTTGGGTCCGTTCGGGGCCAAAGGCATCGGCGAACCCGCTCTGGTCCCGACCGCGCCGGCCATCCTCAATGCCATCCGCCATGCGACGGGCGCCCGCATCACACAGGTGCCGGCGACACCGGACCGCCTGCGCGCGGCCTTGCTCGCGCTGCGATCGAGGAAGGAGGCTGCGCAATGACCATCGATCCGGATACCCGGGGTTCCACCGATGCGCCAAGCGAGCAAGCTTTGGCGGAGGTTAAAGCGGTCTCGGCCGAAGCGGTCATCGCCTGCGATGCCTGTCCGGTCCTCTGCCGCATCCGGCCGGGCAAGACCGGCGCCTGCGACCGCTACGGCAATATCGACGGCAAGCTGGTGCGCATGGACCCGGTGGTGGTGACGCAGCGGTTGCTGGATGCCGATGGCAAGCTGGTGCCCTTTCACGGCAAGCCTTGGGACGGTCAGATCGTCCCGGAGGCGGAGACCTTTGTCACCGGTATCGGTGCCGGTACGACCTACCCCGATTACAAGCCGGCGCCTTTCATCGTCTCGGCGGAAATCGACGGCGTCGATATGGTCACGGTGGTGACCGAGGGCATCTTCAGCTATTGCGGCGTCAAGGTGAAGATCGATACCGATCGCTATATCGGTCCGGAACAGGCGGCGGTGCGGGTGAACGGCGAGCAGGTCGGCCATGTCACCACGGCGGAATACGGCTCGCAGATGCTGGCGCTGGGCGGTGTCCGGCATCTGACCGGTGGCAGCAAGAAAGAAGGTACGGTCACTTGCGATACGCTCCTGACCCTGTGCAACAAGGGTGCCGTCGAGATGACTGTCGATGGCGGTGCGAGCGTGGTCGTGCAGGCCGGCAGGCCGCCTGTCATTGACGGTGTCGAGGAACATCGGATGCGGGTCGGCTGCGGTTCGGCCACCATCGGTATCTTCGCCCAGCAATGGCGGGATCACGTCGATGAGGTGATCGTCGTCGACGACCACATCACCGGCGTCCTCACCGAGCATCAGGCCGGCCGTTTCCTCGACATGAAGCCGGCCGGCATCCGGGTGCGGGGGCGCAAATCGACGCCCGGACGCTATTTCCAGGTCGCCAATCCCGGCACCGGCTGGGGCGGCACCGATATCGAGGACCCGCTGACCATCATCGAGAAGATCACGCCGGGCATGGCCTGGCCGGGCCTGCGCCTGTTGATGGTCTCCACGACGGGCGAGCATCACGCCTATTTCGTGCTGGATGAGCATCTGGTGCCGCGACCGGCCGTGATGCCGGCGCCGGTCGCGACAGTGGTGGAGCGGATCGGCGAGAATTGCGAGCCGGCTTTGTGCACCGTG
>CAYOQR010000120.1:0-5898 GCA_964406155.1 uncultured Rhodospirillaceae bacterium | reverse complement strand
TGCAGGTCGAGATAGGGCTTCACCTGCTTCTGGACCTCGAGTAGCGCATCCACCGCCAGCAGGCGCGGATCGCAGATATCGACATGGCTGCGGATCGCCAGCAGGCCGCGCGCCACCGCCCAGTCGCAATAGCGCAAGGCGCGCTCGACAATCGCCTCTTGCGTGAGATGGGGCTTCAGCTCACCCCAAAGCGCGATCCCTTCCAGCAAGGTACCGGACTCATTGAGGCGCGGCAGGCCGAGACTGAGCGTCGCATCCATATGGAAATGCGCATCGACGAAAGGCGGCGTCACCAGATGCCCACCGGCATCGATCTCCTGCCCGGCCGTCGCCTTCAGCGCCGGTTCGACCGCCGCGATCTGCCCGGCAGCGATGCCGATATCGATGCCGGTGCGGCCGTCGGGCAGATTGGCGTTGCGCAGGATGAGATCGAGCATGGGACAGGTCCTCGACGATGAGAGTTCAGCGCTCGCCCTTGCGATAGGGCACCATCAAAGCGCGGGGGTAGCCGGCGCGCCGCGACATGACGACCAGCGCCAGGATCGACAGCACATAGGGCAGCATCAGGAATACCTGGTAAGGGACGAAACTGCCCGCGAGCTGCTGCAGGCGCACCTGATAGGCGTCAAAAGCGGCGAACAGGATCGCACCCAAGAGCGCCTTGCCGGGCCGCCAGGAGCCGAACACCACCAGCGCGATGCAGATCCAGCCCCGGCCGTTGACCATGTTGATATAGAAGGCATCGACCGCCGACATGGTGAGGAAGGCGCCGCCCACCGCCATGAGGGCGCTGCCGCACATGACGGCGCCGATGCGGGTCCAGGTGACATCGATGCCCTGCGCCTCCACGGCGGCCGGGCTCTCCCCGACCATGCGGACGGCCAGGCCGATCGGCGTGCGGTAGAGAATATAGGCCACCACCGCGACGGCGACGAAAGCGAGATAGGTCAGCGCCGTCTGCGAGAACAGGGCCTCGCCGAAGAACGGAATCTGCGACAGGCCCGGGATCGGCAGCGGCTGGAACGGCGTGATGCGCGGCGGCGAGGTCAGGGTCGGGAAGATCAGGCGATAGGTGAAATAGGTCAGGCTGCTGGCCAGGAGCGTGATGCCGATGCCGGTCACATGCTGGGAGAGGCCGAGTGGCACCACCAGGGCGCCATGCAGCAGCCCGAACAGCGCACCGACCACGGCGGCGACCAGCACGCCGAGCCACAGATCGCCGCCGGCATAGACGGTCATCCAGCCGGCGAAGGACCCCGCCACCATGATGCCCTCGATGCCGAGATTGAGGACGCCGGCGCGCTCGCAGATCAGCTCGCCCAGGGTGGCGAAGATCAGCGGCGAGGCGATCCGGATGGCGGCGGCCCAGAGGGTCGTGGTCAGGAGAATATCGAAAGCTTCCATCGTCGCGTCGCCTGCTTCCCTGCGCCTACTTCCAGGAGACCTTGAAGCGCGTGAACATCATTGCCACCACCATGGTCAGCAGCGAGACCGCCACCATGACATTGGCGATATAGCTCGGCACCTGCGCCGACCGGCTCATGGCATCGCCGCCGACAAAGACGGCCGCCACGAAGATCGCCGTGACGATGACGCCGAGGGGATGCAGCATCGCCAGCATGGCGACGACGATGCCGGTATAGCCGAAACCCGGCGACAGGTCGTTGGTGAGATTGCCCTTCAGCCCGGCGACTTCGCTCACCCCGGCGAGGCCCGCGAGGCCGCCGGAGAGCAGCGCCGTCTTGATCATGACCGAATTCACGGGGATACCGGCGAAGGCGGCCGCACGCGGATTGTGTCCAACCGCCCGCATCTCATAGCCGAAAGTGGTCCGCGCATTGATGAACCAGACCGCCACCGCCGCCAGGATCGCCAGGACGAAGCCGAGATGCAGGCGCTTGCCCTGGATCAGCTTCGGCAGACTGGCCTCGGCAATGACGCGGGCGGATTGCGGCCAGCCCATGCCCATCGGGTCTTTCAGCGGGCCTTCCAGCAGCATGCCGACGAAGAGGATGACGATGAAATTCAGCAGCAGCGTCGTCACCACCTCGTCCACACCGAAACGGGTCTTGAGCAAGGCCGGCCCCAACAGGGTCAGGGCGCCGGCGACCGCCCCGCCGAGCAGGATCAGCGGCACCAGGATGACCGCCGGCAGATGCAGTGTACTGGTGCCGAGGACGACGCAGACGACCGCGCCCATATAGAGCTGCGCCTCGGCGCCGATATTCCACAATTTGGCGCGGAAGGCGACCGCTGCCGCGAGGCCGGTGAAGATCAGCGGCGTCGAACGCGTCAGGGTTTCCAGCAGCGCGAATTGCGAGCCGAAGGCGCCTTTCAGCACGAGACCGAAGGTCGGCAGGATCGCCGCTCCGGCGACCGCCACCAGCAGGCCGCAGATCACCAGGCTGACGACCAGGGCGGCCAGCGGCGCAGCGAGATTGAGAATCCAGGACGTCTCCGCCCGCGGTTCAAGCCGCATCTGCGCCACCATTTGTCGGATGCTCGGCCATCTTATGTCCGGCCATCATCAGGCCCAGTTCCTGGATCGAGACCGTCTCGCGCGGCATCGGCGCCGAGAGCCGGCCGCGATACATGACGACGACCCGGTCGGCCAAGGCCAGGACCTCGTCGAGATCCTCGGAGATCAGCAGCACCGCGCCCTGTCTTGCCCGCACCGCCAGAAGCTGTTCATGCACATAGGTCACCGCGCCGATATCGAGACCGCGGGTCGGCTGGTTGGCGAGGACCAGTTTCGGTCCCGGCGACAGCACCCGGCCGAGGATCAGCTTCTGCATGTTGCCGCCGGAGAGCAGCCGCGTCGTCGCCTGGGGCGACGGGCATTTCACCTCGTAATCCCGCACGATCTGCTGGGCGAAATCCTTGGCCGCCGGCCAGTCGATCAGCCCGCGCTTGGAGAACGGCGCCGCGCGGTAGCGCTCGGCGATGACATTCTCCATGACGGACATGTCGCCGACCAGGCCCACGGCATGGCGGTCTTCCGGGATGCGGGCGATGCCCCGCTCCACCATGGCGGCCGGCCGCCAATCCTCGACCGTCTGATCGAGATAGCGCACGCTGCCGCTGGCCGGACGCACCAGACCGCTCAAGAGATCGGCCAGCGTCGATTGGCCGTTGCCGGAAACCCCGGCGATGCCGATGATCTCGCCCTCATGCAGGCTGAGGCTGGCATCGTCCAGTTGCTTCTGGCTCTGCTTGCCGAAGACCGTGACGCCGGTCATTTCCCAGACCGCCTTGCCACGCGGCTGCGGCGTGACGCGCGGCGGCGTCACCGGACGGCCGACCATCAATTCCGCCAGTTCCTCGCGGCTGGTCGCCGCCGTCTGCCGTTCCGCCGCCAGCTTGCCGCTGCGCAGGACCAGCACCCGGTTGCTGACCGCCAGAACCTCGTAGAGCTTGTGCGAGATGAAGATGACCGAGAGGCCGTCGGTCACCAGCCGGCGCAGGGTATCGAACAGCGCCGTGGTCTCCTGCGGCGTCAGCACCGCCGTCGGCTCATCGAGGATGAGCACCTTGGCGTCGCGATAAAGCGCCTTCAGGATTTCCACGCGCTGCCGCTCGCCGACCGAGAGATCGGCGATGCGGGCATCGGGATCGACCGTCAGCCCGAATTTCTTGGATAGATCGAGGATGCGCTCGCGCGCCGCCTTACGCCCGGAACGCAAGCGCCACAGGCTTTCGGTGCCGAGCGCGATGTTGTCGAGCACACAGAGATTTTCCGCCAGCGTGAAATGCTGGTGCACCATGCCGATGCCGGCGGCGATGGCCGCTTTCGGCGAGCCGGGCGGCAGAGCCTGGCCGAAAGCCTCGATCTCGCCCGTATCGGCCACGTAATGGCCGAACAGGATATTCATCAGGGTAGTCTTGCCGGCGCCGTTCTCGCCCAGCAAGGCAATGACCTCCCCGCGCCGCAAATCGAAGCTGATATCTTCATTCGCGGCCAAACTGCCAAAGCGTTTGGAGATATGCTGCAGCCGGAGGACGACCTCCGGCTGCGCATCTGTCGTCCCTGTCATACCGACCCGGTTACACTGTCGATTTCGGCTCGTCGTTATTGACCTTGACCTCGAACTTGCCGTCCTTGAGTTCCTGTTCGCGGTCCTTGACCTTGGCCTTGATCTCAGCCGAGACCTTGTCCTCGAAGGTGCCGAGCGGCGCCAGGCTGCAGCCGCCATTCTTCATCAGCGACCACTGGCCGTAATCATCGGCCTTGTAAGCGCCGCTGCGCACCGCTTCCAGCGCCTTGGTAACCGTCGGTTCCATATGCCACAGGGCCGAGGCGACGACGGTCTCCGGATAGTCCTTCTGGGTGTCGATGACATTGCCGATCGCCAGGACCTTGCGTTCCTTGGCGGCGTCGGAGACACCGAAACGCTCGGCATACATGATGTCGGCACCGCCATCGATCTGGGCGAAGGCCGCTTCCTTGGCCTTCGGCGGATCGAACCAGGAGCTGATGAAGCTGATCTGGAACTTGATCTTCGGATTGACTTCCTTGGCGCCTTCAATGAAGGCGTTCATCAACCGGTTGACCTCGGGGATCGGGAAACCGCCGACCATGCCGATATTGTTCGACTTGGTCATGCTGCCGGCGATCATGCCGGTCAGATAGGAAGCTTCCTGGATATAGTTGTCGAAGACTGAGAAATTGCCGCCATCTGGCTTCAGGCTGGAGCCCAGCAGGAAGGCCGTCTTGGGGTAATCCTTGGCGACCGCCCGGGCCGCATCCTCGACCGCGAAGGCCTCGCCCATGATGAGCTGCTGGCCGGCCTCGGCATATTCGCGCATGACGCGCTCGTAATCGGTATTGGCCGTGTTCTCCGACCAGACATAGTCGATCTCGCCCCGCTGCTGGGCCGCCTGCAGAGCCACATGGATGCGGCTGACCCATTGCTGCTCGACCGGCACCGTATAGACCGATGCGACTTTGATCTTATCCGCGGCCGAAGCCAGGCGCGGCAAGCCCCCCGCCATGGCCAAGGCGGTCAATCCGCCGGTGGCCTGCAATACGCGACGCCGTGAAACGCTCATACACCCCTCCTGTTGTCCGTGCGTTTTCTAGTCCCCTGTACGCCGTTACGCTAGTCTATTCCGCCGCTTTCCGCATGGGATTTCGCGGGTCCTGAGTCCAATTCAGGTAAGGTTTGCCGGTCTCGACCGAGACCATGGTGATGCAGTCCGGTACCGGGCAGACATGGGAGCAGAGATTGCAGCCCACGCATTCCTCGTCGATCACCTCATAGCGCCGCTTGCCGTCGACCCGCAGTGCCGCGATCGACTGGTGCGACGTATCCTCACAGGCGATGTGGCACAGGCCGCATTTGATGCATTTATCCTGATCAATTTTGGCAATCGACTTGTAATTGATGTTCAGGAGCTTCCAGTCGGTGACATTGGGGATGGCCCGGCCACGGAAGTCCTCGATGGTGGCATAGCCCTTCTCGTCCATCCAGTTCTTCAGGCCGGTCGCCATGTCATCGACGATCTTGAAGCCGTAATGCATGGCGGCGGTGCAGACCTGCGCCGTGCCGGCGCTGAGCGCCATGAATTCCGCCGCGTCGCGCCAGTTGCTGATGCCGCCGATGGCGGAAATGGGCAGTCCCTGGGTTTCCGGATCGCGGGCGATCTCCGCCACCATGTTCATGGCGATCGGCTTCACCGCCGGGCCGCAATAACCGCCATGGGTGCCCTTCCCGTCCACCACCGGGGTCGGCGCCATCAGATCGAGATCGACGGCGCAGATCGAATTGATGGTGTTGATCAGCGAAACCGCATCGGCGCCGCCGCGTTTGGCGGCCCGCGCCGGGCCCCGGATATCGGTGATATTGGGCGTCAGCTTCACGATCACCGGCATGCGGGTATATTGCTTGCACCAGCGCG
>CAYOQR010000119.1:0-6280 GCA_964406155.1 uncultured Rhodospirillaceae bacterium | reverse complement strand
AGTCGAACTCGCAGGCCTGGCCGATGACGATCGGGCCGGCGCCGATGATCATGATCGATTTGATGTCAGTGCGTTTCGGCATGGATCGTACTCGCCTTCTCAAGAGCTTCACGGAGGCGCAGCAGCACGCCGTCCGGGTTGTGCAGGATGTCGTTGTTCCGGAAGCGGATCACGTGATGGCCCTGACTAGCGAGCCACGCGGTTCGCGCTTCATCGTATTTCTGGGCGGTATTGTGCTGGCCACCATCGACTTCAACGAATAGCCGCGCCTCGGGGCAGAAGAAATCGACGATATAGGGGCCGATCGGTGCCTGACGCCGGAAACGGTAGCCGTCCAGTTGCTTCAGACGCAGCAGGGACCACAGCTTCTTTTCTGCATTCGTCAGATTTTTCCGCAGGGCACGGGCGTGTTCCGAAGGCATGCATCACCCCCCACCCCGACCCTCCCCCGCAAGGGGGGAGGGAGGTCTCGATGCATCCTTATTCCCTCCCCCCTTGCGGGGGAGGGTCGGGATGGGGGGAATGCCTTCAGCCAGCAAGCTTTTCACCTGTCTTGTGCTGGGCGATCTTTTCGACGAAGCGGTGGAACAGGTAGTGGCTGTCTTCCGGGCCGGGCGAGGCTTCGGGGTGGTACTGCACCGAGAAGACCGGCTTGCCGACCAGTTCCAGGCCTTCGACCGAGCCGTCGAACAGCGATTTGTGGGTGATGCGGACATTCTGCGGCAGGCTTTCCGGCATGACCTGGAAGCCGTGATTCTGGCTGGTGATCTCGACCTTGCCGGTGGTGAGGTCCTTGACCGGATGATTGGCGCCGCGATGGCCGCGCGCCATCTTCTCGGTCTTGCCGCCGAGGGCCAATGCCAGCATCTGATGGCCGAGGCAGATGCCGAAGACCGGCAGGCCCTGGGCGATCAGGTCGCGAATGACCGGCACGGCATACTCACCGGTCGCCGCCGGATCGCCGGGGCCGTTGGAAAGGAAGACGCCATCGGGGCGGTGGCGCAGCACGTCGGCGGTGGTGGCGGTGGCCGGCACCACGGTGACGCTGCAGCCGGCGGCGGCGAGGCAGCGCAGGATGTTGCGCTTGGCGCCGTAATCGATCGCGACGACGCGGTATTGCGGCGCGGCCTGGCGGCCATAGCCCCGGCCGAGGGTCCAGGTGGTTTCCTCCCAGTTGGAGGTCTGGCGGCAGCTCACATCCTTGGCGAGGTCCATGCCGTCGAGGCCGGGCCAGGCCTTGGCCTCGGCGATCAGCGCCGGGATGTCGAATTGGCCGTTGGGGTTGTGGATCAGCACACCGTTGGGCGCGCCGCCGTCGCGAATGCGCCGGGTCAGCTTGCGGGTATCGATGCCGGCGATGCCCGGCAGGTTGTGGCTCTTCAGCCAAGCGTCGAAATGCTGCGCCGACCGCCAGTTGCTGGGCTGGGTGATGTCCGCCGCCAGCACGCAGCCGCGCGCCGCCGGGGTGACGGTCTCGATATCCTCGGCATTGGCGCCGACATTGCCGATATGGGGAAAGGTGAAGTTGATGATCTGCCCGGCATAGGAGGGGTCGGTCATGATCTCTTGATAGCCGGTCATCGAGGTATTGAAGCAGACCTCACCGACCGCCGATCCAGGGGCGCCGAGGCCGTGTCCCTTCAGTACCGTTCCGTCGGCCAGGACCAGGAGCGCCGTATGCAGTGGCGCATCGGCGGGGGCATCGATGATCGAGGCGGGGGCTTGCGGCGCGGTGCTGGTCATCGGAGGGGTCCGTTTCGCTTGAGGGTCTGCCGAAGGGGCGGGAGAGGCCGGAAGAGGCTCGTGCGGGCTGTTGGCATCGGGCGGGGCGCCGCCCATCTCTGGAGTGCCCCCTATCTCTGGAGTGCCGTCGAGATCGCGCCGCAGCTCACCGAGCACGACCTGCCAGCGCCAGGGGATGACGCCGCGTTCGATCCATTTGTCGATCGCGGGCAGGGTCGGGGCCTTGTAGCCCCGGGTCTCCACCAGATCGCGAAAGCGCTCATAGATCGCCTTGCGGCCATGCATCTGGGTCAGGCCGACGGCGCGCGCCCAGTCCACCAGGACCTGTTGTTGTTCAGGCCGCATGCATTTCCTCTCCCGAGACGAACTCTGGTAGCGACGTTTTACGACAGGATACGACAAATTGTCTTGATGGGCGGAGTCCTACGCCTCGGTTGTCCGCCGGTCAAGGGGATTCCGCAGTGGAGATACAGGGAGACAGCATTTCGAATAAGATAATATTCTTATGAAATCAGCGATAGGTAGCTGGAAGGGAGCAATTGATCCGCCCCATATCAAGGTGTACTTTCCGCCGCTTGTCCCTGACCGAAAATGAGCAGACCCATGTTGCGGCAACGCCTGAACGACGATCTGAAAACGGCCATGAAGGCGCGCGACCAGGCGGCCACCTCGGCCCTGCGCCTGATCCTGGCGGCGCTCAAGGATCGCGATATCGCGGCGCGGCCCCGGGGTGTCACCGACGGGGTCGACGAGGCCGAGATCGTTGAGATGATGCAGAAGATGGTGAAGCAGCGCCAGGAGAGCATCGTCCTCTATCGCCAGGGCGGACGCCAGGAACTGGTCGATCAGGAACAGGGCGAAATCGACATCATCGAACGCTACCTGCCGCAGAAGATGACGGATGCGGAATCTGATGCGGCGGTCGATCAGGTTGTGGCAGAGTTGGGCGCAAGCTCGATCAAGGATATGGGCCGGGTCATGGCCGCCTTGAAGGAGCGTTTCGCCGGCCGCATGGATTTCGCCAAGGCCGGCGCCCGCGTGAAGCAGAAGCTCGGCTGACAGTCATAAACGGACGGGGTTTGGCGGATGGCCTTCCCCCCATCATTCCTGGAAGACCTCCGGCAGCGCCTGTCGATCATCGATGTGGTCGGGCGCAAGGTGCGGCTGATTCGCCGTGGCCAGGAGGCGAGCGGCCTCTGCCCCTTCCATAACGAGAAATCGCCGTCCTTCACGGTCAGCGAGGACAAGGGCTTCTATCATTGCTTCGGCTGCGGCGCCCATGGCGACGTGATCGGCTTCGTGATGAACAGCGAGGGCCTCGACTTCCGCAATGCCGTCGAGAAACTGGCGGCGGAAGCCGGGCTCACCGTGCCCCAGGACAGCCCGGAATCCCGTGAGCGGGCCGAACGCCAGGCGACGCTCGGCAGCGCCATGGAGCTGGCGGCCAAGTTCTTCGAGGGCCAGCTCACCGCCGCCAACGGCAAGATCGGGCTGGACTATCTGCGCCGGCGCGGGCTCTCGGCGGAGACCATCAAGCGCTTCCGCCTGGGCTATGCGCCGGATAGCCGCACCGCCCTCAAGGCCCATCTCGAAAAGCAGAAGGTGCCTGAGGCGATTTCGATCGAGGCCGGGCTGCTGATCAAGCCGGAGGAGAATGCCGGGCCGAGCTATGACCGCTTCAGGGCGCGGGTCATGTTTCCAATCCTCGACCGGCGCGGCCAGGTGATTGCCTTTGGCGGTCGTATCCTCACCGAGGAGAAGCCGAAATACCTGAACTCGCCGGAGACGCCGCTTTTCCATAAGGGCCGAACGCTCTACAACTTGTCGCTCGCCCAGAAGCCGGCGCGGGATAAAAACGAGATCATCGTCGCCGAAGGCTATATGGATGTGATCGCCATGAGCCAGGGCGGTTTCCCCCAATCCGTGGCGCCGCTCGGCACCGCTTTGACCGAGGAACAGATCGAGCTGCTGTGGCGGGTGGCGCCGGAGCCGCTGCTCTGTTTCGATGGCGACGCAGCCGGGCAAAAGGCGGCGGCGCGGGCGGCGGAGCGGGTGCTGTCGATCCTGAAGCCCGGCCTGTCGCTGCGGTTTGCCTGGATGCCGCCGGGCGAGGATCCGGATTCGCTGATCAAGGCTCAGGGTGCGGCTGCCCTCCGCCAGGTGCTGGACGGTGCCGAGCCTCTGGTCGAGGTCTTCTGGCGCATGGTCCAGGCCGACCGCCCGCTCGACACGCCGGAACGGCGCAGCGGCTTCCGCCGGGATCTTTTCGGCGCCGTCGGCAAGATTGCTGACAAATCGATCCAGGAGGCCTATCGGCAGGAGGTTCAGCTCCGCCTGGATAATCTTTTTGCCCGTCCGGACCGCGCGGGTCGGGGCGACCGGTCAGGCGACCGGCCGGGTGGCCAGGGCAGCGGCGGTTGGCAGCGGCGCCCGGCTTTCGATGCTTTGCCCAATGCCGGGATGGGGCGCAACCAGCCGCGCTGGGCACGGTTGGCGCATCACGCGGAACTGGGCGGGGGCGATGCCAGGGCCGGCCTCGCCGGGACCCAGCGCCTACCTTACGAAAAGATCCTCGCAACCTTGGTCAACCATCCCGATCTCATCCATCGGCATGGCGAGGCGGTGGCGCTGCTGCATTTTCCGGGCGGGAATGCCGTCAGCCAGGCGCCAAATCCCGAAGATGGGCAAGAAACGGGCCAGTCCGAGGGTGCCGCCGACCTTGACAAGCTTCAGGCCGCCATTATAGACCTCGCTGCCCGACATCCGCAGCTTGACGCCGCTGCTTTGCAGAACCATCTGAGAGAACAGGGATTTTCCGTCGTTCTCGAGACCATTCTGGCGCGGACTGCGGATTATAGATTTACCCTTCATTCGGCAGACCCGCAGTTTGCTGAAGAGGGGCTTTTGCACGTTATGGCCGTGCTGCGAGAGCCCGACATCCGAGCCGAACTGGCGGAGGCTGCGGCGGCGCTCAAGGACAGCATGACCGAGGAAAACCTGGCGCGGTTCGAAGCGGCCCAGCGTTTGGCGCTGGACGCGGAGAGCAGGCGACGGGACATCGACCGGGACGCGTTCGGCCAGGTCGTGAAGATATAGGCTTTTTACAGGCAGGTGGCGTCAATGGCAGTCAAGACCTCGGCCAAATCTGAACCGGCGAAACCGCGCGAAGACGGCGTGGAAGGCCCGTTGATGGACGGCATGAATGCCGCCGTCAAAAAGATGCTGGCCAAGGCCAAGGAGCGTGGCTACGTCACCTATGACGAGCTCAATGCCGTCCTGCCGCCTGAGCAGATGTCCTCCGAACAGATCGAAGACACCCTCGCCCTCTTGAACGAGATGGGCATCAATGTCGTCGATAACGAGGAGAGCGAGGAAGGCGAGGCCGAAGCCACCGCTTCTAACGAGAGCGAAGACAGCGACGAGGAAGGCCGGGTCACCGGCAATCTCGACGATGCCGAGGTCGGCCGTACCGACGATCCGGTGCGTATGTATCTGCGCGAAATGGGCTCGGTCGAACTCCTGTCGCGCGAGGGCGAAATCGCCATCGCCAAGCGTATCGAGGCCGGCCGCGACATGATGATCGGTGGCATCGGCGAAAGCCCGCTGACCCACCGCGCCATCATCGAATGGCGCGACCGCCTGAAGGCTGGCGAAATCCTGCTCCGCGATATCATCGATCTCGATGCCACCATGGGCGGCGTCCCCGGCGAGGGCGACGGCATGATGAATGGTGAGGGCGAGGTCGATTTCGAGGACGAAGAGGCCGAGAAGGAAGAAAAGGAAGAAGCCGCCGAGGGTGAAGGCGGTGAGGGCGAAGGCGAAGGGGAGGGCGACGAGAACAACATGTCGCTGGCCGCCATGGAGCAGCAATTGCTGCCCTCGCTGCTGGAGACCTTCGACAATATCGCCGCGCTTTATAAGAAGCTCGACAAGGTCCAGGTGAAGCGCCTGGAGACCATCCTGGCCGGTGAGGAGCTCAATCCGCGCTCCGAGAAGGCCTATGAGAAGATGAAGCAGGAGATGGTTGACCTGATGCGCTCCGTGCGCCTCAACAACAATCGCCTGGAAGCGCTGGTCGATGAGATGTACGGCCTCAACCGCAAGCTGATGGGGCTGGAAGGGCAGTTGCTGCGCCTCACCCAGAAGGCCGGCGTGAAGCGCGAGGAGTTCCTGCAGAAGTATTACGGTTCCGAGCTCGACCCGAAATGGTTCGCCAAGCTCGGCCGCCTGACCTCCAAGGGCTGGAAGAATTTCGTCGCCAAGCACAAGGACGACGCGAAGGAAATCCGCGATGAGATCGCGGCCTTGGCCGAGCAGGTCAAGCTGCCGGTCGGCGATTACCGCCGCATCGTCAATATCGTGCAGAAGGGTGAGCGCGAGGCGAGCCGGGCGAAAAAGGAAATGGTCGAGGCCAATCTGCGTCTCGTCATCTCGATCGCCAAGAAATACACCAATCGCGGCCTGCAATTCCTCGATCTCATCCAGGAAGGCAATATCGGCCTGATGAAGGCGGTCGATAAGTTCGAATACCGCCGCG
>CAYOQR010000118.1:0-6790 GCA_964406155.1 uncultured Rhodospirillaceae bacterium | reverse complement strand
GTTCTTGAACTGCACCATGCCGGCATTGGTGAACATCAGGGTCGGGTCGTTGCGCGGCACCAGGGGGCTGGACGGCACGATTTCGTGCCCTTCCTTTCGGAAGTAGTCCAGGAACGTACGGCGGATATCATTCGCGGTCTGCATTATCGCTCGATCCAGAATAAGCGGTCAGTCGGGTCACTCAGTGGTCACTCGGCGGTCAAGGCCAGCCTTCCGGCCGGCCAGGCCGCCCAATACATATCGGGGTTCGGCCAAGTCAGGTCCAGCTTCCAGAGCCAATTGAGGTCCGGGGAGCCCGTCTTGGGGCACGAAAAATGAATATTTCCGTTTTTCCGCGCCGCGACAAGAAGATTGAGGATGCCATGACAGGTTTTCACCCTGTCTGATTTCTTTCCAGTCGCGCCGATCCCTACGCCGTCCGATTGCCGCCCTGGCCGGTGTCGGCGCCGCGTGGCTCGCCGCTCGCCGCCGCGCCTTTCATCCCGCTACTTTCATGCCGGCCCTCACCCTCTCGCCGGCGCCTCCTGGCCGGCACCTTTGAAAGACGGGCGTCCTTGAAAAATCGACAGGCCCGCTTATTCTAAAATTAGACAGATCAATCGATTAAAACCTGTCCTATGCATGGACGGTCGCCGCCTTTCCTCGGCCCCCTGCCCCGCTTTTTCAGGCCGGTTTCCCGACCGGGCGGGCAACAGCCATGAACCGGTTGGCAGGCAAGAAGCACTGACCACCGATGGCACCCTCGGACATCGGCCGGGCCAATCTCCCGCTCGGCTGGCTGTTCTGGCTGCTCCGCTTCATCCCCGGATTCACCCCGGGCGCCGTCATCCGCCGGAGCGGTGACGGACCGGCACCTCATCGGATCGACGAGTCAGAAGATCAATTCCCAATAGCCTGCGGACTTCGGCGGGAAGATCAGCACTGATCCCTGCAGGGCGTCATAGCCAATCGTGGCGATCGAACCATTGTCCCTGCTGACCGAACCGTCGGTATACTGCGTAGGTTTATTGGCAGCGACGGAAACCAGGTCCAAGATTTTTATTTTATCACCGATTTTGATCGTGTGATTGGGCGACACTTGTGGAACGATGAAATCACCATTGACCAGATAGCTGGATAATTCTTGCGACGGCTCGGCGTTTTCCGTTGAGATCTGTGGGCCATAAAATTCCGTCAAGAAGGATCCGGTATCAATGAAACCGAGTCCTGATACCTTGCCATCCAAAATCACTTCCACCAATGACATGTTATATGCCACGCCAGTCTTGCCAAGATGCTCGCGCAGGCCATGTCCATAACAAGCCCGTAGATTGGCTTCATCCTTGAAGCCGACGAGACGCTTACGCTTGAAGTCCATCACCGTAAAACCCGCCTCATCGATAATCTGCGGGTTGATAACTAAAAAGCTCTCTCCTCTTTCCTCGATTTTTTCGGCCAGCTTTTCCGAAATAGGCACCTTATAAAACGGAATGTGGCGACCAAGCTCTGGGCTGAATAAGTTGGCTAATTTGAATAAGGTAAGCTTCTGCCGCACATAATGTGTGTCAGGTGCCAGCACCGTATTCAGACTCGTCCCGGTATCCAAGGGAATACGCTGCATACCAAATGGTCCAACGTGAATCAGGATGGTGGGCCAAATGCGCTTTCCTACAACGAGATCCTCTATCGGGAGATCAAAAGCATCTCCCTGGCAGGCGGACGCTTGTTGAGCGGTGTGGGATTCTGTTGCACAAGCACTGAGGCTAAGGGCTGATAATAAGAGCAGGACAAAGCGATTCATTCGCAGCCAGATAAGGTTTCAGTTTAACGCGATATGCGGGTGCCTCAATTGGTCGGCTAATCCGGCTGAATATAGTAGATGTATCGGGTGAGTCTTGGAAGGATCGCAATGCTTCATACTCGCCTTGCGAAGCAGCGTTCCGGCTGCGCCAATGCCGAGACGAAGAATCTGCCGCGTTGGCCTGCCCTTTGGAAAGCAATGCAATGCATTCAGGTTGAAGCACGCTTGCCTCAACCCGAATGCATTGCTCTCCAGTTTCCTCGCCTCAGGATGCTCCCTACCTCACGGCACTTGCAGCGCCGCCGTGAAATCGCCGAGCGGCGGATTGCCGTGGGCCTGCAGGGCCGTGTCGCGCTTTTGGATGCCCTCCAGCTCCGCCAAGCCATAGCGTTCGGTGATGAATTTCAGAATCGAGGTCGTGTCGTATTGCGTGTGATCGACATAGCCGTGCTTCACCATCGGCCCGATCAGGATCGCGGGGATGCGCGTGCCCGGCCCCCAGCGATCGCCCTTGGGCGGCGCCACGTGATCCCAGAAGCCGCCATTCTCGTCATAGGTGACGATCACCAGCATATGCGGCCATTGCGGGCTCTTCTCCAGATGCGCCACCAGATCGGCGATATGGGCATCGCCCGCCTCGACGGCGGCATAGCCGGCATGCTGATTGAGATTGCCCTGGGGCTTGTAGAAGGAGACCTGCGGCAATTGCCCGGCATCGATCGCCTTGATGAAGAGATCGCCGTTCAGGCCGCCGTCGCGCAGATGTTCCGTCCGCGCCGCCGTGCCCGGCTCGAAGGTGGCGAAGTAGTTATAGGGCTGGTGGTGATACTGGAAATTCGGCACCGGCTCGCTGTTGCCCTTGGCCAGCACCTCGCCCCAGGCGCCGCTATACCAGGCCCAGGTGACGCCCTTGTCGCTCATCGCCTCGCCGATCGTTTCGTCATGCTGGGGCGGCAGGGTTGTCGGCAGGGATGGATCGGCATAGGCCGGGTCGCCGCCCTTGGCCGGCTTGTTGGCGCTCGGCTGATAGGGCGGCTGCATGGTGTTGACGGCGTAGAAATCCGGCGTGAGGTTGCCGTCGGCGGCAAATTTCGGGGCGCCCTTCATCGCCGATTTCGGCGCATTGGCGGCCGGCGTCAGGGTGACGCCATCCGCCTCGACCTTGGCGATGCTGGGCTTGGCCGGGCTCTTATCCGCTTCCGGATAATAGGGCACGCAAGCACAGGCCAGCCATTGGTGATTGAGGAAGGAGCCGCCGAAGGCACCCATGAAGAAATGATCGGCCAGCGTATATTTCTGCGCCACCTGCCACATCGCCAGTTTCGAACCGTCGTAATGGCCCATGACCAGGGCGCCGGAATCCGCATAGGCGACGAATTTGTCGTTCTTGCCGCCGTCGATCTGCATCTGGTTTTCATAGAAGCGATGCCAGAGGTCGCGGGTGATCACCGTATTGGCAAGGGCGAAACCTTTCGGATCGTCCACCGCGAAGGGCGAATTGGGCAGATGCTCGGTCATCGCCTGGGTGATCGCGGGGGTCACACCCTTCGCCGTGAGGCCGCCCCAGATCGGCGGCAGATGCTTCAGCACGGTGCCGTTCCGGTCGAGCTGCCGCGCAGAGGCCGCATCGGCATTCTGCAGGCCGTCGGCACCGGGGAAACTGCCGTAGAGATTGTCGAAGCTGCGATTCTCCGCATAGATCACCACCACGGTGTCGATCGCATCCATCGGCCGCGCGGCCTGGGACGGTGTTTGCTGCTGCGGCGGCGCCTCCTCGTTGCTGCAGGCGGCAAGCGCCAAACCGAGACTGGCCAGGCCGAGACTGAGGAGAGCGGTGTTCAGCAGATGGGTGCGCGCGGAAAAGCGTGATGCATCGGTCATGCGGCAGGACCCCCTCGTTAAAAATGATGTGCCCGTCGAAAATGATATGCACGTCAGAAACGATGTACGGCAGAGCGGCCTCGCGGAACGGAAGCCGGATGCTTTCATAACCCCGATCCATGTCACTGTGATGTCATCATGGCCGGGCAGGATGGGCTTGGCCAGTGCTATGCTTGCCGATGGAGGCCGATTCCCCGCCTTAGGTTCACGTCAAGATAAGATCGCCCCACATGCAGTCGCGCGGGTGTACAGGATGACAGGTTCCCGACAACAGCACCGGACATCTCCCGCCTGGAAGCGCGGCACGGAACGAGGGGCGGCGATGCTCCGGATGCCATGCCGGGCGGTAGCGCCGGCAGTGATCGCGGCCGCCCTGCTGATCGCCGCGCTCGCCGCGCCCCGCCCGGCTTTATCGGCGGATGCCGACACCGAGACGGCAACGGCTCCAAGCGCGGCGGATCGGGCCGGTGCGGCCCCCGCCACGACGCGTGCGGCAGCCTATGCCGAGGCCAAGGCGCTGGCGGCGATCGGCGCGCGCATGTTCCGCGATCCACGCCTCTCGGGATCGGGCAAACTCGCTTGCGCCTCCTGCCATGACCCGGCCCGCGCCTTCGGACCGCCCAACGGCCTCGCCGTGCAGATGGGCGGCCGCGACATGCGCCAGCCGGGCGTGCGGGCGGTACCGTCGCTGAAATATCTGCAGGCGGTGCCGCAATTCACCGAGCATTTCTTCGACAGCGACGACGAGGCGGATGAGAGCATCGATAACGGACCGACCGGCGGCCTGACCTGGGACGGCCGCGCCGACCGGGCCGGCGACCAGGCCCGCATCCCCCTGCTCTCGCCCTTCGAGATGGCCAATGCCGCGCCCGAAGCCGTCATCGCCGCCGCACGGAAAGCCGGCTATGTGACCGAGCTGCGGCACGTCCTGCCGGCAGATGAGATGGCCGGCAACGATCAGATCTTCGCCGCGCTGCTGAAGGCGCTGGAGGTTTATCAGCAGGACCCTGCGACCTTCTATCCCTATGACAGCAAATACGACGCCTATCTCGCCGGCAAGGCGGTGCTGACGCCCCGGGAGCAACGTGGCCTCGCCGCCTTCTCCGATCCCGCGAAGGGCAATTGCAGTTCCTGCCATATTGCCGAACGGGCCAATGACGGAACCCCGCCGCAATTCACCGATTACGGCCTGATCGCCGTCGGCCTGCCGCGCAATCCGGCGATCCCGGCCAACCGGAATACTGCTTATGTCGATCTCGGTCTCTGCGGGCCGCTGCGCATCGATCTCAAGGACCACCCCGAGTATTGCGGGCTTTTCAAGACGCCGACCCTGCGCAATGTCGCGACCCGCCAGGTCTTTTTCCATAACGGCGTCTTTCACAGCCTGCGCGATGCCGTCGCCTTCTATGCCAGCCGCGATACAGATCCCGGCCGCTGGTATCCGCGCAAGGCCGATGGCACGATCGACAAGTTCAACGACCTGCCGGCGCGCTACCAGGCCAATCTCAACAGCGATCCGCCCTTCGACCGCAAGCCCGGCGACAAGCCCACCCTGACCGAAGCGGAGATCGACGACATCGTCGCCTTCCTGCACACCCTCACCGATGGCTATCGTCCGGGGAAGTGAACGGCATTAGACGGGACAAGAGGCAAAGGTGTGGACTTCGCATGATGCTTGCACCCGCTCATTCGTGCTTGGTCCAACCGATCTCACGCCGCTGCGTCATCCAGCTCGCTCGTCATCCCCGGACTTGATCCGGGGATCCATGCCAACTCCCGGTACGACCTCCTCCATGGATTGCCGGGTCAAGCCCGGCAATGACAAACGGGATGAGGCATGAGCCTCGCGAAGCCGCCCCCGAACCGCTCTACAAAAGCGCTGGAGGCTCTCAGGCGATCCGACTTAGAGTCCTGGATGCTGCCACGGAGGCTGAAGTCGCCGGAGCGGTTTTGCCAAAGGAGAGGATCGTGCAGAAATATGTGGCCGGCTTCATGTTTTCCGAAGATCGCAAGGATGTGGTCTTGATCCGGAAGCTCAATCCTGCATGGCAACGGGGAAAGCTGAACGGGGTCGGCGGCAAAGTGGAATCGGGAGAGACGATCATCGACGCGATGGTCCGTGAATTTCGCGAAGAGACAGGCGTGACAACAGCGCCATCGGACTGGCAGCCATATGTGACGATCACGGACCACGATTCCTATGAAGTGCATTTCATGTATGCGGTCAGCGGCGAAATATACAAATCCGCGACTGTCGAAAAAGAAGAGGTGCATATCTGCCCGGTATCGGCGCTGCCGGAGACCGTGATCCATAATCTGCGGTGGCTGATACCGATGGCTTTGGATAAGCGTCTTTCGTTCCGGGAACCGGCCCTTGTCTCGGAGCTGCCCGGCTTAAATTGAAAGCCAGATTCGACCCCTCATCGGGCCGCCTTAAGCTTGGCCGGCACAAGAGTTGATCCGCAAAGGGACCGCCTCCCAAAAGGCTGTCTCAGAAAAAGATTATCTCAGAAAAGCTGGCCCGCAAAAGCTCGGGGCGCGGGAACGGTTGCCCGTCCCTGCGCCCCTTCGGAGAGAGCCCTTAGCAGAAGCCGGCATCGCCGACCGTCTTCCGCTGCCGCCGGTAATCGGCGGCAAATCTGTTTTATTCGTCGTCCTCGCTGCTTTCGCCGCCGGCCTTGTCCAGCATGGCGCCGGCGACCAGACCGGCATTCTGGCGGATCTTGGCCTCGATCTCGGCGGCGATCTGCGGATTGTCGCGCAGGAAAGCCTTGGCGTTTTCGCGGCCCTGGCCGATGCGCTGGCTGCTATAGGAGAACCAGGCGCCCGACTTCTCGACCACATTGGCGGCCACACCGAGATCGATCAATTCGCCGGTCTTGGAGATGCCTTCGCCATACATGATGTCGAATTCGACCACGCGGAAGGGCGGCGCCACCTTGTTCTTCACCACCTTGACCCGGGTCTGGTTGCCGACCACGGTCTCCTTGTCCTTGATCGCGCCGATACGGCGGATGTCGAGACGCACCGAGGCGTAGAACTTCAGCGCATTGCCGCCGGTCGTGGTTTCCGGATTGCCGAACATCACGCCGATCTTCATGCGGATCTGGTTGATGAAGATCACCATGC
>CAYOQR010000117.1:0-7176 GCA_964406155.1 uncultured Rhodospirillaceae bacterium | reverse complement strand
GCTTCACCGCGACGAAGACCTTGACCATCTTCATGACGCCCGGCGGCAGCTCGTCACCGCGCTGCAGCTTCTCGACCTTGTTCTCGAAACGCTTCTCCAGCGCGCCAACGGATTCGTTGAACTGCTTCTTCAGCGCCTCGATCTCGGCCATCCGCTTGTCGAGCTTCACGCCGATCTGACGCCACTGGCCAGGGGTGAACTCCGACAGCACCTTCTCGGTGATCTTGGTATCGGGCTTCAGCGTCTTCGGACCGCCGGCAGCCACCTGATTCATCAGGAGCTCCTTGAGGCGGCTGTAGAAGTTGCGCTCCAGGATCGCCTTTTCGTCGTCGCGGTCCTTGGCCAGACGTTCGATTTCAGCGCGTTCGATCGCCAGGGCACGTTCGTCCTTGTCGACGCCGCGACGCGAGAAGACGCGCACTTCGACGATCGTACCGGCAACTCCCGGCGGCAGGCGCATGGAGGTGTCGCGGACATCCGAAGCCTTCTCACCGAAGATGGCGCGCAGCAGCTTTTCTTCCGGCGTCATCGGGCTTTCACCCTTCGGCGTGACCTTACCGACCAGAATGTCGCCCGGCTTCACCTCGGCACCGATATAGACGATACCGGCTTCGTCGAGATTCTTCAGGGCTTCTTCACCGACATTCGGAATGTCGCGGGTGATTTCTTCCTGACCCAGCTTGGTGTCGCGGGCCATGACTTCGAATTCTTCGATATGGATCGAGGTGAACACGTCGTCGGAGACAATGCGCTCGGAGATCAGGATCGAGTCTTCGAAGTTGTAGCCCTGCCAGGGCATGAAGGCCACCAGCACGTTGCGGCCGAGCGCCAGTTCGCCGAGCTCAGTCGACGGACCGTCGGCGATGATGTCGCCCTTCTCGACGATCTCACCCACCTTCACCAGCGGGCGCTGGTTGATGCAGGTGTTCTGGTTCGAGCGCTGGAACTTCAGCAGGTTGTAAATGTCGACGCCCGGCACCGCGGAATCGGTTTCCTCGGTGGCGCGGATGACGACGCGGGTCGCGTCGACCTGGTCGACGATACCCTTGCGGCGGGCAGCGATAGCAACGCCGGAATCGCGCGCCACGGTGCCTTCCATGCCGGTGCCGACCAGCGGCGCATCTGCCTGCAGCAACGGCACGGCCTGACGCTGCATGTTCGAGCCCATCAGCGCGCGGTTGGCGTCGTCGTTCTCAAGGAACGGGATGAGCGCCGCAGCGACCGACACGAGCTGCTTCGGGCTGACGTCGATGAACTCGATATCTTCACGGCGGGCCATGACGAAATCGCCGGCCCGGCGGCAGGAAACCAGTTCCTCGACCAGCTTGTTCTTGGCATCGAGAGCGGCATTCGCCTGGGCGATCGTGTAGCGGCCCTCTTCCATCGCGGAGAGATAGACCACGTCGTCGGTCACGACACCCTTGTCGACCTTGCGATACGGGCTCTCGATGAAGCCGTACTGGTTGACGCGGGCGAAGGTGGCCAGCGAGTTGATCAGACCGATATTCGGACCTTCCGGCGTTTCAATCGGGCAGATACGGCCGTAATGGGTCGGATGCACGTCGCGTACTTCGAAACCGGCGCGTTCGCGGGTCAGACCGCCCGGCCCGAGGGCCGAGAGGCGTCGCTTATGCGTGATTTCACTGAGCGGATTGGTCTGGTCCATGAACTGGCTGAGCTGCGAGGAGCCGAAGAATTCGCGCACCGCCGCCGCTGCCGGCTTGGCATTGATCAGGTCATGCGGCATCACCGTGTCGATCTCGACCGAGCTCATGCGCTCGCGGATCGCACGTTCCATGCGCAGCAGGCCGAGGCGGTACTGGTTTTCCAGCAATTCGCCGACCGAGCGCACACGACGGTTGCCGAGATGGTCGATGTCGTCGATTTCGCCACGGCCGTCCTTCAATTCGACCAGGACGCGCAGGATCTCGAGGATGTCCTCCTTGCGCAGCACGCGGATGGTATCCGGCGTCTGCTGGCTGAGGCGCGAATTCATCTTCACGCGGCCGACCGAGGAGAGGTCATAGCGCTCGACATCGAAGAACAGGCCCTGGAACAGGGCTTCCGCCGTATCCAGTGTCGGCGGCTCGCCGGGGCGCATGACACGGTAGATGTCGATCAGCGCCTCTTCACGCGAGGTGTTCTTGTCGGCCGCCAGGGTGTTGCGGATATAGGGGCCGACATTGACGTGATCGATGTTCAGCGTCGGCACGTCCTTGATGCCGGCGTCTTCGAGTTGGGTGATGATGGCCGAGGTCAGCTCATCGCCGGCCTCGACGAAGATCTCGCCGGTCTGCTCGTTGATGATGTCGACGGCGGCATAACGGCCGACCAGTTCCTCGACCTGAACCAGCACGTCCTTCAGGCCGCCTTCCTGCAGCTTGCGGGCGAGGCGCGGCGTCATCTTGGTACCGGCTTCCGCCACCACCTTGTTGGTCTTGGCATCGACCAGATCCGAGGTCAGCTTGATGCCCTTCATGCGGTCCGGATCGAAATCAGTGGTCCAGCCGGTCTTCTTCCGGGAATAGACGACCTTCTTGTAGAAGACGCCAAGGATCTCTTCGGCCGACATGCCGCCGAAACGACGGTCTTCTTCCGTCAACTGGCCATTCTTGGCGAGCTTGGCGGAAACGGCGCTGTTCCACAAAGCGAGCAACAGCGTCGTCGCCGGCAGCTTGCGGCGGCGGTCGATGCGCACATAGACGAGGTCCTTGGCGTCGAATTCGAAATCGAGCCAGGAGCCGCGATACGGGATCACGCGGGCGGCAAAAAGGTACTTGCCGCTGGAATGGGTCTTGCCCTTGTCATGGTCGAAGAACACGCCGGGCGAACGGTGCATCTGGCTGACCACAACACGCTCGGTGCCGGCGACGACGAAGGTGCCGCTGGCCGTCATCAGGGGCATATCGCCCATATAGACGTCCTGCTCCTTGATGTCGCGGATCGACCGCGCGCCCGTCTCTTCGTCATGATCCCACACCACCAGGCGCAGGGTGACCTTGAGCGGCGCCGCAAAGGTCATGCCGCGCTGCTGGCATTCCTCGACGTCGTATTTCGGCTCTTCCAATTCGTAACGCACGAACTGCAGTTCCGATTTCTCGGAAAAATCCTTAATCGGGAAGACGGACCGGAAAACTTCCTGCAGGCCCACACTCTCGCGCTTCTCCGCCGTCACGCCGATCTGCAGAAAATGATCGTAGGAGCTCTTCTGCACCTCGATCAGATTCGGCATACGGGTGATTTCGGAGATGCGGCCAAAGCCCTTACGAATCCGCTTACGCCCGCTATAGGATTTCGTCATTAGCTGACCCTCGTCTGTTCCAACTCGTCCCGGGTCAAATTCCCGGGTCGCAAAATTCGCGTTGCCTATTTTCGCGCCGGCAACCGGCACCCGACCGATGTTTTCAGCGCCGGTCGGCGGCGCCCGATCGCAGGACCAAAACCCCGTCCCTTAAGCGGCGTGGAAGCGCCGGTCGCAAAACCGGCGCTTCCCCCACCTAACAGACGGTCAGTCGGAGCTTACTTCAGCTCGACCTTGGCGCCGGCTTCTTCCAACTTCTTCTTCAGTTCGTTGGCTTCGGCCTTGTTGACGCCTTCCTTCACCGGCTTCGGCGCACCCTCGACCAGGTCCTTGGCTTCCTTCAGACCCAGACCGGTGATGGCGCGGACTTCCTTAATCACGTTGATCTTCTTGTCGCCACCATCGACCAGAACGACGGTGAATTCGTCCTGCTCGGCAGCCGGAGCGGCAGCAGCGCCACCGGCAGCGGCGGCAACGGCAACCGGCGCAGCGGCGGAAACGCCCCACGCCTCTTCCAGCTTCTTGGACAGCTCGGCGGCCTCGAGGACCGTCAGCTTCGACAATTCGTCAACCAGCTTCTGCAAATCAGCCATTTTAATCTCCTAGGCTCTAACTTTTACGCAAATAGAACTTCTGTTGCTCGGATCGACCGTCACGCGGTCTCGCCCTTGTTGGCATATGCGCCAAACACACGCGCCAGCTGGCCCGCCGGTGCCTGGACCACAGTGGCGACGCGGGTCGCCGGGGTCTGCAGCAAAGCGATCAGCTTGGAACGAAGCTCGTCGAGCGATGGCAGGGTGGCCAATGCCTTGACGCCAGCGGCGTCAATCAGATTGGTACCCATGGAGCCACCGACGATGGTGAGCTTGTCGTTGGTGTTGGCAAAAGTCACGGCAACCTTGGCCGCTGCAATCGGGTCGGCCGAATACGCAATCGCGGTCGGTCCCTTCAGCAGTGAGTCAAGGCCTTCGTGCTTGGTGCCTTTGAGAGCGAGCTGTGCCAGCCGATTCTTAGCGACTTTGAAACCAGCACCCGCAGCACGCATCTTGCGGCGGAGGTCACCCACCTCAGCCACCGTCAGCCCGCTCTGCTTGGTGATCACCACCAAGTTCGCTTCGCTGATGGTCTGATGCAGCTCGGAAACCAGTTCCTGCTTGCCAGATCGGTCCACTGTTCGTCTCCGATACTTGGATCGGCCTAAAAATTAAGCCGGTCCGTTACGTCAGGACCTTCCGTATGACCTCACGGGCATACCGAAGATCCGGTGTGCCTGTCCCAGAAGTTCAATCCGCGTTCCGCCAGTCTAGGAGGGGGGCTCGAAAGAGCGCCGCCTGGGCTGATCGAATGCGCGTCAACTCCCGTCTATTGCAGGCGATCCGCTCATTATCTCCGTCCGGCTAAAGCCTTCGGGAGACCTGCAGTCTTGGACAGGATCGGATGGCGGCGAACCGCCATCCGTCTCAACGCCGCCGAAGCGGCGCCGAAATCCGTCAAAATTGGCAGCCAGGCCGCCAACTTCAAGAGGCCGGCCTTAGCCGACCGCCCTTAGCCAACCAGCGTGCCGACTTCCAGCTTCAAGCCGGGGCCCATGGTCGAGCTGAGCGACACCTTCTTAATGTAGGTGCCCTTGGCGCCCGCCGGCTTGGCGCGATTGATCGCACCGACGAAGGCCTTCACGTTCTCAATCAGCGCATCCTGGCTGAAGCTCGCCTTGCCGACGCCGGCATGGACGATACCGGCCTTCTCGGCGCGGAACTCGACCTGACCGCCCTTGGCGGCCTTCACGGCTTCGGCCACGTCATTGGTGACGGTGCCCAGCTTCGGGTTCGGCATCAGGCCGCGCGGACCCAGGACCTTACCCAGCTTGCCGACCAGGACCATCATGTCCGGGGTGGCAATGCAGCGGTCGAAATTCATTTCGCCAGCCTGGACCTTCTCGGCCAGATCCTCGGCACCGACCAGATCGGCACCCGCCGCCTTGGCGGCTTCGGCCTTCGGGCCCTTGGCGAAGACGGCGACGCGCAGCGTCTTGCCGGTGCCGTTGGGCAGGGAAACGACGCCACGAACGTTCTGGTCGGCGTGACGCGGATCGATGCCGAGATTCATCGAAATCTCGATGGTCTCGTCGAACTTCGCCTTGGCCCGTTCCTTGATCATCTTGACCGCATCATCGACGCCGTAGAACGCGTCGCGATTGATACCGTCATAGGCCTTCTTCATACGCTTACCGGCCATTTCTTATTCCCCCACAACCTGCAGGCCCATCGAACGGGCCGAACCGCGGATCATTTCCGCTGCGGCATCGATGTCATGCGCGTTCAGATCGGCCATCTTCTGCTTGGCGATCTCACGCACCTGATCCATCGTCACCTGACCGACGAAGCCACGACCGGTGGTCTGCGACCCCTTGTCGATCTTGGCGGCCTTCTTCAGGAAGTAGCTGGCCGGCGGCGTCTTGGTGACGAACGTGAAGGAGCGATCCGAAAAGGCCGTGATGACGACCGGGATCGGCATGCCCGCTTCCAACTGCTGCGTCGCGGCGTTGAACTCCTTGCAGAACTGCATGATGTTCAGGCCGCGCTGACCCAGCGCCGGACCGACCGGCGGCGACGGGTTCGCCTTGCCAGCCGGAATTTGCAACTTGATATAGCCTTCAATCTTCTTTGCCATTTTCCAACCTCAGGGAGGGCGCGCCATCCGGCACGAGACCTCTGTTGCGGTTCCGCGGTGCGGCCTTGGCTGGCCTTCCGCGCTCTTAATCCGGCGACCGTCGCCGGGCGATCTCGCAAAAGCCGTTCAGGCCTGAGACCTCAGCCTCAGACCTTCTCGACCTGCGAGTATTCCAATTCCACCGGGGTCGCCCGACCGAAGATCGAAACCGCCACCTTCAGGCGGCCCTTCTCCTCGTCGACTTCCTCGACCAGACCGGTGAACGAGGTGAACGGCCCGTCATTGACGCGTACCTGCTCACCCACTTCAAAAATGATCGACCGCTTCGGCCGATCGATGCCTTCCTGCACCTGATGCAGGATGCGCATGGCTTCCGCCTCGGAGATCGGCGAGGGCTTGCCCTTGCCGCCCAGGAACCCGGTCACCTTCGGCGTGTTCATCACCAGGTGCCAGGTCTCGTCGGTCAGCTCCATCTTCACCAGCACATAGCCAGGGAAGAACTTGCGCTCAGCATTGATCTTCGAGCCGCGTCGCACCTCGACAACCTCTTCCATCGGAACGAGGACGTCGGTGATCAGCTTGTCCATTCCCTTCTGTACCGCCTGCTCGCGGACCGACTGAGCGATCTTGCGCTCGAAGCCGGAATAGACATGGACGACATACCAACGGAACGCCATCTGCTTAACCCCGCAGCTTGAGGAGCCAATCGGCTCCAGTCGCCAGCAACGTATCGACGAGCAGGAAAAACACCGACGCCACGGCAACCATCACAAACACCATAATCGTGGTGATCGTGGTCTCCTTGCGGGTGGGCCAGGTCACCTTCTTGCGTTCCTGGTTGACCTGCCGGAAAAATTCCACAGGGCTGATTTTTGCCATGTCGCCCGATCCAGTTACCAACTCGTTTCGTTTCAGCGTCTGCTGCCATCCGAGCCCAGGGCTAATATGCGGGGCTCTGAAGGATGGCAGGAGTGGAGGGGCTCGAACCCCCAACCCCCGGTTTTGGAGACCGGTGCTCTACCAGTTGAGCTACACTCCTACACGCGCTGAACTCTTAATAATGCCGATCCGGCGACCGCTTGCGCCGCCGCCGGAGCCGGCTTTTAGGCCATTACCCCGGTCCAGGCAAGCCGGACCGGGGTAAATCCCATTACTCGATGATGCTGGCGACGACGCCGGCGCCGACGGTGCGGCCGCCTTCGCGG
>CAYOQR010000116.1:0-7341 GCA_964406155.1 uncultured Rhodospirillaceae bacterium | reverse complement strand
GCACCTTCTCCTATCTGCTGCATGACGGCTCGCCGCAGTTGAAGATCACCCAGACCGACGTGCGCGCCATCCAGCTCGCCAAGGCGGCACTCTATGCCGGTGCCCGCTTGCTGATGGACCGCATGGGCATCGACAAGCTCGACCGCATCACTTTGGCCGGCGCCTTCGGCAGCCATATCGATGTCAAATACGCCATGGTCCTCGGCATGATCCCCGATTGCGATCTCGCCAAGGTCACCAGCGCCGGCAATGCCGCCGGCACCGGCGCCCGCATCGCCCTCCTCAACCGTGCCGCCCGCGACGAGATCGCCCGCGTGGTGAAGCAGGTCGAGAAAGTGGAAACCGCCGTCGAGCCGAAATTCCAGGAGCATTTCGTCGGCGCCATGGCCCTGCCGCACAAGACCGCGCCCTATCCGCATCTCGCCAAGGCCGTCAACCTGCCGGAGCCGAAAGTCGCCACCACCGGCGGTGACGACGAGACCGGCGGTCGCCGCCGGCGCCGGCGCGGCTAGCGGACAGAACGCGCGCTCATATGAAACCCCGCAGCACGCTGCGGGGTTTCTTCTTGGCATGGCGTTGCGATCGGCGCTTCTGCCGCTGACCCATCATGGGCCGGTATATGGCTGATCGCCGATCGCATAGATCTGGCAACCGCTGCCGCGCGCCTCGCATCTTTCTAGCGCCTTCTGCTTTGCCGCCTGGATCGTACGCCGGCCGGTGACGTATCCGGCACTGCCGTTGAGGCCAACCGCGAAAGCCTTTTCGTAATAAGGCGTGTCGAGATAGTCCTTGAAGAAGGCTGCGACCTTGGGATCGTTCGAGGGAGGCGACGGCGTAGGCGGCAAGGCGACGTCGATCCGGTCCGGCAGGCCAATCCTTTGCAGGAAGGCATCGACCTGACCTTGCCATTGGGCGGGAGTCCGATAGAGAAGATGTCCGTTATCGCCGTAAGGCGCCGCGGCGACGAAGGTCACCGGCGCACCACCCATGCGGTAGCCATCCACCATCCGCTGCGCGAGTTGTGGCGAAAAAAAGTGATCGTTCGCCGCATAGATCCAAAGACTGGGGACGGTCACTCCACGCCCGAGATCCGACATCTCCGCGACCAGCCGGTCGGGCTGGCAGAATTGACCGTCAAGCGTCGCCCCCACGCCGCCCGCGAAACTGACGACGCCGACGACACCGTCCGGATGCGCGGCTGCCGCCGCCAGGGCCGCGAAACCGCCGCCGGAATGGCCGAACAGCAGAACATGCGATGGGTCCGCCCAAGGCTGTGTCCTTACAACATTCAGGATCGCGAGAATCTCACCGCCCATTTTCGTCGCTGCGACGTTGAAATCCCGCGCATCGCAGGGGCCGATATCTTCCTGGAAGAATCCGCCGGACCGGCCATAAGCGGGCCGCACCACGGCCACGGCTGCAAAGCCGCGCTGGGCGAAATAGAGTGCCGGCGCCGACATGGAATTCGGCGTCTGCATCTTGCGGTAATCCCAGCCGGTCGCCATGCCGTGATTGACCAGGACCAACGGGAACCGGCCCGGCCGGTCCGGCCGCGTGACCATGCCTTCCAGCGCCGCCGTCGAGCCGTCCGGCAGGGTGACATTGACGCTCAGCGGCTCGCGGATCAGGCCGGGTATCTGCGTGAGATCGGCACGACTGGCCGCCGGGGCTTCGTCCAATCTGTCATCTCGTGCGGTTGCGCAGGCCGATAGCATCATCGCCAACCCTAGGCCGATCCAGATGATTGCCTTCCGCATCCCCGCTCCCCTCCGATGTACCGACGCGGGCCGGATAGGCTGCCGCGTACCGCCAACCTATCCGGCCCATCGGTGACGGGAAAGCGTTTGCCGATACGCCATCTGATCCTGAACGTTATTCACCCAATTGATTGCCGATAGCATAGATGTGGCAGCCACCGCCGCGCGTGCGGCACTCCTGCAAGGCAACCAATTTTGCCGCGCCGATCGTTCTGTAGCCCGCCGCATAACCGCTATCGCCGTTGTAGCCCACGGCAAAGGCTTTCTCATAGCCTCCCATCGCCAGATACTTATTGAAAAAAGCGTCTCCTCCGGCATCACCGCCCGGCGGCGGCGGTGCGGAACGCATTTGATCCACTTCCGCTTTGCTCGACAGATGGAGGGATTCCAGAAAAGCATCCATTTGCGGCCGCCACTGGGCGACAGCATCCACATAATCATGCCCTTCGTCGCGGTAACTCGGGGCGGCGACAAAAGTCGCCGGTCCGCCTGCCCCTTTGTAAGCATCGAACATCCGGCGCGCCAGCTTCGGTGGGAATAAACTGTCATTCTCCGCATAGAGCCAGAGACTGGGGATCTGCGATGTCTTGCCGATCGCCGCCATCTCGGCCACCAAGCTGTCCGGCTGGCAGAAATAGCCACCGTCCAGGGGAGCGCCCGTGCCACCCGCGAAACTGATCACACCGATGACATCCTTGGGGCCGGTCGCAGCCGCTGCCAAGACGGCATATCCACCGCCTGACTGCCCGAAAAGCAGGATACGGGATGGATCCACCCAGGGCTCGCCACTGACGGTTTTCAGGATCGATAGAACCTCATTGCTCATCCTGCCGCTGAGACTGTGGAAGTCCCGCGCATCGCACGGGCCGAGGCTCTCGAGAAACGAACCGCCGGAGCGGCCGTAGCCCGGCCGCACAATCGTCACCGCCACCCAGCCACGCTGGGCAAAATAGATGGCAGCACCCGTATACTCATTGGGAGCCTCGTCCTTGCGCTCGCTCCAGTCACTGGCCATACCGTGGTTGATCAAAACCAACGGAAAACGGCCAGGTCGATCTGGCCTGGTTACCATGCCGTCGAGAGCAATCGTCGAACCGTCCGGCAAAACGTAGTTGATCGGCAAGGGTTCGCGGATCAGACCGGGAAATTGAGTGAGATCGGTGCGACTGACTGCCTGTGCATCGAGGATTCTTTTATCTTCGGCACTCATGCAGGCCGAGAGCATCATTGCCAGACACAGCAGGATGCTTATTGCTACTTTCTTCATTGTCTCCCCCAATCGACCAGAAAAACCTGCAAACGCCCGGCAGCTCTATGGTTCGGTGTCCGGGGCATCTCTCATTTTGATGTCACGTTGGGAACTAGGCGGAGGTCAGGAACACATCAACCGGCACACTCAATGGCGCTGCCCCTGACACAGTCATCAGCCGAATCATTGCTGCCCCCAACCACACTTTTCCCACCCCATATCCATTTCTTCTTAAGTTGTTGAAATGAGGATATATGCAAGTTTGGCGGCAGAAAACATCAGGAACCTGACAATCCCTAGCTGTAGCCAATTGCGAAAAACATAGAAGACCAACCTCGTTGGGGAGCTCGAGGGAACCATTGCGAAGTGACCGTTCATGGTTCACCGCGTCTGTTGTGTGAACGCCACCTTTTCTGCAATCTTGATGGTGCCATAACATGGTCGGATACGAGATGCCGCAGAGGAAGTGGGATTTCTATTTCTGCCGAGTTGATCAGAAACCGGCTGCGATTTTTCTCGATCTCAGCCTGCGGCAGCAGGCTCCCATCGCCTCCCTACCTCATATGGCATATATCCGGCTTCATATGCTGTCGCCCCGCGATGACGGTCTTTCAAGTAGCAGCGAAGCTCAACAGCTTGGGAAGTTCGAAGATGTCTTGCAAGCAGCGCTCTGCGCAGAGGCATCGGCGCTTTTCGTTGGCCGCTGCACCTCAAATGGATACCGCGATCTTTATTTCTATATCGGCGATGCCAAGAACTGGACTGGATGCGTAGAGCAGGCGATGCGCCCTCACGGCGATTATTTATATGAGGCCGATACACGCACCGAGCCGGACTGGTGTACTTATCTCGATTTTCTCTACCCGTCGGAGATAAACCTGCAACGCATGGGCAATCGAAGCGTCTGTTTCTCACTGCAAGAGCAGGGCGATGCCCTGACAGAGGCGCGTGATATACGCCACTGGATCTATTTGCCAACCGAGGCGGCCAGAGCCGATTTGATTGCGCATGCAGTTGCGGAAGGCTTTGAAGTTCGGGAGATCTCCATGGCAACGGGTAATCTTCCCTTTGGACTATGCCTGTCGCGCGTTGATGTGCCGAGGTTCGAGAATATCGATGCCATTACCTTGCCACTCTTTGAAAAAGCCATCGCACTGGATGGCGAATATGACGGCTGGGAAACGTCGTCGTCTTGCCAGAGAAGCCCGCGGATATGTGATTGGTTAGATAAGCACAAACAAAAAGGGGCACATATGTGCCCCTTTTCTTAGATCCTGATCTCGGACCCGACCTCGGAGAAACGAGCACTCCGCTCGTAGCTCCGCGTTATGCCCGCACCAGCGGCTTGTATTTGATGCGGTGCGGCTGGTCGGCATCGGTACCGAGGCGGCGATGGCGGTCGGCCTCGTAATCCTGGTAGTTGCCTTCGAACCATTCGACATGGCTGTCGCCTTCGAAGGCCAGGATATGCGTCGCGATGCGGTCGAGGAACCAGCGGTCGTGGCTGATGATGACCGCGCAGCCGGCGAAGTTGTCCAGGCCCTCTTCCAGCGCCCGCAAGGTATCGACATCGAGATCGTTGGTCGGTTCGTCGAGCAGCAGGACATTGGCGCCGGATTTCAGCATCTTCGCGAGATGCACGCGGTTGCGCTCACCGCCCGAGAGCAGGCCGACCTTCTTCTGCTGATCGGCGCCCTTGAAGTTGAAATTGCCGACATAAGCGCGGCTCGCCATCTTCGTCTTGCCGAGCTCGATCTCATCGAGGCCGTCGGAGATTTCCTGCCACACGGTCTTGTTGTCGTCGAGGCTGTCGCGCGACTGATCGACATAGCCGAGCACCACCGTGTCGCCGACCTTGAAGCTGCCGGAATCCGGCGTCTCCTGGCCGGTGATCATGCGGAAGAGCGTGGTCTTGCCGGCGCCGTTCGGGCCGATCACGCCGACGATGCCACCGGGCGGCAGGCGGAAGGAGAGATCCTCGATCAGCAGGCGGTCGCCGAAGCCTTTGTTCAGGTTCTCCGCCTCGATCACCACATTGCCGAGACGCGGCCCGGCGGGAATGGTGATCTGGGCGACACCCATGGCCTTTTCGTTGCTCTGCGCCAGCATCGTCTCATAGGCATTGATACGAGCCTTGGACTTGGCCTGACGCGCCTTGGGCGATTGCCGGATCCATTCCAATTCGCGCTGCAGCGACTTCTGGCGCGAACTTTCGGTCTTCTCTTCCTGCTCCAGGCGCTTCTGCTTCTGCTCCAGCCAGCCGGAATAATTGCCCTCGAAGGGAATGCCCTGGCCGCGATCGAGTTCGAGAATCCAGCCGGCGACATTGTCGAGGAAATAGCGGTCGTGGGTCACGGCCACGACGGTGCCCTTGTATTCCTCCAGGAAATGCTCAAGCCAGGCGACCGATTCCGCATCGAGATGGTTGGTCGGTTCGTCGAGCAGCAGCATGTCGGGACTGGAGAGCAGCAGGCGGCAAAGCGCCACCCGGCGCTTCTCGCCGCCGCTGAGCTTGGTCACCTCGGCCTCGCCCGGCGGGCAGCGCAGCGCGTCCATGGCGATCTCGACCTTGCGCTGCAGGTCCCAGGCATCGGCCGCGTCGATCTTCTCCTGCAGCTCGGCCTGGCGGGCGAGCAGCGTGTCGAAATCGGCATTCTCGTCGCCCATGGCGAGGGAAACTTGCTCGAATTCATCGAGCAGCGCCTTGGTCGGGCCGACCCCTTCCATGACATTGCCGAGCACGTCCTTTTCCGGATCGAGCTGCGGTTCCTGGGGCAGATAGCCGACCGTGGCGCCTTCGGCCGCCCAGGCCTCGCCGCCGAAATCCTTGTCGAACCCGGCCATGATCTTCATCAGGGTAGATTTACCGGCGCCGTTGCCGCCCAGCACGCCGATCTTGGCGCCCGGCAGAAAGCTCAGCCAGACATTCTCCAGGACCTTGCGGCCGCCGGGATAGACCTTGGTCAGGCCCTTCATGACATAGATGTACTGATACGCTGCCATCACCAACTCCAAACTGCGAAATCGCGGGATTGGCAGGGTTTTAGCCCAGCCCGGCCGGCAGGGAAAGCCCCAGGGGCCAGGGTGGAAGATTGGGTGGGATCTGCCCTTGTGGTCCCCCGCCAGGCCGGGGCGGAAAAAAGCCCGCCCGGTTGCCCGGGCGGGCCGCATGATCGTTATGTGACGGCCGGTCTTACCAGACGTCGATGCGGTGATCCTTGGTTTCGTGGATGAAGAAGATGCCGACCACGAAACAGACCGCGGCAATCACGATCGGATACCACAACCCGTAATAGATATCGCCCCGGGCCGCCACCATGGCGAAGGCGATCGGCGGCAGGAACCCGCCGAACCAGCCATTGCCGATGTGATAGGGCAAGGACATCGAGGTATAGCGGATACGGGTCGGGAACAATTCCACCAGCATGGCGGCGATCGGTCCATAGACCATGGTGACATAGATCACCAGGATCACCAACAGCACCGTCGTCATGACGTAATTGATCTGTCCCGGATCGGCCTTGGCGGGATAGCTGGCGGTTTTGATATGTGCCGTCATTTCCGCCGTGAAGGCCTCGGTCTTCGCCTTCATGTCCTCCTTGGAGAGGCCCGTCCCCTCGAAGCTGGCGATGGTCTGGTCGCCGATCTTGACGCTCGCCACCGTGCCCGCCGGTGCCGCCTCGTTCTCATAATTCACCGAGGCTTTCGCGAGGAAGCTCTTGGCGATATCGCAGGAGGTCAGGAATTTCGAGGTGCCGACCGGGTTGAACTGGAACGAACAGGTCGCGGGATCCGCCACCACCGTCACCGGCGCGCTGGCCTGGGCCGCCTCCAGCGCCGGATTGGCGAAATGCGTGAGCCCCTTGAAGATCGGGAAATAGGTCACCGCGGCGATCAAACAGCCCGCCATGATGATCCGCTTACGGCCGATCTTGTCGCTGAGCACCCCGAAGACCAGGAAGAAGGGCGTGCCGATCAAGAGCGCCAAGGCGATCAGGATATTGGCGGTGGCCGAATCCACCTTCAGGGCCTGGGTCAGGAAAAACAGGGCGTAGAACTGCCCGGTATACCAGACCACCGCCTGGCCCATGGTCAGGCCGAACAGCGCCAGCAGCACGATCTTCAGATTACCCCAGCGGGCAAAGCTTTCGGTCAGCGGCGCCTTCGAGCCCTTGCCTTCGGCCTTCATGCGTTTGAAGGTCGGCGATTCATTGAGCTTCAGGCGGATCCAGACCGAGATCGCCAGCAGCAGCGCGGAAACCAGGAACGGAATGCGCCAACCCCAGGCGGCGAAGCCTTCCTCGCCGATCGCGGTGCGGACGAGCCGGCGCTACG
>CAYOQR010000115.1:0-7456 GCA_964406155.1 uncultured Rhodospirillaceae bacterium | reverse complement strand
ATGCCGCCGAAGATATTGACCAGGATGCCTTCGACATTGGCATCGCTGAGGATGATCTTGAAGGCCGTGGTGACGCGCTCCTTGGTGGCGCCGCCGCCGACATCGAGGAAGTTGGCCGGCGCACCGCCATAGAGCTTGATGATGTCCATGGTCGCCATGGCAAGGCCGGCGCCGTTCACCATGCAGCCGATATTGCCGTCGAGCTTGATGTAGTTGAGGCTGTGCTTGGCCGCCTCGAGCTCCGCCGGGTCTTCCTCATCGGCGTCACGCAGCTCTTCGATATCCTTGTGGCGATAGAGCGCGTTGTCGTCGAAATTGACCTTGGCATCGAGCGCCAGCACGTCGCCAGCGCCGGTCACCACCAGCGGATTGATCTCCACGATCGAGCAGTCGAGTTCGGTGAAGGCCTTGTACATCGCCGTCACGAACTTGACGCAGGAGCCGACCTGATTGCCTTCGAGGCCGAGGCCGAAGGCGATCTCGCGGGCATGGAAGGGCTGGATGCCGGTGGCCGGATCGATCGCCACCTTGATGATCTTTTCCGGATGGGTGGCGGCGACCTCTTCGATCTCCATGCCGCCCTCGGAGGAGGCCATGACGGTGATGCGCGAGGTGGCGCGATCGACCAGCATGCCGAGATAAAGCTCGCGCTTGATGTCGCAGCCGGATTCCACATAGATCCGCTTCACCAGGCGGCCCTGGGGACCGGTCTGATGCGTGATCAAGGTCATGCCGAGCATCTTCTGCGCCGCGTCGCGCACATCCTGGATGGATTTGACGACCTTGACGCCGCCGGCCTTGCCACGCCCGCCGGCATGGATCTGCGCCTTGACCACCCAGACCGACCCGCCCAACCGCTGCGCGGCTTCGACGGCTTCTTCAGGGGTGTAAGCGACATGGCCCTGGGGAACTGCGACGCCGAATCTGCCAAGGAGGGCCTTGGCTTGATACTCGTGAATATTCATGCCCGGCTACCGTGAATGTTGCAGTGCGAATTGCTGACCGCATGCATATCGCAAGGGATGCCGGAACGCCTAGTTAAAAAACGAAGCTTGGCCAAAAAGCCGAACCGGCTCACTGGCGCCGTCGGCGCGCCGTGAGCAAAAGTTTCCTGGGAGCAAAAAAAAAGGAACGTCAGGAAAACGCTCCGGAACATAGACGCGCTCCAGAAAAAGCGGGCGACAGCGACAGTCACGATTTGCTGTAGTGCAGCAAGCCGTACTCTATCACCTTCCAGGGCGGGTTCAAGCCAATTGAACTTCAGCCCGCCGGGCAAGAGATAGGACTGTCGCCGTCGCCGGCCTTTGCGCAAAGCGCTCATCTGACCCGCATCTAAATCATGCGGGCCAGCGATCGAAAAATCGATCTTACTTCTTCGCGGCCTTCTTCTTGGTCGCGGCCTTCTTCTTGGCGGCCGGCTTCTTCGCAGCCTTCTTGGCAGCCGGCTTCTTCGCGGCGGCCTTCTTCGCCGCCGGCTTCTTGGCGGCCTTCTTCGCGGCCGGCTTCTTCGCGGCCTTCTTCGCGGCCTTCTTCGCGGCCAGCAGGATGGTCTCAGTCATTGCTTCTCTCCTCTTTGAAGCTTCCTCACCACAGCGATGAGGCCCCTAACGGCCTCGACCGACTTATCGAACATCGACCTTTCGGCCTTGTTCAAATCGATCTCGACCACTTTCTCCACGCCGTCCGCGCCGATGATCACCGGCACCCCGACATAGAGCCCTTTAACCCCGTATTGGCCGCTCAGATAAGCGGCACAGGGCAACACCCGCTTCTTGTCTTTCAGATAGGCTTCCGCCATCTGAATTGCGGCTGCCGCCGGGGCATAAAACGCTGAACCGGTTTTCAGCAGGCCGACGATCTCCGCGCCACCGTCACGGGTGCGCTGCACGATCGCCTCCAGCCTCTCCTTCGTGGTCCAGCCCATCTTCACCAGGTCCGGCAGCGGGATTCCGGCGACCGTCGAGTAGCGCGTCAGCGGCACCATCGTGTCGCCATGTCCACCCAGCACAAACGCCGTCACATCCTCCACCGAAACCTTGAACTCCTCCGCCAGGAAGTGGCGGAAGCGGGCGGAATCCAGGACGCCCGCCATACCGACGACACGGTTATGCGGCAGGCCGGATGCCTCCTGCATGACATAGACCATGACGTCGAGCGGATTGGTGATGACGATGACGAAGGCCTTCGGGCAATGCTTCCTGATGGCCTTGCCGACCGTCTCGATCACCTTGGCATTGGTCGCGATGAGATCGTCCCGGCTCATTCCCGGCTTGCGTGGAATGCCCGCCGTCACGATCACCACATCGGCGCCCTTCAGCCCCGCGTAATTGTTCGTACCCGTATATTGCGCATCGAACCCTTCGATCGGGGCCGCCTCGGCGATATCGAGGCCCTTTCCTTGCGGAACGCCATCGACCACGTCGAACAGAACGATGTCACCCAGTTCCTTGAGACCCGCCAGCAGCGCCAGTGTCCCGCCGATCTGTCCGGCTCCCACCAGCGCGATCTTCTTGCGTGCCATCATCCACCCCGGATCACGTTACGCATCGCCACCGCATGTTTCGGCAACGCCCACTTCCCCATTGCACACAACACTAGCTGTTGTGTTAATACTATCATTTTCCCTCAAGAGCAAGTGTTACTCTCGGACCCCCTCCGAGATCACTCAATTTGCCGCTCCTGCGTCACGTCAAATGCGGTCGGCTGAGATAATCGACCGACTGCATTTCATTGAGCCGGGACACGGTCCGCTGGAATTCGAAAGCGGTGTTGCCGCGCCCGTCATCGCCGGGATAGAGGCGCTCCGGCGCATCCGCCGCCGCGATCACCACCATCACCTTGTGCTCGTAAAGCTCATCGATCAGCGTCATGAAGCGGCGTGCCTGATCCTGCAGATCGGCGGTGAGGCGCGGCACGTTGTCGATCAGCACGACATTGAAATGCGTGGCGATCGCCAGATAGTCCGCCGCCCCCAAGGGCTTCGCGCAAAGATCGGCGAAGTCGAACCAGGCGACCGAGCCGGCCTGGCGCGGCACCTCGACCCGGCGCTGCTGCACCGTCAGGACACGCGTCGTCGCTTCCTTGCCGCCGGTCAGACGGGCGAAGGTATCGCGCATATGCCGCGCCGCGAGATCGCCCAGCGGATAGTGATAGACCCGCATGTCCTTCAGGCGCTGCAGGCGGTAATCGCGCGCACCGTCCAGCTCCAGCACATCGAGCTTCTGCTTCAGGAGATCGATGAAGGGCAGGAAGCGGTCGCGCTGCAGACCGTCCTTGTAGAGATCGTCCGGCGCCCAGTTGGAGGTCGCCACCACCACCACGCCGCGCTCGAACAAGGCCTCGAACAAACGCCCGAGGATCATCGCATCGGCGATGTTGGTGACATGGAATTCATCGAAGCAAAGCAGCGTCGTCTCGTCGGCGAGCTTGTCGGCCAGAGCCGGCATCAGATCGACCTGCTTCGGCTTCTCCTGGCGCCAACGATGCAGCGTCTCGTGCACTTCCAGCATGAAGGCGTGGAAATGCACCCGGCGCTTCTTCTCGACCGGCGCCGAGGCGAAGAAGAGATCCATCAGCATCGACTTGCCGCGGCCGACGCCACCGAAGATGTAAAGACCCTGCGGCGCCTCGACGTCGCGACGACGCGCCAGACCGAACCGCTCGCGCCAGCTCGCAGCTTTCGCTTCGGGGCGATAATTCTTCAGGGCATTGAAGAGGGATTGCAGTTTCTCGGCCGCCAGGAGTTGCGCCGCGTCATGCTGCAACTGACCCTCACGCTGCCGCGCACGATAGGCGGCAAGCGGTCCTTCTTCCGTCATGGAGGAGACCAACGCGTCAGACACGTGAAAGGCGGCGACTCGGTCAATATGCATGTTGCAGATATGACACCACAAATTTTGTCATTTCGCCATGCTGAAATGATTCGCTTGCTTTTCGCTCGCGCATTTTTCCGTGAGAGATGAGTCATTGTTGCAACAGAAAACCGCTCTTCGACACCCGATGAGCGGTGAAAGAGACCGTCATCGGACGCGCGACGCATCATCGATGCACGACGTTTCGACATCCGGCAACGATCCCTGCGCAAAAGAAAACCGCGCCGATCGATGACGATCGGCGCGGTGTCGGATGTATCTGGAATGTGCGATCAGAACTGGAACGGCTTGCCGTTCACCGTCAACTGACCGTTCTGCGGCACGTCGATCTTGAAACGATCGACGGGCTTGCCGTCGCTGCCCTGCTCACGCGCGGCATAGCCGAGCAAAGCCTGCAGCACACCGGCATACTGCGCCGCCTGCGGATCCTGATCGGCTTCCTGCTGCGCCAGTTGCATCAACTGATCGATGCCGGTGATGGCGATGTTGAGCCCACCGGTCGCGCCATAGATCGCCGCCGATTGTAGCACGAAATCACCATCCGCCGTGAGGTTCGCTGCAGCCGAGGTGAGGTGCGACGGCTCGACCTTCAGCTTCACGCCATCCTGCTGCAGCAACTGCTGGAACTTCGCAAGGAAGAGCGCCGTCTTGGCATCGACTTGGGTCGGATCGGCACCGTACATGGAGGCACCATCCGCCAGGGCCGAGACGAGATCCGCGGTGGGGAGATCGACCAGGGTTACCGTTAACGTGCCGCTCGCCGGCAGGCTCGCCTTCGCCAGCGCGCTTTCCGCCTGCGGCAGATGCAGCACGAGGCCGTCATGATCGATAGTGAAGGTCAAGTTGGATTTCGGCTGATCGAAGCCCGTCGCGCCGAGCGAGAGGCCCACCTTGCCGAGTTCGAAGGCCGCCTTGCCCTCGCCTTCCGAATAGGTGACGCCGTTGAAGTGCAGATCGATGGTCGATCCCGTCATCAAACCCGGCAGCGCCTTGACGAATTCTTCCACCGGCGCGGCCGCAGCGGCCGATGCGGTCGTGCCGGCGGCGTTACCCGTGGCGGAATTGCCTGCGGCCGCCCCATCCGTCGACGGCGACGTCGCGGACGAACCGCTGCCATTGGCATTGCCGCCGGCATTGGCGTTGGAGGCTGCCTGCTTCGCGGTCGCCTCGCGCATCTCGCGGAGCTTGGCGGCGTAATCCGCCAGCTTGACGCCGAGGAAGGCGGAGGAGACATCGACCGTCGCCACCTTCATGCGGCTTTCGCCCTCGTCGACATCGAGGCCGCTGATGGTCAGTTTGCCGACCTGGTCCCAGCGGCCGTTGCCCTTGTCGGTGCTGTTCGTGGTCAGGGCAATGCCCGCCATCTTCAGGTCGCCGCTCTGCTTGGCGTCCTTGACTTCGATGTCCGTGAGCTGGAGATCGAGCTTGAGGAAGCTCTCGGCCTCCTTCAGCCAAAGGCCGCTGAAGCTCTTGTTGGTCAGCGTGACGCCGCCGGCCTTGCTGCCATCCGGCAGCTTGAACGGCATCTCGGCCGGCAGGCTCAGCTTGTCGGCGGTGTAGGTCTTGTCGTCCTTCGGTGTCAGCACATAGCTGATCGTGCCGATATCGAGATAGCCGTCGGCATCGGCCGCCACCTTCAGGCCGTCGATCGACACCAGATAGCCGGTATCCTGTTGCGGCGTCACTTTGACCGAGCTGTGGCTCAGCGCCCGCTTATCGGCCGGACCTTCCATCTCCGCCAGATAGCCCTCGACGCTCTTCTGCAGCTCGGCCGCAACCTGATTGCGGTCTGGCCCCTTGTCGCAGCCGGCCAGCAGCAGGCCCACCATCAGGGTGATGCCGGCGAAACGGCCGGCGCGTAAAGCAAAGGTCATGCGTGACTCCACAAACAAAACGGCCCGGCAATCGGCCGGGCTCTGGCAGTACCATATCAGAATGACAATGGAAGCGGGACCAAACAAAATCCGGGCGTGACCCATGTCACGCCCGGATTTCGGCAAAAATCAGTCCCCGTCAGGGCAAAGAGATGGCCATGGCGGGAAGACAGCAATCGTTAACGATCAGCGCCGTTCCACCATCAGCTTCTTGATCTCGCCGATCGCCTTCGCCGGGTTGAGACCCTTGGGGCAGGTTTTCGTGCAGTTCATGATGGTGTGGCAGCGATAGAGCCGGAACGGATCCTCCAGCTCGTCAAGCCGCTCGCCGGCCGATTCGTCCCGGGTGTCGGCGATCCAGCGATAGGCCTGGAGCAGGATGGCGGGGCCGAGATAGCGGTCGCCGTTCCACCAATAGCTGGGGCACGATGTCGAGCAGCAGAAGCACAGGATGCATTCCCACAGCCCGTCCAGCTTGGCCCGCTCTTCCGGCGATTGCAGCCGCTCGCGCGAGGGCGGCTGGCTCTTCGCCTTCATCCAGGGCTCGATCGAGGCGTATTGCGCAAAGATGCGGTTGAGATCGGGCACCAGATCCTTGACCACCGGCATATGCGGCAACGGATAGATCTTCACGTCGCCCTTGATCTCGCCGATATCCTTGGTGCAGGCCAAGGTATTGGTGCCGTCGATATTCATGGCGCAGGACCCGCAGACGCCTTCGCGGCAGGAGCGGCGGAAGGTCAGGGTTGGGTCGATCTCGTTCTTGATCTTGATGATGGCGTCCAGCACCATCGGTCCGCAACTGTCGAGATCGACCTCATAGCTGTCGATCTGCGGATTGCCGCCAACATCCGGGTCCCAGCGATAGACCTTGAAGGTCTTCACGCGCTTGGCGCCGGCCGGCGCCTTGAAGGTCTTGCCCGACACCGGCTTCATGCTGGCGGGTAAGGTCAATTCGGCCATGGTGTGAACCCTCGCCCCGATTAATAGACCCGCGCCTTCGGCGGGAAAGACTGCACTTCATTGCTGAGCGGCTGGAGATGAACCGGCCGGTAGTCGAGACGGGGTTTGCCGTCCTCGCCGCACCAGGCGATGGTGTGCTTCATCCAGGTCTGGTCGTTCCGCTCGGGGAAATCCTCGCGCGCATGGGCGCCGCGGCTTTCCTGGCGGTTGACGGCGGATTCGATCGAGACCACCGCCTGGAACAGCAGGTTGTCGAGTTCCAGCGTCTCCACCAGATCGCTGTTCCAGATCAGCGAGCGGTCGCTGACGCCGATCCGGTCGCGCTGCGCCCAGATCGCGTGGATCTTGTCGCAACCTTCCTGCAGCGACTGGCCGGTGCGGAACACGGCGCAATCGTTCTGCATGACCTTCTGCAGGTCGAGACGCATCTGCGCCGTCGGGATATCGCCCTTGGCATAGCGCGCCTTGTCGAGGCGGCTGATCGCCAATTCGCCGGCATCCTTGGGCAGCGGTCGCGGATTCTCGTTCGGCTTGATGATCTCGGCGCAGCGGATCGCAGCGGCGCGGCCGAAGACCACGAGATCGAGCAGCGAGTTCGAGCCCAGGCGGTTGGCGCCATGGACCGAGACGCAGGCCGCCTCGCCGATCGCCATCAGGCCGGGAATCACATGATTGGGATTACCGTCCTTCAGGGTCACAACTTCGCCGTGATAGTTGGTCGGCACGCCGCCCATGTTGTAGTGCACC
>CAYOQR010000114.1:0-8268 GCA_964406155.1 uncultured Rhodospirillaceae bacterium | reverse complement strand
TGAACGGCCGCATCACGCTCTCGGGCACGGGGAAGGAACTTCTCAGCAATGCGGAAGTGCGCGCCGCCTATCTCGAAGGCTCGCACTAGGATCATACGAGGAAAGGCAGGGCCATGGGCGGTTCCAGCATCTATGTTTTTATCGGCCTGACCGTCTTCCTGTTCGGCGGCGCTGGCTTCCTGATGGGGCAGGCCATCGCCGAGACCTGGCGGCCGATCTGGCAGAACGTGCCCTATGGAATGCTGTTGGCGGCGGCCAACCGTTTCCTGGACGGCGCCCTGTTCCAGGGGCCTTGGCTCAGCCTGCCGCAATATCTTCTCGATACTGTGGTCATCGTCGGCCTTGCACTCTTTGCATATCGCGTAACACGCGTACGAAAAATGGTCGGCCAATATCCCTGGCTCTACGAACAGGCGGGGTTATTGGCTTGGCGCGAGCGCACTTCCACTCGCGGTTGAATTGGTTAATAAGAAGAAAACGGGAGAACACGCCTATTTGCAACCGGTATCGGTTGACCCGGTTGCGGATCAGCGAGAAGATGCTGACCAGCTTGACCTAATGGTCAAGTGTCAACCCAGTTTGACGTGAGGGAGACATGTTGAAAAAATTCGTAACCACGACGGCGCTCGTTGCCGCACTTGCCGCAGGCACTTTCGCCTATGGCCAGACGGCCAGAGCTGATGACATCACCATCGCCGTTGCTGGTCCGATGACGGGTGACCTCGCTGCCTTCGGTGAACAGTTGCGTCGCGGCTCCGCAATGGCAGTCAAAGATATCAATGCGAAGGGGGGAGTCCTCGGCAAGCAAATTAAGCTGGAAATCGGCGACGACCAATGCGATCCGAAGCAGGCCGTCCAGGTCGCCAACGATCTCGTGAAGAAGGGCGTGGTCTTCGTGGCCGGGCACTTCTGCTCGGGTTCGTCGATCCCGGCCTCGGACGTCTATGCGGAAGAAGGCATCGTTCAGATGACTCCCGCTTCGACCAATCCGGCCTTCACGGAAGGTCCGGCGGCGAAGGGGATCAAGACGATCTTCCGCACCTGCGGTCGTGACGATGCTCAAGGCAAATTCGCCGGCCCGTGGCTGGCGAAGACCTATGCCGGCAAGAACGTCGCCATTCTCGACGACCGGTCGGCCTATGGCCAGGGTCTCGCCAACGAGACCGACAAGAACATGGAAGCAGCCGGCCTGAAGCCTGCGCTGCGCGATACCTATACCGCCAAGGACAAGGACTTCTCGGCCCTCATCTCGAAGATGAAGGAAGCGAAGATCGATGTCGTCTATATCGGCGGCTATCACAACGACGCGGGCCTGATGATGCGTCAGGCGCGCGAACAGGGCTTCAAGGCTGATTTCGTTTCCGGCGACGCCCTGAACACCGCTGAATTCTGGTCGATCTCCGGCCCGGCCGGCGAAGGCATGCGCTTCAGCGATGCAGCCTCGGCGATCAACCTGGATTCCGCGAAGGATGCGGTGGCGGAATTCCGCGCCGAGAAGTATGAGCCGGAGGGCTATACCCTGTCGAGCTATGCGGCGGTCCAGGCCTGGGCTGCGGCGGCGACCAAGGCGGGTAGCACCGACGGCGCCAAGGTTGCAGCGGTACTGCATTCGGAGACCATCCCGACCGTCATCGGCAACCTGTCCTGGGATGCCAAGGGCGATCTGACCAAGGTGAACTATGCCTGGTTCATCTGGCATGACGGCAAGTACGCCCAGGAACCGACCATGTAAGGTCGTCCTGCACGGACAAGACGACGAAGCCCGGGAGCGATCCCGGGCTTCTTTTTTCGACAGATTGTGGTTGGCGGGGAGGGGGTGGCGGAGATATGGTAGCAACCGCCCTAATTCAACCTGTTACGGGATTTCGTTAAAGAGCCATGCCAGATCGGTTGGAAGCCATCGCGATCGCCGGCGATCATGCCGGTTTCGCCCTCAAGGAAGTCCTGAAAGCGGAGCTGGAACGGCTTGGTTTTGCGGCATTGGACCTCGGCCCGCACAGCGAGGCCTCGGTCGATTACCCGGATTTCGCCAATGCCCTGGCGCAGGCCCTGGCTGATGGCCGGGCGAAGCGGGGCGTGCTGATCTGCGGTTCCGGCATCGGCATTTCCATCGCCGCCAACCGGCATAAGCATATCCGCGCCGCCCTGGTCCATGACGGGCTCGGCGCGCGGCTGTGCCGCCAGCACAATGACGCCAATGTCCTGTGCCTGGGCGCCCGGCTGATCGGGGTCGATGTCGCTAAGGATTGTCTCAAGGTGTTTTTGACGACAGATTTTGAAGGAGGGCGGCACCAAAATCGCGTCGCCAAATTGGGCTGATCTGCCCAAAAAACGGCGTAAGCCCAACAGGTTAGAACGCGACAAGGACGCACAACATGGCCACTTCAAGCTATACCCCCATGACCGGCTTCTTCACCGGCTCCCTGGCTGAGCGCGATCCCGAACTGAACGCGGCGATCGGCAAGGAGCTGTTCCGCCAGCAGGACCAGATCGAGTTGATCGCTTCGGAAAACATCGTCTCCAAGGCGGTGATCGAGGCACAGGGTTCGGTGCTGACCAACAAGTATGCCGAAGGCTATCCGGGCAAGCGCTATTACGGCGGCTGCGAATATGTCGACATTGCCGAGCAACTGGCGATCGACCGCGCCAAGAAGCTGTTCAACTGCGCATATGCCAATGTGCAGCCGCATTCCGGCGCCCAGGCCAACCAGGCGGCCTTCTTCGCGCTGCTGCAGCCGGGCGATACTTTCATGGGCCTCAACCTGGCGGCGGGCGGTCATCTGACCCACGGTTCGCCGGTCAACCAGTCGGGCAAGTGGTTCAAGGTCGTCCCCTATACGGTGCGCCAGGATACCCAGCGCATCGACATGGACGAGGTCGAGAAGCTGGCCAAGGAACACAAGCCGAAGCTGATCCTGGCCGGCGGTTCCGCCTATCCGCGCGTCTGGGACTTCGAACGTTTCCGCAAGATCGCGGATTCGGTCGGCGCCTATTTCATGGTCGACATGGCCCATTTCGCCGGCCTGGTCGCGACCGGCGCGCATCCGAGCCCGCTGCCTTATGCCCATGTGGTCACCACCACGACCCACAAGACCCTGCGCGGTCCGCGTGGCGGCATGATCCTCAGCAATGACGAGGAACTGGGCAAGAAGTTCAACACCGCCGTCTTCCCGGGCCTGCAAGGCGGTCCGCTGATGCATGTCATCGCCGCCAAGGCCGTGGCCTTCGGCGAGGCGCTGCAGCCGGAATTCAAGAACTACATCTCGACCGTGGTCGAGAATGCCAAGGTCCTGGCCCAGACGCTGGTCGAGGGCGGCGTCGCCATCACCACGGGCGGCACCGACAACCATCTGATGCTGGTCGATCTGCGGCCGAAGAAGCTGACCGGCAAGGCGTCGGAGCACAGCCTGGAAGAGGCCGGGATCACCTGCAACAAGAACGGTATCCCGTACGATCCGGAAAAGCCGGCCATCACCTCGGGCATTCGCCTCGGTACGCCGGCGGCGACGTCGCGCGGTTTCGGCCCGGCCGAGTTCAAGCAGGTCGGCCAGATGATCATCCGCGTGCTCGACGGCTTGGCCGCCAATCCGACCGACAACAGCGCGGTGGAAAAAGCCGTGCGTGAGGAAGTTCGCGCCCTGTGCAAGCGGTTCCCGATTTATCGGTGACCGCCCGCCGAGGTTCAGTAAGGCTGGGGCTGAGTAAGAGGGGGTAATGCATGCGCTGTCCGTTCTGCGGAAACGAAGATACGCAGGTCAAGGATTCCAGACCGACCGACGATAATTCGGCGATCCGCAGACGGCGGCAATGCACCAATTGCGGTGCCCGCTTCACCACTTTCGAGCGCGTGCAGTTGCGCGAGCTGATCGTGGTGAAGACCAACGGGCAGCGCGAACCCTTCGATCGGGAGAAGCTGTTGCGCTCGATGCAGGTCAGCCTGCGCAAGCGTCCGGTGGATTCCGAACGGCTGGAGCGGGTGGTGAACGGCATCGTCCGCCGCCTGGAAAGCTCCGGTGAAAGCGAAGTTCCGACGGCCGCCATCGGCGAGGCCGTGATGGATGCCTTGGCGACCCTCGACAAGGTCGCCTATGTCCGCTTCGCCTCAGTCTATCGCAACTTCCGCGAAGCGAAGGATTTCGAAACCTTCGTCGGCAAGATCGGCGGCAGTGACAACGACTGAAACTGACCTGGGTCATATGCGCGCCGCCCTCAATCTGGCGGCGCGCGGCCTGGGACGTGTCTGGCCCAATCCGGCGGTCGGTTGCGTCATCACCGATGCAACAGGCGAGGTGGTTGGGCGCGGCCTGACCCAACCCGGCGGCCGGCCCCATGCGGAGACGGAAGCCCTGCGCCAGGCCGGCACCGCCGCCAAGGGCGGCACAGCCTATGTCTCGCTCGAACCCTGTTCCCATCACGGCAAGACGCCGCCTTGCGCCAAAGCGCTGATCGGCGCCGGCATCGCGCGCTGTGTCGTCGCTTTGGGCGATCCCGATCCCCGCGTCTCCGGCCGGGGGCTGGAGATGCTGCGGGCGGCGGGCATCGCCGTCGTGACCGGCGTCCTGGAAGCGGCGGCGGCCGAGCTCAATGCCGGTTTCCTGAAGCGCGTCACCAGCGGCCGGCCGCTGACTACGCTGAAGCTTGCCACCACCCTGGACGGCCGCATCGCCACGCGTACCGGCGAGAGCCAATGGATCACCGGCGCGGCGGCGCGCCAGCGCGGCCATCTGCTGCGCGCCAATCATGACGCCATCCTGGTCGGATCGGGAACCGCTCTTGCCGACAATCCCAGCCTGACCTGCCGGCTGCCGGGCCTCGAGGACCGGTCGCCGGTCCGGGTCGTGCTCGACCGGCGGCTGCGCCTGCCGCTGACCGGCGATCTGGTGACCACGGCCCGCCGGGTCCCGACCTGGCTGCTGACCCAGCCGGGTCATCCGGCGGCAACCCTGCAGCCCTATCGCGATGCCGGGGTCGAGGTGATCGAGACGGCGGGAGAGGGCGATCCGGGAGCGGTGCTGTCGGCCCTGGGGGCGCGGGGGATCACCCGGCTGCTGATCGAGGGCGGCGCCCAGACGGCGGCGGCCTTCCTGGCGGCGGATCAGGTGGACCGGCTGGCCTGGATGCGGGCGCCCGGCATTCTCGGCGGCGATGCATTGGCGGCCATCGGCGATCTCGGCCTCGACCGGCTCTCAGCCATGCGCCGTTTCGAGCTCCAGTCTGCGCAGACAATCGAGGGCGAGTGTCTGGAAACCTACCGCCGTTTGTCGTAAGACAGTCATCGAATTTTCCTTTTTCCGGTTTTTCCGATCTAAGCGATTGAGTTTTCAGCATGTTTACAGGAATTGTCACGGATCTCGGCAAGGTGCGGGAGGTTGTCCCCGGCGCCGTCACCCGCCTGACCATCGGTACCGCCTATGACACCGCCGGCATCGAATTCGGCGCCTCCATCGCCTGCAACGGCATCTGCCTCAGCGTGGTGGAGAAGGGGCCGGGCTGGGTTGCCTTCGAAGCCAGCAACGAGACGATCGACAAGACGACGCTCGGCGACTGGAAGGCCGGCACGCCGGTCAATCTGGAACGGGCGCTGAAACTGGGCGATGAGCTGGGCGGCCATATGGTGAGCGGCCATGTCGATGGCGTCGGCCGGATTGCCGATATGCGCCAGGACGGCGGCAGCACCCGGATCGATATCGAGGCGCCGGCGGCGCTCGCCCGCTCGATCGCGGCCAAGGGGTCGATTACGGTCGATGGCGTGTCGCTGACGGTCAACGAGGTCGATGGCAACAAATTCGGTGTGAATATCATCCCGATCACTCAGACCGCGACCAATCTCGGCGACGCCCGGACCGGGGCCCGCGTCAATCTGGAAATCGACCTGATCGCGCGATATGTTGCCCGTTTGCTGGGCCAGGACGCGTCGTAAGGAGGGAGGCATCGTGAGTTTCGAAGAGGTGATGTCCCCGACATCCGAGATCATCGAGGATGCCAAGGCGGGACGCATGTTCATCCTGGTCGATGACGAGGACCGCGAGAACGAGGGCGACCTGGTCATCCCGGCGCAGATGGCGAGCGCCGAAGCGATCAACTTCATGGCCAGATACGGTCGCGGGCTGATCTGCCTCGCCATGGAGCGCGACCGCGTGGAACAGCTTGGCCTGCCGCTGATGGCGCAGCGCAACGGCACGCGCCACCAGACCGCCTTCACCGTGTCGATCGAGGCGCGCGAAGGGATCTCCACCGGCATCTCCGCTTTCGACCGCGCCCGCACCGTGGCGGTCGCCATCGATCCGGCCAAGGGGCCGCATGACATCATTTCGCCGGGCCATATCTTTCCGCTGATGGCGCGCGAGGGCGGTGTGCTGGTCCGCACCGGCCATACCGAGGCGTCCGTCGATATCGCCCGTCTCGCCGGCCTCATTCCGGCCGGCGTGATCTGCGAGGTGATGAACGACGACGGCACCATGGCGCGGCGCGACGATCTGCTGAAATTCGCCCAGTTGCATGGGCTGAAGATGGGCACGATCCGCGACCTGATCGCCTATCGCCGGCGCTATGACCGCATCATCGAGCGCACCCTGGAGACGAGCTTCAACAGCCGCGATGGCGGCGAGTTCAAGATGTATGTCTACACCAACAAGATCGCTCATTCGGAGCATGTCGCGCTGGTGAAGGGCGATCTGCATGGCGAGGAGCCGGTGCTGGTCCGCATGCATGCGATGAGCGTGCTCGACGACGTGCTGGGCGATGCCGAAAGCGGCCGGGCCGGCGAATTGTCGGCGGCGATGCGGATGATCGGCGAGGCTGGACGCGGCGTCGCCGTGCTGATCCGCGAGCCGTTGCCGACGAGCCTGTCGGACGCGGTCAGGGCGCGCGGCGAATTCCTGGAACATCCGCATACAACGGCGCAGGGCAGGGAGCCCCGCGCCGAATTGCGCGATTACGGCATCGGGGCGCAGATCCTGGTGGATCTCGGTGTCCGCAAGATGACCCTGCTCAGCAATCGCAAGAAGACCATTATCGGCCTGGACGGTTATGACCTCACGGTCGTCGACGAGCGGCCCATTCCGCTTGACCATGGTTCGTCGAGCCAGGCTTAAGACAAGGATCAATGATGAACGACAAGCCCCATGTTCTGATCGTCGAGGCGCGCTTCTACGACGATATTCTCGACGCCCTGATCGAGGGTGCCGAGCGCGCCTTGAAGAAGGCTGGCGCCACCTTCGAGCGTGCCACCGTGCCCGGCGCGCTGGAGATTCCGGCGGCCATCCGCTTCGCCGTCAAGGCGCAGTCGGAAGGCAAGCTCGCCCGGGCCTTCGACGGCTTCGTGGCCCTGGGTTGCGTCATCCGCGGTGAGACCACGCATTACGAGACCGTCTGCAACGAAAGCGCGCGCGGTCTGATGGATCTCGCCCTCAACCACAATCTGGCGATCGGCAATGGTATCCTGACGGTGGAGAATGACGATCAGGCCTGGGCCCGCGCCCGGGTCAGCGACAAGGACAAGGGCGGCGGGGCGGCCCAGGCCTGCCTCGATATGATCGCCCTGCAACGGCGTTTCGGTCTGGCGGGTTGACGATGACGACGAGGATCACCCATGCCAGCCGGCACAGCGCAGATCGGACCTGATCAGATGAGCGGTTCAGACAAGAAGGACGGTTTCGCCGAACGCGGCAAGCGCTTGGCGCTTACCCGCAGCGCCGCGCGCCTCGCGGCGGTGCAGGCGCTCTATCAATGGGAGGTCGTCGGCGGCAAGGCCGAGGCGATCGTCCGCGAATTCGCCGATCACCGTATCCATAACATGACCGACGGCGCGGAACTGCCGCCCGCCGACGTGAAGCTTTTCACCAATGTCGTGCTGGGCGCCGCCACCCATGTGCGCGAACTGGACGACATGATCGCCGCCGTGCTGACCGAGGATTGGACGGTCGAGCGCCTGGAGGCGATCCTGCGCGCCATCCTGCGCTGCGGCGCCTATGAACTGGCGCATCGGCCGGACGTGCCGCCGAAGGTCACCATCGCCGAATATGTCGCGGTCACCGATGCCTTCTTCGCGGCGCGGGAAACCGGCCTGACCAACGGCATCCTCGATCAACTGGCGCGCGGCCTGCGGCCCAATGAAATGAGCGGCGGCCGGGGCGGGGCGGCGGGGCAGTGAGATTTGTGGTTGCTGAGATCATCGGCAAGCGCATCTGACATCGCGGCTGAATGCCCCGCCCCCCCAACCCTTGTGTCTTCGCATTTGTGGAGAATGAGCGAGACTAGGCGTGCCAG
>CAYOQR010000113.1:0-8454 GCA_964406155.1 uncultured Rhodospirillaceae bacterium | reverse complement strand
GGATGGTTGTGGCATAGGATGAGAGCGGAGGCGCCGTATTCCAGGGCGCGCTTCACCACCTCCCGGATATAGACCGGCGCATGATTGACGGTGCCGAGATTCTGGATCTCGTCGGCGATCAGGCGGTTCTTGCCGTCGAGGAAGAGCAGGCGAAACTGCTCGACCTTCTCTTGCGCCATGACAGAGTGACAATAGTCGAGCAATTGCTGCCAGGAGCCGAGGACCGGCCGGTTCAGGACCTGCTGCAATTGCATCAACTGCGCCGCCGCCTGCACGATCTTGATCATGGAGACGGCGGAATCGCCGATCCCGTCGAGTTCCCGCAGGGCTGCCGGTTCGGCGGCGATCACGCCGGCGAAGCTGCCGAAGCGGGCGATCATCTGCTTGGCCAGCGGCTTCACGTCGCGGCGCGGGATCGCCTGCATCAGGACCAGTTCCAGCACCTCGTAATCGGCCAAAGCCACGGCGCCGGCATTCAGCAGCTTTTGCCGCAACCGGTCCCGATGGCCGTGATAATGCGGCACGGGCGCGCGTTGTGCTTTACCCTGGTCTCCGGCTGCACCATCCTCAAACTCTCCATCCAAGGGGAGCCCCCGTTGCTGGCCACCGGCAGAGGATGGTTCGCGCTGCGACAAGGGGGCTCGCTCCGGTCAGGGGATGGGATCAGGCGCTATACGGCGGTTTGTCCCAGCCCTTGGGCGAGGCGGTGAAGATCTCGCAGCCGGTCTCGGTCACGGCGACCGAATGCTCGAACTGGGCCGAAAGCTTCTTGTCGCGGGTGACGGCGGTCCAGCCGTCATCCAGGATCTTCACATCATAGCGGCCGGCATTGATCATCGGCTCGACGGTGAAGAACATGCCGGGCTTCAGCACCGGGCCGGTCTTCGGGCGGCCGAAATGCAGAATGCTGGGGGAATCGTGGAACACCCGGCCAAGGCCATGGCCGCAGAAATCCCGCACCACGGAGAAGCCATGCCCCTCGGCGAAGACCTGGATGGCGTGGCCGATATCGCCGACCGTGCTGCCGGGCTTCACCTGGGCGAGGCCCAGCATCATGGCCTCATAGGTGACATCGACCAGCTTCTTTGCCTGCACACCGACCTTGCCCAGCAGGAACATCCGGCTGGTATCGCCATGCCAGCCATCGACGATGGTGGTGACGTCGATATTGAGAATGTCGCCGTCGATCAGCTTCTTCGGGCCGGGAATGCCGTGGCACACCACATGATTGATCGAGGTGCAGATCGAGCGCGGGAAGCCGCGATAGTTAAGCGGCGCCGGGATGGCTCCGTGATCGACGATGAAACCATGGCACAGCCGGTCCAGCTCGTCCGTGGTGACGCCGGGAACGACATAGGGGGTGATGAAATCCAGCGTCTCGGCGGCCAGCTTGCCGGCCTTGCGCATGCCCTCGAAGGCCGCAGCGTCATGGATCTTGATTTTGCGATTATCGTCGACCCACTCGTCGGCGACATCCTGCTTCTGCATGGTCGATTGTCCTTGGAAACGCGTGTCTTGCACCTAGCATAAAGGGCTGGCCGGGCGGTGCAACCCCATGTGCTGGCAACCCCAATATGTTGGCCCGGCTGCGGATATAAGCGGTCCGGCGGGTTTTTTCCATATCTGGGGGCAGTGTTGCCAGTGGTGTTGCGGGCGAATTCGTCTCTTATCAAGGGATTAGGTCCGGGCAGGATGACACTGCAGGATACAATCAAGGCAGGGTGATGGGGACGGCCCCGGCGATCTCGATACCGGCCGGTCCGATCGTGCAGGCATGGGCGATGATCTCGATCTCGGGCGCGGCGGCCTGGAGGGCCACGAGATAGGCCGGGTCGATATCGTCGGCGATGGTCATCTCCCGGCAATCGTCGCGCTGCACCAGGAAGAGGAGCACGGCCCGATGGCCGTCCCGGGCAAGGTTGCACAATTCCTGCAGGTGCCGGGCGCCGCGCGCGGTCCTGGCATCGGGAAATTCGGCGATGCCCGGCCGCCGGCTCAGCGTGACGCTTTTGACCTCGACGAAACAGCTTCCCCGCATCTCGTCGCGGAGTTGAAAATCGAGCCTGGATTCCGCGCCGACTTTGACCTCGCGCCTGATTTCGGCATAGCCGGCAAGGGCGGGGATGCGGCCGGCGGCCAGGCCTTCCGCCGCCACGGTATTGGCGAAGCCGGTATTGATGCCGACGAAATGGGCTTGCTCGCCGTCACGGCCGGCCAGTTCGACCAATTCCCAGCCGAAAGGCAGTTTGCGGGTGGTGCCGCGATGGTCGCTCAACCAGCAGGTGAGGCCCGGCGCCGCGAGGCCCAGCATCGAGCCCGGATTCGGGCAATGGACGGTGACCTCCTGGCCATCGGGCAGGATCACATCCGCCAGGAACCGCTTATAGCGGCGGATCAGGGTGGCGCGGATCAACGGGGCTGCGTATCGCATGGGATGGACTCAAATCGACGAATTGTGATGCCGGCCACCTGCCGGCACCGGGATATAGCCGGGACATAGTTGCAACAGCCGGCGCTTCGCGGCAAGTTAGGCGCCGTTTCAGGTTGAGGTGCGACATGCGGTTTGCGGGACCTTCGGCGGTCAGGGCGTTTCTTGCGGCTTCCATGCTGGCGGCGGGGTTGACCGCCTGTTCGCATATGTCGGACGGCCTGGGAAGCTGGACCAAGGATAAGGTCAGCCAGGACCAGCAGGACAAGGATCTGAGCGGCTGCAAGTCATATGCCTATAGCGAGACCAAGGTCGATCGCAATATCGACCAGGATCAGGCGGCGCTGAGCGGCAATGTCTCCAGCGGCCTCACGCCTGGCCTCAACCAGAACATCAATGCCTATGGCACGCAGAAGCGCTACAACGAGCTGGTACGCGACTGCATGACCGGCCTCGGCTATCGCGAGGTGAAGTGATCATGACGGCCGCCGTTTCCACCGCCGCGCAGCCGCGCATCGTCACCGCCGCCGTGCTGGTGATCGGCAATGAGATTCTCTCGGGCCGCACCCGGGATGCCAATCTGAATTACCTGGCGAAGGCGCTGACCGAGATCGGCATCCGCCTCATGGAAGCCCGCGTGGTGCCGGATATTGAGGCGACCATCATCGCCAATGTGAACGATCTGCGCGGCCGCTACGATTACCTTTTCACCACAGGCGGCATCGGCCCAACACATGACGATATCACCTCGGCCTCGGTCGCCAAGGCTTTCGGCCTGGACTTGGTGCGCAGCGAAGATGCGGTCGCCCGGCTGACCCGGCAATATGGCGGGCCGGAACATCTGACCGAGGCCCGGCTGCGCATGGCCCATGTGCCGGAGGGGGCGGAACTGATCGACAATCCGGTCAGCGCGGCGCCCGGCTTCCGGATCGGCAATGTCCATGTGCTGGCCGGCGTGCCGCGTATCTGCGAGGCGATGTTCGATGGCTTGAAGGGGCAGCTTCAGGGCGGCGACCGGGTCTATTCGGTGACGGTCAGCGCCCATGTGGGCGAAGGGATCATCGCCAAGGATCTCGGGCTCCTGCAGGACCGCTATCCGGATCTCGATATCGGCTCCTATCCCTTCTTCCGCCAGGGAAAATACGGCGCCAGTTTCGTGCTGCGCGGCACCGACCGGCAGCGCCTGGAAGCTGCCGCGGCCGAGCTGCGGCCGATCATCCGTCAATTGGGGGCTGAGCCGATCGAGGGCGAACCGGCGGCGTGAAATCCGTTTTCCGACGGATCCACGGCCACCTGTTCAGGCTGTCGCTGAACCGAACAACACTTTCGCGGGATCTCAATCGGCCGGGTGGGCGACCACTTTCAGGACCGTCAGGCGGCGCTCTTCGCCGTTCCGGGTGTGCCAGTCGATCGACTGGCCCTCGCTGAGGCCGATCAAGGCCGCGCCAACCGGCGTCAGGATGGACATGCGTGTCTCATCGCCCTTGACCTGATCGGGATAGACCAGGCGCTTGTGATGCACTTCGCCGGTGGCTTCGTCGCGGAACTGGACATCGGCGCCCATGATGATCAGGGTCGCGGGCAGGGCATCGGCCTCGGCGACCTCGGCGCGGTCCAATTCATCGCCAAGATAGGCGGCGACATCCGGCTGGTTGTGCTCGACGGCGGTGACGAGGTTGTCGAGGCGCTCGAAATCGGCGCGTGACACGGTGATGGGCGGACGTTGTGTATTCTGGCTCATAATATGAACCTCCCGTTCAATTCTCCCCTCGATGTGCCTGAAAGGCGATAGCCGCGGCAAACCGCATTGTGGCGAGGGGAAGTCGTTATATTGGCGCTGGATAAATGAAGAAGGATTTCGCCCCGACGGGCGGCGGCCTTCAGGCGCGCCGAATCGTCGGGGCCGGCATGCCGAGTTGGCGGCATGCCCCGGAACGGACGTTCAGCAGATTGAGAAGCGGTTTTCTCATCCTTCTGACATGAGCCTCCGGAGCGGGAAAGTCAAGCCACACCGGCCTTGCCGCCTGCGGCGATGTATCGCCGGCAGGGTCCAGCAAGGTGCCCGGAAGGGGGCGAATAGTCCGGCGCGAATGGATAGACGGGGGCAGTCCAGGATGCTAGAGCATCGGTTCCAGCCCGGCCCTGCCGGCGCCCACCGCGCTTCAGCCCGCTTGGTGGAATTGGTAGACACAAGGGACTTAAAATCCCTCGGCCCGAGAGGGCTGTGCCGGTTCGAGTCCGGCAGCGGGCACCATCCGGCGGTTTCAGGATGTTTCAGGATGTCCCGCTGAAACACAATTATGCCTTGCTTTTCAGGTGCTTCCTTCTCCAAGCCGTCTCGCGTGTTGCTGCGCATCAAAAATTTGCGATCGTCCCTGATCGGGCGCGAGAGCGACATCGATCGGCCGGTAGAGCTCTTGGCGCCGGGGCAGTTCCGTGTGCTAAAAAAGAGGGGCCAACAAGTCCTGAAGCTTAGGCCGCGTAGCATGAAATGCTACCGTTCAACGAATAGGATCTGGGAGGTAAATCGATGAAGACTCGCTCTAAAACGCGGTTGACTGCGATGTGTCTCGTCTCATCCGCGGCACTTCTGATGCTGGGAGCCGTACTCCCAGCTAAGGCGGAGATGGTCAGTAATTGCGAGGTGAGCGGCACCAAGGGCTCGGTGCCCATCAAGCCAGCTATCGACGGACAGTTGACTGTCCAGGTCACTTTGCCGGCGCCGGCGTGGTGGAATGGCGATTCTCCGGATACGATGGCGGGTGGATATGAATATTGTATGGCCGTCAACATGGCCTACCTGGCGGGCCTCGACAAGGTAAAGGTCGTCAACATTTCTTTCGACACCCTTGTGGCTGGTCAAACCAGGGATTTCGATATTGCATTGGCCGAGATTTCGATTACCGACAAGCGCAAGCAGGTGGTTGACTTCTCCACTCCCTATTTCGATTCCGACATCGGCGCCTTGGTCAAGAAGGGCACCAAATACACGCCTGAAACGGTGAAAGACCTTCGCGTCGGCGTCATGCGGGGAACCACCGGCGCGTCCTTCGTGGAAAAGTATCTGCATCCGAAGGAAGTCAAAGTCTTCCCCGATACGGGAACGATGATCACTGCCGTAACGGCAAACCAAGTCGATGCCGTGCTGCAAGATACCTCCGTTGTCCTCGGCTCCGTTGCCAATTCGCAGGGCATGCTGGAGGTGCCAGCCCAATATTCCACGGGTGAATCGTATGGCGCCCTCTTCCCGAAGAACTCGCCAAATGAGGCTGCCTTCAACAAGATGATCGACGAGATGAAGAAGGACGGCACCCTCGCCAAGTTTTCGCAGAAATATCTTGCCGATGCCTGGGGCGCAGATCCGGCGAAGATACCTTATATAAAGCCCTGATCGCACGGCACTTACCGTCCCTGGCTTTACGAGCCGTGGGCGCTTGACCGTCGAATGGATCTGCCCGGAAGCAATCCCTGTTTCCGGGCAGGTTGCAGCCGGCCGCTCGCTGGGCCTATCCTGTCCGCAGACGCTTCGCCATGACGTCGTACCCTCCGGCAGTGCGGTGCATTGTTCCGCTGTTGCAGGCCGCGCCCAAGACCAAGCGGAGCGGAATGGCTCGTCGCGCAGCGCAGGAAGATGACGGTTGAAACAAGGGTGGGAGGAATATCTCTGCCATGTCGATCACATCGTTTGTTCAAGACGAGACAGAGTTCGTTCCGCATACCTCACATTGGGGCGCCTTCTCGGCACGTTGGAAGAATGGCGAACTGGAAGTGCGGCCTCACCCAGCCGATCCGGACCCGAATGGTATCCTGCAGAACTTCCCTGACGCCCTGCGCCACCGGGCCAGGATCGCTCAGCCGATGGTCCGCCGCGGCTGGCTGGAGCGCGGGCCTGGGCCTGACCCGCGTCGCGGGCGCGACGAGTTCGTGCCGGTGTCCTGGGAGAAGGCGCTCGATCTTCTCGGTGGCGAGTTGATGCGCGTGCGTGACGAGCACGGCCCGGGCGCGGTGTTCGGCGGTTCCTACGGTTGGGCGAGTGCCGGACGATTCCACCACGCGCAGAGCCAAGTCCACCGCTTTCTGAATACGGCCTTGGGCGGATATGTCCGCTCGGTCAACAGCTATAGCTCCGGCGCATCATCCGTTCTGGTGCCGCATATCATCGGCGATTACGAAGATCTGACAAAGCGCAACGTGTCCTGGGAGCAAGTCGCCGACCACAGCGAAGTCGTCCTCGCCTTCGGCGGCATGGCCCTGAAAAACAGCATGGTGGCGGGTGGCAGTGTCAGCCGTCACGTCGAGCGTGGCGCAATGGCTCGCGCCCGGGCGCGTGGCTGCGACTTCGTTCTGGTCGGTCCGCTGCGGGGCGACCTGCCGGACGAGGCCGGCGCTGAATGGATCGGCAGCAATCCCGGCACCGACACCGCGCTGATGCTGGCGCTGGTCCATACGCTGGTCAGCGAGGGGCTGCACGATCGCGCTTTCCTTGACCGCTATACCGTCGGCTGGCCGGTATTCGAGCGCTATCTTCTGGGGGAAGCCGATGGCGAGCCCAAGGACGCCGCCTGGGCCGCACGGTTGACCGGCGTTCCGGCGGAGACCATCGTCGGGTTGGCGCAGCGGCTGCACGGCAAGCGGGCGCTGATCGTGGTTTCGCATTCGCTGCAACGGGCGCAGTTCGGCGAGCAGCCGGTCTGGATGGGGGCGGTTCTGGCGGCGGCGCTTGGTCAAATCGGACTGCCGGGTGGCGGTTTCGGCTATGCCATGGGTGCCATCGCCTATTACGGGCGGCGGTACAACGACGTGCCGATGCCGACCTTGTCGCAGGGCCGCAATGGTGTTCGTGCGTATATCCCCGTCGCCCGCATTGCGGACATGTTGCTCCAGCCTGGAGCGGCGTACCGCTATAATGGCGAGACGTTGACCTATCCGAACATTCGACTGGTCTACTGGGCGGGTGGAAATCCATTCCATCATCATCAAGATCTGAACCGCCTGCGTGAGGCCTTCGCCCGCCTGGACACCCTGGTGGTGCATGAACTCGGTTGGACGGCGACGGCGCGCCATGCCGATGTCGTGCTTCCTTGCACGATGACACTGGAGCGAGAGGACATCGGCGGTTCCTCGAATGACCCGCTGCTCATTCCGATGCGGCCAGTCGCGGAGCCCTTCGGCGAAGCGCGCGATGACTACGCCATCTTCGCCGACCTGGCGGAGCGGCTTGGCAAGCGGGAAGCCTTCACCGAAGGCCGCAGCGTGCGGCAATGGCTTGAATACCTCTATGAGCCCACCCGCGCGGGGTTGGCGGAGAAGGGTCTCGACGCACCCGACTTCGCGACCTTCTGGGCAAGTGACGGTCTCGACCTGCCGCAGCAGCCGGATGACGGCGGCCTGCTGCGCGCGTTCCGGGACGATCCCGACAAGGCGCCTTTGCGCACCCCGAGCGGCCGGCTCGAGGTCTTTTCAGAGACGATCGCGGGATTCGGCGAGGCGACCTGTCCCGGCCATCCGACCTGGCTTGGCCCGGCCAACACCCCCAGTGCCACCGCACCATTGCATCTGGTCGCCAACCAGCCGGCTACGCGTCTGCACAGTCAGCTTGACTTCGGCGGGCATAGCGCAGGGGCCAAGCATCGCGGCCGGGAGGTTGCCCGGATGCATCCCGCCGATGCGGCGGCACGCGGGATCGCGGATGGCGACATCATCCGCCTCTTCAACACACGCGGCGCCTGTCTCGCCGGTGTGCGCTTGACGGAAGACATCTTGCAGGGCGTGATCCAGCTTCCAACGGGTGCATGGTACGATCCGGTCGATCCGGAGGAGGACAAACCTCTTTGCGTCCATGGGAACCCCAACGTCCTGACTCAAGACAAAGGCACGTCCAACCTGGCTCAGGGCTGTACCGGGCAACTGACGACGGTTGAAGTCGAGCGCTTTACGGGTAACCTGCCGCCGATCCGCGCTTTCGATCCGCACTAGGTAGTGGACTCATAAATTCGCATCCAGAGGCGGGCTGAGGCGAGGGAGAC
>CAYOQR010000112.1:0-8466 GCA_964406155.1 uncultured Rhodospirillaceae bacterium | reverse complement strand
GTCTCCCTCGCCTCAGCCCGCCTCTGGATGCGAATTTATGAGTCCACTACCTAGTCCTCTTGGAAAAGAGGCTGCCACAACTGACGCAGGGTGACATCCCCGCGATTGTGAAAGCGACGTCTGCTATGCTTGAAGCTTGCCTATTAGCATCTCGAGACAGTCTGGTCGCAGCAAGACTTCCCATTGAACAGACCTTGCTGGAGCGTGCTCGTGAAATCATCTATTCCAAGCTCAAGTTACCGCAGCTTGGGCCTGAGTATCTTTGTCGATCTCTCGGTATCTCTCGTTCGAGCCTGTATAGAATCTTTGAGCCTTTAGGTGGGGTGGCTCACTACATCGTGCGCCAACGCTTGCTAAAGGTTCATGCCGAGCTGTCAGGTGCTGAACATAGCCGCTCTATCGCTAGGATAGCTGAAGAATTTGGGTTTTTGGACGCTGCGGCATTTAGCAGAGCGTTCAAAAGAGAGTTTGGCTACAGACCGAGTGATGCACGCGAGACGACGGTGCTTGGTGACGCGCGCGTATTCCTGGATTGCTGTGATAGTGCCGATACGGCTGGTTCCTTTCGAGACTGGCTGCGCCGGCTGTAGTCTCTGTCGAATAGTGACCTGCTGAAGCCTTTTATCGACGTACGATTGAACGGCATCGAGAAGTGTCCGCCGTTTGGAGCCAGCGGCGGGCAGCCGCATGAAGGTCTTCGTCTGTGATCGTACTCGACATCGCCCACTCAAAGAATCCCGCCGTTGCTGCGGACAAAACCGCCGCTTCCGTCGAAGCTTCTTTTTTGCGGCTAGCGCCTAAGGAACGGTAAACCTCTTTCACGCCAAGCCGATGCTGCAGGCAGCGCGGAACGCGACGGGGGAAGTACCAGACCTCACCTTGGCGGATCAAAAAGGACATCACCGACCCAATTGTGAGGTAGCCCTGTGGGGTAATCCTAAAGGGCGCGGATCGATGTTAACTAGCTGATTTATATAGAAGATTTGGCTGGGGGACCTGGATTCGAACCAGGGTTGACGGAGTCAGAGTCCGTAGTCCTACCGCTAGACGATCCCCCAGCAGGGAGGCGGTCCCGGCTGATTTGCCGGCCGCCATCGGCAGGCGCCTTGGCGGCGCGGGCCGGAATGTACTGAGGCTCCCCATCAGTTTCAACACTTTTGTCGAATTTGTTGATCGACCCCGGTCACCCCCTCCACACCGCAATACCGCCGCGCTTTATCTCACCCTCCGTTCCATGTAACATGAGAATTGACGACAACCGGCTGCAGGCGCTGATGGATTGCGGGAATAGCGCGTAATTTCAATGGCTTGCCTCGCCGGCTAAAGGAGATGAGTGTTTGCTGGATCAAGTATCCCCGGCAAGCGGCGATGTGCGTTTGGCGCCACGGGCCGCACGGCCGGGACAGGTCATGGCGGCTCTGGATCTGGGTACCAATAACTGCCGGCTGCTGATCGCCCGGCAGAGCGGTGGTGGATTCCAGGTGATCGACGCCTTTTCCCGCATCGTCCGGCTGGGCGAGGGGGTATCGCAAAGCGGCCTGCTGGCAGCCGAGGCGATGGACCGCACCGTGGAGGCCCTGAAAGTCTGTGCCGCCAAGATGCAGCGCCGGGGCGTCACCCTGGCGCGGGCGGTGGCGACCGAGGCTTGCCGCCGGGCGGCCAACTGTGCCGGCTTCGTCGAGCGGGTCCGCGACGAAGCGGGAATCGATCTCGAAATCATCACCTCGGGCGAAGAGGCGCAGCTCGCCTTCAGCGGCTGCATGCCGCTGCTCAGCCGCGATTTTCCCCATGCCATCGTCTTCGATATCGGCGGCGGCAGCACCGAGCTTGGCTGGCTGTCGCTGAAACCGGGCAGCCTGCCCCGCATCGTTGCCTGGCATTCCATGCCGCTCGGCGTGGTGACCCTCACCGAGGAATTCGGCATCGAGGCGCCGGCCGGCCGCGAACCCCTGGAGTTCTACGAGGCGATGGTGGCCAAGGTCTCGGCCAGCCTCGCTCCCTTCGCCCAGGCGATCGGCGCCCATCGTGCCATCGCCGCCGGCCAGGTGCAGATCCTCGGCACCTCCGGCACGGTGACGACCCTGGCGGGCATCAAGCAGGGATTGCCACGCTATGACCGTAATCTGGTCGATGGCAGCTATCTGAGCTACGGCGATGTGGAGAAGATCAGCACCCGGCTCGCCGGCCAGAGCTGCACCGAGCGCTCCACCGTGCCCTGTATCGGCCTTGATCGCTGCGACCTGGTGGTCAGCGGCTGCGCCATCCTCACGGCGATCTGCCGGCAATGGCCAGTCGGCCGTCTGCGCGTCGCCGATCGTGGCGTGCGCGAAGGCATCCTGATGAGCCTGATGACCGGCACCGCGCCCGACAGCGCCTACCGCCTGCCGCAGATCGCTTGAGCGGGGTCGCTTGATTCGAAGAGCTCTGATGGCTATCCAGAGCGCGATTTCAAGGTAAGAAATGAACCCCTGGATCAAGTCTGGGGGCAACAGAGTTAACATTGGGCGCCATGCGCCGACGTCATTCTCCTTTGTCATCCCGGGTTTGTCATCCCGGGCTTGCCCCGGGGATCCGCGTAAGGATGCGACGACAGGCGACGGGTCAACCTATTTGGAAGTTTGAGACGGCATGAGCAACAATAGAAGATCCGGCGCCGGCAGCCAGCGCGGACGCGGCAGCGGCAGCAAGACGACGGTGACGGCGCCGACCGGTCGTGGCGTCACGGTGCGGGTGAAGACGGCCGCCAAACGCAGCGTCTCTTCCGCCCGCTGGCTGGAACGGCAGTTGAACGACCCCTATGTGGCCGAGGCGCAGAAGCAGGGCTATCGCTCCCGTGCGGCTTTCAAGCTGCTGCAGCTTGATGAGAAGTTCCATTTCCTGAAGCCCGGTGCCCGCATCGTCGATCTCGGCTGCGCCCCTGGGGGCTGGACCCAGGTCGCCGCCGCGAAGATCTTCAAATCCGGTGGCGGCAAGGGGGGCGGCAAGATCGTCGGCATCGATCTGCTACCGGTCGATCCTATTCCCGGCGCCGAGCTGATCCAGATGGATTTCATGGCCGAGGAAGCGCCGGATGCACTGAAGGCGCTGCTGGACGGTCCGGCCGATCTGGTGCTCTCCGACATGGCGGCCTCTGCCACCGGTCATGCCCAGACCGACCATTTGAAGATCATGGCGCTGGCGGAAACCGCCTATGATTTCGCCGCCGAGGTCCTGGCGCCGGGGGGCGTCTTCATCGCCAAGGTGCTGCAGGGCGGGGCGACGGGGACGCTCCTGACCCAGCTCAAGCGGGACTTCGCCGAGGTGAAGCATGTGAAACCCCCGGCCAGCCGATCGGATTCGGCTGAAATCTATGTCGTCGCCCTTAAATTTCGTGGCAATAAGGCCTGAGGCCTCCGCCTACTCTCAGGCCAAGCCCTTCTGACTCCAGGCTTTCTGTCCCGGCAGAAACGCATGGGGCCCCTGCGGCGTCGCGCGCATCCCCTCTACTTGTGCGGCGACCGCCGATGTGTATGATGGCGCGCCAACCTACGGTCCTGGGCGCGCGGATTCGCTTATCCTGATGAAAGCCCGCTTCGGGATCTGCCCGCCAGGATTGCCTGCCGGGATGACACGATCTTGAGGTTCGGCATGACCATCCGTGAAGCTTACACTTTTGACGACGTGCTGCTGCAGCCGGCGGCCTCCAATGTCTTGCCGGCCCAGGCGGATACCCGCACGCGGCTCACCAAGCGCATCAATCTCAACATCCCGCTGATGTCCTCGGCCATGGATACGGTGACTGAGGCACGGATGGCGATTTGCATGGCGCAGAATGGCGGCATGGGCGTCATCCACAAGAATCTGGATATCGCCCGCCAGGCCGAGGAAGTGCGCAAGGTGAAGCGCTATGAAAGCGGTATGGTGGTCAATCCGCTGACCATCCATCCCGACCAGACCCTGGCCGATGCCCTGCGGCTCATGCAGCAGCATGAAATCTCCGGCATTCCGGTGGTGGAACGCGGTGCAACGGCGACGGCCGCCGGCAAGCTGGTCGGCATTCTCACCAATCGCGACGTGCGGTTCGCCAGCAACCCGGCCGAGATCGTCGCCAATCTGATGACCAAGAACGAGCTGATCACGGTGAAGCCGGGCGTCACGCATGACGAGGCCCGCCGCCTGCTGCATCAGTACCGCATCGAGAAGCTGCTGGTGGTGGACGATGCCTATCGCTGCATCGGCCTCGTCACCGTCAAGGACATGGAAAAGGCACAGGCCTATCCCATGGCCTGCAAGGACGAGAACGGCCGCCTGCGCGTCGCGGCGGCAACCGGCGTCGGTGAAGACGGCTATCGCCGCGCCGAGGCGCTGCTGGAGGCCGGTGTCGATGTCATCGTCGTCGATACCGCCCATGGCCATTCGCGCGGCGTGCTCGAAGCTGTCGACCGGGTGAAGCGTCTCAGCAACGATTGCCAGGTGATCGCCGGCAATGTGGCGACCGGTGACGGCGCCCAGGCCCTGATCGATGCCGGCGCCGATGCGGTCAAGGTCGGTATCGGCCCGGGCTCCATCTGCACCACGCGCATCGTCGCCGGTGTCGGCGTGCCGCAATTGACCGCCGTCATGGATTCCGTCGAACGGGCCCGCAAGGCCAATGTCCCGGTGATCGCCGATGGCGGCATCAAGTATTCCGGCGACATCGCCAAGGCGATCGCCGCCGGCGCCAGTTGCGTCATGGTCGGCTCGCTGCTGGCCGGTACCGAGGAAAGCCCGGGCGAGGTCTTCCTCTATAACGGCCGCTCTTACAAATCCTATCGTGGCATGGGCTCGCTGGGTGCCATGGCGCGCGGCTCGGCCGACCGCTATTTCCAGGAAGAGGTCTCCGACAAGCTGAAGCTGGTGCCCGAAGGTGTCGAAGGCCGCGTCCCCTATAAGGGCCAGGCCGGCACCGTCGTCCATCAACTGGTCGGTGGCCTGAAGGCGGCCATGGGCTATACCGGCAATGCTACCATCGCCGAGATGCAAACCAAGTGCAGCTTCGTGAAGATCACCAATGCCGGCCTGCATGAGAGCCATGTTCACGACGTGCAGATCACCCGCGAGGCGCCGAACTACCGGCAGAATATGTGATTGGCGCGAGACTTTGACGATGGTCCGTGATCCTTCGCTCTGTCGCCACAAATCCCCCTCTCCCTTGCGGGGGAGAGTCGGGATGAGGAGAACTGCACGCGCCTGCATTGGAGCGTCATTCCAATGACACCCGGTGCCCGCATCCAGGCCGCGATCGAACTTCTCGGTGAGATCCATGGCGGTACGGCCCCGGCCGACCGCGCCGCCGCGGCCTTCTTCCGCAACCGCCGCTATATCGGCGGCAAGGATCGCCGCGAGGTGCTCGACCACGCTTACGGGGTCCTGCGCCGCCGCGCCGCTCTCGACTGGTGGATCGCCCGCAGCCAGGCCGAGATCAAGAACCGTGAGCGGGCCCGTGTCATCGCCAAGCTGCTGCTGATGGATGGCTGGTCGGCCGATCGCCTCGCCGGCGGTTTCGATGGCGGGCAATATCGTCCTGCCATGCTCGATCATGCGGAGCGTCATCTGGTCCGGCAGCTCGCGGGCCAGCCGCTCAATCCGCCCGAGCAGCCGCAGGCGGTACGCCTCGAATTCCCCGACTGGATCGGCGATCAGCTAGCCGATGTTTTCGGCGCGCGGATCGAGGCCGAAATGGTGGCGACGCTTGACGAAGCCGCCACCGATCTCCGTGTCAATGCGCTGAAGGCGACGCGGGAGCAAGCGATCGCCGCGCTGGCCCAGGATGGGGTCGAAGCCGTGCCAACCGCGCTCTCGCCCTTGGGGCTGCGGGTCAAGGGGCGTCCGCCGCTGGCGACCTTGCAGAGTTTCAAGGACGGGTTGATCGAAGTGCAGGACGAGGGCTCGCAACTCGTCGCTCTGCTGGCTGATCCCCAGCCGGGCATGCGGGTCGTCGATTTCTGCGCCGGCGCCGGTGGCAAGACCCTGGCCCTGGCGGCGCAGATGCGGAACAAGGGCAAGCTCATCGCCTGCGATGTGCTGCAGGGCCGCGTCGACCGGGCGGCAACGCGACTGAACCGTGCCGGCGTCTTCAATGTCGAACGACGGGGCCTGAGTTCCGAGCGCGATCCCTGGGTCAAGCGCCATGCCGGCAGCTTCGACCGCGTGCTGGTCGATGCCCCCTGTTCCGGCACCGGCACCTGGCGGCGCAATCCCGATGCCCGCTGGCGCCTGAAACCCGGTGATATCGCCGAGCTCGCCGAGTTGCAGCGCCGCATCCTGGAAAGCGCCGCGCGACTGGTGAAGCCGGGCGGGCGGCTGATCTATGCCACCTGCTCGCTGCTGCCGGCCGAGAATACCGATCACCTCGCCTGGATTGCCGCGCATCTGCCGGATTTCGAGCTGATTCCTCTCCAGGAGGTCTGGGCCGAAGCGGTGGGGACACCCTGCCCGGTCGACGGCGAGACGCTGTCCCTGACACCGGCCCGCAACGGCACTGACGGCTTTTTCACCGCCGTTTTCCGGCGCTGTGCGGCGGTATCGGAAACGACGCCTGAGAGCGATACCACCGATGAGGCTGGTGCGGCGGGGGCCGCCGCATGAGGGCCTATCCCATCCGCGATGCAGTTCTCGCCGATGCACCGATTATCGCCGAGATCCACGAACGCGGTTGGGTTCAGGCCTATGGACATTTCATCGCGCCCGAGATCCTGGCCGGGAAGAGCGCCGGCAAGCGCCTCGCATTCTGGCAGGATCGGATCGTCGACCGGGATCGGCTGGTTCTGGTCGGCTGTGAGCCCGGCGGGGAGTCGGCTGCGGGGCCTGCCGGGGAGGCGATCATGGGGGTGGTCTATGGCGGCCCGGTTCTGCCGCATGACATCACCGCAGGGACGCTCGAGGGCTTCGACTCGGAACTCTATATCCTGCATTGCCGCCAGGAAGTGCAGGGCAAGGGATTGGGGCGCCTGTTGACCGCAGCACTCGCCCGCCGGTTCCAGGCTGCCGGCGCTAAATCATTGGTTTTATGGGCTTTCACTGATAATGCCTTCCGCGGCTTCTACAGCCGCCTGGGCGGTGAGGTGGTGGCCGAGGGGCGCGACGAGGGTCAGGCTGACACGGCCTATGGCTGGCGCGACCTCAATGCATTGATTGCTGCCTGTGAAGGCGGTAGGAACAGCCTTTGACGCATCGGAGCCGGCTGTATCCGGCCCCATTGGCAGGATATTCATGACGGACCGTATTCTCATCCTCGACTTCGGCTCCCAGGTCACCCAGCTGATCGCCCGGCGGGTGCGCGAGGCGGGGGTCTATTGCGAGGTGGTGCCCTTCAACAGTGACCCCGCTCGTATCACCGGCTTTGGCGCCCAAGGCATCATCCTTTCCGGCAGCCCCCATTCGGTGACCACGGTGGACGGTCCCCGCGCTCCTGACGTGGTTTGGCAGATGAAGCTGCCGGTGCTCGGCATCTGCTACGGCCAGCAGACCATGTGCGCGCAATTAGGTGGTGAAGTGGCCGGCTCGGATCACCGGGAGTTCGGCCGGGCGGAACTGAAGGTCACCGAGGACAGCCCGTTATTTGAGGGCGTGTGGCACCGGGGTAGCACTGATCAGGTCTGGATGAGCCATGGCGACCGCGTCGTGCGTCTGCCCGAGGGTTTCAAGGTGGTCGCCATCAGCGACGGCGCACCCTTCGCCGCCATCGCCGATGAGAGCCGTCACATGTATGGCGTGCAGTTCCATCCCGAGGTCGTTCATACGCCGGCCGGCGCGAAACTTCTGTCAAATTTCGTGCACCGCATCTGCGGCTGCAAGGGCGACTGGACGATGGCTGCCTTCCGCGAAACCGAGATCGAGAAGATCCGCGCCCAGGTCGGCAAGGGCAAGGTGATCTGCGGTCTCTCCGGCGGTGTCGATTCCTCCGTGGCGGCGGTGCTGATCCATCAGGCGATCGGCGATCAATTGACCTGCATCTTCGTCGATCACGGCCTGTTGCGTCAGGGCGAGGCGGAGCAGGTGGTGAAGCTGTTCCGGGATCACTATCACATTCCGCTGGTGCATCGCGATGCCAGCGATCTGTTCCTTGGACAGCTTGCCGGCGTCACCGATCCGGAAGTCAAGCGCAAGACCATCGGCCGGCTCTTCATCGAGGTTTTCGAGGAAGAGGCGACAAAGATCGGTGGCGCCGATTTCCTGGCACAGGGCACGCTCTATCCCGATGTGATCGAAAGCGTTTCTTTCACCGGCGGGCCCAGCGTCACGATCAAGAGCCATCACAATGTCGGCGGTCTGCCCGAGCGCATGCGGATGAAGCTGGTTGAGCCTCTGCGCGAGCTCTTCAAGGACGAGGTCCGTGCGCTTGGCCGTGAACTCGGTCTTCCTGAAAAGATGATCCGCCGCCATCCCTTCCCGGGTCCCGGTCTTGCCATTCGTGTACCCGGTGAGATCACCCGCGAGAAGCTCGAC
>CAYOQR010000111.1:0-8684 GCA_964406155.1 uncultured Rhodospirillaceae bacterium | reverse complement strand
CAGGATCGCCTCGACGACGCTTTCCGGCACCGGCATGCGGCGGATCAGCGTCTGGATATCCTTCAGCCGCGCCGGCTGCAGCACATTGTCGGCCCTGGCCTCGCCGACCCCGGTGGTCTCCAGCAGGATGCGGCGCTCCGCTTCGATCTCGGGGTAGAGGATGTCGACCTGCATCAGGAAGCGGTCGAGCTGCGCCTCGGGCAGCGGATAGGTGCCTTCCTGCTCCAGCGGGTTCTGCGTCGCCAGCACATGGAACGGCACGGGGAGCTGATGCGTTTGGCCGGCGATCGAGACCTTGTGCTCCTGCATCGCCTGCAGCAGGGCGGACTGGGTACGCGGGCTGGCGCGGTTGATTTCATCAGCCATCAGCAACTGGCAGAAGACCGGACCCTTGATGAAGCGGAAGCTGCGCTGGCCGCTCTCGCTTTCCTCCAGCACTTCCGAGCCAAGGATATCGGCCGGCATCAGGTCGGGGGTGCATTGCACGCGCTTGGCATCGAGGCCCAGGACCCGGCCGAGGCTATCGACCAGCTTGGTCTTGGCAAGGCCCGGTACGCCGATCAGCAACACATGGCCGCCGGCCAGGATCGCGGTCAGGGATTGTTCGATTGTCTCTTCCTGACCGAATATGACTTGTGCGAGGTTGCGGCGAACCTCGGTCAGCCGGCCCGCCAGGCGATCGATCTCAGCCACCAGATCGCCGGCGGATGAGGCGGCGGCGGTTGCCGGGGCGGACATGGCGGAGGCACCATTGGTACCGACTGAAACACTATTCGTCATCATGCTGACCGTTGGTTGTGACAGCGTAAGTCATTGATTTGGGAGGGTAGACCCTTGAACGGGGCGATGTCCAATCCAGACTTCTCGGAATTGCCTCTCTGCGGTGATTTTGACATGCGGATCGCCCGCGACGGCACCTGGTTCTATCGGGGATCGCCGATCAACCGGAAGCCGTTGGTGAAGCTATTCTCCACCGTATTGCGGCGAGAAGATGACGGTGCCTATTGGCTGGTGACGCCGGTGGAACGGGGCCGCGTCCTGGTCGATGACGCGCCTTTTACCGCCGTCGAGGTGATGGCGACGGGGCAGGGCACGGCACAGGTCCTCCGCTTCCGGACCAATGTGGATGACGAAGTAACGGTCGATGCCGAGCATCCGATCCGTCTGGGGCATCCGATCCGCGTGGCGCAAAAGGACGGTCGTCCAGCGGATGGCGGCGGAGGCGTCGGCGGAGACGAGCCTCGGCCATATGTGACGGTGCGGCGCGGGCTGGAGGCGCTGATCCTGCGCCCGGTTTTCTATCATCTGGTGGACCTCGGCGAGACGCACCAGATCGCGGGACGCGACCGCTTCGGCGTCTGGAGTTCGGGCCATTTCTTTCCGCTGGAGAACGACCCTGCCTTGGCGAGCGGGTTGGATGATCACGGGTTAGACGATCACGGGGAGGATCGGCGATGACGGCAGCGCGCGATCTCATCATCAACCGGCTGCGCGCAGCCGGCCGGCCGGGGCGCCGGTCGAGCCCCGGCACGACGCCGGAAACCACGCTGGACGCCAATCCAGCGCAGGCCGGTCTGACAGGGGCCAGTCCGGAACGGGGCGATCACGATCTCAATCCCGATCTCAAACCTGCGCCGCCGCTGACGGCGGCGGCCGTTCTGGTGCCGCTGGTGGAGCGGGAGACGGGTTTCACTGTCCTCTTGACCCAGCGTTCGGCGCATCTCTCCGATCATGCCGGCCAGATCAGTTTTCCCGGCGGCCGCATCGACCCGACCGACCGAGATGCGGAGGATGCGGCCCTGCGCGAGGCGGAAGAGGAGATCAGCCTGCCGCGCGACCATGTCGAGCTGATCGGGCGGCTTGATACCTATGTCACGCGGACCGGCTATGAGGTGACGCCCTGTGTCGCCCTGGTGCGGCCGCCTGCCGTTTTGCGGCCCGATCCACGCGAGGTGGCGGCGATCTTCGAAGTGCCGCTCGCTTTCTTCCGTGATCCCGCCAACCGGCGCAAGGAAAGCCGCATGTTCAACGGCCGGCTGCGCTTCTTCTACGTCTATCCTTGGGAGGATCGCTATATCTGGGGGGCGACCGCCGGCATGCTGTGGAATCTGGCGGAAGTTCTCGGCCCGGAAGAGGAAGCGCGATGAAGCTTCCGCTCAGAGTGTCGGCGGATTGAGATAGCCGAAGACCGCGCGGGCCTCCCTGAGGGCCTGAACGGCTAGCTTGCGTGACCGTTTCCCGACCCGTCCTAGCGGTCGATCCGGGTCGACAACACGATCGACGTGGTGGTGCGTTCGACCCCGTCCAGCGCGCCGATGCCGTCGATGAGCAGATCGAGCTCGCCGACGGTCGGTGCGGCCAGGACGGCGATGAAGTCGTAGATGCCGCTGACCGAATGCAGGGTCCGGACCTGGGGGATCTGGCGTAAAGTCGCCTCGACCGCCGGAGTCAGTTTCGGCACGGCGGTGATCATCACATGGGCCTTGATATGGCTAAGCTCGTCGGCGCCCCCGCCCTTGACGGTATAGCCGGTGATGATCTTCTGCCGTTCCAGCCGCTCGATCCGGCTTTGCACCGTGGTGCGCGAGAGATCGAGCCGCCGTGCCAGTTCCGTGGTGGAGAGGCGGGCATTCTCCCGCAGCAGGGCCAGCAGTTCCCGGTCGGTCCGGTCCATATCCATAATGATGTGTTCCTTCGGCGATCTGCCGATACATTTTTGATATTTCATCGAAACAACCAATGCATTTCGCCAGAAATTCGGCAAAACTGCGACATCTTTTTTGCTGAGTGGATGGGGGAACGGCGCGATGCGCGATGTGGTGATCGTCGGGGGCGGCCATAACGGTCTGGTCTGTGCGGCTTATCTGGCCATGGGCGGCCTGAAGGTGACGGTGCTGGAGCGCCGTTCCGTGGTCGGCGGGGCGGCGGTGACGGAGGAGTTTCATCCGGGCTTCCGCAATTCCGTCGCCTCCTACACGGTCTCGCTGCTCAATCCCAAGGTGATCCGCGACCTCAACCTGGCGGCGCATGGGCTGCGGGTGGTGGAGCGCAAGATCTCCAATTTCCTGCCGCTGGAGGATGGCCGCTATCTGAAGGTGGGCGGCGGCAAGACGGCGCAGGAAGTGGCGAAGTTCTCCAACCGCGATGCCGAGCGCCTCGATGCCTATGGCGAGAAGCTCGACGTCATCGCCGATGTCCTGCGCGACCTCGTGCTGCAGACGCCGCCCAATGTCATCCAAGGGCATCCCATCGCAGCGCTCGGCGAATTGCTGAAGGCCGGCAAGATCGGCAACCGCATCCGCAAGCTCGGCATCGAGATGCAGCGCGAATTGCTGGATCTCTTCGCGAAATCCGCCGGCGACTATCTCGACGGCTGGTTCGAGAGCGCGCCGATCAAGGCGGCCTATGGCTTCGACGGCATCGTCGGCAATTACGCCAGCCCCTATACGCCGGGCTCGGCCTATGTGCTGCTGCATCACGTCTTCGGTGAAGTGAACGGCAAGAAGGGCGCCTGGGGCCATGCGATCGGCGGCATGGGGGCGATCACCCAGGCCATGGCCAAGGCGGCGACGGCGCTCGGCGTCGAGATCAAGACCGCGAGCCCGGTCAAGGAAGTCATCGTGGAAAACGGCCGTGCCGTCGGTGCCGTCACTGAAGCCGGCGAAACGATTCGTGCCTCGGCCGTCGTCTCCAACCTCAATCCCAAGCTGCTCTATCTGAAGCTGGTCGATGCCGCCGCCTTGCCGACGGATTTCCGCCACCGGATCGAGAACTGGCGCTGCGGGTCGGGCACCTTCCGCATGAATGTGGCGCTCTCCGAACTGCCGGACTTCACCTGCCTGCCGGGCAAAGAGGTTGCCGAGCACCACACCTCGGGCATCATCATGGCGCCGAGCCTCGCTTATATGGAACGGGCCTATATGGATGCCCGTGCCCATGGCTGGTCGAAGCAGCCGATCGTCGAAATCCTGATCCCCTCGACCCTGGATGACAGCCTGGCGCCCAAGGGCCAGCACGTCGCCAGTCTGTTCTGCCAGCATGTGGCGCCGGAATTGCCGAACGGCGCTTCCTGGGACGATCACCGTGAGGAAGTGGCCGATCTGATGATCGACACGGTTAATCACTACGCGCCGAATTTCAAAGCCTCGGTGCTCGGTCGGCAGATCAATTCGCCGCTCGATCTCGAACGCACCTTCGGCCTGATCGGCGGCGACATCTTCCACGGTCAGCTCGATCTCAACCAGCTCTTCTCGGCTCGGCCGATGCTGGGCCATGCCGATTACCGGGCGCCGGTGCCGGGCCTTTACATGTGCGGCTCGGGCACCCATCCCGGCGGCGGCGTCACCGGCGCGCCGGGGCATAACGCGGCGCGAGAAATCCTGCGCGACTTCAAGGCGCGGCGCCTGAAGCCGGCCGGTTGAGGCGTATCGGTTGAGGTCTGCCGGTTGACGGCATCGCCATGGCCCGCCGATAGTGACGGCATGTCGACGGAAATATCTTTTCAAGCCCTGCCGCAGCCCTGGATGCTCCAGGGCGCGGCGCGGCGGGTCCATGACACGCTGACGGCGGCGGGCGGCGAGGCGCGCTTCGTCGGCGGCTGCGTGCGCGATGCCTTGCTGGGACGCAAGATCAACGATGTCGATATCGCGACGCCCTTGCCGCCGGATCGTGTCATCGAACGCCTGACCGCCGCCGGCATCAAAGCGGTGCCGACCGGCGTCGAGCATGGCACGGTCACCGCCGTGGCCGATGGAACACCCATCGAGGTCACCACCTTGCGGCGCGATGTCGAGACTTTCGGACGGCAGGCCCGGGTGGCCTTCACCGATGACTGGCAGCAGGACGCGGCGCGACGCGACCTCACGATGAACGCGCTATCCTGCGGCATCGACGGCGTGGTGCATGATTATTTCGACGGGCTCAAGGATCTGGCCGCCGGCCGCGTCCGTTTCGTCGGCGATCCGCGCGCCCGGATGAAAGAGGATTATCTGCGGGTCCTGCGGTTCTTCCGCTTCCATGCGAGCTACGCGACCGGCGAACCGGATGCGGCGGCGATGGCGGCGGCGCGTGCCTCCTGCTCGCAATTGACGCATCTTTCCGGCGAGCGCCTGCGGCAGGAGACGCTGAAGCTCCTGAAGGCGGAACGCGGCCCGGAAACTTGGGGCCTGATGCTGCAGGCCGGCATCGCCGGCGCCTATCTGCCGGAAGCGGCGGCGCTGCCGACCTTGCTGCAGGTGGCGCGGCGCGAGGCGGAATTGCATCTGGAGTCCTCGGCGATCCGACGTCTCGCCGCTTTGCTGACGGCGAAGACCGATGCCTTGGCGGTCGGCTCCAAGCTGCGCCTATCGCGGCGCGAACAGGAACGCTTGTCGGGCATCGCGGCCGGGCCGGAAATCCTGCTGGAGCTTGAACCGGCGGCGGTGCGGCGGCTGATCTATCGCCACGGCAACGATCTCGCCCTCGATCTCGTCCTGGTCCACAGCAAGAGCGAGGATAGACTGGATGCGGCGGCGGCGATCATTCGGGACTGGCAGGCGCCGCGCCTGCCGGTCGGCGGCAAGGATCTGACCGAGCTCGGCCTGCAGCCCGGCGCGGCCATGGGGCGCTGGCTGGCCCTGGCGGAATCCTGGTGGATCGCCGGCGATTTCCGCGCCGACCGCGACGCCTGCCTCACTTGGTTGAAGGCGCAGTTGGGTTGACGGCGCAACCGGCCCATCGCTGACGGTCAGGGCCGGATCACGCCATCAGGGCCAGATGACCTCGGGCGGCATCGACATCAGGATGGCTTCGGTATTGCCGCCGGTCTTGAGGCCGAAGGTGGTGCCGCGATCATAGAGCAGGTTGAATTCGACGTAGCGTCCGCGGCGGATCAACTGATGGCGCCGCTGCTCGGGCGTCCAGTCCAGGTCCATGTGGCGCCGGACGATCTCGGGATAGATCGCGAGAAAGGCCTCGCCCACCGCCTGGGTGAAGCCGAAATCCTTGTCCCAGCTTCCGGTGTTGAGGGTGTCGTAGAAGATGCCGCCGACGCCGCGCGGCTCCTTGCGATGAGGCAAATAGAAATAGTCGTCGCACCATTTCTTGAAACGCGGATAGTAATCCGGATCGAAGCGGTCGCAGGCGCCCTGCAAGGCGACGTGGAAGTCGGCTGCGTCCTGCTGATGGGCCTCCATGAACATCGGCGTGAGATCCGCGCCGCCGCCGAACCAGGCATGGCTGGTGACGATGTGGCGGGTATTCATATGGACCGCCGGCACCAGCGGCGAGCGCAGATGGGCGACCAGCGAAATGCCGCTGGCCCAGAACTGGCCGGTCTCGCCGGCACCGGGAATCTGCTTGCGGAATTCCGGGCTGAAGGCGCCATGGACGGTGGAGACATTGACCCCGACCTTCTCGAAGACGCGGCCGCGCATGACCGACATGACGCCGCCCCCACCCTGGCCGTTCAGGGCATGCTCATCGGGCCGGGACCAGCTCTGGCGCTCGAAGCGGCCCGGCGCCAGCGACGCGTGTTCGGTGCCTGAAAGCTCGTCTTCCAGCAGCTCGAAGGCGGCGCAGATCCGATCGCGCAGATTGGTGAACCAGGCGGCGGCTTGCGTCTGGTGGTCGCTCGGATAGTCGTTCGCTCGATCGCTCATGGCTGCCGCCTATGTCTGTGATGCCGGCGTTTAAGGTGTCGGCGTTTATGGTGTCGGGGCAGCATTCTGCCCCAAGGGAAGGTCCGGTTCCGGGAAGCCAGTTTGCCGCAATGCCTCGCCGATGACGATACCGGCTGCGATGGCGACATTCAGGCTGCGGAAGCCGGGGCGCATGGGAATTGTCAGGCGCGCATCGGCGGCGGCATGAACTTCCTCGGGCACGCCGCTGCTCTCCCGGCCGACCAGCAGCGAATCGCCCGGCCGGAAGGCGAAGCCGGTATAGGCCTGGCTGGCCCGGGTGGTGAGGAGGATCAGGCGGCCCCCGAGTCCATTCTCGGCCTCGATTTCATCGCCGGATTCACCACCGGATCCGGGGCCTGGCTGGCTGCGCTCCGCCGCGCGCCGCGCCGCATAGGCCTGCCAGGAGCTGTGGCGGACAAGGTCCACCCCCTCCAGGTAATCCATGCCGGCACGCCGCAGGCGACGGTCGTCGAAGATGAAGCCGCAAGGCTCGATCAGGTCGACCGCCAGCCCAAAACAGGCCGCCAAGCGCAGCAGAGTGCCGGCATTCTGCGGGATATCGGGCTGGTATAGGACAAGACGCATGTCGGTGTCGCTCAACTAGGTTGTCGCGGGTTGTCGCAACCTCTCAAATTATGTCGCTTATGCAGCAAATTCGATTGATTCGATAAGGGGTTATCGGCGTCCTGGCCCGCTCCACCGGGCGCCGTGCCGACCGCTGCGGAGCACTTTGCAATGGCCGGGAAATTCCTTTATACCCAAGCCGAGTCATCGCCGGAAGCTGCAGACGGGGTAGCGGCTAACGGGCGGTTTCGTGCGGCGGTTTGTCGCAAGGGGCCGTGCCATCACCCAACTATCGACGTGGTATAAGGCGATCGACCATCAAGGTAAGGTCCAGTCTTCCGCTGCCTCGGCTGTCAGGCCGCCGAAGCGGGAGGGGGCAAGGACCGCAAGAGGGATGATATATATGGCCGACCAAGCGCATGCGGCGCCCGGCAACGGGCAGTCCGGCGGCACGCGCCGCGAATTTCTCTATCTGATGACCGCTTCCGCCGGCGCCTATGGCGTGGCATCGGTCGCCTGGCCCTTCATCAGCAGCATGAATCCCTCGCAGGATGTGCTCGCGCTGTCGTCGATCGAGGTCGATATCGGCAGCATCCAGCCTGGCGAAGGCATCACGGTGAAATGGCGCGGCAAGCCGCTCTTCGTCCGCCACCGCACGCCGAAGGAAATCCAGGAAGCGGCTGACGTCGATATCAGCAAGCTGCGCGATCCGCAGACCGACAAGCAGCGCGTGGAAAAGCCGGAATGGCTGGTCCTGGTCGGCGTCTGCACCCATCTCGGCTGCGTGCCGCAGGGCGAAAAGTCCTCCGAGCCGCGCGGCGAATATGGCGGCTATTACTGCCCCTGCCATGGCTCGCAATACGACACCTCGGGCCGCATCCGCAAAGGCCCCGCGCCGCTCAACCTGGCGGTTCCGCCTTATACATTCACCAGTGCCACCACGGTGAAGGTCGGCTAAGGGAGCTGCAGAGATGAGCAAGCATTTCAAGAATCCGGTCATCCGCTGGATCGACCACCGCCTGCCGGTCTTCAGCTATCTGGACCACGAGGCGAATGAATATCCGACCCCGAAGAACCTGAACTACTGGTGGAACTTCGGTTCGCTCGCCGGCTTCATGCTGATCACCATGATCGCCACCGGCATCTTCCTGGCGATGCAGTATACGCCGCATGTCAGCCTGGCCTTCACGTCGGTCGAGCGCGTGATGCGCGACGTCAATTACGGCTGGCTGCTGCGCTATCTGCATATGAACGGCGCGTCGATGTTCTTCGTCGTCGTCTATATCCACATCTTCCGCGGCCTCTATTTCGGCTCCTACAAGGCGCCGCGCGAGCTGCTGTGGCAGTTGGGCGTGCTGATCCTGCTGCTGATGATGGCGACGGCCTTCATGGGCTACGTGTTGCCTTGGGGCCAGATGAGCTTCTGGGGCGCCACCGTCATCACCAACCTGTTCTCGGCCA
>CAYOQR010000110.1:0-9022 GCA_964406155.1 uncultured Rhodospirillaceae bacterium | reverse complement strand
GAACTTGCCGCCGGAATGCAGCGTCGTCAGGATGACTTCCAGCGCCGACTTGTCCTTGTATTTCGGATGCGGGTCGATGGGGATGCCGCGGCCGTTGTCGCGCACGGTGAAAAAGCCCTCGGCGTCCAGTTCGACCTCGATCCGGCTGGCATGGCCGGCGACCGCCTCGTCCATGGAGTTGTCGAGGATTTCCGCCGCCAGGTGATGAAAGGCGCGTTCGTCGGTGCCGCCGATATACATGCCCGGGCGCCGCCGGACGGGCTCCAAGCCCTCCAGAACCTCGATGTCCTTGGCGGAGTATTCGGCTCCCTTCTTACCGGAAGCCCCGAACAGGTCATTCATGTGGTCGGTCGTCCTTGATCCGTGGCACGATGAGTGTCGTGGCGCGCGATGAGTCGTCGCAAGTTCTTGATTTCGTGGGCACTGATTATCGTCGGGGACGGCACTTCGCAAGCGCTTCGCGCCGGGGCGGCGTCAGATAAACCATGGAATTCGTAAAAATAATGTATATTCAATGGGTTATTCGTATATTCTTCGAATATGTGCAATATTGCACATGATCCCTTGCGCTGATACAACCCGACGGCATCCTAGATATTGTGTTAAATGACAGCCAGCCCGCTCCCGATCCTGTACATGCCGATGGAGATCGCCTCCCGCGAACTGGATTCGCGGTTGCTGCTCGCTGCCTTGGCGGTCGACCGGGGCTATGAGGTGGTGCTCGGCCAGAAATGGCTGATCGAGCGCAACATCAAACGCATGCCGCCGGGGCTTTACCTGTCGAAGACCCTGACCCAGCGGGACGGCCAGAGCATGGCGAAGGCGAAGTCGCTGGGCTATGTGGTGGCGGCGATCGACGAGGAACTGCCCGGTCTGTTCCTGACCGCCAAGCAGTTGCGCTGGATGTCGCAGGAAGCTGTCGATGCCGCCGAGCTGCTCTTCGTGGCCGGGGCCGGCAATTCGGCGGCGGTCGCCGAGCGCTTCCCGACGGCGGCGCCGCGCATCGTCCAGGCCGCCAATCCGCGCTGGGATCTGCTGCGGGCCAATTTGCGCGATTATTATGCATCCGAGGTCGAGGCCCTGCGCCAGCGCTACGGCCGCTTCATCCTGATCAATACCAATCTCGGCTTCACCAATTCCGAGAAGGGCGATGCCGATACCATCATCCGCGAACAGGAGCGGCTGGGGAAACTCGATCTCAAGAATCCCGATCACGCCGCCTATGTGAAATCGATTATCGACATGGAACAGGCGAACCGGGCGGCGATGATGGCGGTGCTCAAGGAACTGCCGGCGCGTTTCCCGGACCATCGCCTGATCCTGCGGCCGCATCCCTCGGAATCGCTGACGATCTGGCGCGAGGCGGCGGCGGGAAATCCGATGATCGAGGTGATCCGCGAAGGCCCGGCCGTGGTCTGGATCATGGCGGCCGATCTGCTGATCCACACCAATTGCACGACCGGCGTCGAGGCCCTGGCCCTGGACAAGCCGGCGATCTGCCTGATGCCCTCGGATTCGACGGCCAATGACCGCTATCTCTCCAACCGGGTCAATCCGGTGACCCGCACGGTCGCGGACACCCTGGCTCTCGCCGGGCAGATCCTGCAGCCCGGCGCCGGCTTGCCCTATAGCGAGGAGATGCGCGCGGTGTTCCAGCGGGCCATGTCCTATGAGCCGGGGCGGTTGGGAGCCGAGACCATTCTCGATGCCATCGCCCAGCGCGTGAAGCCGGCGGAAGTGAGGGGAGGGGCAGGTACCCCGGACCAGGTCTGGCGGCCGCTGACCGGCTATCGCTGGCGACAGCGCGACAGGAATGTGCGGGGCGTTCTGATGCCGCATCTCGATGCCGGCGAGGTCAAGCGCAAGCTGGCGAGCTTCAGCCGACTGCTGGGCGTGAAACCGCCCATCCATGTCAGCGTCGCCGGTTCCAAGGTGCTGCTGCTCGGCAATCGCGACCTGCCGTTCAGCGTCCGGTGCCGGCGCGCTTTCGGACAGTTGTTCTGAATGACGGCACCAGCGACAGAGAAACAGCCCGTCACCGCGATCATCATTCAGGCGCGCTACGGCTCGACACGCCTGCCGGGCAAGGTGCTGCGTCCGCTTGCCGGCAAGACGGTGCTGGAGCATGTGCTGACGCGCTGTGGCAGCATCGACGGCATCGACCGCGTGATCTGTGCCACGACGGACAAGCCGGTCGACGATGCCATCGCGGCGGAGGCCGAACGGCTCGGTGTCGATGTTTTTCGCGGCGACGAGAGCGACGTGCTCAGCCGCTATCTTGGCGCGGCGCGGCTGGTCGATGCCGATGTCATCATGCGCGTCACCAGCGATTGTCCGCTGATCGATCCCGAGATCTGTGCCGCCGTCCTGCGGTTGCGCGCCGAGCGCAAGGCGGATTACGCCTCGAACAACATGCCGCGTCTGTTTCCCCATGGCCTCGATTGCGAGGCCTTCACCCGGGCGGGGCTGGAAGCGGCTGCGGCGCAGGCAACCGATCCCTATGACTGCGAACATGTGACACCCTGGCTGCGGCGCCAGCCGAGCCTGCGCCGGGCCAATCTGACCGGCCCCGGCTGGCCGGCCAATACCCATCGCTGGACCCTGGATTATCCGGAAGATTACGATTTCTTCGCCGCCGTTTTCGCGGCGGCGCCGGAAGAGAAGATCGCGACGATGCAGCCGGTCCTGTCGCTGCTGGCGGCGCGCCCGGATCTTGCCCGGATCAATGCCGCCCGCGCAGTTGCCGCCAATACCAGTAACCGGCCGGCCGTGGTGTTCCGTTTCGACGCGGACCGGACCATCGGCACCGGCCATGCGATGCGCTGCGCCACCCTGTCGAGCCGCTTCGAGGAATTCGGCTGGCGCTGCCATTGGGCGGTCACGGCGGCGACCGCCGATTTTCTCGGCAGCCGCCTGCCGCAGGCTATGGCGATCGTGCTGCCGGAAGGCAATACGGCCGCGCAGGTGGAGACAATCAAGGCGGCGGCCGGCCCGGTCCAGACGCTGGTCCTCGATCACTACGGGCTGGAGAGCGGCTTTGCGACGGCGGCGCGCGACATCGCCGGCCATATTCTGGCGATCGACGATCTCGCCGACCGCAAGCTGGATGCCGATCTGGTGGTGAATGCCACGCCCGGCATCGCGGCCAAGGCCTATGATGCGTTGCTGGCCCGGCCGGCGACCATCATGATCGGCGGCATGGCGGCGCCTTTGCGCCAGCAATTCGCCGTGCGCCGCGCCAAGGCGTTGCGGCAGCGTGCGAATGACGCCGCAGGCTTCGACCGCATCCTGATTTCCTTCGGCGGTGTCGATCCGCTGAACGGCACGGCCTTGGCGTTGAAGACGGCGGCGGCGGTCCTGCCGCAAGCCGCCATCGATGTCGTCCTCGGCGGCAATGCGCCGTATATCGACGCGGTCGCCGCGCTGGTACGCAATCTCGCATCTGCCGGCTGGCAGGTACGGTTGCTGCGCGATGTCGCCGACATGGCCGGGCTGATGGCCGGCGTGGATCTCTGTATCGGTGCGCCCGGAACCACCACCTGGGAGCGCGGCTGCCTGGGACTGCCGAGCCTGCTGATCGGCATCGCCGAGAATCAGCGCCTCAATGCCGGGATCGTGGCCGAGAGCGGGGCAGGAATCGTCTGCGGCTTCCTGACCACCGACACGGCGGAAGCAGTGACAGAGCGCTTGAGCGCCGCCCTGCGGGAGTTGATCGGGGAGCCCCACCGGTTGACGGAGATGGCGGCCAAGGCCGCCAGACTCAGCGACGGGCGCGGCGTCGATCGGATCATTCTGAATTGCCTCCCGCCGCTGTCCCTGGCGGATGGTGCCAGGCTGACCCTGCGTCTCGCGGAAGCGGATGACGAGGCCATGCTGCTCGACTGGCAGTCGGCGCCGGAAACCCGGCGCTTCGCCCTCAATCCCGCCGTGCCGACGGCGGCGGAGCATCACGCCTGGTATACGGCGAAGCTGCAATCTGCCGCCGATCTGCTGCTCTTCGGCTGTATTGCCGGGGAAGCGGCCGGCTATGTGCGGCTGGATTGGCGCGGAGACAATCGCGGCTCGCCGATGTATCTGATTTCCATCGCCACCGCGCCGGGGCAATACCGGCGGGGGATCGGGCAGGGGATGCTGCGGCTCGCCCGCAGCCTGCTGCCGGGCGCCACTTTGCTGGCCCAGGTGATGGACGGCAATGACGCTTCCGTCGCGCTTTTCACCGGATTAGGCTATCGCCTGCAGCCGGACGGCTATTACTGGCTGCCGCCCAACTGATCAGGCGAGCTGATCACGCTGACTGACCACGCTAGATTGACCACGCCAGATTGACGAGAACGAAGATGCAGATGCGCCGTGTCACCATCAATGGTCGGGAAATCGGGCCGGATCGTCCGCCCTATATCATCGCCGAATTGTCGGCCAATCATAACGGCAGCCTGGACCGCGCGTTGCGCATCCTCGAGGTCGCCAAGGAAGCCGGCGCCGATGCGGTGAAGCTGCAGAGCTATCGCGCGGATACCATCACCATCGACCATGACGGACCGGAATTCCGCATCACCGGCGGCCTTTGGGACGGACAGCGTCTCTATGACCTCTATCAATCGGCGGCGATGCCCTGGGATTGGCATGAGCCGTTGTTCAAGCGGGCGCGGGAGCTTGGTATCGCCATCTTCAGTTCGCCCTTCGATCATACCGCCGTCGATCTGCTGCAATCGCTCGATGCGCCAGCCTTCAAGATCGCCTCGCTGGAACTCTGCGATATTCCGCTGATCGAGCGTGTCGCCGCCACCGGCAAGCCGATGATCATGTCGACCGGCGCCTCGGAACTGGGCGAGATCGCCGAGGCGGTGACGGCGGCCCGCCGCGCCGGTTGCGGCGAGCTCATCCTGCTGCAATGCACCAGCGGCTATCCGACGCCGCCGGCCGACAGCAATCTCCGGACCATTCCGCATCTGGCCGAGATGTTCGATGCCGTCATCGGCCTTTCCGACCACACCATGGGCACGGCCGTGCCGGTGGCTGCCGTCGCTTTGGGTGCCGCCGTGATCGAAAAGCATGTCACCCTGGCCCGGGCCGATGGCGGGGTCGATTCCGCCTTCAGCCTGGAACCCCAGGAACTGGCCACCCTGGTGGCGGATTGCCGCACCGGCTGGGAAGCGCTCGGCCGGGTGCAATATGGGGTGGCGGCCAGCGAGGCCGGGGTGCGGCCCCTGCGCCGCTCGCTCTATGTGGTGGCGGATATCGCCGCCGGCGAGGTGATCGGCCCGACCCATGTGCGCTCGATCCGGCCGGGTCACGGCCTGGCGCCCAAGCATCTCAAGGCCGTTCTCGGCCGGCGTGTCGCCCGGGCGGTCAAGCGGGGTACGCCGCTGGACTGGACCATGCTGGCGCCTGAATGACTTCCCGGAATAACCGGCAGGAGAATGACAGGTGGTTGAAATTGACGCGCCGCGACCCCCCTGCTATGGAGCTTTTCAACCTAGCATTCCGTCGGCGGGTCTCCGGATCGCCGTGTCAGACATATTTTTACGAGTAGAACCGTGCAGCAATTTCTTGATCCAGCCGTCGATCTGAACGGCCATTCCATCCTGGTGACCGGGGGGACGGGCTCTTTTGGTAAGAAATTTATTAAGACCGTCCTGGCGCGCTACAAGCCAGCCCGGCTGATCGTCTATTCGCGCGACGAGCTGAAGCAATTCGAGATGGCGCAGGAGCTGCCGACCTCAACCCATGCGTGTCTGCGCTATTTCATCGGCGACGTGCGCGATATGGGGCGCCTGGAGATGGCGATGCGCGGGATCGACACCGTGGTCCATGCCGCCGCGCTGAAGCATGTGCCGATCGCCGAATACAATCCCTTCGAATGCATCGCCACCAATGTCCACGGCGCCGAGAACGTGGTCAATGCCGCGATCCGCACGGGGGTGAAGCAGGTGGTGGCGCTCTCCACCGACAAGGCGGCCAATCCGATCAATCTCTATGGTGCCAGCAAGCTGGCCTCCGACAAGATCTTCATCGCCGCCAATCATCTGGCCGGCGCCGGCGGCTGCCGCTTCGCGGTCGTGCGCTACGGCAATGTGATCGGCTCGCGCGGCAGCGTGATCCCGTTCTTCCGCAAGCTGATCGCCTCCGGCGTCACCGAATTGCCGATCACCGACGAGCGCATGACGCGCTTCCTCATCACCTTGCAGCAAGGCGTCAATTTCGTGCTCTCCTCCATGGCGATGATGCGGGGCGGCGAGATTTTCGTGCCGAAGATTCCCAGCATGAAGATCACCGACATGGCCGCCGCCATCGGCCCCGACCTGAAGCAGAAGGTCGTCGGCATCCGGCCGGGCGAGAAGCTGCATGAAGTGATGATCACGGAAGAGGATTCCTGGTCGACGCTGGAACTGGCCGACCGCTATGTGATCGAGCCTTCACATATCAAATGGGAAACCCATCGCGGGAACCTGCCGGGTGCCAAGCCGGTGGCCGAGGGCTTCTATTACAACAGCCGCAACAACGACGAGTGGATGAGCGGCGAGCGGTTGCTGGAACTGCTGGCGGCGGAAGAATTTTGAGCGACACGCCGGCCTTCCTGCCTTACGGCAAGCAATGCATCGATGACGAGGATGTGGCGGCTGTCGCCGCTGCCTTGCGCGGCGATTACCTGACCACGGGCCCGACCGTCGGCAAGTTCGAGCGCGCCTTCGCCGATTATGTCGATGCGCGTTACGCGGTCGCCAGCAACAGTGGCACGGCGGCGCTGCATCTCGCCTGCATGGCGCTCGGCCTCGGGCCGCAGGACCATGTGGTGGTGCCGAGCGTCACCTTCCTCGCCACCGCCAATGCCGCGCGTTTTTGTGGCGCCGAGGTGATCTTCGCCGATGTCGATCCGTCAACCGGCCGGCTGACGGCGGAAACGCTGAAGGAGGCCCTCGCGCGCCATCCCGGCATTCGGCCACGCGCCGTGCTGCCGGTGCATCTCAACGGCCATAGCGTCGATCTCGGCGCCGTCAATGCCGTCGCCGAAAGCCACGGCATGACGGTGATCGAGGATGCCTGCCATGCTCTGGGCGGGCTGCATGCCGCCGGCAACGGCACCACGGCGAAATCTGGCGCCTGCGCCCTCAGCAAGATGAGCTGTTTCTCGCTGCATCCGGTCAAGACGCTGACGACCGGGGAGGGCGGCGTCACTACCACCAATGACGAGGCGCTTTATCGCGCTATGCTGCTCTACCGCAATCACGGCATGACCCGGGACGCGGCTGAGTTCACCGCCAAGGATCAGGCCTTCGACGCCACGGGTGCGGCCTTGCCCTGGTATTACGAGATGCAGGCCCTGGGGCCGAATTACCGCATCACCGACGTCGCCTGCGCCCTCGGCCTGTCGCAGCTCAAGAAGCTGGACGGTTTCGTTGCCCGCCGGCGGGAGCTGACCGCGCATTACGACCGGAAGCTGGCGGATCTGGCGCCGCGCCTGGCCCTGGTGCCGGGTGAGGCCGGCGACGATCCCGCCTTACATCTTTATGTCGTGCTGATCGATTTTCCCGCCATCGGCTGCAGCCGGTCGGAAGCCATGGCCTTCCTGAAGGGCCGGGGGGTGGGGACCCAGGTGCATTATCTGCCGGTCCATCGGCAGCCTTATTATGTCAAGCGCTACGGCAAACAGGACCTGCCGGGGGCGGATGCCTATTACGAGCGGGCGCTGTCGATTCCGCTTTATCCGGATATGACCCTGGCCGATGCCGACCGGGTGATCGCGGCGCTGCACGATCTCGTTTCTTGACTTTTGGGCAGTTTTACACTGCCCTTAATATCAGCGCCCAAGCTGGCGTGAATCGCGTTTTGAACCGGCATCGATGAAAGGGGATCGGGTGATGTTAAAGGAATTCCGCGATTTTGCCATGAAGGGCAATGTGATCGACCTGGCGGTCGGTATCATCATTGGTGCCGCCTTCACGGGCATCGTCACATCGCTGGTCAGCGACATCATTATGCCGGTGATCGGCGCGATCCTGAAGGGCGTCGACTTCTCGAATTATTTCATCGTCCTGCGCGGCGAGCATTACGACACGCTGAAGGCCGCCAAGGATGCCGGCGCGGCGACGCTGAATTACGGCGTCTTCATCAACACGATCATCAATTTCCTGATCGTGTCCTTCGCCATCTTCATGGTGGTGAAGCAGATCAACCGTTTCCGCAAGGAAGCGCCCGCCGCCGCGCCGACCAAGAGCGAAGAACTGCTGACCGAAATCCGCGACCTCCTGAAGAACAAGTAAGGTAAGGCAACGGGTTTCGCGGCCCGGCCTCCATCGGATCGATCATGGCGAAATACACATTCAGTTGCATCGACGCGCATACCTGCGGCAATCCGGTTCGTGTGGTCTCCGGCGGGGGCCCGTTGCTGCAGGGCGCCAGTATGAGCGACCGACGCCAGCATTTCCTGAAGGAATTCGACTGGATCCGCACCGGCCTGATGTTCGAGCCGCGCGGCCATGACATGATGTCCGGCAGTATCCTCTACCCGCCGACGCGGGAGGATTGCGATATCGGCATCCTCTTCATCGAAACCTCGGGCTGTCTGCCGATGTGCGGCCATGGCACCATCGGCACGGTGACGGTGGCGATCGAGGAAGGGCTGGTGCGGCCGCGTACGCCGGGCGTCCTGCGGCTGGAAACGCCGGCCGGTCTGGTGATCGCCGAATATGGCCAGGTCGGGCAGTATGTCGAATGGGTCCGGCTGACCAATGTGCCGGGCTTCCTCCATTCCACCGGCCTCGATGTCGAATGTCCGGAGATCGGCCCGATCAAGGTCGATGTGGCCTATGGCGGCAATTTCTACGCCATCGTCGAGCCGCAGGCGAATTACCGCGACATGGCGGATTACAGTGCCGGCCAATTGGTGCAGATGAGCCCGATCCTGCGCCAGCGGCTGAACGAGAAATACACTTTCCAGCATCCGGAAAACCCGACCATCAAGGGGCTGTCGCATATCCTGTGGACCGGCGCGCCGCGTACACCGGAAGCCCAGGCGCGCAAT
>CAYOQR010000109.1:0-9420 GCA_964406155.1 uncultured Rhodospirillaceae bacterium | reverse complement strand
CAGGCGCTGCTGCTGGCCGCCGGAGAGGCCGGTCCCCGGCGCATCCAGCCGGTCCTTCACCTCGCCCCACAGGCCGGCGCGCTCCAGGCTGCTGCGCACGATGTCGTCGAGATCGGCCTTGCTCTCCGACATGCCGTGAATGCGCGGACCGTAGGCGACATTGTCATAGATCGATTTCGGGAAGGGGTTCGGTTTCTGGAACACCATGCCGATGCGTGCCCGCAGCATCACCACATCGAGCTTGGATTCGTAGATGTTTTCCCCGTCGAGCGCGATCTCGCCGGTCACCCGGCATCCCTCGATCACGTCGTTCATGCGGTTGAGGCAACGCAGATACGTCGACTTGCCGCAGCCGGAGGGGCCGATCAGCGCCGTCACCTGACGTTCCGGGATATCCAGCGCGACATCGAACAGCGCCTGCTTCTGACCGTAGAAGACGCAGACATTCTTGCTGCTGATCTTGATCGAGCCCGTGCCGCTCTTGGTGGCCCGGCCCGCCATGCCGACAGCGGTCGACGGCAGCACCAGTCCGGCCGGATTGCGGGACCCGAAGGTAGCGGTTGCTTCAGTCATAATCACTCTCCAAAGCCGGGCGGCAGCCGTTGCACATCGGCGCGGCCTACCAGCGGCGTTCGAATTTACGGCGCACGAAAATCGCCGCCGCGTTCATCAGGATCAGGAAGACCAGCAGCACCATGATGCCGGCACTGGTGCGTTCCACGAAGGCGCGCTCCGGGCTGTCGGCCCAGAGATAGATCTGCACCGGCAGCACGGTCGAGGGATCGGTGATGCTGTGCGGCACATCGACGATGAAGGCCACCATGCCGATCATCAGCAGCGGCGCCGATTCGCCGAGGGCGCGGGCAAGGCCGATGATGGCGCCGGTCATGATGCCGGGCGTCGCCAGCGGCAGAACGTGATGCATCACCACCTGAAGCGGCGAGGCGCCGACCCCATAGGCCGCCTCGCGGATCGAGGGCGGCACCGCCTTCAGTGCCGTGCGGGTGGCGATGATCACGGTGGGGAGCGTCATCAGCGAGAGGACCAGGCCGCCGACCAGCGGCGCCGAACGCGGCAGGCCGAAGAAACCGAGGAAGACGGCGAGGCCCAGCAGGCCGAAGACGATCGAGGGCACCGCCGCCAGGTTGTTGATATTGACCTCGATCACATCGGTCAGGCGGTTCTTCGGGGCAAACTCCTCGAGATAGATCGCGCTCATGACGCCGAGCGGCAAAGCCAGGACGATGGTCGTCAGCATGGTCAGGAGCGACCCCATCAGGGCGCCGAGGACACCCGCCTGTTCCGGCTCGCGGCTGTCGCCCGAGGTGAAGAAGTCAATGTTGAAGGCGGAATGCACCCGGCCTTCGGCCGCGAGCTTGTCGAACCAGGCGATCTGCTTGTCGCTGATGACCCGTTCGGCCTCCGGCACGTCGCGGGCGATGCGGCCCTTCTCCAACATGTCGAAATCATCGCCGGCCACCAGTTCGACCGGCCTGGTCGTGCCGACCAGCGCGGGATCCTTCAGCACCATCCGCATCAACTGCAGATCGGCGCCGCCACTGACGAGGGCGTTGAGCGCCTTGTAATCGGCCCGGCTGGTGGCATCGGGAAAGGCATTGCGCAAGGCGGCCTTGACCAGGGCGCCGTAATTGGCCTCCTGCAGCACCTTAGGGTCACGGCTGTTCTGCGGATCCAGCACCTGCGGATCGAAGGTGACGTCCACGGTCACCCGGGTCTGCACGAAGGCGCTATAGCCCTTGCCGATGATGGAGGTCAGAAGCAGCGCCAGCATCAGCAATGCGAGGCCGACGGCAATCATGCCGTAGAGGCGGAAGCGGCGCTCGGCAGCATAGCGGCGGCCGATCCGCGCCGGCGAGAGGTCGGGCTTGCGCAGGCGCGTCGTGTTGGTACCGGCAATAGCGGGCATGGTGAAATCAGTCATATTTTTCCCGGTATTTGCGGACGGTGCGCAAGGCGACGATGTTGAGCACCAGGGTGATGGCGAACAGCAGCAGGCCGAGGGCGAAGGCCGCCAGGGTCTTCGGACTGTCGAATTCCTGATCGCCCACCAGCAGGGTGACGATCTGCACCGTCACCGTGGTCACGGCGGCGAAGGGATTGGCGGTAAGATTGGCGGTCAGGCCGGCCGCCATCACGACGATCATGGTTTCGCCGATCGCCCGCGAAACCGCCAGCAGCACGCTGCCGACGATGCCGGGCAGGGCGGCAGGGATCACCACCTGGCGGATGGTCTCGGATTTGGTCGCCCCCAAAGCGTAGGAACCGTCACGCAAGGATTGCGGCACCGCGTTCATCACGTCGTCGCTGAGCGAGGAGATGAAGGGGATGATCATGACGCCCATGACGAGGCCCGCCGCCAGCGCGCTTTCCGAGGCGACGTCGAGGCCGAAGCCGGCGCCGAGGCCGCGCAGGAAGGGCGCCACCGTCAAGGCGGCGAAGAAGCCATAGACCACCGTCGGGATGCCAGCCAGGATTTCCAGGAGCGGCTTCACCACGGCGCGGGTTTTCGGGCTGGCGTAATCCGAGAGATAGACCGCCGACATCAGACCGATCGGCACGGCAATCACCATGGCGATGACGGTGATCAGCAAGGTGCCGGCGAAAACCGGGATCGCGCCGAAGCTGCCCGAGGCGCCGACCTGATCGGCCCTGAGCGCCATCTGCGGCGACCATTGCAGGCCGAAGAGGAAGTCGGTGAGCGGCACCCGGGCGAAGAAGCGCATGGCTTCGAAGAGCAGCGACAGGACGATGCCGACCGTCGTCAGGATCGAGAGCAGCGAGCAGCCGATCAGCAGAACGAGAGCCGCGCGTTCCACCAGGTTGCGGGCGCGGAAGTCCGCTTTGACATGGCGCCGCGCCCAGGCCAGGCCGATCGCGCCCAGGCCGAGGGTCGCGCCGGCGATCGCCGCCCAGATCCGGTCGGCCTCGGCACCCTGGGGCGCCGCGCCATGGGCGAGGAAAGCGCCGATCGCGAAGACGGTCAGGCCCGGCACCAGGCACCACAGCGCCACATAGAGACCGTGATAGCCGGGGAGCGAATGCAGGCCGCCCCCCCTATTGCCGCCCGTATTGCGCGCCTCGCGCTGGGCAGCGCGGGCACGCAGAATGGCGCGACGGCGGCCGAGCTGGAAGCCGATGCCGGCAAGGGCCAGCAGCGCCACCGTGAGAGCGACCGGCATGACATTGGCCGGCACAGCAAATCCGTGAGTGCTCTCCTGGCGAGCGCCGTCCTCATAGCCCATCGCCTTCAAGGCCGCGGCGGCCACCGCCTTGTGCTCGTCGGGCCGCAACGGGATCAGCCCCTTGTCGACCAGATAGCCGGTTGTGCCGCTGGCGCGGTCGCTGATGAATTCGGCGACGTAATCCGCCAGGCCGGGAACGCGGTCGAGATGCTGCAGCTTCACATAGAGATAGAGGCGCCGGGCGATCTCGTAGCTGCCGGCGAGGATGTTTTCTTCGCTGGGCGCCACGCCGTCGATCAGGCTGCCCTGCAGCTTGTCCTGGTTCTGGCTGAGGAAACTGTAGCCGAGGATGCCGACGGCATTGGGATCGGCCGCCAGCTTCTGCACCACCAGATTGCCGTTCTCGCCCACCTGGATATAGGCGCCGTCCTCGCGGAGCGCCTCGCAGGCGCTCTTGCGCTGGGCGGCATCGGCAATGGCGGTGATCTCCGGCACCGATTTGCAGGCACGCTCCATCACCAGTTCGGAGAAGGCATCGCGCGTCCCCGAGGTCGGCGGGAAGCCCAGTACCTGGATGCGCTCATTCGGCAGCGAGGGATTGATCTCGGCCCAGGTCTTATAGGGATTGGGCACCAGCTTGCCGTCGACCGGCACCTGCTTCGCGACGGCGCGCCACAGATCGCCGGTGCTGAAACTGAACTGGCTGTGGGCCTTGCTGTTGGCCAGAACGATGCCGTCATAGCCGAACGGCACTTCGAGGATCTGGATGACGCCGTTCTTCTCGCAATCCTGCCGCTCGCTGTCCTTGATGGCGCGGCTGGCATTGGCGATGTCGGGCGTATCGTCGGCAACGCCGTTGCAGAACAGCTTGAGGCCGCCGCCGGTGCCGGTCGCCTCGACCACCGGGGCCTTGAACTGGCCGTTGCGGCCGAACTGCTCGGCCACGGTGGTGGCGAAGGGATAGACGGTGCTGGAGCCGACGGTGGAGATCTGGTCGCGGGCGGCGGCGGGACCGGTCCCGAGCCCCGGCGTCAGAAGCGCCGTTGCCGCCAGGATCGCCACCGTCAGGAATGTCGTCCGTATTCTTGTCACCTGCGAGCCCTTCACCTGCTGCGATCCATGATCAGATTTTCATGGTCTCTGCGGCGCGCCGATCCTTGTCGCAAACCATCCGGCACCGGTCGGTTGACCGGTTCTCGCCGGGGATGTGCCATGCGCCTTGATGTCCTATTACGACATTTTCGTGACACTTATGTGACGATCACTAAATATCTGTTACAAAAAGATAAAAGCCGGAGCGCCGCTCGAGATGAGGGATCGGCGCCCCGGCCGGCCTGAGGGAGGCCTTACATCATGGATTTCAGCGCGGTGGCCGCCTCGGCGGCTTCCTGGTGCTTGTCGGCCGGCAGCGGGATCAGCCCCTTGTCGACGGCATAGCCCTCCTGGCCGGTCGCCTTGTCGCTCATGAACTCGGCGATGAATTCACGCAGGCCGGCGACTTTGCCCTCATGCTGGTTCTTCACATAGAAGTACAGCAGGCGGGAGACCTCGTATTTGCCGGAGACGATATTGTCGAAGCTGGGGGCGATGCCGTCCATCAGACTGCCCTGCAGCTTGTCTTCGTTCTGCTCCAGATAGGAGTAACCGAAGATGCCGAGGGCGGCGGGATTGGCCTCCAGCTTCTGCACGATCAGATTGTCGTTCTCACCGGCATCGATATAGCCGCCATCCTCGCGCAACGTGCCGCAGGCGGCCTTGCGCGCCTTCTCATCGGCGATCGCCTTGATTTCCGGCGCGCCGGCGCAGCCCTTATCCATCACCAGTTCGATGAAGGCATCGCGGGTGCCCGAGGTCGGCGGCGGGCCGAGCACTTCGATCTTCTCCGCCGGCAGATCCTTATTCACGTCCTTCCAGGTCTTATAGGGATTGGCGGCCAGCTTGCCATCGACCGGCACCTCTTTCGCCAGTGCCTTCCAGACATCCTCGACGGTCAGCTTGAGGGCCGTGGCTTTCTTGGAATTCGCCAGCACGATGCCGTCATAGCCGATCGTCACCTCGGTGATGGCGGTGACGCCGTTCTTCTTGCAGGTCTCGACCTCACCGTCCTTGATCCTGCGGCTGGCATTGGCGATGTCCGGCGTATCCTCGCCGACCCCGGCGCAGAACAGCTTGATCCCGCCGCCGGTCCCAGTCGATTCGACCACCGGGGTCTTGAACTTGCCGGCCTTGCCGAACTGCTCGGCGACGGCGGTGGAGAACGGGAATACCGTCGAGGAACCGACGATATGCAGCTGGTCGCGCGCCTCGGCGGCGCCGGCACCCATCGCGCCGGCGAAAGCCATGCCGGCCGCGGCGGCAAGAGCGAGTGAATGACGTTTCATGTGCAATCCTTCCTGTATGGCCTCTCGTATGGCAGGCCCCGCGATCCCCATCGCAGGTCCCTAGAGCCGGATGAACATCCGGCTCCACTCAATAAATGAGAGAGCGATTCAGCTTTCAGATCGAAGCGGACATGCTTCAATCTGAAGGCATCGCGCTCTAGAGCCGGAAATTCCGGCCTTGCTCAACAAGGCAGAGTGCACTTGGCTTGGGCCTCACCCCCAGCAATCGCCCTCAACCCGATGGCGACCTTAGGGCAGATCAGTGATGGTCGCGCGACAGGTAGATGACGGTTTGATGACGAGGCGGCAGAAACCTGACAAATCGACCGAAGCGGCTGTTGTCGGCGCTGGATCAGGTGCCGCAAAGGACGGAATCGTGACGATCGGATGACCGACTGTCACATTTGCCGGCAACCTGCGGTCATTCCGCCAGGGGCAGATAGACCGTGAAAATGCTGCCCTTGCCCGGTACCGAATCGATATCCAGGCTGCCGCGATGATGATTGACGATATGCTTGACGATGGCGAGGCCGAGGCCGGTGCCGCCGAGATCCCGTGAGCGGGCGGCATCGACCCGGTAGAAACGCTCGGTCAGGCGGGGCAGATGCTCGCGGGCGATCCCCTCGCCTTCGTCCCGCACGGCGATCGCCACCATGCCCTTGGGATCGCGCAGGCCCGGCAGGCGGATCTTCAACTGCACGGGGTCGTGGTTGATCGTCGCCTCGACCGCGACGGTGGAGCCGCCGCGCCCGTATTTGATGGCATTGTCGATCAGGTTCTGGAACACCTGGGCCAGTTCATCGCCATCGCCGGGCACGCAAGGCAGGGAATCGGGGTCCGGCAGGCGGATGGCGATACCGCGCCCCTGGGCCCGCAGCCCCAGCCCGTCCGCCACCGATTTCAGCACCCGGGCCAGATCGGCGATGCCCTGGGGGCGGCTGTGTTCGTGCAATTCGATCCGGCTCAGCGACAGCAGGTCGGAGACCAGCCGGCTCATGCGTCCGGCCTGATCCTGCATGATGCCGAGGAAACGCTCCTGCGCCACCGCATCGTCCTTGGCCGGGCCGCGCATGGTTTCGATGAAGCCGAGCAGGGTGGCGAGCGGCGTCTTCAACTCATGGCTGACATTGGCGATGAAATCGCTGCGCAGGTTGTCAAGCTGCCGGGCGCCGGTCACGTCCCTGAGCAGGATCAGGAGCTCCCCGTCCCGGCCCGGTGCTGCGGCATGGTCCAGCGGCACCACCACGGCGACGTAGTCGCTGCCCTGGCCGTCGCTGAGATGCACCGGTCCCTCCGGCCCGCCATCGCCGGCCTCGCCTCCCTCCAATCCGGCCTCCGCCCGCCGGGCCGCTTCGATCGCGGCCAGAAGCGGCGGATGGCGCAGCACCGCCAGCAGGTTGCGTCCCGTCAGCACACCGCCGAATTGCCGTTCCGCCGTGCGGTTGGCCCAGAGAATCTCGCGCCCGCGACCAAGCAGCAACAAAGGATCGGGCAAGGCATTGAGGATGGCCCGGGCGCGTTCGGCGACGACATCGGGCGTTGCCTGTTCCGGCGTCTTGAGGCCCAGGCTGCCGGCCGAGGCGGAATCGACGATCGGCAGGACCTGCAGCAGAAGAACCGCGATCCCCGCCAGCAGGCCGAAACCGAGCAGGGCCAGGAAGGCCCAGTCATGGCTGCCGCTCAACCCGATCGCCAGCAGAGCCAGCAGCACCAGGACGCCGATATAACAGAAGGTCGCGATGAAGCCCTTCGGTGCCGCGTAGACCACGCTGTCATCCCTCGTCAAAAGCCAGAAATGTCACCATAACTGATCTAATCGCCCAGCGGCATGCCTTCACGAAAGATTCATACCAGCAGGGACAGGCGACGGGAGAGGGATCGGAACTCGCCGAAAAGAGTAGCCCCGCCAGCAGAAGCGGCGGGGCCAGGAACTCAAAGACCGGATGTCATTGGCTGATGACGGATCAGCGACCGGTCATCATCGAGGCAATGCCGGCGAAGGCCGCCGCCGTCAGCAATTCACTGACCGTGGCGCCCGTCTGGACGATCTGCACCGGCTTCGCGAGACCGATCAGCACCGGCCCGATCACCGTCCCGCCCAACTCCTTCATCAACTTCGAGGTGATGTTGGCGGAATGCAGGGCCGGCATGATCAGGATATTGGCCGGGCCGTTGAGGCGGCAGAAGGGATAGAGCTCCTTCATCAACGGGTAATCCAGCGCCACATTGGCCTGCATTTCGCCATCATATTCGAAATCGACCCGTCGTTCATCCAGCACCGCCACCGCATCGCGGATGCGGACGGCCTTCTCGCGCGGCGGATCGCCGAAATTGGAGAAGGACAGCAGCGCGACGCGCGGCTCATGGCCAAGCTGGCGGGCGATATGGGCGCATTGGCTGGCGAAATCGGCGAGCTGCTCGGCGCTGGGGATTTCATGTACCTGGGTATCCGCGATGATGACCGTCCGGCCGCGCGCGATGACGATCGACATCGCCATCAGCGTCTGGCCGGGACGCACATCGATCACCTTCAGGGTATCCTCGAGGCAGACCGAGAAGTTGCGCGTGACACCGGTCACCATGGCATCGGCATGGCCTTCCGCCACCAGGCAGGCGGCGAAGACGTTGCGGTCCTGGTTGACCATGCGCTGGACGTCGCGATGCAGCGCGCCCTTGCGCATCAGGCGCTGATAGAGAAAGTCCTGATAGAGCTTGGTATGCGGGCTGATCGCGGCATTGACGATCTCCAGCCCGGCGGCATCGCCCAGGCTTGCATTCTTGATCGTCTCGGCGATGCGCTGCGGCCGGCCCACCAGGACCGGCGTGCCATAGCCGGCAGCGCGATAGGCGATGGCGGCGCGGATGACTTTTTCCTCTTCGCCTTCGGCGAAGACCACCCGCTTCGGATTGTTGTGCAGGCGCTCGAAGACCAGATGCAGGCTGCCCGCCGCCGGATCGAGGCGGCCGGCCAGCGCGGCCTTGTAGCCCTCGATGTCGATGATCGGCTTGCGCGCGACACCACTATCCATGGCCGCCTTGGCGACAGCCGGCGGCACCCAGGCGATCAGGCGCGGATCGAACGGCACCGGAATGATGTATTCCGGGCCGAAGCGCAGGCGACGTCCGGCATAGGCGGCATCGACCTCGTCCGGCACATCCTCGCGCGCCAAAGCGGCGATGGCCTGGGCGGCGGCGATCTTCATCTGCTCGTTGATGGTGCGGGCCCGCACATCCAACGCGCCGCGGAAGATATAGGGGAAGCCGAGGACGTTATTGACCTGGTTCGGATAGTCGCTGCGGCCGGTCGCCACGATGGCATCGGCGCGGATCGCCTTGACCTCTTCCGGGGTGATTTCCGGATCCGGATTGGCCATGGCGAAGATGATCGGATTGGCGCCCATGGATTTCACCATGGCCTGGGTCACGGCGCCCTTGGCGGAGAGGCCGAAGAAGACATCGGCGCCGTCCATGGCCTCGGCCAGGCTGCGGGCCTTGGTCTGCACCGCATGGGCCGATTTCCACTGATTCATGCCCTCGGTACGGCCCTGATAGATGACGCCCTTGGTGTCGCAGATGATGGCGTTTTCCGGCGGCAGGCCCATCGACTTCACCAGCTCGACGCAGGCGATCGCGGCGGCGCCGGCGCCGTTCACCACCAGACGGACATCGCGGATGTTCTTGCCGGTGAGATGCAGCGCGTTGATCAGGCCGGCGGAGGCGATGATCGCGGTACCATGCTGGTCGTCATGGAAGACCGGGATGTCCATCATCTCGCGCAATTGCTGCTCGATGATGAAGCATTCCGGCGCCTTGATGTCTTCCAGGTTGATGCCGCC
>CAYOQR010000108.1:0-10015 GCA_964406155.1 uncultured Rhodospirillaceae bacterium | reverse complement strand
CGGTTCGGTCGGCGAGCCGATCAATCCCGAAGCCTGGCTGTGGTACCACCGTGTCGTCGGCAAGCATAAATGCCCGATCGTCGATACCTGGTGGCAGACCGAGACCGGCGGCATCCTGATCTCGCCGTTGCCCGGCGCCACACCCTTGAAGCCCGGTTCCGCCACCCGGCCGCTCTTCGGCATACGGCCCGAGATCGTCGACGCCGATGGCAAGGTCCTGGAAGGCGCCTGCGAAGGCAATCTCTGCATCGCCGATTCCTGGCCGGGCCAGATGCGCAGCGTCTATGGCGATCACAAGCGCTTCGCCGAAACCTATTTCCGTACCTATCCGGGCAAGTATTTCACCGGCGACGGCTGCCGCCGCGACAAGGACGGCTATTACTGGATCACCGGCCGGGTTGATGACGTGCTGAACGTCTCCGGCCACCGCATGGGCACGGCGGAAGTCGAAAGCGCACTGGTCGCCCATAAGGATGTCGCGGAGGCCGCCGTGGTCGGCTACCCCCACGACATCAAGGGTCAGGGCATCTACGCCTATGTGACGTTGAACGCCGGCGTCACACCCTCGGACGAGTTGCGCAAGGAACTGGTGCAGTGGGTACGTAAGGAGATCGGTCCGATCGCCAGCCCGGATCTGCTGCAATGGGCCCCTGGCCTGCCGAAGACCCGCTCTGGCAAGATCATGCGCCGCATCCTGCGCAAGATCGCCGAGAACGATTACAGCAATCTCGGCGACATCTCGACCCTGGCCGATCCCAGCGTGGTGCAGAACCTGATCGACCACCGCATGAATCGCGGCTGATCGACGAAAAAAAGAAACGCCGTCGGGTATCCCGATAGAGGGCGATGCTTTCAGATTGAAGCGTGTTTGCTTCAATCTGAAAGCTGAATCGCCCTCTAATTTAGAGAGACGGATTCAGCTCACAAGTGAATTCGCCTCAGCGATTCCACTTGTGAGCATCCGGCTCTAGGGACACCCGGCGGCGTTTTTCATGGCGTCAGGCGATCAGGCTGCGCAGCGTGCGGTTGGCGACCGCTAGCATGGCGAGCTCCAGCTTGCCGACCTGCTGCAGATCGGCGAACAGGCTGTCGAAGCGCACCAGCACCGCGCCGCGCGCCTCCCGCCAGCGATCGATCGCCGGCTGGCCGGTGACCTTTTCAGACCCTTCCTGGCCACCCTTGAGGATCACCGTCGTCAGCTCGCGCTGATGGCCGTAGAGATCCTCGATGATGGCGAAGACCGCCAGACGCTGCCAGTGGCTGTCGCCGATCAGCCCCTTCGAGCCGTTACGCAACCAGTCGAGATAGAACTGATCGCCGATGGCGAAATAGGTCTGGCCGACATCCTCCACCTTGATCTGCAGCTCGGTGGCAATGCGCACGATGTCCAGGGCCGGTGTCATCATCGGCAACTGGGCGATCCGCTGGGCCAAAGCCTCGGGCACGCCTTGTGTCGTCAGATGGCTGAACTGGCGGGTGATCTCCGCCCGGTCAGCCGGCGAGACGATGATCGGCAGGGCCGCTTCCAGCGCCGTCAGCGCCGGCTCGGTCGCCGCCACATTCCCGGCGATATCCAGCGGATGCTGGCCATTGCGCAGGAACCAGAGCGTCGCCTGATCGGCGAGATTGCCGGTGGCGATCAGCATCTCCGTCTGGACCTTGGCATCGACCTTGTTGTCGAGGGATTCGATGCCGCGCCAGAGTTCGCGCAGCTTGAAGGCGGCGCGGGTGATGGCATAGGCCCGGGCCGTGGCCGAGGCGCTCTGCCCGGTCTTCTCCTTCATCACATGGGCGAAGGTCGCCCCCATGCGGTTGACCAGCGAATTGGTCACCACCGTGGCGATGATCTCGCGGCGCAGACGATGCTGTTCGATCTGCGGCTTGTAGGACTTTTGCAGCGCGCCGGGGAAATAGGTGATCAGATCCTCGGCGAGCTGCGGATCGTCCGGCAGATCGGAGGGCAGCAATTCGTCGTAGAGCGAGTTCTTGGAATAGGCGAGCAGCACTGCCGATTCCGACCGGGTGAGGCCGATGCGCTGGCTCAGGCGCTGGCGCATGGTCTCGTCATCCGGCAGGAACTCGATCGTCCGGTCGAGCCGGCCGGCGCGTTCCAGCGCCCGCATGAAGCGGCCCTGCTGGTCGATCAGGCGGAAGCTCTGCGCCTCGGCGATGGTGAGCGCCTGGGTCTGCAGGTAATTGTCCCGCAGCACCAGCCCGCCGACCTCGTCGGTCATGTCGGCCAGCAGCTTGTCGCGCTGCTTCATGGTGAGATCGCCGCTGGCAACCGCCTCGTTCAGCAGGATCTTGATATTGACCTCGTGGTCGGAGGTATCGACGCCGGCGGAATTGTCGACCGCATCGGTGTTGAGCCGCTTGCCGTTCAGCGCCGCCTCGATCCGGCCGCGCTGGGTGAAGCCGAGATTGGCGCCCTCGCCCACCACCTTGCAGCGCAGATCGCCGGCATTGATCCGGATCGCATCATTGGCACGGTCGCCGACCTCGGCATGGGTCTCATCCTCGGCCTTCACATAGGTGCCGATGCCGCCCAGCCAGAGAAGATCGATATCGGCCTTCAGCATGGCCTGGATCAACTCGTTCGGCGTGACGCTCTCCTTGGAGATGCCGAAACGCTGGCGCGCCTCGGGCGACAGTTTGATCGACTTCGCCCGCCGCTCATAGATGCCCCCGCCCGCCGAGATTAGCTTGGCGTCGTAATCCGCCCAGGTCGAGCGCGGCAGGTTGAACAGCCGCTCACGCTCGCGGAAGCTCGCCTCCACATCCGGGCTGGGATCGACGAAGACATGCATGTGGTTGAAGGCACCAACCAGTTGCGTGTGCCGGGAGAGCAGCATGCCGTTGCCGAAGACGTCGCCCGACATGTCGCCGACGCCGACGCAGGTGAAGTCGACCGACTGGATGTCGCGGCTCATTTCGCGGAAATGCCGCTTCACGGATTCCCAGGCGCCGCGCGCAGTGATGCCCATCTTCTTGTGGTCGTAGCCGGCCGAGCCGCCGGAGGCGAAGGCATCGTCCAGCCAGAAGCCGTAATCGCGCGAGACGCTGTTGGCGATATCGGAGAAGGTCGCGGTGCCCTTATCGGCCGCGACCACCAGATAAGGATCATCCTCGTCACGACGCACCACATCGCCCGGCGGCACCACCTTGCCGCCGACCAGATTGTCGGTGATGTCGAGCAGGCCGCGCATCAGCGTCTTGTAGCAATGCACCACCTCGGCCATGATCGCGTCGCGGTCCGTGGTCTGGGGCGGGCGCTTCACCACGAAGCCGCCCTTCGAGCCGACCGGCACGATGACCGCGTTCTTCACCATCTGCGCCTTCATCAGGCCCAGGACCTCGGTGCGGAAATCCTCGCGCCGGTCCGACCAGCGGATACCGCCGCGCGCCACCTTGCCGCCGCGCAGATGGATCGCCTCGGCGCGCGGGCTGTAGACGAAGACCTCGACCAGCGGCCGGGGCAGCGGCAATTCCTCCAGCTTCTGCGAATCGAGTTTGAAGGAGATATATTCCTTCACCCCGCCATCCGCCGCGCGCTGGAAGAAATTGGTGCGCAGCGTACATTGCACGGTGTTGAGGAAGCGCCGCAGGATGCGGTCCTCGTCGAGATTGCTGACATTGTCGAGCTGCTTCAGGATCTCGGCGACGATCTTCTCGGAAGCCGTGTTGCGGTCGCCGATGGAGGCCGGGTCCAGCGTCACCTGGAACAGCTTGACGATGTTCCTGGTGATCTGCGGATTGCCGTTCAGCGTGGCTTCCATATAGGCCTGGCTGAAGGCGATCGCCGCCTGGCGCAGATACTTGCAATAGGCGCGCAGCAGGGTGATGTCGCGCCAGGCGAGGCCGGCGGTGATGATCAGGCGATTGAAGCCGTCATCCTCCATCTCGCCTGCCCAGATCTTGCCATAGGCTTCCTGGAACTGGTCGCGGATCTGGCTGATATCGACCTCGGCGCCGTCCGCCGTCACCATCACGAAATCGTGGATCCAGATCGCCGTGTCGCCGCCATGGGGCCGGATCTCGAAGGGATTCTCGCTGATCACCTTGAGGCCGAAGTTCTCCAGCGACGGCAGCACCGTCGAGAGCGCGATCTTCTCGCCGCTCTTATAGAGCTTGAGATGCAGCTCGTTGGCCGCCGCCTCGATCGGCCGGTAGAGATTGAGCGCCGGTGCAGTCTGGCGCAGGGCCTCCTCGATCCGCTCGATGTCATGCACCGCCGCATGGGCGTTGAAATATTCCTCGAAGCCGGCCGGGAAGGCATCGCCGAAGCGGCGCAGCAGGGCGATACCCTTGGCTTCACCCTTGGCATCGACCAGGGCGTCATGCAGCTTGTCGCGCCAGGACCGGCTGGTCTCGACGATCTCGGTCTCGAGCTCCTTCAGCTCGACCTGCGGCACCTCGCCAGGCGTCGTCGAGATGATGAATTGCAGGCGCGCGAGCGGCCCGTCACCGACATGGACATAGGAGGCAGAGACATGGCCGCTGAAGGCTTTGGCCAGCAGATTGGCGATGCGCAGGCGCAAGGCCGTGTTCAGCATGTCGCGCGGCAGGAAGACGAAGCAGGAAACAAAGCGCTCATAAGGATCGCGGCGGGCGAACAGCGCCACGCGCTGGCGTTCCTGCAGATGCAGGATGCCGAGCGCCGTCTCCAGCAGTTCGTCCTCGTTGCACTGGAAGAGCTCGTCGCGCGGATAGGTCTCCAGGATATGCAGCAGCGCCTTACCGTCATAGCTGTCCGGATTGAAGCCGGCGCGCTTGGTGACATTCTCCACCTTGCGGCGCAGCAGCGGGATCTGCCAGGGCGAGCGGCTATAGGCCATCGAGGTGAAGAGGCCGGCGAACAGCCGCTCGCCGGCAACCTCGCCCTTCTCGTTGAAGAGCTTGACGCCGATCGTGTCGAGATGGGTATTGCGATGGACTGTGGAGCGCAGATTGCCCTTGGTCACCATCATCAGGTTGGGCTGGCGGATGAAGTTGCGGACATCCGGCGGCATGTTGTCGCGATTGCGGATGCCATCGAAGATGCGGGTGTTGAAATCGCGCAGGATGCCGAGCGAAGCCGGTTCGACGATACGATAGCTGGTCTGCTCGCCTTCGCCGCTGAAGGTGTATTCCCGGTAGCCGAGGAAGGTGAAATTATTGTCCCCGACCCAGCGCAGGAAGTCGACGATCTCGGCGACCTCTTCCTTCGGCAGCGGCAGCTTGCGCTTGGAGATGTCGTCGATCACCTCGGTGAGGCGCACGCGCATCGGATCCCAATCCTGGACCGCGAGACGCACATCCTTCAGCACGCTTTCGATGCGCTGCTTGATCTGCTCGCTGCGCTCGGCATCGCCGATCTGGGTCACATGCAACTGCATGATCGATTCCGCCGGCGCTTCCGGCTTGCCGAGGCTGATCAGTTGCCCCTTGGCGTCACGCTCGACCCGCATGACCGGATGGATCACCAGATGCACGCTGACATCCTGACGGTTCAACTCAGCGGTGACGCTGTCCACCAGGAAGGGCATGTCGTCATTGACGATCTCGACGATGCTGTGGCCGAGATCCCAGCCATGCTCGTCCTGACGCGGGCTGAAGACACGCACCTTCGCCGCGCCGGCCTGGCGCTTGGCGGCAAAGTTCCACAGTGAAAGGGCAGCGCAGAACAGATCCTCGGGATTCTGATCGATCAGATCGTGCTGCGGCACATTGGCATAGAACTGTCGGATGAAGCTTTCGACCAGGGCGACGCGATTGCGTTCGATCCGGTCCGTGACGAAGCGCAGGACTTCGTCGATCAGCTGCAACTTCAGTTTATCCGCTTTCATGATATGTGGTCTGCCTCACATTGTTATCGTCGATGGGAACGGCCCCTGCCGCCCGGCATGCCGCAGCTCCGATACCGTCATCCGGTCCGGCTGCGGCGTCTGGGACTGTAGCCGAGCGGCATGCCCCTGGCCAGTGATGGACGCCATCCTGCGAGCGCTGTCATGGCGCCTTGCCGCAGATTCATCGCAAAGTGGCCGGACCTGATGTAACCAGGGCGTCGGAAGGGACCGGAAACCGGTGGGACGCCGGTGGAGGGGGGATTTTCCGGCATCCGATTGTCGGCAATAAAGTCTTGTTTAAGGATTTCGCTGACAAAGTGTCATGTATTCGGGCGATATGCCGGGCTGCGGATGCCGGTTTGCGGGCAAATGGGGATGGAATGCTGACCAAAGAAATGCGCGGCGACGCTTTCTGGCGTCTTCTGCCGGCGGAGATTCGCAACAGTTTCGATCCGAACCAGGAAGCGGCGATCCGGTCCGCGGCGGCGAAGACGGAGCCGGCGCCCCATCCCCTGGATTACCGCCTCTCGCTGGCATTGCCCTGGCTCGGCCAAGTCTATCTCGTCCTGCTGGCCGGCCGGGACCGGCGCAACCCGACTCGGCGCTCCCTGGAAGCGGCCTTGCGCCCCATCGACCGTTTCAGCCGCCGGATCGTCGCCGGCGGCCTGGTGCTTGGCCTCGGCACCGCCGCCTTGACCGGCATGCTGCTCTACGGCGCCCTGCACTGATCCGGAAATGCTACCCACTGTGGATTCCATCGGCCGACGGAGCATGGCCCTAGCCAAGGCAAGATTGCGCAAATCCGTATTCGGCGCCATGGCCCTCCTTGTTTTTTCCTGGGCCCTGTCCTGGCCGGCCGTCCTGTCGGCGCAATCTTCCCTTCCGGTCGGGTCCTTGGGCAGTACCGGTGAGCCGCAACTGCCCAAGCTCGGCATCCCGGCGCAGGATCATCGCGTCCGGGTCGACGGCACGGCCTGGCCCTGGTCGGCGCTGGGCCGGATCAACCGGGCGATCGGCGGCTATTGCACCGGTGCGCTGATCGCCCCCCATTGGGTGCTGACGGCGGCGCATTGCCTCTACAATTTCGACGACCGGCGCTGGGCCATCCCCGGCGATATCCATTTCGTCGCCGGCTACGACCGGGGCCAGTTCGGCGGCCATGGCATCGCCCGGCGCTTCATCCTGCCGCCCGGCTACCGCCCGGATGCGGCTGCGACGCCGGCGCAGATGGCCCATGACTGGGCGCTGGTCGAGCTGGATCGCGACCTGCCGGCACGGCCGATCCCCGTCGCAGCCGGCGAGATCGATCCCCGGACGGGACCGATCACGGTCACGATGGCCGGCTATAGCGGCGATTTCCCCGAAGTGCTGACCGCCCATCGCGGCTGCCAGATCGTCGGCGAGACCGAGCCGACGCTCTGGCTGCATGACTGCGATGCCACCTATGGCGCGTCCGGTGCACCGGTTCTGCGCCTGGACGGCGGCAAGACCGAGATCATCGGCATCCAGAGCGGCGTCGTCACCTTCAAGGACAAAGGCAAGCGGGAGCTGAGCACGGCAGTGCCGCTGGCCGCCTTCCGGCCAGCCCTCGGCCAGATACGCTAGACGGCACTGCGCTGCGGTTGAGCGTGCGGCTGAACCGGGGGCTGAGCCTGCGGCCGGGCCACATAACGCAACAGCAGATAGCCGACCACCGCCGAGAAAATCGATCCGGCGAGTACGCCGAGGCGCACTTCCGCCGCCCGCAGATTATCGCTGAAGGCGAGCGTGCCGATGAAAAGGCTCATGGTGAAGCCGATCCCCGTCAGCACCGCGACGCCGTACATCTGCCCCCAGCTCGCCCCCTGGGGCAGTTTCGCAAAACCCAAGCCGACACAAAGCACCACCATCAGCATGACGCCGAATTGCTTGCCGGCGAAAAGACCGAGGGCGATGCCGAGTCCGACCGGCTCGGTCGCGGTCTCAAGCCCCAGCCCGGTGAGGCTGACGCCGGCATTGGCGAAGGCGAAGATCGGCATGATGGCAAAGCCGACCCAGGGATGCAGGGCATGCTCGCAACGGCGCAGCAGCGAATGATCCGGGCGCTTGCGGTCGCGGATCGGGATGGTGAAGGCGACGGCGACGCCAGCCAAGGTGGCATGAACGCCCGATTTCAGCACGCAGACCCAGATGAAGATGCCGATCAGCACATAGGGCGCCAGCCGCCCGACATTGCAGCGGTTGAGAACGACCAACGCCAGCAGGCCGGCACCGGCCAGCGCCAGCGAGGTCAAAGAGAGATCGGCGGTATAGAAGAAGGCGATGATCAGGATGGCGCCGAGATCGTCGAGAATCGCCAGAGCCAGCAGGAAGACCTTGAGGCTGAGCGGCACCCGCGACCCCGCAAGGCCCAGGATCCCCACCGCGAAGGCGATATCGGTCGCTGCCGGGATGGCCCAGCCCGGCAGGTTCTCCGGATGCTGCCAGTTGATCAGGCAATAAAGCACCGCCGGTGCGGCCATGCCGCCCAAAGCCGCGAAGCCCGGCAAAGCGAGCTGCGCCGCACTGGAAAGCTCGCCTTCCAGGATCTCCCGTTTGATCTCCAGCCCGACCAGGAAAAAGAAGATCGCCATCAGCCCGTCATTGATCCAGAGGATCAGGGGCTTGGTCAGCCCGATCCCGCCCAGGGTCACGCCGAAAGGCAGGGTCAGCAGATGATCATAGAAGCCGGCGAGCGGCGAATTGGACAGGACCAGGGCGACGACCGCGGCGAACAGCAGAACGATGCTGCTGGCGGATTCCAGTTTCAGAAAATCCCGAACCGCCGTCAGCCCCATCTTCCGCTCCTGCATCGCTCAATACGTGCAAGCAGGTATAGGGATTCGGCCGGCCGGAGAAAAGCAAACTGAGACTGGAAACGGATATCCACCCTGCGAGGCGATCCCCAACCGGGCTGGCTGTATCGCCGGCCCGGAACAAACTGGAAACCTATTGCAGGAGATGCTGGCCGGCGAGAATGACCGCCATCAGGGTGCCGAAAGCCGCGCCTTCGAGAACATGCTTTACAATCGCCTTCATGATCGTATCCCCTTCGCTATGTTCGCTTATTGTTCTCAATCTTATGTTCCATCTTTGTTCCAGAGTCAAGGCCATCTCGGCGGCCGGTTTCCGCGATCAGGTTTCGGGCGACGGGATCGGCTGGAAGCTGACTGGAGTAGAAGCTGGCTGGGGTAGAAGCTGGCTGGGGTAGTCGGGAAACGGCCGGCTCAGTGCGGCGACCGCACGCCCTTCAGGCGATAGGCCCCGTCGACCGGGCCCTCGAAAATTTCAGCAATCATCGGGTGACGGCAGGGTTTCGCCGTCGCATCCGGCAGCAGATTCTGCTCGGAAACATAGGCGACATAGGTGGTTTTATCGTTCTCGGCGAGCAGATGATAATAGGGCTGATCCTTGCGCGGCCGCACCTCCGCCGGAATCGACTGCCACCATTCCTCGGTATTGCTGAAGGTCGGATCGACATCGAAGATCACGCCGCGAAAGGCATAGACCCGGTGGCGCACCACATCCCCGATCCCGTATTTGGCAATCCGCATCTTGTTTCCACCGTTTCGACAGGCCCAGCGGGATATGGCCGACGGGGCCCTGAAGTCAAGCTCAGCTCCGTGCATCACCGGCTGCCATGCACTTTCTGCAAGGCAACGGCTTTGCCGCATGCTCTGCCGAATGCTAGTTTCCCACCCATCCATGCCACCGGAACATAGATCAGGACCCAAATGAGTCAGTCCCCCCGTTCAGCCTTCGCCGGCACCGACAGCTATATCGCCACAAGGGATCTGGAAGTGGCGGTCAATGCCAGCATCGCACTCGGCCGGCCGCTGCTGGTCAAGGGCGAGCCCGGCACCGGCAAGACGGTGCTGGCGGCGGAAGTCGCCCGGGCACTCGGCTGCGAGCTGATCCAGTGGCATATCAAATCGACCACCAAGGCGGCACAGGGCCTCTATGAATACGATGCCGTGGCGCGGCTGCGCGACGGGCAGCTCGGCGAGGAGAAGGTCCACGACATCCGCAACTACATCATCCGCGGCAAATTGTGGGAAGCCTTCGCCGCCGAGAAGCAGGTCGTGCTGCTGATCGACGAGATCGACAAGGCCGACATCGAATTCCCGAACGATCTGCTGCAGGAGCTCGACCGCATGGAATTCTTCGTCTAC
>CAYOQR010000107.1:0-10065 GCA_964406155.1 uncultured Rhodospirillaceae bacterium | reverse complement strand
AGAAACAGTCGACGGGGCAGACCTCGACGCAGTCCATGTACTTGCACTTGATGCAAGCTTCCGTCACCACATAGGCCATTACCGTCTCCGATCTTTACGTCATGCCGCTTAGAGCCGGATGCTCATAGACGGAACCGCCGGAGCGATTTCACCTATTATGAGCTGAATCCGTCTCTACTCATCAGTGAAGCAGAAGGCGATTCACCTTTCATGTTGAAGCTGACATGCTTCGCCATGAAACCATCGCGCTCTAATCGCGCGGCCTGTACCACGCCACCCGGACGGACGCAAGAAAGGACTCATGCTGATGTCGGGAAGCAGCCATTCACATTGTCTCAATTTCACATTGTCACGACGACACGGCCCCCGCCCAAACTCAATCGTCATGACGTAGCCGGTCCGTCACCCGCCGGTCGCGTTTGGTCGGCCGGCCGCTGCCGGGATCGCGCGCGGCTGCTTCCGTTGCCACGTCCATCGTCGCCGGTGCGGCGGCCGCGCGCGGTTGCGGCGGATCGAGATCGATATAGAGCGCCTGGGCTTCCGGCGCCGGGCCGCGGCGCTGGCCCAGCGCCACCACCTTGATCACCCGGATATACGGCCCGAGCGCGAAGGTCAGGACATCGCCCGGCCGCAACGCGTAATGTGCTTTCGCCGTCAGCACGTTATTGACCCGCATGCGCCCCGCCTCCACCAGCTTGCTGGCGAGGCTTCGGCTTTTCACGAAGCGGGCGAACCACAGCCATTTGTCGAGGCGCAAGGTATCGCCGCCATCGGGACCGTCCTGGCTGGAGAGATGCTGGGTTGCTTTGCCGCTCATGCGGTGACCCATCCCCCGGTCGTCAAGTCCCGCCGCCTCATCTGCCCACCTTGAGACCGGCCAGCACGGCAAAGGGCGATTGCGGATCGATGACGGCCGCTGGCGGCGCCGGCGGTCGGCGGCGATGGCCGAAGGCGCCCTTACCGGCCCGCTGGTTACGCGCAAAACCGAGCGCCCGCAAGGTCGGCTCTATCATCTCCGGCGGCAGATCGAGCAATGTGGCGAGATCCGGATCGTCGAGCTTCAGCCGCTTCGCCGAGGCGAGACGATGGAGCTGCGCCGACCAATGCTCCAGCAGCTCAAAGCCGACCAGACGGCCGGCGATCAGGCGCTGGCCACCCACCCGGGCGACCGCATCGGTGACGCCCGGTGCCGGCACCGCCAGGTCCTTCTGCAGGCCCGGCCGGTCACTCAGCCGGCGATAGGTCGTATGCAGCAGCAGCAGCAGGCGCCGCCGGCGCCGGTCGTTGAGATACCGCAGCCAGATGGTCTCGCGCCCCAGCCGCAGACCCAGTTTGTTCAGCGCCTTGCGTTCCTCGCGGCTCAGCACCGCCAGTTGCGCCGCGATCTCGGTCCGCGGCAAGGCACCGAGATGCTCCACCAGTTGATAGACGAGGCCGCGCGGCGCCGGCGGCAGATCGGCCTCGGCGAGAAGGAAAAGCGGCTGCAGGCGACGGCGCAGATACTGACCGAGCCACTGCTTCAGGCGCTGCTCGATCGCCTGGCGCTGGCGTCCGTCCAGGAGATCGTCGTCCAGCACTTGCAGCAGCGGCCGCAGCGGCGCATCGCCCGCGACGAGGCGCGCCACGGCGGCATCGCGCCAGAGCACCTGCCCCGTCTCGCTGAGGCGGAAGCGGTCATCGCCATCCGCCGCGAGATCGCGCGCCCGGGCCGCCACGGCAGGTCCCAGCGCACGGCGTGCGGCAGCCAGCAGCGGTTTGGCATCGACCCGGCTGTCGGCATCACGCATGTCCTTGAGCGGCGTGAAGGTGAAGCCGTGCAAGGTGCCGACCGCATGGCCCTCGACCAGCACTTCGTCGTTTTCCGTCACTGTGCCGTAAAGATCGCCGCCGCGCTGCAGATGGCGGTGCAAGGCGGCATGGCGGCGGTCGATGAAACGCTGCGTCAAGGCATCGTGCAGAGCATCGGACAGCCGGTCCTCGATCGCCTGAGCCCGCGCCTGCCAATGGCCCGGATCGGCGATCCAGTCGCCACGATGGGCGACATAGGACCAGGTCCGGATATGAGCGATGCGCTGGGTCAGGTGATCGATATCGCCATCGACCCGGTCGAGACGCGCCAATTGCCCGGCGACCCAATCCACCGGCAGGCGGCCGGGCAGCACCGGGCCGGCGGCGAGGTAGCGGAACATCTGCCCGAGCAGCCGGACATGGGCATCGGTCATCAGCTTGCGGAAATCGGGGATCTGGCACACTTCCCAGAGAAGCGCGATGCGATGCCGGTCGCGGGCCAGCGTGACGATCTCGGGATCGCGCGCCAGATGCTGCAATGCCTGATGATCCTCCGCCTCCTGCTGGCGGATCAGGCCCGGGACCGGCGGCCTGGCCTCCAGGCTGCGCAGCAAACGGTCGATGCTGCGGAAATCGAGATCGGCATTGCGCCACATCAGATGCGGCAAGGGATCGAAGCGGTGATGCTCTACCGCCTCGACCACATCCGCATCCATCACGCCGGCCTCCACCGTGGTGCCGAACGTGCCATCGGTCATGTGCCGCCCGGCCCGGCCGGCGATCTGGCCGATCTCCGCCTTGGTCAGGGGACGCGGGCTGCGGCCATCGAATTTGCGCAGGCTGGCGAAAGCGACATGGCGCACATCCATGTTGAGCCCCATGCCGATCGCATCGGTCGCCACCAGGTAATCGACCTCGCCCGACTGATAGAGCTCGACCTGGGCATTGCGGGTGCGTGGCGAAAGCGCGCCCATGACGATGGCCGCGCCGCCGCGTTGGCGGCGGATCAGATCGGCAATGGCATAGACATCGGCCGCCGAGAAGGCGACGACGGCGGATCGCGCCGGCAGGCGGGTGATCTTCTTCGCGCCGCTATAGCTGAGGGTCGAGAGGCGCGGCCGCTCGATGAAGCTGACATCCGGCACCAGATGGCGGATCCAGCGCGCCGCCGTGTCGGAACCCATGAACATGGTCTCGGTCAGGCCGCGAGCCCGCATCAGCCGGTCGGTGAAGATGTGGCCGCGCTCGGGATCGGCCGCGAGCTGGATCTCGTCCACCGCCAGGAAGGCGACCGGGCGGTCGAGCGGCATGGATTCCACCGTGCAGATGAAATAGCGGGCGCCGCGCGGAACGATCTTTTCCTCGCCCGTCACCAGGGCGACCGCATTCACGCCCTTGGCCTTCACCACCCGGTCGTAATTCTCCCGCGCCAGCAGGCGCAGCGGAAAACCGATCATCCCCGTCTGATGGCCCATCAGGCGCTCCATGGCGAGATGGGTCTTGCCGGTGTTGGTTGGCCCGAGGACGGCCGTCACGGGAACGGCGGCCTTGGGTGTGGCTAGGGGCCGCAAAGGAGAGACGGTCATGATCACAAGATTTGGCCGCAGTGCCGGTGGAATGCAAGCCAGGAAAGCGTGATCCAGGGGAGCTCACCCCCGATTGCAGGGGGTCGCATGACAGGAAGCCGCAAAATCTTGTTGCAGGACAGTGACGCTGCCCTGCACTTGCCGTGTTCAATTCTTGCGGCGGAAGCGGAAGTAAGCCGGCTGACGGCCCTGGCGGATCGCCTTCTGCTCATAGCGGCTGGGCGGCCAGTCGGCGGGACGCTGCAGCCAGTCGGACGGCCCCTCGGCCAGCCAGGTGAAGGCCGGATGATCGCTGGCATGGGCCAGGGCCCAGCCGATATAGGTCGGATCGTCGCTGCCGATGCGCAGTTCGGCGCCGGGCTTCAGCAGCCGTGCGAGCAGGTCGAGATTGTCGCGGTTGACGAAACGGCGGCGGGCATGCCGCTGCTTCGGCCAGGGATCGGGAAAGAGCAGAAAGAAGCGGTCGAGACAGGCATCGGGGAGCAGCGCCAGCAGATCGCGGGCGTCTTCCGGATAGATACGGACATTATCCGCCTCGTGCCCTTGCAGATGCCCCAGCAATCCGGCGATGCCGTTGAGGAAGACCTCGCAGCCGATGATGCCGATGTCCTGGTGGGCGGCCGCCTGGGCCGCCAGATGTTCGCCGCCGCCGAAACCGAGCTCCAGCCAGATCTGCCGCATCGGCCGGTCGAACAGCCGGCGTGGATCGAGTTGCGCCGCGCCGGCCGGGAGGGTCACCGTCAGACGCGGCAAGACGTCATCGATCAGCGCCTGCTGATTGATGCGCAGCTTGCGTCCCTTGCGGCGGCCATAAAATTTGCGTCGCCGATCCGGATCCGTCCCTTCGGACATGTCCAGATCGGCGACGCCGTGATCACGCGTCATTGAAGCGAATGCGGTCCGATCAGTTGAAGGCGGACTTCAGATCGGCGACCAGGTCCAGGCGCTCCCAGGAGAAGCCGCCATCGGCCTCCGGCTCGCGGCCGAAATGACCATAGGCCGAGGTGCGGGCATAGATCGGCTTGTTGAGGCCGAGATGGGTGCGGATGCCGCGCGGGCTGAGATCCATGAGATCGCCCAGCACCTTCACCAGCTTCTGCTCATCGACATTGCCGGTGCCATGGGTGTTCACATAGACCGAGAGCGGCTTCGAGACACCGATCGCATAGGAGAGCTGGATGGTGCACTTCTCGGCGAGATCGGCGCCGACCACGTTCTTCGCCAGATAGCGCGCCGCATAGGCAGCCGAGCGGTCGACCTTGGTCGGGTCCTTGCCGGAGAAGGCGCCGCCGCCATGGGGCGCCGCACCGCCGTAAGTGTCGACGATGATCTTGCGGCCGGTCAGGCCGGCATCGCCGTCCGGGCCACCGACCACGAAGCGGCCGGTCGGATTGACGTAGAAGCTGTCGTCATCGCACATCCAGCCATTGGGCAGGACCTGGTTGACAAAGGGACGCACGATCTCGCGCACCTGGGCCTGATCGAGATCGGCGGCATGCTGGGTCGAAACCACCACCGAGGTGGCGCGCACCGGCTTGCCGTTCTCGTACATCAGCGTGACCTGGCTCTTGGCATCGGGCCCGAGGCCCTTTTCCTTGCCGGAGCGGCGGGCATCCGAGAGCAGCTTCAGGATGCGGTGCGAGAAATAGATCGGCGCCGGCATCAGGTGCTCGGTCTCGCGGCAGGCATAGCCGAACATGATGCCCTGGTCGCCGGCACCCTCGTCCTTGTTGCCGGCGGCATCGACGCCGACCGCGATATCGGCGGATTGCTGGTGCACATAGCAGTCGATCTCGGCATTCTTCCAGTGGAAGCCATCCTGCTCGTAGCCGATGTCCTTGATCGCCTGGCGGGCGATTTCCTTCAGCAGGTCATGGGTGATCGACGCGGGTCCGCGCACCTCACCGGCCAGCACCACCTTATTGGTGGTCGCCAACGTTTCCACCGCGACGCGCGCCTGCGGGTCCGCCTTCAGATAGATATCCACGATGGAATCGGAAATACGGTCGCAGACCTTGTCTGGATGACCTTCGGAAACGCTTTCGCTGGTGAAGAGATAACTGGTCTTGGACACGCTTAAATCCCCGCAATCTGTCTGTCGGATGAATAGCTGAATGAAGCCCAGCGTCAGGCCCGGTCAGGCCGCGTTGCCCATCCACGTGCCTGGCCTGAACGGTCGGTATGACCGGGCGGCCCACATGAATAGCTGCAGAAGCGAGTCGACGACCTCGCGCTGAAAGGCGGGCCGGATCATGGGCGAGGCCCCGCCGTCGGTCAAGAGCGGATTAATCGAGGGAAATCAGGGTGGGAAGGTGGAAGAAGGCCCGCAAAACCGCCTATCGGAAGGCCCGCCGGAACCGGGAGGGGCCCTCCATCAGACTTATCACAGAGGCATCACAAGACCATCACAGGACAGCAAGCTGTCGAGCACCGGCCGGATCGACCTCATTCGTCGTCGCGGAAGGTCTTGGCGATCGACTTGGTGAGCTCGAAGATCCGCTTGCGGACCTGCGGATCGGTGATCTTGTAATAGGCCCGCACCAGTTCCAGGGTTTCCCGCTTCGCCATGGGATCCGGCTCGTAATCCGGCTCCGGCGGCGTTGCCACCCCCATCAGCTTCGACGGGCTCTTCTCCTGGACGCTGACGGACATGTCCTCGAAGAAATAGGAAACCGGCACGTCCAGAACCCGGGCCAGATCGAACAATCGGCTGGAGCCGACCCGATTGGCGCCGCGTTCATATTTCTGCACCTGCTGGAACGTCAGGCCGATCGCCTCGCCAAGCTTCTCCTGGCTCATCCCGAGTAGGGTTCGGCGCAGGCGGATACGGCTACCGACATGGACGTCGATCGGGTTCGGATAGCCCCTGCTGGCCATACGACCTGAGGACTTGCGACCTCGCGGCATGGGATACCTGCCTTTCTTGAAGAATGTATGTCGGACGGTACGCCTAAACGTACGTCTACTTATACGCTTGATAACCCGTAAATAGGCATACGAGGGTATGGGGGTCAAACAAAAACATTTTGCCTTTGTGAAAAAATCACGTCAATGTGAAATCTGACCGTTTGTTCCAGCTTTCCAATAGCTTAGAATAAAAGCAGCAAGGCTGCTGAAAGCTGAGAATAGGATCGATATCATAATGCCATAACGAGCAAAGATGGTTCCATCTTGCAACTTTTCTGGCAGGGTCACATCGAGCGTTCCCGTCGCGCCCAGCGGTAGCGAGGCCAGGACCCGGCCATAGGGGTCGACGGCAGCGGAAATGCCCGTATTAGCAGCACGAATCAAGGGCAGTCCCTCCTCCACCGCCCGGAACCGGGCGCTGGCGAAATGCTGATAGGGGCCGGTGCTGGTACCGAACCAGCCGTCATTGGTGAGGTTCAGCAGCCAATCCGGCCGGTCGATCGGATCGGTCACCGCGCCGGGAAAAATTACCTCGTAACAGATCAATCCGCCGAAGGGCGGCAGACCCGGGACATGGACGGTCCGGGGGCCCGGTCCTCGCGAAAAATTGAGCGAGCCCGGCGTCAGTTTATTAATAAATGGGAAGATCTCGCGCAGCGGCACATACTCGCCGAGCGGCACCAGATGGAACTTGTCCGTGCTCGCCAGGATCTTGCCGGTGCCGTCCAGCACTTCCAGCGAATTCCAGATTTCCTTGAAGGGACCGCTTTCCGGCTCCGCCCGCGGCGCGCCGGTGATCAGCAGGCCGCCCGGAGGCGCCGCATTGCCAAGATAGCTGCGCAGCATCGGATCGCGTTCCAGCAGGTAATTCGCCGCCGTCTCCGGCCAGATCGCCGCGGTCAGGTTCTGGAAGCCGGGGGTCTCCACCGTCAGGTTCCAGTGCTTGTCGACATGTTGGGCGCGGTTGGCGCCGCTCAGCTTCTCCTGCTGCGAGATCGCCGCCTGGACCAGGCGCAGCTTCACGCCGGGCACCATCGCCTCGCTGGCCTGGCTGAGGCGATAGAGCCCGCCGCCCCAGAGCCCTGCCAGGATCGCGACGCCGACCAGATTGGCGATCAGCGCCGGCCGCCGCCGGATGGTGAGGAAGAGCATCGGCAGGCTGGCGAGGAGAACCGTGACCCCGCTGAGGCCCCAGCTACCCCAGACGGCGGCCGATTGCATCATGGCGTCGATCGAGGTCCAGCTATAGGCGATCAGGTTCCAGGGATAGCCGGTCAGCACATGGCCGCGCAGCCATTCGGTGATCGGCCAGGCGGCGGCAAAGATCAGGACCAGGATCAGGGGCCGATGCCGCCAGCGCCACGCGGCCAGCGTGGCGAGGCCGGGATAGATCGCCAGGAAGGCCGACAGCCCGCCGATCACCGGCGGTACCATCCAGCCGAACCGGGCGGCGTCGATCATGAAGGAATTGGCGATCCAGTAATCGCCCACCAGGAAATGGCCGAAGCCCCACCACCAGCCGGCGCCGAAGGCAGCGCGCAATCTTGTCGCCCGCATGCCGAGCAGCAGCAGCCCGACGAAACAGGGGATCAGCAGCGGCACCCAGTCGAAAGGCGGCAGCGCAAAAGCGCCGAGCCCGCCGAGCAGCACCAGGATCCCGCGCTTCTGCCAGGGCGTCAGGCGATCCAGCACGGCATGGAAGCGGGACAGCCCGGTTGTCTGGCCCATGGGCAATTGGCGATGCAACAGGTCATGCGACGTCATGATGATGGGTCCGGACAAAAGGGTGCGAGCAAGCGGATGCGGGCAACGGAATCGGGCGCGAGGATGCCGCAGGAGAGCAGCGGAATTAAGGCAAGCGGCACGTTCAGCCGCTTTGCACCGGATCGTTCAGGAGATGCGGCAGGTCGCGCACCCGCAGCCGCTTGATGCGGCGCGGATCGGCATCCAGTACCTCGAAGGCGATCCCCGAGGGATGGGTGACCAGTTCGCCCCGGCTCGGCACCCGGTCGGTCAAGGACATGACGAGGCCGCCCAGCGTGTCGATGTCACGCTCGCGCTCCTCCTCGGTCAGGACCGGTCCGACCAGATCCTCGAAATCTTCGATGGGCGTGCGGGCATCGGCGAAGATGGTGCCGTCGGCGCGGCGCACCAGGAAGGGGCCGCGCACCTTGTCATGCTCGTCCTCGATCTCGCCGATGATCTCCTCGATCAGATCCTCGATCGTCACCAGCCCGTCGATGCCGCCGAATTCGTCCACCACCAGGGCCAGATGGGCGCGGGCGAGGCGCATCTGCAGCAGGAGGTCGAGCACCCGGATCGAGGGGGCGATGAACATCGCCTCGCGCAGGATCTTCTTCAGGTGGAACGGCGCCTTCTCGACGACGAAGGGCAGCAGGTCCTTGATATGGACGATGCCGATGATGTCGTCGAGATTCTCCCGGTAGATCGGCAGGCGCGAATGGCCGTGCTCGCGCATCAGCGTGATCAGCTCGTCGAGCCCGGTATCTTCCGGCGCCGCCTTGATGTCGACGCGCGGCACCATGACGTCATAGGCGGTCTGGTCGCCAAGCTTCAGGATGTTGAGCAGCAGCGAGGATTCGCTGGTCGCCAGCGGCGCCTGGTCGCTGTCGCTCTCGCTCTCCTCGATCAGTTCCTCGATCGCATCGCGCAGGGCATTCTCGCCACCCGGCCGGCGGCGCCAGAACCGCAGCCAATTCTTCAGCCCGGCCCGGGTCTTGACCTCGTCGCTCGCTTCGCCGCGCCCGCCGCGGGAATGGGATAGATCGCTCATCGTCGCGTCATGCCGCCAAATAGGGATTGCCGATCCCGAGCCGCTTCAGGGCAGCCACCTCCAGCCCCTCCATCCGCTCGGCCTCGGCATCGTCCTCATGATCATAGCCCAGAAGGTGCAGCACGCCATGAATGACGAGATGGGTCAGATGCTCGGCCACCGCCTTCTTCTGCTGCTTGGCCTCCTGGCGCAGGACGCCCAGGGCCAGGATCACGTCGCCGAGATGCCAGGGGACGGCACGGTCCGGAAGGCCGGCATCCAGGGCCGCGAAGGACAGGACATTGGTCGGCTTATCCTTGCCGCGATAGTGCCGGTTCAGGCGGCGCACGCGCTTGTTGTCGCTGAGCACCAGGCAGATTTCATGGGCGATCCGCGACCCCTGCCAGCCGTCAGTCTCGGCCTGCACCATCGCCCGCCGCGCCGCCTTGCGGATCAACGCCGCGACATCCGGCACGGCTTCCGACCAGGTATCGTCCTCGACCACCAGGGCAAGGCGCAAAGCCGGGCGCTTGACGGTGGATTTCGCAGCGGATTTCGCGGCGGATTTCCGCCTGGGCGTCTTCACGCGCGTCGCCTTCGGCTCAGCTTTCTTCACGGCGCGCTTCTTCACGGCAGGCTTCTTCACGGCAGGTGTTTTCGCCGCCGCCTTGCGCTGGTTCGATCTAGGTCGACTGGAACCGCCATCCATGCCGCGCCTCACGACCGGCGCGGCCGGACCGGATCCGGTTCGTTGCCGCCGGCGGCGCTGACGCGACGGTCGCGGGCGTCATAGGCACCGACGATCTTGGCGACCAGCGGGTGGCGCACCACATCGCGTTCACCGAAACGGGTGATGCCGATGCCGTCGATATTCTCGACCGCCTCCAGCGCATCCTTGAGGCCGGATTTCTGGCCTGGCGGCAAGTCGATCTGGCTGAGATCGCCATTGACCGCCATGCGCGAATTCTCGCCGAGGCGGGTCAGGAACATTTTCATCTGCATCGGCGTGGT
>CAYOQR010000106.1:0-10780 GCA_964406155.1 uncultured Rhodospirillaceae bacterium | reverse complement strand
CTATCTCGACCTGCAGCTCGTCGCCTTCCCGCAGGACGGCTATTACCGCTCGCCGAAGGCGGTCGAACTGCTGACGGAAGCGCTCAATCGCGGCATCGATGTGGTCGGCGGCATCCCGCATTTCGAGCGTACCATGGCCGATGGTGCCGCCTCGGTGCGGGCGCTGTGCGAAATCGCCGCCGAGCGTGGCCTGCTGGTCGATATGCATTGCGACGAGACCGACGATCCGATGTCGCGCCATATCGAGACGCTGGCGGCGGAAGCCCAGCGCCTGGGGCTGCAGGGCAGGGTGACGGGATCGCATCTCACCTCGATGCATTCCATGGACAATTACTATGTCAGCAAGCTCGTCCCGCTGATGCGCGAGGCCGGCGTCAATGCCATCGCCAATCCGCTGATCAACATCACCATCCAGGGCCGCCACGACACCTATCCGAAGCGGCGCGGCATGACGCGGGTGCCGGAACTGATGAAGGCCGGCATCACCGTCGCCTTCGGCCATGATTGCGTGATGGATCCCTGGTACGGCCTCGGCTCCGGCGACATGCTGGAGGTCGCGGGCATGGGCGTCCATGTCGGCCAGATGACCGGCCAGGCGGCGATGCGCGACTGCTTCGCGGCAGTAACCAGCAACCCGGCCAAGATCCTGGGGCTAGAAGGCTATGGCATCGCCCCCGGCTGCAATGCCGATCTCGTCCTGTTGCAGGCCGCCGATCCGGTCGAGGCGATCCGCCTCCGGGCCACTCGCCTCAAGGTCATCCGGCGCGGCAAGGTGGTCGCCGAGAGCCCGGCCCAGGCGGCGCGGCTGACCCTGCCGGGGCGGCCGGACAAGGTGGATTTCCTGTTTGGATCACGCTAAGTGGCGCTCCGCGTTGACCATTTGGTCAAATCTCACCTAAGATCGTGAAAATTTATCGGCTGCCCCGAGTCAGGGGCGCTGGGATAAAAAGAGGCCGGAATCGGCCAATATTGGGAGGAATGAGATGCCTGCAGCCACCAACCTGCGCGTCAATGCTGACCGTCTGTGGGACAGCCTGATGGAAATGGCGAAGATCGGCGCAACGGAAAAGGGCGGCGTCTGCCGCCTGGCCTTGACCGATCTCGACAAGCAGGCCCGCGACCTCTTCGTCAAATGGTGCAAGGAAGCCGGCTGCACCATCAAGATCGACAAGATGGGCAATGTCTTCGCCCGCCGCGCCGGCAAGGATGACAGCCTGGACCCGGTGATGACCGGCAGCCATATCGATTCCCAGCCGACCGGCGGGAAATTCGACGGCGTCTACGGCGTGCTGGCTGGGCTGGAAGTGATCCGCAGCCTGAACGATTTCAATTACGAGACGACGCGGCCGGTCGAGGTGGCGATCTGGACCAATGAGGAGGGCTCGCGCTTCGCGCCTGCCATGGTCGCCTCGGGTGTCTTCGCCGGCGTCTTCGACCTCGATTACGGCCTCAGCCGCGCCGATGTCGATGGTAAGACCATGGGTGAGGAACTGAAGCGGATCGGCTATGCCGGCGACGAACCGGTCGGCGGCCGCAAGATCCATGCCTTCTTCGAGACCCATATCGAGCAGGGGCCGATCCTCGAGCACGAGAAGAAGACTATCGGCGTGGTCCAGGGCGCCCAGGGCCAGCGCTGGTTCGAAGTGGTGATGACCGGACAGGAGGCCCATGCCGGCCCGACGCCGATGAAGGTGCGCAAGGACGCGATGGTGGGGGCCGCCCATGTGATCAGCGCCGTCAACCGCATCGGCCACGACAACCAGCCGTTTGCCTGCGCCACTGTCGGCATGGTCCAGTGCAGCCCGAATTCGCGCAACACCATCCCCGGCAAGGTCTTCTTCACCATCGACCTGCGGCACCCCGAGGATAAAATCCTCAGCAAGATGGCGGCCGAGGCCAAGGCGGCGGCCGAGGAAGCGGCCAAGAAGAACGGGCTGGAGCTGGTTTTCAAGGAAATCTGGTATTCCCCGCCGGTCAAGTTCAACACCGATTGCGTGGCGGCGGTGAAGCAGGGGGCGGAGGCGCTCGGCTTCGACAGCATGCCGATCATCTCCGGCGCCGGACACGATGCCTGCTATATGAGCCGGGTCGCCCCGACCGCCATGGTCTTCATTCCCTGCGAGGACGGAATCAGCCATAACGAGATCGAGAACGCCACCAAGGGCGATTGCGCGGCTGGCGTCGACGTGCTGTTGCGGGCTATGGTGGAGCGCGCCAATGCCGTCTGACGGCGGCGGGGCAGGGACCGGAGGAGCAGGGACCGGAACAGAGACCGGACGTGACGGACAGCAAAGTATAAGAAGTCAGGCGGAAGCAACGCGACCTGATGGATATAAGACTGACAGGGAGCAGTTGGTGGCTGGCGCCAATACCATTATTGACATCCGCAATCTCGGTTTGACCTTTCAGACGGCGGACGCGCCGGTCTATGCGCTGACCGATATCGATCTGCAGATCGGCGCGGGGGAATTCGTTTCCTTCATCGGCCCGTCGGGTTGCGGCAAGACCACGCTGATGCGGATCATCGCCGACCTGGAACAGCCGACCGCCGGCAGCATCACCGTCAACGGCCTCAGCCCGCATGAGGCGCGGCTGAAGCGCAGCTACGGCTATGTGTTCCAGGCGCCGGCGCTCTATGCCTGGCGCAACATCATGCGCAACGTCACCCTGCCGCATGAGATCATGGGGGCGTCGCGCAGCGAGGCCGAAACCAAGGCCCGGCAATATCTCGATCTCGTGGGCCTCAGCGGTTTCGAGAAGAAATATCCCTGGCAGTTGTCGGGCGGCATGCAGCAGCGTGTCTCGATCGCCCGCGCCCTCAGCTTCGAGCCGCAATTGCTGCTGATGGACGAGCCCTTCGGCGCGCTGGACGAGATCACCCGCGACCGCATGAACGAGGAATTGCTGCGCATCTGGGCGAAGACCAAGAAGACGGTGATCTTCGTCACCCATTCGATCGATGAGGCGGTGCTGCTCTCGACCCGCATCGTGGTGATGAGTGCTAGGCCCGGCCGCATCGTCGATGTCATCGACAGCCCGTTGCCGGCCGAGCGGACCCTGGAAACGCGGGAAACGCCGGCGGCGCTGGAACTGGCCCATCGCGTGCGCCAGGGCCTGAAGGCGGGGCATTCCTACGATGTCCACTAAGCCCGGCGGATGGCTCTCGGTCGAAGGTCGGGTGCTGCCCGTCCTGGCTGTGCTCGCGCTGATCGTCGTGCTCTGGTACGGGCTGGCCATCGGGCTCAATTACCGGCAGGTCGCCGAGCGGCTGGACGGGCTGGACCAGCCCTGGACCACCAGCGATCTCATCGCCGGCACCTGGTCGATGGACCGTCCGGTCCTGCCGGCGCCGCATCAGGTGGCCGAGGAATTCTGGAAGACCACGGCCGATGTGGCGCCGACCAGCAAGCGCTCGCTGATCTATCATGCTTATGTGACCGCCTCGGCGACCGTGGTCGGCTTCCTGCTTGGCACCTTGCTCGGCATTGTGCTCTCCGCCGGCATCGTCCATGTGCGGACCCTGGACCGCAGCCTGATGCCCTGGATCATCGCCTCGCAGACCATTCCCATCCTGGCCATCGCGCCGATGATCGTGGTCGTGCTGGGCAATATCGGCATCACCGGCCTGATCCCCAAGGCCATCATCTCGATGTATCTCTGCTTCTTCCCCGTGGCGATCGGCATGGTGAAGGGCCTGCGCTCGCCGGACCTGCTGCAGCTCGACCTGATGCGGACCTATAACGCCAATGCCTGGCAGGTCTTCTGGAAATTGCGCGTGCCGGCCTCGTTGCCCTTCCTGTTCTCCAGCCTGAAGGTCGCCATCGCCATCAGCCTGGTCGGCGCCATCGTCGGCGAGTTGCCGACCGGCGCCTCGGCCGGGCTCGGCGCGCGGCTGCTCTCCGGCTCCTATTACGGCCAGACGGTGCAGATCTGGTCGGCGCTCTTCATGGCGGCCTTCCTCGGCATGATCATGGTCTATGCCATTGCCGGGATCGAGCGCCTGACGCTCGGCCGGATGGGAGCGCGATGATGGCGCGCTTCCGCTCTTATCTGCTGCCGGCCGTCACGGTCATCCTGCTGGCGGTCGCCCTGTTGCTGCCGGTCGGCTATTACGAGGACGACTTTGCCTTTTGGTGGCAGTTCCCGCTCTCGGCCGCTTTCGTCCTGATCGGCATCCTCGGCGTCGTACTTGGCGCCGCCTGTCGGCTGGAGACCGGGGCGGAGGCGGCGCGCGGTCTGCTTTGGGCTTGGGCCGGGCCGGTTTTCCTGGCCGTGGGCGCGGCCGGGCCGGCACTGATCGCCACGGTGCATCTCGACATCCATTGGGCCGGCAGCGGCTTCTGGCTGGCGATTCTCGGCCTGCTGCTCTTCGCCTGGCAGGTGATGCAACATCTGACCCGATTGCCGAAATCCCGCGCCCGCAGCATCGCCGTGCCGCTGATCTTCGGCCTCTGCCTCGTCTATCTCTGGGAGGCGATCGTTGTCGGCTTCGATGTGCCGCAGGTCCTGCTGCCGGCACCGACGCAGATCGTCCAGGCACTGATCCGCACCTGGCCGACCTTGCTGGGCGATTTCCAGCAGACCTTCCTGAAAGCGGTTATCGCCGGCTTCGTCCTCGGCAATGCCCTGGCCTTCATCACCGCCTTGCTGGTGGACCGGGTGCCGTTCCTGCAGCGCGGCCTGCTACCGCTCGGCAATCTGGTCAGCGCCGTGCCGATCGTCGGCATCGCGCCGATCATGGTGATGTGGTTCGGGTTCGGCTGGGAATCGAAGACCGCCGTGATCGTCTTCATGATCTTCTTCCCGATGCTGATCAACGCGCTGGCCGGGCTCAATGCCGCCGATGCGATGCTGACGGATCTCATGCGCTCCTATGGCGCCACCTACTGGCAGACCCTGCTGTCGCTGCGCCTTCCGGTCGCCATGCCTTTTATCTTCAATGCATTGAAGATCAATTCGACGCTGGCGCTGATCGGCGCCATTGTCGCGGAATTCTTCGGGTCGCCGATTGCCGGGATGGGGTTTCGGATCAGCGTCGAGGTGGCCCGGATGAATGTGGATGTCGTCTGGGCGACGATCGCGATCGCTGCCCTGGCCGGTTCCGCCTCTTACGGGCTGCTGGCGGTTCTGGAACGGGCGGTGACCTTCTGGCATCCATCCTATCGCAGCCAGTGACGAATGGGAGATGACGATGACAATAAGAACAATAAAGCTTCTCGGTGCGGCGGCGATCGGGGCCGTCATGGCGGTAAGCGCCGTTTCCGCGCAGGCGAAGGACGCGCTGACACTGCAGTTGAAGTGGGTGACGCAGGCGCAGTTCGCCGGCTATTACGTCGCCAAGGATAAGGGTTTCTACGATCAGGTCGGTCTCGACGTCACCATCAAGGCGGGTGGCCCCGACATCAATCCGAGCCAGGTGATCGCCGGCGGCGGCGCCGATGTGGTCGTCGACTGGATGCCCTCGGCCATGGCGACGCGGGAGAAGGGCGTGCCGCTGGTCAATATCGCCCAGGTCTTCCAGAAATCGGGCATGATGCTGACCTGCCGCAAGGACAGCGGCATCAAGACGCCGAAGGACTTCCCCAACCACACGCTCGGCGTCTGGTTCGGCGGCAACGAATATCCCTTCCTCAACTGGATGAACAAGCTCGGCTACAAGACCGACGGCTCGGCCGGCGGCGTCAAGGTGCTGAAACAGGGCTTCAATGTCGACCCCCTGTTGCAGAAGCAAGCCGATTGCATTTCCACCATGACCTATAACGAGTACTGGCAGTTGATCGAAGCCGGCATGAAGCCGGACCAGCTCATCACCTTCAAGTATGAGGACGAAAAGGTCTCCACCCTGGAAGACGGCGTCTATACGCTGGAAGGCACGCTGAAAGACCCGGCGATGGTCGAGAAGCTTGCCAAGTTCCTCAAGGCCTCGATGAAGGGCTGGGAATATGCCCGCGACCATCAGGACGAAGCCGTGAAGATCGTCCTCGCCAATGACGAGACCGGCGCCCAGACGGAAAAGCATCAGAAGACCATGATGCAGGAAATCGCCAAGCTGCTCGGCCACAACCCGAAGGGCATGGGCTGGCTGGACGATGCCGCCTATAACCGCACCATCGAGACGCTGATGAGCGGCGGCTCCGATCCGGTCATCACCAAGAAGCCGGAAGGCGCCTATACTCATGAAGTGATCGAGAAGGCCGACAAGATGTAAGTCTTGCGCCATCGACGGCAAAGCGAACCCCTGGTCCCGTTCGGACCGGGGGTTTTCTTTTGAGGCCAGCGCTAAAGATTACGTCGGCGAATGGATCGGTGCCGCGGCGGTTGTCCTCACACGGGCCGCGAATGCCACGGCTTCCGGATCGTGCACGGTTGGCAGATATCCATCCTGACAATTGACATGCACCGCGCCGCCAAAATGCATGCCGAGATAGTTGAAGGTTTCGCGAAACGCGCCCATGAATTCCGGCGAGGCTTCGTCGCAGACCGATGTGCAGACGACATACGCGGTCTTTCCCCGCAATCTGCGGCCCTCGGGCAGAAGTTCCGGCAGTTCGAGGAAATCAGAAATCCGGTCGAGAAAGGCTTTCATCGCCGGACTGACGGCATACCAGTAGATCGGGCTGGCAAAGATGACCTGATCGTGCGTCAGCACCCGTTTCATAAGCGACTCGAAATCGTCATCCCTGTTCAGGTGATCGTAGTCATATGGCGACAGTCGCAGGCTTGCGAGATCGACCACCTCGATCTTCAGCTTCGAGGCGATGCGGTCCATCAGCCGACCGGTATTCCCATAGCGGCGGGAACTGGAAAACAGGGCGATCGTGCTGGGCATCGTTCGCAACGATGAATGAGACGTCGTCATGTTTGCATCCTAGCCTATCTGGCACAGCTATCCGGTTAAGGAGAGAACCTCCGCTGCAACATCCAGTTTGTCGCTAACACCCCTCACCCCAACCCTCTCCCCACTCACGTGGGGCGAGGGAGCTTGAGCATCTATGTTGCTCGGTAGTTTCGAGTGGGAGACGACAAAATCTCCCTCGCCCCGCTTGCGGGGAGAGGGTAGGGGTGAGGGGCGGCAATGTCAGATGAGATCCATGCAACTGAGATCTCCTTCATATCAAAACCGATGCTCGCCCTACACATGGTGCTGCCGACACGGTACTTTCTTCCTCGATAGCCGCCAGCGTACAACCTCAACGGCGCTTGAGGTCAAGGGGATATCCCCGTGGCCCGGATTATTCCGGAGGCGTTCAATCGGCTTTCCGAAAGGCCCGGCTCGAAACCGAGATGGGATTCTTGCTGGGATCCTTGGCATTGGCGAAGACATAGCCGTCGGCCTGATGGATGGGGCCGAATTCAAGGCCCTCCTGCGCGCGGCTGTCGCAAAAGGCTTTCACATCCGCCACGTCGAAGACGAGTTTAACGAGGGATTGACCGCTCCGCTGCCCTTTCGCTGCCGGATGGATCATCAGATTGGCGCCGCCATCCGGATCGATCAGTTCGACGATCCGGTCGCCTGCCTCCCTGGCGGCCGTGAAACCGAAATGCCTTTCGTAGAAATCGATGACCGCCTCGACGTCCTGGGCATAGAGGATGATCCTGTTGATCGGCACGGCACGTCTCCTTTCGGATGAAAGCGGTCTCGTTACAGGATGCAGTATCTGTCTGGCAACAGGGGCGGCGGCGTCTGTGTCTCGCCGAGCGCCTGGAGCAGATTGATCTCGATGGTGCGCGACATGGCCGAGAGCGGCAGATCGTTCGGCATCTCGCCGAACGGCTCCTCGATCTCGTCGCCCAATGCATCCAGGCCGAAGAAGGTATAGGAGACGATGGCGACGACCAGGGGCGTCATGGAGCCAATCGTATCGACCAGCCCGAAGGGTAGCAGGAAGCAATAGAGATAGGCCGTGCGATGCAGCAGCAGCGTATAGGCGAAGGGCAGGGGCGTGTTGCGGATGCGCTCGCAGCCGGCGAGCACGGCGGCCATGGAGGTCAGGCGCTCGTCGATCAGCAAAGTCAGTTGATCGCTGATCCAGCCACGCTGCCGGCACAGGCGCAGATCGCGGCCGAGCAATTCGAGGATCGCATCCGGCACATTGTTGCGCGTCAGGACCGCGTCGAGCGCGGTTGGCGGCAGATAGGCTGCGAGATCCTGCTTTGGATCGCTGCCGCGCAGGTGGTGACGCAGGGCATGGGTGAAGCCGATGGCGGCGCGGATCATGCGCCCGGTTATCGCATTCAATTCTTCATGCTGGCCGTCGGCAGCGAGCGGCCCGATCAGGGTCAGGCATTGCCGCGCGAAGCTGCGGGTATCGATCACCAACTGGCCCCAGAGCTTGCGACCCTCCCAGAAGCGGTCGTAGCAGGCACTGTTGCGGAACCCGAGGAAGATCGAGAAGGCGAGGCCGATCAGGCTGAAGGGCACCAGGGACAAAGCAGGGAAATCCGCCGGCACCAGGGTATGCAGATAGGCGATGGCGCCACCGAACAAAGCGGCCAGGATGATCTGTGGGGCGATGCGCGGAACGATCGAGCCCCGAGTGATGAAGAACAGTTGCAGGGCCGATGGCCGGTCTCTGACGATCACGCTGAGGCTCCCCCTTCTTCATCCACTGCGGCAGGGCCGGCCCATGGTCGCCGCCGGACGACATGCATCCGGGGAAACCTCCCCCTGGCAATCAACATAATTCCCTTGAGAGCCGAGCGGTATTGCTTTTCAGCGCCTTGCCTGATGCCGTCATCCCTTCACCCGGCTCTCTCCCGCTCTGTCGGTGGGGAGACCTTTTCGAAAGGGAGAAGAGGCGTTGTTTCAGGCTTTGCGCGGTATTTTCAACCCCTCCATTTGTCACCCTCGGGCTTGACCCGAGGGTCCACGGCGGAAGCTAAGCGCGGCATCTCCCATGGATTGCCCTGCCGACGAATGTCGGCCTACGCCGACGGGGTCAAGCCCGGCAATGACAAGGGAGGAAGAATACATGCCGTGCGAAGCAGGGTAAGCACCCCTCGCCCCCAGCCGACGCATGTCGGCCTGCGCCGACGGGCGGGAGAGGGTTGGGGTGAGGGGAGCTGTCGCTGAATGCCGACCGGCTGGCGCCGGATCATACGTCGAGATCGCGGGCGAAGCGGGCGTTTTCCTGGATGAATTGGAAGCGCAGTTCGGGCTTGCGGCCCATCAGGCGTTCCACCAGATCGGCCGTCTCGCGGGCTTCGGCGCGGTCTTCATCGTTATAGCGCTGCGGCACGCGCACCTTGAGGAGCGTGCGCTTGCGCGGGTCCATGGTGGTTTCCTTCAACTGCTGGGCCGGCATTTCGCCAAGACCCTTGAAGCGGCTGATCTCCACCTTGCCACGGCCGCTGAAGTCCTTCTTCAGCAGTTCTTCCTTATGATTGTCGTCGCGCGCATAGGCCGACTTGCCGCCCTGGCTCAGGCGGTAGAGCGGCGGCTGCGCGAGGAACAGGTGGCCGTTCTCGATGAGCTGCGGCATCTCGCGATAGAAGAAGGTCATCAGCAGCGAGGCGATATGGGCGCCGTCAACATCGGCGTCCGTCATGATGACGATCTTCTCATAGCGCAGCTTGTCGTCGCTGTATTTGTCGCGGGTGCCGCAGCCGAGGGCCTGGATCAGATCGATCAGTTCCTGGTTGGCGGTCAGCTTGTCCGCCGAGGCGCTGGCGACGTTGAGGATCTTGCCGCGCAGGGGCAGCACGGCCTGGGTGTCGCGGTTGCGGGCCTGCTTCGCGGAGCCGCCGGCCGAGTCACCTTCCACCAGGAAGAGCTCGGTGCCGTTCGCGGTGTCGCGGGTGCAGTCGGCGAGCTTACCGGGCAGGCGCAGGCGGCGCGTCGCGGTCTTGCGCGTCAGTTCCTTGTCCTGCTTCTTGCGCAGGCGTTCCTCGGCCTTTTCGACCACCCGTTCCAGGAGGTCCTTGGCGCGGCCGGGATCGCCGGAGAGCCAGTGATCGAAATGGTCCTTGATCGAGGCTTCGACCAGGCGCGCGGCATCGGCCGAGGCCAGCTTTTCCTTGGTCTGGCCCTGAAACTGCGGATCGCGGATGAAGACCGAGAGCAGCATCATGGCGCCGCCGGTGATGTCGTCCGAGGTGATCTGCGCCGCCTTGCGGTTGCCGGTCAGATCGCCATAGGCCTTCAGCGAGCGCAGCAAGCCGGAGCGCAGGCCGCTTTCATGGGTGCCGCCTTCCGGTGTGGGCACCGTGTTGCAGTAGGAACTGCACATGGAATCGTCGTTGACCGGCCAGGCGATGGCCCATTCGACGCGGCCCTGCTCATCGGGGAATTCCGCCTGTCCGGCGAAGGGCGTCGAGGTGACGGTCTTGGTGCCTTCCATCGTGGCATTGAGGAAGTCCTGCAGGCCGCCGGGGAAGTGTAGGGTGTCGGTCGCCGGCGTCGTCTCGCCTTCGCCGATCAGGCTGGGATCGCAGGACCAGCGGATCTCGACGCCTCGGAACAGATAGGCCTTGGAACGGCACATGCGATAGAGCCGCGCCGGCTTGAAATGCGCCTGCTTGCCGAAGATCTCCGGATCGGGATGGAAGCGGACGGAGGTGCCGCGCCGGTTGACCGCCCCCTGATGCGTCAGCTTCGAGGTCGGCAGGCCCCGGCTGAAGGTCTGGACATAGAGCTGCTTCTCGCGGGCGACTTCCACGATCAGGGAATCGCTGAGCGCGTTGACCACGGAGGAGCCGACGCCGTGCAGACCGCCGGAGGTCTGATAGACCTTGCCGCTGAACTTGCCGCCGGAATGCAGCGTCGTCAGGATGACTTCCA
>CAYOQR010000105.1:0-10888 GCA_964406155.1 uncultured Rhodospirillaceae bacterium | reverse complement strand
CTCGGCCTGATGACCTCGGTCCTGCTCTCGCCCGATGGCAATGTGGTGGAAGCGGAAGCGGCGCATGGCACCGTGACCCGTCACTATCGCGAGCACCAGAAGGGCAAGGAAACCTCGACCAATCCGATCGCCTCGATCTATGCCTGGACCCGTGGCCTCTGGTATCGCGGCAAGTTCGACGGCACGCCCGAGGTGCAGCATTTCGCCGAGACCCTGGAAAAGGTCTGCGTCGATACGGTCGAAGCCGGCTTCATGACCAAGGACCTGGCCCTGCTGATCAGCCCGAGCCAGACCTGGATGACCACCACCCAGTTCCTCGACAAGCTTGACGAAAACCTGAAGAAAGCGATGGCATCATGGAAGTAACGCGCCGCGATTTCACGGCCCTCACCCTGGCGGCGACCGGCGCGGTCGTCGCCGGCAGCGCCGCCAGCCTGCCGGCCTTCGCCGCCACCGATCCCGAGAACACCATCTATATGGATCTCAAGGACGGCCGCGTGGTGATCCAGTTGCGCCCCGACATGGCGCCGAAGACGGTGGCCCGTTTCAAGCAACTGGTGCGCCAGGGCTTCTATAACGGCCTCACCTTCCATCGCGTGATCGACGGCTTCATGGCGCAAGGCGGCGACCCGAAGGGTGATGGCACCGGCGGTTCGGGCCAGAACATCCCGGCCGAGTTCAACGCGCTGAAACATGTGCGCGGCACCATCTCGATGGCCCGTGCCCAGGACCCCGACAGCGCCGACAGCCAGTTCTTCATCTGCTTCGCCCCCGCCCCCTTCCTCGACGGCCAGTACACGGCCTTCGGCCAGGTGGTGCAGGGCATGGAATTTGTCGACAAGATCAAGCGCGGCGACCAGAACAATAACGGCGCCGTCGACAATCCCGACAAGATCCTCAAGATGCAGGTCGCGGCCGACGCGAAGTAAGCGTCACGCCCGATCAACAAACAACAGGCGCGTGCCGCGAGGCCGCGCCTGTTTTTTTATGCGCTGTCGTCAGGTACCGGCAGCGGGCGCGACGCCGACCGAGCCGGGCGGCCGCATCTGCATGATGCTGCCGAAGGTCAGCGGGAAGATCGAGGGCAGCATCAGGAACAGCGCCGTCTCCCGGTCATGGGCCTGGATCCAGCCGGCGAAAGCCAGGCAGCCCACCGCCCCGATCATCATCACCCAGCCGAGCAGTCGCCAGGGCAGCAGCGCGCGCGCCGGCGGCACGGCCAGATCGTGATCCGATTGCTGCGTATAGATCTTGACCAGTTCCCGGCGCGCGATCAGCCAGGCGATCACGCCGGCCGCCGCCAGCACGCCCAGCGCCAGATAGGTCAGGCGGTCGCCGAGATAGACCAGGGCGCCGTTCGGATCCCGGGCAATCGCCTCGGAAGCCATCAGCGGAAAATCGTAGAGGGCATGGGCGGCGATGGGGAGCGACAGGGCAAGGACCACCCACTTGTAGCGCCCACGCGGCACTTCCGGCTGCTGCGCGCCTACCTGCTGCCCGCCCGCCCGCTGTGTTCCCACCCGCTGTGTTCCCACCCGCAGGGCTTCGGCGGCGAAATGCCCCATCATGATCCCGAAGATGGCATGGCCCGGCACCGCCAGGGCGCCGCGCAACAGGCCGAGGCCCAGCCAGTGCGGTCCGCTCTCGATCAGATAGAGGACATTTTCGATAGCCGCGAAGCCAAGGCCGATCAGCACCGCCGAGCAGAAGAGATCGCCGCCGGAATCGCAATCCTCGTGACGGCGGACGATCGCCATCAGCAACAGGAATTTCGCCGCCTCCTCCGGAATCGCCGCCGAGAACAGGGCGTCGTTGAAGGCCGCCATCAGCACCGAGGACGCGGGAGGGATCAGCGGCGGCAGGAAATGTCCCAGCCAGTGGAGAGCGAGAACGAGGTAGGCGGCGATGACGCCGAGGCCAAGGGCGATGGCCGCCAGTTCGCTGCCCAGCCGGCGCCGGAAATAGGTGATGAAGAATCCCGCCAGCAGGCCGCCCGGCAGGAGCGCGAAAAAGATCAGCGCCAGTTTGATCAGCAGGATTTCAATCATCTATGTCGCTCAATGCCGCTCAATCCCGCTGGCCATGTGCCGCGATCATCGCCGCGATCGTTCCCGCCATGATGACGATGCCGATGGCGGCGCTCAGCCAGGATACGCCGCCCGCCCGCCGGATCAGATCGGTACGCGCCGATGGCGACAGATGGCGGCCGTCGATCTTGCGTATCTTCCCTTCGGCATGTGCGACATAGAGCGCCTTGCCCATGGCACCGCAGATTCCCGCGACACTGAAACTGGCGCCGGCATCCGGCAGCAGCAGGCCGATGAGCAGCGCCGCGAACAGGAAGCCGCCGGCAGCGATATACATCTTGCGATACATGAGCCAGGGCAAGGGAACCAGCAGGGCTGCCAGGGAAAAGCCCAGGAAGTTTCCCCGCCTGGATTTCGCCAGGCTGGCCATCTTCCGATCATAGGCCCGCAAATAGGGTTCCGCGTTCGGACCGAAGAAATCCCGCAGATCGTCCCGCAGGGCATGCGGCGTCCGCGCCTCGGCCGGGATCTGCGTCTCGGCTGGCATCGCCGCCGGCGCGTCGGCACTCCCCGTCATCAAGCCCCCTTCTCTTGGAAGGATCATCCTTCCCGATGAAGGCTAACAAAGAGTGATGGCTGAAACAATGGCAGCCCCCTTACGGCGCCACCTTCTCGCGATAGCTTGCCGTATTGGCAGTACTGTCTGGCCGAGCTTCCCCATGATCCAGTCAAGACGCCGCCGACACCGCCCCTTCGGCGTCGACCGATATGCCGCGGCAGGGAAGAGGGAGCCTTTTTCCAATGTTCCACAGCATGAGCCCCCGCTCGTTGTCATTGCCGGGCTCGACCCCGTCGGCGTAGGCCGACATTCGTCGGCAGGGCAATCCATGGGAGATGCCGTAAACCGCATTCGCCATGGATCCCCGGGTCAAGCCCGGGGATGACAAATGAGTGGGTACAAGTATTCCTCTTAAGCCTCCGACAGCGCTCCCTCTAGCGTCACATGTCGGCTTACGCCGATGGTGCGGGAGAGGGTCGGGGGGAGGGGGTGGCGGCTATCGATGAGATGGCTGCAGGTGATATTTCTTCCCGCGCCAACGAACCGCTCGCACACTGCAGGCAAAACAAAGCACCGCCCTCGCCGTCCCTACCACGCCTCGCCGAAGGGCCGCGCCTCGATCTCGAAGCTCCAGGCGGAGGGCGGTTGCGTCACCAGCCAATAGGCGCTGGCGGCGACATCCTCGGGCTTGACGAAGAAGCTGTCGGCCTTGTCGGGAAGGCGCTGGCGGGTGCGCGGCAGATCGACGACACCATCGATCACGATCAGCGCCACATGGATGCCCTTGGGCCAGAGATGCTTGGCCATGGATTCCGCCAGGCTGCGCTGGGCCGCCTTGGCCGGCGCGAAAGCCGCCGTCTTGATATTGCCGCGCCGCGAGGCGGTGGCGCCGATGACGATGATGCTGCCCCGCCCCTGCTGTTCCATCGCCGGAATGACCGCCTGGGAGGCGGCCAGCAGACCGAGGGCGTTGCTGCGCCAGCAGATTTCGAAATCCTGCGGCGAGACCTCGGTGACATTGCCCCAGACGCCGGAGCCGGCGTTATAGACCAGCACCTCGATCGGACCGAGGTCGCGGGCGATCGCCGTCAAGGTCGCCGCCATGCCGGCCGGATCGCCCGCATCGCTTCGGTAGAAGCGCGCATCCTTGATCTCGTCCACCAGCTTCATGCCGATATCGGTACTGCGCGCCGTCATGGCGACGGCATAGCCCTCCTTGGCGAAACGCCGCGCCAGAGCGGCGCCGTTACCGGGTCCAATCCCCACCACGACGCAAACCGGTTTCGCCATGCCCGCCTCCTCTGCCCGATGCCCTGAACTCATATCGTCGCACCAAGCGGCGGGCGGCATCAACTATGATACAGACATGGTCATCATCCACCGCTGCCCGGTTCAGCTTGAGTCTGGTTTATGGAAGCGTTTGGAACATCGAACATCAGAAGCTCTTCAAAGCAAAAAGAGCTTCAACCACAATCATCTCGCCTGACGTTACACCCCTCACCCCAACCCTCTCCCCACAAGTGGGGCGAGGGAGTTTAAGCGCTTATATTGCTCGACAATCTCACGTGAGCGACGAAGAATGCCCCCTCGCCCCGTGACAACGGGGAGAGGGTTGGGGTGAGGGGGAATCGCCACAACCTGGATGTCGCCATACAGGCCGCGCATTTCTAGCAGCCGTCAGCGATGCATCGCGGTCGGCCAGGCTTCCAGGCGATAGGCCGCATCCCAGAACAGCCATTCGAATTCCACCGAGCGGCGGAACAAGGCCAGCATGGTCCGGCGCCGCGCCTCCCCCGCCTCCGCCGCCACCCGGTTGGCGGTGGCTTCGGCCGCCGCGACCGCGCGCTGGAATTCCGGTGCCGCATAGGTATCGATCCAGAGCTGGAACGGATTGTCCGTCACCGCCTTGTCGGCGATGGCGAGGCCCACTTCGGCATAGATGCTGAAACAAGGCAGGATCGCCGCCAGCAGCGTTTCATAGGAACCGGTCTGCGCCTCAGCCAGCATGAAGGAGGTATAGGCAAGACAGGTCGGCGAGGCCTCCGTCCGCGCCACGGCATCGGCACCGACCCCGAAGCGCGACAGATAGGTCTGCTGCATCGCCTGCTCAAACAGCACGGCGCCGGTTGCGGATTCGTTGAACTGCACGATCTCCGCCGCCACCGGTGCCTTGGCCGCCAGGGCCGAAAGGGCGCGGGCATATTGCGTCAGATAGAGCGAATCCTGGATCAGGTAATGCTGGAAGCGGTCTTGCCGCAGGGTGCCCTGGACCAGCTCGCGGTTGAACGGCAGATCGAGAATGGCCTGGCGCAAATTTGCGGTCTCAGTGCGCGCGGCATCGAGGAAAGTTGTCATCGGTCGGTTCCTGTTGATCACATGTTGTGCTGGCGCTGCCAGAGCTGGTGGAAGTGATGCACCGGGCCATGGCCATGGCCGACATCCAGCATGCTGCTGGCGGCGATGGCGCCGGTGATATAGGCCTTGGCCTCGCGCACCGCCGTCACCACGTCGGGGTGCTGCGGCAGCAGCGCGGCGATGGCCGAGGACAAGGTGCAGCCGGTGCCATGGGTGTTTGCGGTCCGGATGCGGGCCGCCTCCAGCCGCGTCGTCACATCGCCGCAGAGCAGCAGGTCGGGACTGCTGTCGCCCGAGAGATGGCCGCCCTTCAGCAGCACATTGCGCGCGCCGAGCGCCGCCAGGGCCGAAGCCTGTTGCCCCATTTCCGTCCAGTCGGCGGCGGCCGGCCGGTCGAGCAGGGCCGCCGCCTCGGGCAGATTGGGTGTCACCACCGATGCAAGCGGCAGCAGATCGCGGCGCATCGCCTCGACCGCCGCCTCGTCCAGCAGGCGATGGCCGCTTTTCGCTACCATCACCGGGTCGAGCACGATCCAGCGCGGCTGCCAGCGCCGCAGGCAATCCGCCACCGCCTTGATGACGCCGGCATTGGCCAGCATGCCGATCTTGACCGCATCGATGCGAATATCCTCGAAGATCGCATCGATCTGCTGCGCGACGAAGGCCGGCGACACGGTTTCGACGCCGACGACGCCGCGCGTGTTCTGCGCCGTCAAGGCGGCGATCACCGCCCCGCCATAGGCACCGAGCGCGGAGAAGGTCTTGAGATCCGCCTGGATTCCGGCGCCGCCGCTGGGATCGCTGCCGGCGATGCTGATCACATTGGGGATGAAGAGAGGCTGATCCATCGTTATCGCCTTCCTGATGCAATATGCTGCCGCAGATCGCGCGCGGCGGCCGTGGCATCCGTCGCCGTGCAGATGGCCGAGACGACGGCGATGCCGTCGGCGCCCACCTGGATCACCGCCGCCGCCTGGTCTTGCCCGATGCCGCCGATCGCCACCACCGGCAAAGCGATCTCACGCCGCAAGGCGCGGAACCCTTCCAGCCCCATCGGCGGTGCGGCATCGCTCTTGGTGGCCGTGGCGAAGACCGGGCCGAGGCCGACATAATCGACGATCGCCGGATCGACCGTGGCGAGCTCCGATGCCCCAGTCACGGAGAGGCCGAGGATCTTCTCCGGCCCCAACAGGCGCCGGGCGATCAGCGTCGGCATATCCGACTGGCCGACATGCAGCCCGTCGGCATCGATGGCGAGCGCGATATCCAGCCGGTCATTGACGATGAAGGGCACGCCCCGCTCCCGCGCCAGTTCAGCCAGCATGGCTGCCTCGGCAAGGGCGGCACGCAGATCGCGGTCCTTGGCACGGTATTGCAGCATCGAGACGCCGCCGGCCAGGGCCGCCGAGACGGTGGCCTTGAGTCCGCGTTCGCCGCAGAGCGCGTGATCGGTCACCAGATAGAGCGAGAGATCGAAGCGATGACGCACATTCATGAGAGCTTGGCCCGCGCGGCAATCTCCGCCGGCTCCAGCGCATAGAGCGTGTCGAGGAAAGCGACCTGGAAGGAGCCTGGCCCGCCGGCCATCTCCATGGCGATATCGCCGGCAACGCCCATGACGACGGTCGCCTGCGCCGTCGCCGTGAAGACATCCCGCTCGACTGCGAGGAAGGCGCCGACCAGGGCCGTCGCCGTGCAGCCCATGCCGGTGACGCGGCTCATCACCGGATGGCCGTTGGCGATGCCGATGACACGCGGGCCGTCGGTCACGTAATCCACCGCACCGCTGACGACGACGGTATTGCCCTGCGCCTTGGCGAGGGCCCTGGCAGCATCGAGCGCGGCGTCGGATTGCAGCGTGCTGTCGACGCCCTTGCCGCCGCCCGCCGGTTTCGCCACGCCCACCTGCCCGGCCAGGGCCGTGATCTCGGAGGCATTGCCACGGATCGCATCGGGCTTGTCGGCCAGCAGGTCGCGGGCGAGACGGGTGCGATAGCTGAGCGCACCGACCGCGACCGGGTCCAGCACCCAGGGCGTTTTCGCCTGATGCGCCGCCCGTGCGGCGAGGCGCATGGCCGCCGCGAGATCACCCGACATGGTGCCGAGATTGACGACGAGCGCGCCCGCCACGCGCGCCAGCTCCACCGATTCCTCGGTGTTCTCCACCATGGCCGGCGAGGCGCCGAGCGCCAGCAGCGCATTGGCCGTCACGTTGGTGACCACCAGATTGGTCATGTTGTGAATGAGCGGCGCGCGATCGCGGATCGCCTGCAGGTTGCGGCCCAAGGTGGCGGTGACGGTGTCGGACATCTTTCTTTCCCTCTCGGCAGCGAGGGAAAGACACGGGCGGGAACGAGGCTGGCGGGTAAAGGCGGAAACCCGAAAGGCCGTTGGCCGTCCTGTGCAACAATCCCTTCGCTGGCATGATCCAGATCAGGTTCGCGGGTATGATCTCAGCTCGCTCCGGACGAAGCGCGCACCCCGTGTGACAGTGGCCGCGAGTTTAGAACTTCGGGCGCCAGAGTCAACGGGTGGCGGAGTGAGCGGGCAGGTCAATCGGCCGTGACGGACGCAGTCTCCCCTGCCCCATCCAAGGGATGCGCCACCGGCATCGGCCGGCGCTTCATCAGCACGGCGATGCCGAGCACCAGCAGAATGCCGCCGAAGGCCCGGGGCATCGCCGCCCCGAAAGTGGTGAGGTCGAACAGCCGGGCGATGGGCAGGCTCCCCGGCAGGGCAATCAGCACCGCCGCCAGGAGCAGGACGCAGCCGCCCGCCGCCCGCCAGGCGGTGGAGAGGGCAGTCGGCGCCCCGTCCGCCCGCAGGATGCGCCACAGAGAGACCAGGCCGCAGACGGTCAGCGTCAAGGAAACGGCGATCACGATCAGGGTCGTCGGCAGTATCGCCGGTATTTGCGTCGTCAGATCGATATCCGCGCTTTGCTGCCCCTGCTGCTCGGCGAGGCTCTGGAAGATCAGGCGCAGCAGGCTGCCGTCGAAAGCGGCATGGGCGAGAACGGCGAGCAGATAGGATGGCAGGAACCAGATCCAGCGCCGCCGCCAGCCATCCGCGCCCGGTACGCAGACCCGCAACAGGCAGAGCCCGGCGATCAGTCCCAGCAGCAGATGCAGCAAGGCGCCGAGCGCGCCGCGCATCAGCGCGAAGGCCGGCAATCCCGTCTGGAATTCCGGCATGGAGGCAAAGCCGCAGACATAAAGCAGGCTCTCCGGCAAGGCGAAGCCCAGGGCCGAGAACAGCAGTAATTGCGCCGCGTCATTGGGATGCCGGATCTGCCGGCGGCCGATCAACAGCAGCAGCACGACCACGCCGATCTTCAGGGCCTCCTCCGGCAGAGCCGCATAGATCAAGGCGAGGCGCAGCATGCCGCCCAGCCCCGTCGCCTGCTGCAATCCGCCGAGCAGGCCGGTGACCAGCACGCCCTCCAGCTTGGCGAAAAAGAAGATCGCGATACCGATCCCGACCAGCACCAGGCTGCCCGCGAAAGCCCCCGCCGCCAGCCCCACCTGCACCGGCCGCGCGAAGAGCGCGCGGAACAGCAGCGCATAAACCGCCACCACGGCGGTGACGATGACAAAGGGCAGCCAGAGATGCGCGAGATTGGTCATGCTCGGAGGAGCCCTTGTGAAATGCTGTGGGCTGCGTCGAGGCGATGCAGCGATATGGTTCGGGCTAATGGGCGCGGCTTGGAACATCGCGCATGACACTCCCCCTCACCCCACTCCTCTCCCGCGAGGGGAGAGGGAGCCCATCGCGTGGTCGCTACAACTTGGCCAAATATGTGACAGATGGGAAAGCGTGTGTATCGGATGCGGACAACTGCACCCCCTCTCCACCATAGTGATGATTTCCGGTCTGCACCAACGGAGCGAAAGAGGGCAACGCCCGTCGGTACGCTTACGTCATTGCTGTGCGCTCTACAGCCCCCTCTCCCCTCGCGGGAGAGGGTTGGGGTGAGGGGGCAACAGCCGCGCTGGTGACCAACAAAGTGAAGAAGGAGATGATGAGAAAGAGCGGATGCTCTCTCCGTCAGGCCGCACATCCGTGATGGCCGAACCTGACGGAGAGAAATATCCACGCGGGACGAATCCACGCGATGCGCTTACGCTGCCTGGGCGGTGCCGCCGATGGCTTTTTCGATCGCCGCCAGCGCGTCTTGCGCCTTGGCTGCATCGGGGCCGCCGGCCTGGGCCATGTCGGGACGGCCGCCACCGCCCTGCCCGCCAAGCGCCGCGCTGCCGGCCTTGACCAGATCGACGGCGCTCATCTTCGCAGTGAGATCGGCGGTGACGCCGACCACCAGCGAGGCCTTGCCCTCGTCGGCCGAGATCAGCACGACGACGCCGGAGCCGATCTGCTTCTTCAGCTCATCGGCCATGCCCTTCAACTCCTTCGCCGGCACGCCGCTCAGCACACGCGAGGTCAGTTTCACGCCATTGACGTCCTTGGCACCGCCGCCGGCATCGGAACCGGTACTGGCCGTCCCTGCCCCGGCCAAGGCAGCCGCCTTGCGGGTCTCGGTCAGATCGCGCTCCAGCTTCTTCTTCTCATCGAGCAACGAGACGATGCGGGAGGCAAGATCCGCCGGCAAGGTCTTCAACGCCGCCGCCGCCTCGGTCAGCAGGCGCTGCTGCTCGGCGACATAGGCTTCCGCCGCCGCGCCGGTCATCGCTTCGATGCGGCGCACACCGGATGCGACCGCGCCTTCGCTGACGATCTTGAAGAGGCCGATATCGCCGGTACGGCGCACATGGGTGCCGCCGCAAAGCTCGGTCGAGAAGTTCTTGGCTTCGTCGTCATGGCGGCCGCCCATGGAGACGACGCGCACTTCCTCGCCATATTTTTCGCCGAACAGCGCCAGGGCGCCGGCTTCGATCGCCGCATCCGGCGTCATCAGATGGGTCTCGACCTCGGCATTCTTGCGCACGCGGCCATTGACCCCGCGCTCGACCACGGCGATATCCTCGGGCGTCAAAGCGCGGGGATGGCTGAAGTCGAAGCGCAGGCGCTCCGGTGCCACCAGTGAGCCCTTCTGGGTGACATGGGCGCCGAGCCGGCGGCGCAGCGCCTCATGCAGCAGATGGGTGGCGGAATGGTTGCCGCGCAAGGCCGACCGGCGCTTGCCGTCGACCTTGAACTCGGCCGCCTCGCCCCGTGTGATGGTGCCCTTGGTCACCTTGCCGAAATGCACGATCATGTCACCCAGCTTCTTCTGGGTATCGCTGACCGCCACTTCGCCACCGCCGCTCAACAGGGTGATGGTGCCGGTATCGCCCATCTGGCCGCCGGATTCGCCGTAGAACGGCGTCTGGTTGGCGATCAGGGCGATCTCGTCGCCGGCCTGCGCCTTGTCGATCTCCTGGCCGTTCTTCAGCAGGCCGATGATCTCGCCTTCCGCCTTTTCCGTGGCGTAGCCGAGGAAATCGCTGGCGCCGAGCTTTTCGCGCAGATTGAACCAGACGGCCTCGGTCGCCGCCTCGCCCGAGCCGGACCAGGCCTTGCGGGCGGTTTCGCGCTGGCGTTCCATGGCCGCGTCGAAACCGGGCTTGTCGACGCTGCGGTCCTGGCCGCGCAGGATGTCCTCGGTCAGATCGAGCGGGAAGCCGAAGGTGTCGTAGAGCTTGAAGGCAACCTCGCCCGGCAGCTTCTGATCGCCGTGCAGCTTCTCGGTCTCGTCGTCGAGCAGGCGCAGGCCGCGATCCAGCATCTGCTTGAAGCGGCTCTCTTCCAGCTTGAAGGTCTCGGTGATCACCGCCTCGGCGCGGATCAGTTCCGGATAGGCCTGGCCCATCTGGGCGATCAAGGCCGGCACCAGGCGCCACATCAGCGGTTCCTGGCAGCCGAGCTTGTGCACATGGCGCATGGCGCGGCGCATGATCCGGCGCAGCACGTAGCCGCGGCCCTCATTGGCCGGCAGCACGCCGTCGGC
>CAYOQR010000104.1:0-11149 GCA_964406155.1 uncultured Rhodospirillaceae bacterium | reverse complement strand
TGGGCGAGGAGGCCGCCAGCAGGCGGCGCTTGTCGCCCAGCACGATTTCCGCATTGGTGCCGACGTCGACGATCAGCGTCATCTCGTCGGATTCGTGCGGCGATTCGCTGAGGATCACACCGGCCGTGTCGGCGCCGACATGGCCTGCGATGCAGGGCAGCACATAGATGCGGGCATTGGGATGGACCTTGAGGTCGATCTCGGTCGCCCAGAACATGGTCGGACCGTCGGTTGCCAGCGCGAAAGGCGCGCCACCGAGTTCGATCGGATTAATGCCGAGCAGCAGGTGATGCATGATCGGATTGCCGACGAAGGTGCATTCGAGAATGTCGCGCACGGTGCACTTGGCTTCCTTGGCGACCGCCTCGCAGAGATCGTTCAGGGCCTCGCGCACCGCCGCCGTCATTTCTTGCTCGCCACCCGGATTCATCATCACATAGGAGACGCGGCTCATCAGGTCTTCGCCGAAGCGGATCTGCGGATTCATGAGACCGGAGGAAGCGACAACCTCACCGGTCGAGAGATCGCAGAGATGGCCGGCGATGGTGGTCGAGCCGATATCGACGGCGAGGCCATAGGCCTTGTCGTGGAAGCCCGGCCAGACGGCGGTGATCTGCTTGCCCATATGGACGGCGACGGTAACCTTCCAGCCGCCCTTGCGCAGGGCTTCTTGCAGGCCCTGGATGACGCGCAGGTCGGTATCGAGCTTGGGGAGGTCCCATTGCTCGGTCAGCGCCTTTTCCAGGCGCTGGAGATCGCCGGTCGGGTCATGCATGTCGGGTTCCTGGACCTCGACATAATAGAGCCGCACCACGGGATCGAGGGTGATGTCGCGCATCTCGGCGCGCTTGCGCACCACCTGCTTATGGACCTGGCTGTCGGCCGGCACGTCGATGACGAGATCGCCGAGGAGGCTGGCCTGGCAGGAGAGGCGGCGGCCCGGCTTCATGCCGCGCTTGTCGCTGTAACGCTGCTCGACCGCGCAGAAATCGCTCAGGTGATCGCCTTTGGAGGTGACGCCGAGCTTGGCGAATTCGCCTTCCGAGACGACGATCTGGCAGCGGCCGCAGATGCCGCGCCCGCCGCAGACCGTATCGATATCGACGCCGAGCTGGCGCGCCGCCTGCAGCACCGGCGTCCCGATGGGGAAGCGGCCGCGGCGGCCCGAGGGCATGAAGACGATCAGCGCATCATCGCCGCCATGGCCGTTGCCATTTCCGTTCGGTTGCGTCGTTTCGGTCGTCACTGTCTCGTCCACGGTCCGATCTCACATCTGCTGATATAGGCCTTGCACGCCGCCAGAATGGCGGCACCCGCCGGGATGGCGGGTCGAGGAAGTCTGATAATTTATCCCCTCTCCCGGTCCAAGCACATACCGGTTTTCGGTTGCCGAACGGGAGAGGGGTATTATGCTCGCTTACGCGCTGACGGTTTCGCCGCCACCGGCGCCGCCCGCCGCGCCACCACCACGGCGACGGCCTTCGCGACGGCCACGGGCGCCGCCCGCTTCACCTTCCGGCGCCGGCTCACGGAAACGCTTGATCCAATAGGCGCAATGGGCGTCATGGCCCATCATGACATCGGCGCCCCAGATGCCGGTCATCTCTTCCATGTGCAGCGGGTTCATGATGGCGCTGGTCATGCCGGCGCCGATCGCCATGGAGAGGAAGGCTTGGTTGAGGCCGTGGCGGTTGGGCAGGCCGAAGCTGATGTTGGAGGCGCCGCAGGTGGTGTTGACCTTCAGTTCCTCGCGCAGGCGGCGGATCAGGCTGAAGGCGGCGCGGCCGGCCTGGCCGAGGGCGCCGACCGGCATGACCAGCGGATCGACCACGATGTCGGAGTGGTGGATGCCGTAATCGGCGGCGCGCTGGACGATCTTCTTCGCCACTTCGAAGCGCACATCGGGATCTTCCGAGATGCCCGTTTCATCATTGGAGATGGCGACCACGGCGGCGCCGTACTTCTTCACCAGCGGCAGCACCACTTCCAGGCGCTCTTCCTCGCCGGTCACCGAATTGACCAGGGCCTTGCCCTTGTAGACGGAAAGGCCGGCTTCGAGGGCGGCGACGATCGAGCTGTCGATCGAGAGCGGGGTGTCGGTCAGCGACTGCACCAGTTGGATCGCCTCTGCCAGGATCTTCGGCTCGTCGGCCAGCGGGATACCGGCATTGACGTCCAGCATATGGGCGCCGGCTTCGACCTGGGCCAGGGCATCCGACTTCACCCGGCTGTAATCGCCGGCGGCCATTTCAGCGGCCAGCAGCTTGCGGCCGGTCGGGTTGATGCGCTCGCCGATCACGCAGAAGGGGCGATCGAAGCCGATCACGACTTCCTTGGTGGCCGAGCTGACGACGGTATCGGTCATTGGTCTTCCTTTCAGACGAAATAACGCAGTGTTTCTATCAAACTGTTAAGCGGCCGGACTGTCGGCGGTCGCGGCGGCCGGTCCTGTTTCCTGTGCCCCCTCCGGCGCCGGGCGCGGCGCGCGGCGCGGCTGGCGATTCTTCATGACGCCCGAGGCCTGGATGATCTCGCTGACATATTCTTCCTGGCGATAGGCCATGACATGGACGCCGGCGACACCCTCGATCTCGCTGATCTCCTGGATGAGATCGATGCAGAGCTGCTTGCCCTCGGCCTTCTGGTCCTTGGCTTTCTCGATCCGGTCGATCACCGCATCGGGGATATGCACGCCGGGCACATTGCTGCGCATCCAGCGTGCGGTCTTGGAGGAGGGCAGGGGGCCGACGCCGATCAGGAAGAAGGCCTTCTCGTGCAAGCCCTGCTCGCGCACCTGCTGCATGAAGCTCTTCAGCAGCGGCACGTCATAGCAATACTGGGTCTGGATGAACTGCGCCCCGGCATTGATCTTCTTGGCGATATGGACGCCGCGATATTGGTAGGGCGGCGCGAAGGGATTGGCGGCGGCGCCGAGGAAGACACGTGGCGGGGTGGTTAGCTTGCGGCCCGAGAGGAACTGCCCCTTGTCGCGCATGCCGCGGATACATTCCAGCAGCGAGGTCGAATCGAAATCGAAGACCGGCTTCGCTTGCGGCTGGTCGCCCGCCTGCACGCCGTCGCCGGTCAGGCAGAGGATGTTCTGCACACCCATGGCCGAAGCGCCCAGCACGTCGCCCTGGATGGCGATGCGGTTCCGGTCGCGGCAGGAGATCTGCATGATGACGGCATAGCCGGCGCGGGTCAGCAGCGAGCAGATGCCGACTGAGGACATATGGACATTGGCGCCCGAAGCATCCGTCGCGTTGATTGCGTCGCAGACTTCCGAGAGCACCAGTGCCCGCTCATAGACCTCGCGCGGATCGGCGGAATCGGGCGGATTCAGTTCGGCGGTGACGGCGAAGCGGCCGGAGCGCAGCACACGCTCCAGGCGACCCTGGGAGGAGTGGCCGGGCTTGTCGGGCAGCGGGGCGCCGGGATCCCAATGCGGCGGCAGATCCTGGTTCATGCTGCCTGCCCCTCACTGGATTTCGCGTCGCCGGATTTAGCCGGATCGGCCGGTTTGGGAGCAGCGGGTTTCGCCGCTGGCTTTTTCACTGGCTTCGGCGCGAATTCGCCAATCTGCTTGGTCATGCGCACGACGCGCAGCCAGGAGGACTTGCCCTTGATGCTGTTATCGACCGGCTTCTGCACATCGCCGATCGCATCAACGCCGACTTTCAGCGGGTGATCGGCCGCCATGCGCTCGGCGCCGGCCCAGGCCTGCACCCAGACGCATTTCATTTCCGGCTTCACCTCGCAATGGCCGTTGGCGCGGACACCGCCGCAGGGACCGTTGCGCAGGTTCTTCGGGCAGTTCATCGGACACGACATGCCGGTCGAGGAGAGGGCGCATTGCCCGCACATCTGGCAGTCGAAGAGGAAGCCCTTTACGGCCTTCTCGGTGGCCTCGAAGGGGCCTTCCAGCCGCTCGTAGCCGATCTTGTTCCACAGCGGGTGGAGCGCGATCATCGCCTTTTCAAAGGCTTTGTAGAAGAGGTTGAGGCCGCGCGCATGGCGCACCGACCACAGGCGAACCGCATACATGGGCTCAGCCCTCCACCTTGGCGGCATCGTTGCCGCCGGCTTCGACCAGCGTCTTCAGCCGGTCGTCGGGATAGTCGGCTTCCAGCTTCGCCGCGGCCTTGTCGGCCTCGGCCTGCAGGTCGTCGCTGACATCGCCGCCGGGAGCGCGCCGCCATTCCGCCAGATACGAATCCGTGTCGCGCAGATTGGCGCGCATGGCCGCCCGGTCGATCGCCTTCTCGAAGCGCTCGGTCAACTGGATCTTGGCCGTGTCGCGGCCCTTCTTGACGATGACCTGGGCGGGAATGTCCCGCCAGTAGACGATGGTCAAGCTCGCCATGTTTCTCCCTTTCGTACCCCGCCGGTGCTCCGTTGCGGCACCGTTCAACCCTGTCAGCGGTGTGTCCGGTCTTCGCTTCCGGTCTTCGCCGCCATGAATGTCGCCAGCTCGCCATAGCCGGTCCGCCGATGCAGGAAATCCAGTCCCAGCCGCTTGGCCGCCGCCCGGGCCTTGTCCAGCAGGCGCGGCTCGTCGAGCTGCGCCAGATAGACCAGCCGCCGGTAATTGCCGAAATAGGCGTCGCGCAATTCCGGATGGCGGTCCAGCCCCAGTCCCTGCCAGATCAGCCGGTCGAAATGGCGGACCAGATAATCCGTGAGATAGAACGACCCCGGCTCCTCATCGGACAGTTTGGCGAAATCCGCGCTGCCGGTGAAGAACTCATAGCAATGCGGCCCGTCGATCCGTTCGACGCCTTCTTCCGCCAGCACGCGGTCCAGCTCGCCGCCGGTGCCGCAATCGCCGTAGAGGACGAAGATGCGATCGAATTTCCGTCTGCCCGACCGGATCTTGGCCCGCACCCCGGCCGGTATCCGGTCCGGATAATTGTGCCAGATCGCCGGCAGGCAGGTGACTTCCATCGCGTCGCCCCAACCATGGGCTTCTTTCAGGGCCACGATCTCCCTGGCGAGCGCCCCGCAGGCGATGAACAAGGTACGTTCCGATGGTGCGGCCATTTCCGATCCCGCGACCCGTGCAGCAGACGGTCGCTCTCTCCTGTCTGGATTACTAGGCTTCGTGTTCTGACACGGCTGCTATTGCCGCGACTGAGGATCGCCGAAAAGCGACGCAGCAAAACGTCGCAAATGCGAGAGTTTCCAGGGGCACCGCAATAGCGCAATCCTGGCGGCGGGATGGGGCGGTAGGATGGGGGTGTGAAAGGTAATAATACGCATTATCTGTTTAGCGTTAAATCTTGCGGTTGGCCCACCGCGTTCTAGACTGCCGGCGATCAAGGAAAGGCGGCGATGATGGCGAGTGACGACCGGCAGGATCAGACGGGCGAGATCCGCGAGAAGTTGATCCGGCGCAAGCAGGAATGGGCGGCGGAAGGGCGGCTTCTGACGGGCCGGACCGACGAGCGCATGGTCGACCGCCTGCCGCCGGGCCAGCGTCTGGTCGAAACCTGGCCGGTCCTCGATCTCGGCGTGCATCCGCGCATCCCGCTCGACAAATGGCGTCTCACCATCGATGGGCAGGTGGAGAACACACGGATCCTGAGCTGGGCCGATTTCCAAGCCCTGCCGCAATCCGAGACGGTCAGCGACATTCACTGCGTCACCTCCTGGTCGCGCTATGACAACCGCTGGCGGGGCGTGCGGGTGTGTGACCTGCTCGATCTGGTGAAGCCGAAATCCACGGCTCAGCATGTGCTGCTGCACAGCTACGACACCTATACGGCTAATGTGCCTCTCGCCGAATTCGCCGAGGCCGATGTCCTGCTGGCGACCCATTGGCAAAGCGAGCCGCTGAGCCTGGAACATGGCGGGCCGCTGCGCGTGGTGGTGCCGAAGCTCTATTTCTGGAAAAGTGCGAAATGGCTCAAGCGACTCGAATTCGTCGAGTTCGAGAAGCCCGGTTTCTGGGAACTCCGTGGCTATCACAATCACGGCGATCCCTGGCAAGAGGAACGATATGACGATTAAGCATGTGATCCGCAGCATCCCCCTGGTGCTGGGGCTCGTTTCCACGCAACCCATTCCCCCGGCGGTGGCAGCCATGGACAGCGCATTCGATTTCGACTTCAAATCGCTCGACGGCAAGGACATGCCGCTGGCGCAATTTCGCGGCAAGGCAGTGCTGGTCGTCAATGTCGCCTCGAAATGCGGCTTCACGCCGCAATATGCGGGGCTCGAGAAGTTGTGGCAGCGCTATCGCGACAAGGGCCTCATTGTGCTGGGCGTGCCGAGCAACGATTTCGGTGCCCAGGAGCCCGGCACCGCGACCGAGATCCAGCAGTTCTGCGAGCGCAATTACGGCGTCGATTTTCCGCTGACGGAGAAGGTCGCCGTGACCGGGTCCTCGGCGCATCCGCTGTATAAGTGGCTGGACGCCAAACTGGGCAGCGAGGGACGGCCGCGCTGGAACTTCTACAAATACCTGATCGCGCCGGACGGCAAGGTAGTGGGCAGCTTCCCCTCCAAGGTGACGCCGGATGATCCCAAGCTGATCGCAGCGATCGAGGCCCATCTGCCGGCGCATTGATTGAAACGGGAGAGAGACATGTCGGGTCAGCATCAGGTGGCGGCGGAGACCACGGCGGTTCGGGTTGCCCTGTGGCGGGCGATACATGTCGAGATCGATCTGCCACCCCATGTACTGGAAGACGAGATCGGCCTCAGGCTGGTGGCGCCAGATGAGAGCTGGCGCGATCGGCCGGATATGAATCCGGCCTGGACCGGCGGCTTCCGCGCCTCGATCGTGGCCCGCGCCCGCTTCATCGAGGATTTGGCGGTGGAACAGGCTGGGCTCGGCGTCGATCAGTATGTGATCCTCGGCGCCGGCCTGGACAGCTTCGTCCAGCGTCGGCCGGAGATGGCATCGCGACTGCGGGTCTTCGAAGTCGACCAGCCGGGCCCCCAGGCCTGGAAGCGGCAGCGTCTCATCGACCTCGGTTTCGGCGTGCCCGATTGGCTGCGGCTGGTGCCGGTCGATTTCGAAGCGGGTGGATCGTGGTGGCAGGAGCTGCGTGCGTCCGGCTTCGATGCCGGACGGCCGGCGGTCGTGGCCTCGACCGGCGTCAGCATGTATCTGACCCGAGAGGCGATTGCCGCTACCTTGCGCCAGGTCGCGGTGCTGGCGCCCGGCTCTACCCTGGCCATGACCTATCTGTTGCCGATGGAACTTGCGGCACCCGAGGAACGGGCCGGGCGCGAGATCGCGGAGAAGGGCGCGCGGGCCAGCGGCACACCCTTCATCAGCTTCTTCGCGCCGGCGGAGATACAGGAACTGGCGCGCGATTGCGGCTTCAAGACGGCCCGTTCGGTCGCGGCGGCCGAACTCACGCAGCGTTATTTCAGCGGACGGACGGACGGGCTGCGGCCGCCGACGTCGGAAGAACTGCTGGTCGCGACGACTTGAATCGCTTTCTCTTTTATTGAAGAGAGACGGATTCAGCTCTCAAATGAATTCGCCGGGGTGATTCCATTTGAGAGCATCCGGCTCTATGCGGATGAGCGCGACAGCAGGATATAGCCGCGCGGTAGATCGGTGTCGTCGAGCACCGTCATGGCTTGCGTCAGATGTTCGAGCGGCGCCCAGACCGGCTCATAATCCGGCTTGTAGACATCGAGGATGAGCACCCGGTCGGTGGCCGCGTCATAAGCGGCGACGGGCGAGTAATGGCCGACATCGACGGCGTCGCCATAGAAGGTGGCGAGATGGAAATTGGCGATCACTAAGCGGTCGGCGTCACGCTGCAGGGCGGCGAGATGCCAGCGCAAGGTGGCGGGCGCCGCGACATCGCCGGTCGCCACGCGGTGCAGGGAAACCTGCCAATCCGGCAGGCCGAACAAGGCGAGGGCCAGGGGCAGCGCCTCGGCATAGCGTGCCAGTTTCATGCCGTCGCCGCCCTCGCGGAAGGCGTCGCGCCAGTCATCGCGATCCACCATGTCCAGGAGGCGTCGTTCGGAGACGACATCGCCGATCTTGTGATGCCCGCCCAGGGAGCGCAAGGCGTTCAAGACCATGACGGCGCTGGCGAGGCCGCAGGAACTGCCGGTGTGCTGGGAAATGAGATGCGGCGCCAGGGCCCAGTAAGTGGGCGAGGGGTTCCGCTGCAGGAAAGCGAAATCGCGGGTCAGGGGTGTCAGCATGCCGGGTTCATGACTTTCTGGTCTTATGGTTTCAGCTCGGGTTGCAACTGGCGCGCATCCTCGATCGCATAAGCGGTGATCGTTCCGCTACGGCCGCGCAGGGGCAGGTCGTGGGGGCTGAAGTGGCTGAGATCGAGGCGTGCGAGGGCGGCGACATCGGCTGACAGCAGCAACTGGCAATCGACTTCCTTGGTGGAGCTTTCCAGGCGGCTGGCGGTGTTGACCGTGTCGCCGATCGCCGTGATCGCCTGGGCGCCGGCAAAGCCCATCTCGCCGACGATGGCGGGACCGACATGGATGCCGATGCCGATCCGCAGTGGCTGTTTCAGATCCTGGGCGAAGAGGCGATTGAGTTGGTCGAGGTTGATCGACATGCGGGCCGCCGCCTCGATTGCCTGGCGGCAGGCCTGGTCCGGCGTGCCGGTCAGGCCGAAGAGCGCCATGACGCCGTCGCCGATGAACTTGTCGACCCGGCCGCCGGCCTGGGTCACGGCCTCGCCCATGGCGCGGAAATATCGGTTGAGCAGGAACACCACGTCATAGGGCAGGCGATGCTCGGCGAACTGGGTGAAGCCGCGCAGATCGGCGAAAAGAACGGCGATCTCGCGTTCCTGGCCGTGATGCTGCGCGGAATGGCCGAGGGCGTGGCGGGGGGCTGTCATCGGCGGCAGGAGCGGGGCCACCAGGACCGGCCCGGTCGGGATCGCCTGGCAGGCAAGCCGTGTGCCGGGGACCGCGCCCACCTTGGTCAGCAAAGCGGTTTCATCGTCATTGGCCGGCGTGAGATGGGCGGCTCCCTCGATCACCTTGATGCGGCAGGTCGAACAACGGCCGCGTCCGCCGCAGACCGCCGCATGTGGCACGCCGCCCATGCGGCTCGCTTCCAGAATGGTGGTGCCGGGCTGGATGGTGACGACATGGCCGTCGGCATAGCGTACGGCAATCGCCCTGCGGCGCTGCAGCCAGGCGCGCAGGCCGCGTGCCGCCAGGATGGCAATCAACGCCGCGCCATAGACCAGTAGGAAGATGTCGCGCGCGGCATAGAGACGAGCCTGCCCGGCGGCATCCGGGAGATTGGCGGCGGCCAGCATGGCTTCGCGCCAGCCGGGTTGCTGCGCCAGGCCCGTGACCTCGCGGCCGGCGGCGGCGAAACCCAGCAGGCTCAGCACTGGAACCAGCAAGGCGATGGCATAGAAGGTATCGCGCCAGGCGCTGTACCAGGGCTTCAGGCGCAGCCAGCCGCGCAGGCCGATACAGCCATGAATCCAGGCGACCAGCAGGGCCGTGACCTGGATCGTGCCGTAATCGGGCCGGGCGACCGTGAAGGTCCAGATCACGTAGCTGTAGGTGGCATGCGAGTCGAAGGTCAGATTGGAGACCGCCGTGGCGATGACATGCAGGACCAGGAGCGGCGGCAAAGCGAGGCCGAGGGCGAGTTGCCAGCCTTCCGCCGGCGCCATGCGCAGGCTGTGGCGCAGATAGAGCGCGCGCAGGGCGATCAGCAGATGCAGCACGATGCTGAGGTAGAAAACCGTGCGCACCGGCAGGAAATGCCAGAAGGCGAGGAAGGGGATGCGGCCGGCCTCCAGGGCCGACAGCGAAATCAGCCCAAGGGCATGATTGAGGTCGTGGGTGAGAACATAAGCGAACAGGACGAGGCCGGTGGTGAGGCGGGTCGTGCCGATGATACGCTGCCGCGTCATGACGCTCCTGGAATCTGCATGCCTGCCGCTGGGCAGGCGATCGGGCGCCGATCTGTTCAGGCCGGCCCGGCCATGATAATAGACCCAGCGGCAGAGACAAATATGCCGATCCCCCCGGTATGCCCCCTTGGCATGTTCCTCCGACATGCCAATCTCCAGGAGATGACCGGAAGGTGGGATCAGGTGGACAGGATTGACGAGAATGGCAAGCGACGCAGGGCCCTCGGCGACGGATAAGCCGGCCGCAGGTAGATTGGCAGCGGATCGCCTGACGCGGGAAAAGCGGCGCGAGGAACGGCGGCGCCTGCTCGCCAGCGGCCCGGCTTCGCCCTGTATCAGCGTCTGCCAGATGGATAACACGACCGGCTATTGCGTCGGCTGCCTGCGCACCATCGACGAGATTCGCGACTGGATCATTTCGACGCCGGACCAGCGCCACGCCATCCTGGCGCAAATCGCCGACCGCAAGGCGACCCTCGGGAAATAAAGCACGACCATCCGGAGATCGCGGTCTTCAGGTAACGCCCCCTCCCTAACCCTCCCCCGATTCGGGGGAGGGAATTGTTGGTGACGATGCACCGAATGAATCGCTCGATATCATCGAGTCCGCTCCCCCAAGTTGGGGGAAGGTTAGGGAGGGGGGTAAATGCGGTTTACGCCGCTGTGCCGCCGACGGTGAGGCCGTCGATGCGCAGGGTCGGCTGGCCGACGCCGACGGGGACGCCCTGGCCTTCCTTGCCGCAGGTACCGACGCCGGGATCGAGCGCCATGTCGTTGCCGATCATGCCGACCTTGGTGAGCACATCGGGACCGTTGCCGATCAGCGTCGCGCCCTTGACCGCCGGGCCGATCTTGCCGTCCTCGATCAGATAGGCCTCAGAAGCGGAGAAGACGAATTTGCCCGAGGTGATATCGACCTGGCCGCCGCCGAAATTGACGGCATAGAGGCCCTTTTTCACCGATTTGAGGATTTCTTCCGGCGCATGCTCGCCGCCCAGCATGATGGTGTTGGTCATGCGCGGCATCGGATTATGCGCGAAGCTCTGGCGCCGGCCGTTGCCGGTCGGCTTCATGTTCATGAGGCGGGCGTTCTGGCGGTCCTGCAGGAAGCCGACCAGGACGCCGTCCTCGATCAGTGTCGTGCATTGGCTGGGCGTGCCCTCGTCGTCGATGCTGAGCGAGCCGCGACGGTCCTGCAGTGTGCCGTCGTCGATCACGGTGACGCCCTTCGAGGCGATGCGCTGGCCCATCAAGCCGGCGAAGGCCGA
>CAYOQR010000103.1:0-12399 GCA_964406155.1 uncultured Rhodospirillaceae bacterium | reverse complement strand
GAGCGTAGCCGTGGTCTGGATCCAACTGGTGAAATAGCCGCGCCTGCCGTTCGGCGCATGTTCCGCGACATAGGTCGCCGCACCGCCATATTCACCACCCAGCGCCAGACCCTGCAGCAGGCGCAGGGCGATCAGCACCACCGGTGCCAGCAGGCCGATGCTTTCATAGCTCGGCAGCAGGCCGACGATGAAAGTGGAGGAGCCCATGATCAGGATGGTGATCAGGAAGGTGTATTTGCGCCCGACCAAATCGCCCAGCCGGCCGAAGACCAGGGCGCCGAAGGGGCGCACCGCGAAGCCCGCGGCGAAAGCCAGCAGGGCAAAAATAAAGCCGGCTGTCGGATTGACGCCGGAGAAGAACTGCTTGCTGATGATCGCCGCCAGCGACCCGTAAAGATAGAAATCGTACCATTCGAAGACGGTACCCAGCGACGATGCGAAAACCACCGTGCGCAATTCACCCGCCGTCGGTTCCCGGGTCGGTTCGCCGGATGCGGCCAAGCTTGCATTGCTCAATTTTGCCTCCCGATGATGTATCCCCACGTTTCCCGGGCATCGGCCGGCTCTCTTGCGGAGCCTCGTGCGGCCATATCCGGGCCGTTCACCTCGCCGGTCGATTCGACCGGCTCTCCCTTCTTATTTGTTACCGTTAACTTACCATCTCGCCTGCCGATCGACAATGCATCTGTCAGGAACATAAACCGCGAGCGAGTCGCGCGAGATTGAGCGTGGACCGCCGTCATTGCGAAACTCTACGACCGATGATTGTGCGGCGCATCACAGACGCGGCTTTGCTCCTCGGGCAATGGCTTGGCAGACGGCTTTGAAAGCAGCACTATAAGCCCGTGCACCGCCCGCGAGGGACCGGACACCGCATGTCATGACGGAAAGCATATTCGCCCAATGGTAGCAGCAGAGGCACCGATCGCCACCGGCCGGCCAGCTCACGATCCGGCCCGTGATCCGCTGGATTTCGCCGCCGCCCTGAGCCGCTCCTTTGCTGCGACTCAGGATGTCGAGGCGACAATCCGGCAGGCCCTGACCCGGATTGTCCAGTTGATGCAGGTTGAGGCCGGCGCCATCTTCCTGCTGGATGAAGCCGGCCAGGCCCTGGTCTGCCGGGCCAGCGCCGGGCCCGTGAATGTGGAAGGCCTCGTGATCCCCCATGGCCAGGGCATCGTCGGCCGCGCCGTCGCAGAGGATGCCGTGCTGGTGGTGGAGAACGCTTATGACGACAAGGCTTTCTACGCCGAAGCGGACAAGGCGACAGGCTTCGTCACCCGTTCGATCCTCTGCGCGCCGCTGAGCGTCGGCGGCACCCGCCTCGGTGCCGTCGAAGTGCTGAACAAGCATGACGGCCAGCCCTTCGACGACGGCGATCAGAACATGCTGAAGGTGATCGCGAGCTCGGCCAGTCTCGCCATCTCCAATGCCAGGCTTGCCGCCAAGCTGGTGGTGCAGGAGCGCCTGAAGCGCGAACTGGAACTTGCTTCCGCGATCCAGCGCAGCCTGCTGCCGGAGGCCGACGCGGCCTTGCCGATCGCCGGCCTCAACCGGCCGATCCACGAAGTCTCCGGCGATTTCTACGATTTTTTCCCGCTGCCGAACGGTGCCATCGCCTTCTGCCTCGGCGACGTCTCCGGCAAGGGCATGAATGCCGCCCTGCTGATGGCCAAGACTGCCAGCCTGTTCCGCTGCCTCGGCAAGACCGTACTCGATCCGGCACGGCTCGCCGGCATTCTCAATCGCGAGCTTTGCGCCACCACCAGCCTCGGCATGTTCGTCACCATGGCGCTGGGCATCTACGAACCGGCCACGGGACTGGTGCGCTTCGCCAATGCCGGACATATGCCGCCTTTGCTGCTGCAACCGGGCGGTCATCGTTTCGACATTTTCGAAGCCTCGGCGCCGCCGCTGGGGATCATCGCCGAGGCGACCTTCGTCACCCAGTCGCTGCATCTCAATGGCGGGCAGCTCTACCTTTATTCCGACGGCATCACCGAATTCCGCCATGCCAGCGACGAGGAACTGGGCATCGAGGGATTGGGCCGGCTGCTCGTTGGGATTCGCGACCCAAAGCTGGCGGACCGGCTGCAACATATCCTCGGCGACTTGGACGGCGGCGGCTGGCAGGCACGCGACGACCTCACCCTGCTGGCGATCGACGACGCCCTGGCGTCCCGCGGCCAGCCGCGCGCCACCGCCGGGACAGGCGGCTCGGAAGCGGTGGAATCGGACGAATTCCTCATGGGCTTCACCCTGACGGCGGATCCCGCCCGTCTCAAGATTCTGCGCCCCGCCTTGCTGGCCGCCGCCCATGCTTGCGGTTTTGCGCCGGAGGAGGCGCATGATCTGGTCCTCGCCGCGATCGAAGCGGTCGGCAATATCATGGTTCATGGCTATGGCGGCGACCGCAACGGCGAGATCACGCTGGCCATGCATCGCCTGCCGGACGGCATGATGCTGCGGATTCGAGACTTCGCACCTAAGCTCGATCCGGCTAAGATACGGCCGCGGTCATTGGACGATGTGCGACCCGGGGGACTAGGGACACATTTCATCCGCGCCATCATGGATGAAGCGACCTTCGTGCCGCTGCCGGCGGGCGAGGGCAATATGCTTGAACTGGTGAAACTGCGCGCGGCGCAAAATGACGACCATAAGGCCGCGGAAGCGCAAGGTGCGGTACGGGGCTCGGAACAATCGGGGACCGGCCCTTCGGGGTCCGGGAAGGGGGTATAACGGAATGTCGGTCGGTCAGATCAGCGAACAGAGCGGGCGCGTCGTCATCGCGCTTACCGGCGAAATCGACCTGGAGACCGCGCCGGCCGTGCGCAAGACCCTGCTCGATCAGTTGAAAACCGGCAAGAGCCTGCTGATCGACATGGCCGAGGTCAGCTATATCGATTCCTCGGGCATCGCCAGCCTGGTTGAAGGCCTGCAGGTCGCCCGCAAGCATGGCTGCGATCTGGCGCTGGTGGCCGTCAGCCCGCGCGCCCATCGGGTGCTGGAACTGGCCCGCCTCGACAAGGTCTTCGCCATCCATCCCGATCTCGCGGCGGCACTAGGTGGTGGCAACCCGGGCGGCGCCAATTCAGGCAGCGCCGTCTAAGGCCCCCATATGACTGCGATCACGCGTTTCTTCGAAACCATCGGCCGCCGCACGGTCCAGAGTCTGGACGAAGTCGGCTATGGCGCCAGCCTCCTGGGCGAGAGCCTGTTCTGGCTGGCGATGGGCCGGCGCTACCGCCAGCCGGTGCGTCTCGAGGCGACCATGCTCTCGATGCTGAGCTTCGGCGTCACCGCCCTGCCCATCGCCACATTGCTCTCCGGCACGATCGGCCTGATGCTGGCGATCCAGAGCCTCTATTCCTTGGGCCTCTTCGGTGCCGAAAGCTTCGCCTATATCGGCATCGCCTTCGGTGTGGTCAGGGAATTCTCACCGATCATCATGGGCATCCTGATCGCCGGACGCTCCGGCTCGGCGATCGCCGCGCGGCTCGCCACCATGACCATCAATCAGGAGATCGACGCCCTGCAGGTGATCGGCATCAACCCGGTGCGCTTCCTGGTATCGCCGGTGCTGATCGCCCTGGTCATCACCGTGCCCTGCCTCGCCATGTGGGCCAACCTGGTCTCAATCACCTGTGCCGGTCTTTATGTTTCGGCCGCCCTCGATATTTCCTTCAGCGCCTATATCCGCGACACGATGAACGTGCTGACCGCCCATGACGTCTGGCACGGCATCGGCAAATCCGCTTTGTTCGGCGTGCTGATCGCCTTGGTCGGCGTCATCAACGGCGCCAGCGTCAGCGGCGGCGCCGAGGGTGTCGGCCAGGTCACCACCCGCTCGGTCGTGCAGTCGATCACGCTGATCGTGGTCGCCGACATGATCTTCGCCTATATCTCGACGCATTGACCGGCCATGAGCGCGCAATCCGATACGCCCCGTCACTCAGCTTCGTCTCCGGTGCCGGCCCATGATGAGGCGCCAGCACCCCAGCGCCCCAGCGCGGCGGAACTGGAAAGCCGCCCGAAGGTGATCGAGGTCCAAAATCTGGACTGGTCCTACGGGACACGGCAGATCCTGTTCGACATCTCGCTCGATGTGCGTGAGGGTGAGATCATGATGATCATGGGCGGCAGCGGCTCCGGCAAGAGCACCCTCTTGCGCCATCTGGTCGGGCTGATGCCGCCATTGCCCGGCAAGGTCAAGCTGCTCGGCAAGGATTTCGGCAGCCTGAAGGCGCTGGAGAAGCTGGATCTACGCCGCCGGATCGGCGTCGCCTTCCAGTTCGGCGCCCTCTTCAGTTCGATGAATGTCGCAGAGAACGTCAAGCTGCCCCTGCGTGAGCTGACCAAGCTCAACGAAAAGACCATGGACATCATGGCGCGCATGAAGCTCGAAGTGGTTAATCTCTCCGGCTTCGGCGAATTGATGCCGGCGGCGCTCTCCGGCGGCATGGTCAAGCGCGCCTCGATCGCCCGGGCCATCATCATGGATCCGAAACTGCTGTTCCTGGACGAGCCTTCCTCCGGCCTCGATCCGGCGGTTTCCTCCTCCCTCGACGATCTCATCCTGCGGCTGCGCGAGGCGATGGATATCTCCGTCGTCGTCGTCACCCACGACATCGACAGCGCCTTCAAGATCGGCGACCGCATCACCGTCCTGGACCAGGGCCGCATCCTGGCCTGCGAACGGGTCGAAACCATCCGCAACAACCCAAATGAACGCGTGCAGCATCTGCTCAACCGGCAGGCCGAGGATATCGCGGTCGATCCGACCGAATATCTGAAGCGCCTGACGGGCGGTTGAGCGGGGCGATAAAGCGCCGGAACCGACTATCGGAGCGACGAGAGAACGCCATATGCGCAGCCACTTTTTGAACTATACCGTCGTCGGCCTGTTCGTCTCGGCCATGGTCATCGCCCTGATCGTCGTGGTGGTGATGCTGAGCGGCCGCAGCGGACCGACCGACAACTACTCCGTCGTCTTCGACAATGTCAGCGACATGAAATATGGCACCGTGGTGCGCTATGAGGGCTATCCGATCGGCCTGGTCGAGCGCATCGAGCCGGAACGCAAGGACAACCGCTACCGTTTCCGCGTCTTCGTCGATGTGAAAAAAGGCTGGCAGATCCCGACGGATTCGGTCGCTCGCATCGCCGCCTCCAGCTTCCTCTCCGCGAAGACCATCGAGATCGCCGGCGGCCATGCCCCCGAGACGGTCGCCGTCGGCGGCGAGATTCCCGGTGGCTCGCCGGCCGACATGTTCTCGCTGATGAGTTCGGTCGCCGCCGAGATCGGCGATCTCAGCAATTCCTCGCTGAAGCCGATGCTGGCCAAGGTCAGCGACATGATCAATCGCATCGGCAATTCGACCGAAGGCAATCTCAACCAGCTCTTCGGGTCGCTGAACGCCATCGCCCAGTCGGTGCAGGCGAAGGCGCCGCAGATCGCCGGCGATCTCGCCAAATTCACCGCCCAGATGAATGTCGAGATGGGGCAGATCGACAAGATCCTCGCCGACCGCAATGTCGAGGCGGTCAACCGCACCCTCGCCCATATCCAGGAGGCCTCCGCCAATGCCGCCTCGGCCGCCGGCGATCTCAAGGGCCTGTCGCAGAAGGCGAAGACCCTGGCCGATCAGTTGAACACCCTGATGCAGAACAACAGTGGCAAAGTCGACAGATCGGTTGCCGATCTTTCCTATATCCTGCGCACCCTTTCGCAGAACATCGATGCCATCACCAACAATCTCGATGTGAGTACCCGCAATATGAGCGAATTCACCCGGCTGATCCGGCAGAATCCGGGATTGCTCCTTTCCGGCAGTTCACCGGCGCCCGACAAGGGTCTGACGCCGGTTCCCAGTGCGACCAAGGAACCGTGACATGACGACGACCCAGCCCGCTTCCCGCCCGCGCACGTCCCGCCGCGCTCTCCTCCTCGGCATGGGCATGACGCTTCTCGCCGCCGGCTGCGCCGCACCGACAGTGCCGAAGGAGCAGTATTTCCGCCTGACCGCGCAGCCGGCCGAGAGCCCGGCCGTCAAGCCCTTGAACGGTGTCGTCGAGGTGCCGCCCTTTGCCGCCGAGGGTGTAATGGCGGAGCGTCCCCTGCTCTTTACCGCCAATGGCGGCCGCAAGCTGGAGCAGCGGAACTATGCCTATTGGGTAAGCCCGCCGCCGCAGATGCTGCGCGATCAGTTGATCGCCTATCTGCGCGCCGCGCAATTCGCGGCCCAGGTGGTGCCGAGCGAGATGCGGATCGAGGCGAAATACATCGTGCGCGGTACCTTGCGGCGCCTGGAGCAGACCGCCAATCCCGATGGCGCCGTCATCGAGATCGAGCTCACGCTGCTGGAGGAAGACAATAACCGCCTGATCGCCGACAAGGTCTTCCATGTCGAGCCGCCGGCCGCCACCGGCGATATCGACGATGCCGTCAAGGCCATGAATGCCGGCATGAACCAGATCTTCCGGGACTTCGTCACCATGGCGAGCCAGGCCACGGCCGGCCAGGGATGATCGAACGGGCACCAAGCCGCGTGAACAGGCTGCGATAAAACGCCCCTGAAATGCGCAGGGCCGGCCCTTGGGGAGCCGGCCCTGCTTGCCGGGTCAAGTGGGCGAAGGACCTGACCCGTCATGCGTGATCTGGAATTTACCCCCGGGATACCCGGTCTTTGCGCCGGGTAACCTTGCCCGGCGTCGAGCTCCTCCCCATCTGAGGAGGGCGGAGCAGCCGTTGGTTAAAGTGGCATAGACCCGGGCTGGCGGCATCGGACAGATGTCCGATAGCGGTCGTTGACGGCGGCCACCATTTGATGTGCAGTTTTGCCTCCCGGGCATGCAGGATTGGCGCATGCAGGATGATGTCCATACGGGATGAGGCAGGGGGACCAGGAAGGGGGAGAGGGGAACGTGACCGTGCCGGCGCCATCAGAGCATTGGCTGAGCGCCTCTGCCGCCGCCTTGTATGAAGCCGGGCATGATCCAGCCGCCTGGCCGGCCGCCCTCGATCAGATACGGCAACTCTTCCACGGTTCCAGTGCCTGTTTCGGCCTGGAGGATCTCCGGACCCGCATCGGCACGGCCATCAGCATCGGCACCGATCCCGCCTTCCACGCCAGTTATCGCGACCATTATGCGCGGCACAACAATCTCTGGCAGCCGCATGACCTCAGCGCGCCGGGCACCGTCTTCAGCGACCGCAGCCTGATGCCGAAACAGGCCTTCCATAACAGCGTTTTCTTCAACGAATGGCTGAGGCCACAAGACGGCTATGCCTCGCTCGGCTGCAAGGTCTGGTCCCAGGGCCATCTGGCCGGCTTCGTTAATATTCAGCGTGGCCGCCATCAGACGGATTTCGAGCAGGTGGACTTCGAGCGCCTCGCCGCGCTGGCGCCGATCCTGCAGCGGACCGTGGCGCTGGCGAAGCGCCTCGATGAGATACGGCTTGCCGAACAGGCCAATGTGGCCGCCCTGGAGACTTTGCAGATCGCCGTCCTGGTGCTGGGCGACGGCGCCCAGATTCTCCATGCCAATGGTCCCGCCCGGCGGATGCTGGACCGGGCGATGGAGCTGCGGCTGCTGCAGGGGCGGTTATCGCTGAAACACAATCAGCGCGACCTGTATCAGCGCCTCGCCACCTGCGCGGTGGATGGCGGCGGAATCATCATCCTGCCGCGCGCCGATGGCTTGCCGCCGCTGCAACTGACGGTCTCACCGATTCCATCGGAACAGCGTCCGCTCTGGTCCGACCGGCATCCTGTTGCCCTGGTCACCATCCTTGATCCCGCGGCCGATCTGGAACGCCGCCGCAGCCGCCTGCAGCATCTCTACGGCCTGTCGCCGGCGGAGATCGCACTGGCCCTGGAAATCGCCAAGGGCGACGGCCGCGCCGCCGCAGCCGCCCGGCGCGGCGTCTCCGTCACCACCGCCCGGGCCCAGCTCTCCAGCATTTTCTCCAAGACCGGCACCCACCGCCAGGCGGAGCTCGCACGGCTGATCGCACAGCTTTAAGCACCCGCATCGGTCGCCGAAATCGCATACCCCGCCCGCGCCCGGCGCGCCTGGACAGCACAGGTATCGAGACCTAGGCTCGACCTTATCCATCGCTCCACGAATTCAGATAACCGGCATTGCCACGGCAATGCATCTTCGGGAGGGGACAGTCATGCACATGACGGGACTGACGAAACATCTGGCGGGGCCGGCCCTGATCGCCTGGATCTTGATCGCCGGGGTCTTGGTCGCCGGGGTCTCCTGTGCCGGCATGGCCGGCTTGTCCCCGGCCGCAGCCGAGGCCTTGGAGCCGTCCGGCACCTATCAGCCGATCGCAGCCACCGACGGCGAGAGCACGATCACCCTGACGGGACACGATCTGACCATCGGCGAGGCTGTTGCGATTGCCCGCGACGGCGCCAAGGTCGAACTCAGCAAGGCAGCCCTGGATCGCTCCGCCGCCGCCTATGGCCTCTTGCTGGAGGGAGCGGCGGAGGGCGTTCCGATCTACTGGTTCAATCGCGGCTCGGGTGCGCAGCGCGAGACCGTCATCTTTTCCGGCGACCCCACCTCCGAAAAGAACACGAAATTCCTCAAGGACCAGCAGCTCGCACGCTTCAAGGCCGGCGTCACCGCGGGCTACGGGCCGGAGATTCAGGAAGAGGCCCTGATCCGCGCGATCATGGCGATCCGCGCCAATACCATGTCCTATGAGGCGGCCAGTCCCGCCTTGACCCGGATGCTGGTCGATCTGATCAACCACCGCATCACGCCGGTCGTGCAGTCGCGCGGCACCCTGGGCGAAGGCGATCTCGCCACCTTGGCCAATATCGGCGCCGCCATGGTTGGCGAAGGCGAGGTCTATTACCAGGGCCAGCGGATGCCGGCGGCAAAAGCGCTGTCCGAAGCCGGGTTGAAGCCCTTGGAACCCTTCGCGGCGGATCAGGCCGCCCTCATCAGCACCAATGCCTATGCCCAGGCGCAGGCGGTGCTGCTGCTGGCCGACGCCAAACGTCTGCTGGACTGGACAGACCTCAGCTACGCCATCGATCTCAACGGCATGAATTCCAGCCTCACGCCGCTTGCCGCCGCCGTCCAGGAGATGCGCCCCTATCCCTGGCTCCGTTGGGACGCCGCCCGCGTCATGGAGATGCTGAAGGGCAGCTATCTCTTCGAAGACGATCCGGCGCGTATCATCCAGGATCCCGAGAGCCTGCGTGCCTCCAGCCAACGGCAGGGTTCCGCCTGGCAGGCCTGGGCGGAGCTGCGCGACAGCGTCATCCTCTCGATCAATGCCTCCGATCACAATCCGGCTGTCCTGCCCGGTCTCTCACCCAACCAGTCCTGGGAACTCGGCACGCCGCAATTCATGAAATATCATGTGAAGGGCGGGAAGCTGAGCAACGGGCAATCCGGTTATATCTTCTCCAATGCGAATTGGGATCCCTACCCCATGGCCAATCAGGTCGAGGCCTTCTCGACGGCGCTGTCCAATATGGGGGTCGCGGTCGCCCAGCGCATCGAGCGCTTCAACAATCCTTTCTTCACCGTCATCAAGCCCGGCGACGTTATCGCCGCCGATGATGTGAAGAAGCTGCCGACCGTTGCCGGATATCTGCCGACCGATCTCTGGCAGGACCTCGCCGATATCACCCAAACACCGGTCGCGCCGAACGGCCAGGCGATCATCGATACGGTCGAAGACCTGCAGGCCCAGACCCGCATCAAATTGCAGCGCGCACGGCGCGGCGTCGACAGCGCCTTCCAACTGGTCGCCCAGGATGTCCTGAAGGGCATGCTCTGGATGGATCTCCGCAAGGCGCAGACACCGTCCCGCAGCTTCGGCGAAGCGCCGACCGCCGCGCTGGCCGCCTTCCGCAAGGTCGTGCCATTGCTGCAAGCACCCGGCGACCGGCCACGCCGCCCACTCGGCGAGATCGCCTACGAATTCATCCGCGATCATCCCGCATCGGACTTCTACAAGGGTGGCCCGGTGGAACCGGCTGGACCGGCAATCCCCAAGGCCGGGGCCTATCAATAACCGCTCAACGGCCGTTGGATGATGAGTCGTTCGATGATGGGCCGTGGGCGACGCGGCCAGCACGCGCCGCCACGCTTTCACCTGCCTGCCGGGACAACCGCACCGGCCATGGCTACTTTTGCTAAAAAGATGGCGATTCAATGCTAATTTCTCGCGGGAGATCGTCCAAGCTGAAGTGCCCTCTTCTTTATTGAGAAGAGGCGGATTCAGCGTGTGACTCGAGGCCGAATGCATCGATATTCGGGGAAGATACAGATGGCTTTTAAAAACCCAATTTCCTTATCTTCATGTTGGATCAACTGGCGCCACAGTTTTTGCCAACCTATGGGCATAAACTGATCGACGCCCCCGCGTTATCGGCTTTCGCCGAAAAGGGTGTGGTGTTTGATTCAGCCTACTGCAATTATCCCCTATGTGCGCCGGCACGATATTCTTTCATGGCCGGCCGATTGCCGACGAAGATCGGCGCCTGGGATAATGCCGCCGAGTTCATGGCAGAGACTCCCACGTTTGCCCACTATCTGTCCGATCTTGGATATGACATGACCCTCTCCGGCAAGATGCATTTCTGCGGCCCGGACCAGTTGCATGGATTTCATCGGCGACTGACGACAGATGTCTATCCGTCAGATTTCACCTGGGTTCCAAACTGGGACGAACCTGAAGCGAAGCTCGATTGGTTCCATACGATGGACGTCGTGCGGCAGGCTGGCATTTGCACACGCTCGGCCTACCTCGACTACGATGACGAGGTCGTCTTCCATGCCAAACGGCATCTTTTTGAACTCGCGCGGGATCCGGACGCCAAGCCGTTTTGCCTAGTCGTCTCATTGATCAGTCCGCATGACCCTTATCTTGCTCGTAAAGAGCATTGGGACCGCTACCGCCATGAGGACATTGACATGCCGAAGCTGAGCGTTCGGGATGCGGCACCCGATCCCCATAGTCGAAGGATCATGGACGGCATCGGGATGCTTGATCCGGAACCGACACCGGAGCAGGTACGGAATGCGCGTCATGCTTATTATGGATCGATCAGCTATATCGACGAACGTTTTTCTTCGCTCATGAAAGCATTGACAGAAAGCGGTTCCGCTGACGACACCATCACCATCGTGACTGGCGACCATGGCGACATGCTCGGCGAGCGTGGTCAGTGGTTCAAAATGTCCTGGTTCGAGAATTCCGCCCGCGTGCCCTTGATCGTGCATTCGCCGCGTCGGTTCAAGCCAGGACGTGTCGCCGCATCCGTCTCTCACGTCGACATCCTGCCAACGCTGCTCGATCTGGCGACAAACGGCGAGAAATTTGATGCGCCCGTTGTCACTGACGGAAGGTCTCTGCTGACGCATTTGGAGGGTGGCGCGGGCCATGATGAGGTCATCGGTGAATATCTCGGAGAGGCGACAAGCGCTCCGGCGATCATGATTCGCCGCGGCTCATACAAATTCATCCACTGTCCGACCGACCCCGATTTACTCTTCGATCTCTCCACCGATCCCTTGGAGAAAAACAACATCGCCGCCCACGCTGCGCATGCCGAACGGGTGAAAGAATTCCGGGCTGAAATCAGCAAGCGGTGGGATCTTGGGAATATCACCCGGACCGTTATCGAGAGCCAGCGCCGGCGGCGCTATCTCAATCGCATCATCCGTCAGCAGAACATCGTCTGGGACTATCAGCCGATGTTTGATGCGAAGAATCAGTACATTCGCAATACCCTGCCCATCTTTCAGCTCGAGCAGCGCTCCCGCTTCCCTGCGATAAAATCGAGCAAATAAAGGTCTGCGGTCCATCAAGGTTGAACCAAGCGGCTCGTTCTTTGAGCCGCCTGGTTCATTCACGTGCTTCTCCGGCACAGCTCACTCTGACACAGCTCACAGAGAGCTTGCCGCCCGAACCGGCGTCTCCGGCGTCAGCGGCAGCGCCACCCGGCAAGAAACCAAGGTGTTAGGCAACGACGTCCGGCGCGGCTGCGTGCCCATTGCGAGCCAAGGTGGCCGGAATGAGGAAGCCCAGTCCGAGGGGATGTCACAGGTGATCGAAAAGATTGGTGGGCCCGGAGGGACTTGAACCCCCGACAACACCGTTATGAGCGGCGCGTTCTAACCAACTGAACTACAGGCCCGACCGGGCCGCCATGAACCGTCGCGGCGGCGATCTTGGATGACGAGAGCTATAGCACCCCCGCCCCGCTTTGGGGAGAGGGCGCCAGCCCGGTCAAATTCAGGTGTCGAGGAAGCTGCGCAGCTTGCGCGAGCGGCTGGGATGCTTGAGCTTGCGCAGCGCTTTCGCCTCGATCTGGCGGATACGTTCGCGCGTCACCGAGAACTGCTGGCCGACTTCCT
>CAYOQR010000102.1:0-13031 GCA_964406155.1 uncultured Rhodospirillaceae bacterium | reverse complement strand
GTGAAGATATTCCCTATACCGCCGGCACCCAGGTTCAGGTGCATATGCCTTCCGCGGCCCTGCGCGTTCTCACCGATACCGGCGTCAAGCTCGCCTCCGAAATCGCCGCCAACGAGTAGCGAGGACGTGGGTGAGGGGGGATTGCCCAGCGAGTTTGATGTTGGCAACCCCTCACCCCATCCCTCCACCCGCCCGCCGACAGGCGGGGAGAGAAGGGTGAGGCGATGGCAACAAACAGGATGCTGCCAGGAAGCACACGCCTTCCAATTGGATAAGTTCTGCGCTCGTGAGATGAGAGCCGCAGATATCAGCCCCGCCTCGACCCGGTAAGATCGACGCAAGCTGCGCTAAGCTATTCTCTTCAGGCTACTTTGCGGGTTTGGCGGCGCGCGATGCTTTTCGCTTCGATGTTCCAGACATCGCTGAGCGTGGGAAACATCAAGTGCAGGAAGCCGAGGCAGGAGCTGATGGCGCGATTGCGGGTCGAGGACTGGGGATCGATCATGAATTGCAGCCAGAAGCCGTCGATCATGGCGAGCAGGGAGATCGCGACCAGATGGCTCTGACGCAGATCCATGACTTCGCACACGGCGATTTCGCGGACGGTGCGGCTGATTTCGCGGTTGTAGCGCCGCTCGACATTGATCACATCGGCGCGGAAGCGATCGCGCAGTTTCGCATCGGCCCAGAAGGCAAACCAGACGGCCAGGCGCTGATGGGAGAAGACCTGCCGGTCGAAGAAGGCATAGATCATGCCGACCAGCCGGCGCGGCGCGCTGCCGTCGTATTTCTTCACGGCGATCTGCCAGACCTGATCGTATTCGTCGGAGAGATATCGCAGGGTTTCCGCGAACAGATGATCCTTGGAGTCGAAGTAGAAATGCATCAGGCCGAGCGAGAGGCCGGCCTCCTTCGCCACGCGGCTGACGGTCGTTTCGGAATAGCCATGCGCCGAGACGACATTGATGGTCGCGTTGATCAGTTCCTGGCGTCGACGGTCGCGTTTTGCCATGCTTGTTGCTGATCCCCTGGAAGCTGCTGTGGCTTGCGGTGCCACGTTTCTTGTCGATCTTTCTGAGCGGTTTGGTGCAGCTACCATGGTGAGGGCGGGGCTACGCACAAAGCTGTTTCAGATAAGTGGGAACCGCAAGGTAACTGACCGGAAAATCTATCGAATCAGAACGGAGAGCGATGCGAGATCCAGTCCCGGATCATGTGGGATGAGATGGCAATTGAGCAAGATGGATTTGAATTGGAGTTCAAAAATTGATGACGCCGCAGGCACAATCGGTGATTGCCATTGAACCCATTCCGGCTTTGTGATTACATTTCCATTATAGACGCGCATACCTGATGACGTCGGGAAGCCGGCACGCCGAGGCGGCCGGTGGGATGCCGAAGGAGATCATGGGATGCGATCCAACGGGGTCTTATGCGGGAGCCGATGAGCGAGGCGTCGTTGCGGTGCCATCATAGAATTATGTCCTGCACCTCGGATAGGATTCACAGCGGATCGGATTCACAGTGGGTCGGATTCACAATGGATCGGAATCATGGTGGATTGGATTCGTAAGCAGTAACGTCATACCAACGCCAACGTCTACCAATGCATCTGGGAGAAGAAAGAATGCGCAAAGGATATGTGAAGTCTGCCAAGTTCGCTCTGGTCGCTCTCGGCATCGCCGTCGGTACGGCCGGCGTCGCCCGCTATGCCATGGCGGACGATGCCGCGGATGCCAAGGACACGTTCGACAAATACTATCAGGCGATCCAGGCGAAGCAGATGTGCGAGGGCCCGCTGGACGGCGCGACCTGGGACAAGATCACCACCTATATCGGCGATCAGACGAAGCACCAGTTCACTGCCGGCGAGTCGGCGACCATGATCGAACATGCCAAGATGGCGGCCGGGAAAGTGGTCAGGGCCGACGGCTGCTCCGATCGCTCGGTGCAGCAGATGATCAGCCTGTATCATTCGACGGAACAAGCGGCGCAGTAACGCTGTCGGGGTGACGTCCCGGCCCTGGCCGGGTTTGTGGGCACCTCCATCCGTTTAACCTAATCGCCCCGTCAGTGAGATGTCGTCTCAGTGGCGGGGCGATTGGTTTGCGCGACCTTCTCCAGATAGTGTGTGACCGCTTCCTGGCGATTGAGGAAGATCCGGTCCTGGCCCAGACGCTGGACGAGCGGGGTTCGCGCCATGATCTCGTGCAGGTCGGGATTGAGATTGGAAAGCCAGACCTCGACTCCGAGCTCCAGCAGCCGCCTCGTTCTTTCGGTCAGCATCTTGATGGCGGTGTATTCGATATCGGGAATCGCGCCCATATCGAACAGCACGACTTTCGGGGCGGCTTGCCTGGTCAGATTTTCGATCCGGGTGCCGACCACATGCGCATTGCCGAAATAGATTCGGCCTTCGGTGCGGATGATCAGCAGGCCGGGAAAGGTTTCGACCGATTCCCGGACCGGCAGCAGGGCCTGGAAGATATCGGTCCCGACGATGCGGCCGACGGCATAGACCCGGGGATTGTTCGCCTGGTGGACCATGGCGAGCAACGAGACGGCGACGGCTGCCACGATGCCTTGCAGCGTCCCGAGGAAGACGACGCCGATACAGGCGGTGAGGGCCCAGAAGAATTCCATCCGCCTGACCTTGAGGATGTCGTGCAGTTCCTGGGGTTTGATCAGGCCGATCGAATAGACCACCACGACGGCGGCCAGCGTTGCCTCCGGCATCAGGCCGATCAGCGGTGCAAGAACCAGCAGGGTTGCCGCAGCGGCGGCGGCCGTCACCAGTTCCGCGAGCTGCGTGCGGGCACCGGCGAGACGGTTCACCGCCGTCTGCGAGGTGCCGCCGCCGGCGGGCATGCCGCCGAACAGGCCGCCGGCGAGATTGGCGGCGCCGGTTGCCAGCAATTCCTGGTTGGCGTCCAGCGGCGGGTCGTCGCTGTCGGCAAAAGCACGGGCAGCGGCGATCGCCTCGGTGAAGCTCATGAGGGCGATGCCGAAGGCGCTGGGCAGCAGCGCTTGGGCAAGATCGATATCGGGCAGGTGGAAATGCGGCAGCCCGGCCGGAATATGGCCGACCGTTTCGACGCCGATGCGGCTGAAGCCGAAGAACCAGGAGGCGGCGATGCCGCCGGCAACGGCCACGAGCGGTGCCGGTATATGCGGGAGCCGGCGCCGCATGCCGATGAGCAGAATGAGCATGGCGAGGCCGACCGCCACCGTCGGCAGGGAGGCATCGGGAATATGCTGGGCGATGCCGAGCAGCTCGTGAAGGAACGGGCTCCTGGGCAGATGGATGCCAAGCAGCTTCGGAATCTGGTCAACCACGATGACCAGGCCGATCCCCGCCTTGAAGCCGGTGAGGACCGGATCGGAAATGAAATCGGCGATGAAGCCGAGGCGCAGGAGCGAGGCGGCGATGAGGATCGCGCCGACCATGCAGGCGAGGGTCGCGGCGGCCGTGAGCATCATGGCCGGATCGTTCGTCGGAACGGCTCTTGCCAGAGCGGCGGCGGTCAGGATGCCCAGGGTGGTCGAGGTGCTGGTGCTCAAGGGCCGCGACGTGCCGAGCACGGCATAGACCACCATCGGAACCAGTGCCGTGTAGATGCCGACCTCGACCGGCAGCCCGGCCACCGTCGCATAGGCCATGGCCTTGGGAATGATGACGGCGGCCGTGGTCAGGCCGGCGACGATATCGGCGGAGAGCCAGGCGCGGGGATAGTGTCGCAACCAGTCGAGGATGGGCAGGAAGCGTGACAGTGTCATCGGGGTTACCGGCAGTTATGCCGGACGATGCAATCCGGTGTCGGGAAGATTCGCGCCGCGCCGCTTGTGTCTTTCAGATCCATGCGAGGCTCCCCGTTTGTTTTTTAGGTCGATCTGATTATGCGGTTCGGCATCCGATGACGGTGCCATCCTCTTTCGTGGCTCGATGAACGAGCTTGCGCCGCTCCGTTGTCGGCTGCAAGCGCCATATGGCGCCCGAGCGTGGCCGCTGCTCGGATGCGTGCTGAGGCGGTGGCCCGCCTGCATCCGTCGTCAGCGTGTCTCCGCTTCATGGGAGGGGCCGGCGGCGTCGACGGCCTGCGCCATGTAATAGGTCACGGCTTCTTGACGATTGAGGAAGATCCGCTTGCGGCCGAGCTGGCGGAAGAGCGATGTGCGTCGCATCGTGTCGAAGACATCGGGATTGAGGCCGGAGAGCCAGAGATCGATGCCGCGCAGGCGCAGGCGTTCGGCGCCGTCGGTCAGTGTCTTGATGGCGGTGTATTCGACATCCGGCACGGCGCCCATGTCGAAGAGTACGACCTTCGGATCGTGTTCCCGGATGAGATGGCTGATCTTGTCGGCCACCACCTGGGCATTGGCGAAATAGATCCGGCCTTCGACGCGGACGATGAGCAGGCCGGGAAAGACCTCGTCCGCGCCGCGCCCGGCCTCGATACAGGGATCGGTCTCGAGCTGGCCGTCCGGCCCGACAGTGTGCAGCGGCGGCGAGATGCCGGCCGGGGGCGCATGCTCCGGCACCAGGGCCTGGAAGATATCGGTGCCCGAGATGCGGCCGATCGCATAGACCTTCGGATGATTGGCCTGATGCACCAGCGCCAGCAGCGAGACGAGGACGGCGCCGAGAATGCCTTCCAGGGTGCCGAAGAGGATGACGCCGATACAGGCGACGATGGTCCAGAAGAATTCCATGCGCCGGATGCGGGCGATCTCCCGCATTTCGCGCGGCCGGATCAGGCCGGTGGAATAGACGATCACGACGGTGGCCAGGGTCGCCTGGGGCATGAGCGCGATCAGCGGCGAGAGAAAGAGCAGCACCGCGGCGGCAACGACGACGGTTACCAGGGCCGCGAGTTGCGTGCGGGCACCGGCCAGGCAATTGACGGCGGTCTGCGAGGTGCCGCCGCCGGCCGGCATGCAGCCGAACAATCCGCCGATCAGGCCGGCGGTGCCGGTAGCCAGCATTTCCTGATTGGCATTCACCGGCGGATCGTCATGGCCGGCGAAGGCGCGGCCAGCGGCGATGGTTTCGGTGAAGCTCATGAGCGCGATGCCGGCGGCGCTGGGCAGCAGCGCCTGCACGAGTGCGAGATCGGGCAGGCGAAAGGCGGGCAGGCCGGCGGGGATATGCCCGACCGTCGCCACGCCGATCTTGTCGAAGCCGAGCAGCCAGGAGCCGGCGATGCCGAGGGCGACGGCGACGAGCGGTGCCGGGATGCGGGGGAAGCGATGGCGCAGGAAGATCAGCAGCAGCAGCATAACCAGGCTGACCAGCACGGTGGGCGGGAAGGTATCGCGCAGATGCTCGGCGAGGCTGAGCAGGTTCTGCAGGAAATTGCCCCGGTCGTAATGAATACCGAGCAGCTTCGGAACCTGATCGAGGATGATGACGAGGCCGATCCCCGCCTTGAAGCCGGTGAGCACCGGATCGGAGATGAAACTGGCGACGAAGCCGAGGCGCAGGATGGCGGCGGCGATCAGCATCGCACCGACCATGCAGGCGAGCGTCGCGGAAGCGGTGACGAGGGCCGCGCTGTCGCCATGGGGCGCGACGCGGCCCAATGCGGCAGCGGTCAGGATGCCGAGCGTGGTCGTGGTGCTGGTGCTCAAGATGCGCGAGGAGCCGAGCACGGCATAGACCGTCATCGGCACGAGGACGGTATAGATGCCGGCCTCGATCGGCAGGCCGACCACGGCGGCATAGGCCATGGCATAGGGAATGACGACGGCCGCCGTGGTCAGGCCGGCGACGATGTCGGCCGTGAGCCAGGCACGGGCATAATGCGGCAGCCAGCCGAGGATGGGGATCAGCCGCGACGGCGAGAGATGCAGCCGGTGCCGCTTCGCGGACGACGCGGTGGAAGGCCGGGGCGGGGTGGGGCGCGAAGAGGGTTGAGGCATGGAGGAACGAGGCGGGGGATTGTTCGATGCGGCGGTCATCAAGATCTCTCAGGCATCGCCCGGCAAGGTATCGCCCAGCAGGGCCGCGCGCGCCGCCGCCAGTTCCTGCCGCTTCGCCACATCGACCACGGGGTAGTCGAGGTTGAGCTTGGCAAGGGCGTCGATGACGGCCGCCGCGACCACCAGATGGGTGTACCATTTGTTGTCGGCCGGCACGACATACCAGGGCGCATGCTTGCTCGCGGTATGGCGGATCATCGTGTCATAGGCCTTGGCGTAATCGTCCCAGTGATCGCGCTCGCGCAGATCCGAGCCGGAGAATTTCCAGTTCTTCTGGGGATTGTCGAGGCGTTCCATGAAGCGCCGCTTCTGTTCCGCCTTCGAGACGTCGAGAAAGAATTTCAGGACCACATAGCCGTTGCGCGCGAGATAGCTCTCGAAGCCGCAGATATCCTCGAAGCGCTCCTTCCAGATATCCTTGGTGACGAGATGCGGCGGCAGGCGCTGCTGGTGCAGGAGTTCCGGGTGCACCCGGGTGACCAGCACCTCCTCGTAGTAGGAGCGGTTGAAGATGCCGATGCGGCCGCGTTCCGGCAGGCTGCGCAGGCAGCGCCACATGTAATCGTGATTGAGCTCCTCGGAGGACGGCGACTTGAAGGAATAGACCTGGCAGCCCTGGGGATTGACGCCGGACATCACATGCTTGATGGCGCCGTCCTTGCCGGCGGCATCCATCGCCTGGAAGATCAGCAGGACGCCCCATTGGTCCTGGGCATAAAGCTTGTCCTGCAACTGGGCGAGGGCTTCGATGCCCTGGGCCAGCATCTCTTTGGCCCGGGCCTTGTCGCTGTCGGTCAGATCGCCGGTGTCGCCGGGATCGGTCTGTTTCAGCCGGAACTTCTCGCCCTTGGTGACGCGATGGGGCGCGGCGAAACCGCGGCAGGCCTCGATGATCTTGCTCAGTTCCATGCGCTCTCCCCGGATGGCTGACGGTGGATGACTGGCGGCGATTGCTTGTTGCACTGACTCGGATGAGGTTCCGCGCCGTCATCGATGATCTCATGCCACTGGACCTGACGATAGCCTGGCCGGCCTTGCAGGGTGAAGCCGGAGCAGCAAGGGAAAGCCGGATCGCCAATCGTTTGATTACTGCCGATTGATCGCCGATTACCTGATCCCTGGCCGCATCCTGGCCGTGCAATAGGATAGAATGCGATTCGGCCTGCGGATCGCGGCGGCGGCGCATCCATCCTGACGTTCGCCGTCCGGTAAACCGTTTTATAAGAGATGCATGTTTTAAACATGACTATTAATGCTGAGAGTGCTAATATGAATATCTTAGACGGGAGTAGGCCATGATCACGGCTGCCCAGATGCGGGCTGCCCGCGCCTTGCTCGGGATCGATCAGCGTCAACTGGCCGAATTGTCGGGTGTGTCCTTGCCGACCATTCAGCGGATGGAAGCGAGCGAAGGCAATGTGCGCGGGGTGGTGGATACGCTGATCAAGGTGGTGGAAGCCTTCGATCGCGCCGGCATCGAGCTGATCGGCGAGAATGCGGTCAGCAACATCGGCGGCCGTGGCGTTCGGCTGAAGCAGGCCAAGCCGCGGGAGGGCGACTGATCCGCCACAGGCGATCGCGCTCAACCTGAGCATCCGGCCGGACTTCCCGCCTCGAGAGTGGCAGCAGGATCGCCGCAGCGGCGGCGGGGAAGCGGGAAGCGGATGGCCGGCCGGGCATTGGACGCAAGTTTCGTCGAGCTCTTCACACCGAAACTGATCACGGTTCTGCGCGAAGGATATCGTCTGCGCGATCTGCGCGCCGATATCGTCGCCGGCCTCACGGTCGCCATCGTCGCCTTGCCCTTGTCAATGGCGATCGCCATCGCCTCGGGTGTGACGCCGGATCGTGGGCTCTACACCGCCATCGTCGGCGGCTTCCTGGTCTCCATGCTGAGCGGCAGCCGGTTCCAGATCGGCGGGCCGGCGGGAGCCTTCATCGTGCTGGTGGCCGCGACGGCGCAGCAGCATGGCGTCGACGGCCTGATCCTCGCAACCCTGCTCGCCGGCCTCATGCTGTTGACGATCGGCCTGCTGCGGCTCGGCACCTTCATCAAATACATTCCCTATCCGGTGACGGTGGGATTCACCTGCGGCATCGCCGTCATCATCTTCGCCAGCCAGATCAAGGAACTGCTGGGCCTCACGCTCTCGGGGGCAGAGCCGGGGCCGCTGCTGCCGAAACTGCTGGCGCTCGGCGCCGCCTTGCCCAGCATCAATCTCGCCGCCACGGGCCTCGCAGTGCTGACCATCGGCATCATCCTGCTGATCCGCCGCATTCGCCCGCTCTGGCCGGCGATGCTGATCGCCGTGGCAGCGGCCTCCGCGATCGCTTGGGCCTTCGGCCTTTCCGCCGAGACCATCGGCTCGCGTTTCGGCGGCGTTCCCCAAAGCCTGCCGGCGCCGCATCTGCCGGCGATGTCGTTGGCCAAGATCATGGAGGTGCTGCCCTCGGCCATGTCCTTCGCCTTGCTCGGCAGCATCGAGAGCCTGCTCTCCGCCGTCGTCGCCGACAGCATGTCGGGCCGCCGGCACCGGTCCAATTGCGAATTGGTGGCGCAGGGGATCGCCAATATCGGCTCGGCCCTGTTCGGCGGCATCTGCGTCACCGGCACCATCGCGCGCACCGCCACCAATGTGCGGGCCGGGGCGCGGGGGCCGCTTTCCGGCATGCTGCATGCCGTCTTCCTGCTGCTCTTCATGCTGCTGGCGGCACCGCTCGCCTCCTATATTCCGCTGGCGGCCTTGGGCGGCGTGCTGGCGGTGGTCGCCTGGAACATGGCGGAGAAACATGCCTTCGCCATTCTGATCCGTGCGTCGCGCGGCGATGCGGTGGTGTTGCTGGCGACCTTCCTGCTGACCGTGTTCCGCGACCTGACCGAAGGCATCCTGGTCGGCTTCGGCCTCAGCGCGCTGCTCTTCCTGCACCGCATGGCGCAAGCGGTAGCGGTGGAAAGCGACGGTCCGATCATCGAGGAAGACAGGGCTGATAGCGACAGGGCCGATGACGTTGGCGGCAAGGGCCGGCTGGCCTATGACCCGGCGGCGGCGACCGATCCCGATGTGCTCATCTATCGCATCTCCGGCGCCTTCTTCTTCGGCGCGGCGGCCGGCGTCGCGGCGGCGCTCGACCGCATCGCGGTGCGACCCAAGGCCTTCGTCATCGATTTCTCCGCCGTCCATATGCTCGATTCCACGGCGGCGGCGACCATCGAGGGTTTCGTGCGCAAGGCGCATCGCAGCGGCGTCATCCTCTATATCTCCGGCGCCCGGTCGCAGATCCGGCATATCCTGCTGCGCCATGGCTTGCGTCGGCCGCTGGTGCGCTACTGGGCGGATGCGACAACTGCCGCCGCCGCCGCCCATGCGGCTCTCGCGGCGGGCAGGGATGGGGCACAGGCCGATCTCGCGGCGAACGGGGCTGACTGAAGCTCGGCTTGAACCGCAGCGTCATTGCCGGCCCGGGGTGAAGAACTTATGCTGACCGGCGCCCGGTTTTTCTGATGGAGCAGTCCTGAGGAGGGCAGTCCTAAGGGGAGTCCCAAGGCGTGCCGGCCGGTCGCGACCCTGCCGCCGCCGGTAAGCAGGAGCGCTCTGATCATGCTCAAGCATCGCGCGCTGCGTGATTTCTGGACCAAGGATCACGGCCTGACCTGGCTGCTGACCATGCTCGCCGTCGCCATCTTCCTGATCCTGCCGATCGTCCACCGGATGGAGGTCGCGACGCTGGTCTTCACCGTTCTCTTCGCCGGCATTATCCTGTCCGGCGTTCAGGCGATGGGGATGCCGCGATCGATACGGCTCTGCGGCTATCTGCTGGCGATGGTTTGCGTGCTCTCGCATATCGCCGTGTTCTTTCTCACCTGGCCGGACCTCGATGTGATCGAGCTGATCTTCAACGGTCTCGCCCTCGGCTTCCTCGATGGGATCGTTCTCTATCGCGTGTTCAGTCCCGGCGTGATCAATGCCAACCGCATCATGGGCGCGGTCGCCGTCTATCTGATCGCCGGGCTGGTCTTCGCCGATTGCTTCGAGCTGATGGAGGTGCTGTTCCCGGGATCGCTGCGGATCGGCACCGAGGTCGGCCATCTGAGCAAGGGGAGCTTCGTCTATTTCAGCTTCGCCACACTGACCACTGCGGGTTACGGCGATATCGTGCCGGTGGCGCCCTTCACCCGCAGCCTCGCGACCCTGGAGGCGGTGATCGGGCAGCTCTATCCGGCGGTGTTCATCGGGAGCCTGATTTCCCTCAGCGCGCAAAGGCGTTCGGAATGAATGCGGAGGAGGGGCGTGCATGAGCGATGAGAATGTCCAGGTCACGGCGGACGGCCTGATCGATCTGCGCCTGCACAGCGAGCTGGCGCGGCGCTTGCACCTGGATTGTGGCCAGGATCATCTCTTCTGGACCGAAGCGGGCAGGGAACTGGCGCGGATGGCGCAGCAGCTCGATCCGGTCTACGGCCCCTATAATCTTTCGCGCTATAAATGGTTCGGCGAGCGGATGACGGCTGCCGCCTCGGCCTTTCCTCAGATCCTCATTCTCGGCGCCGGCTATGACACGCGCAGCCTGTCGCTCGCCTCGGCCGCGCCGGCATCCTCCGCATTGCCGCGGATCTTTGAGGTCGATTTTCCGGAAAAGCTCGCCACGAAACAGGCTGTGCTGGCCGCCCATGATGTCCAGGTCCCGGCGACGGTGCGTTTCGTCGGTGCCGATCTCACCGCGCCCGGATTGGCAGACCGGCTGACGGCGGCGGGATATCGGCCGGACGAAGCGGCGGCGGTTTTCCTGGAAGGCGTGTTCTTCTTCCTGCCGCAGGCGGCGGCGAAAGCGGTGCTCGATCCGAAGACCCTGCCGCTGGCGGCCGGCAGCAGTTTGACCTGCGATTTCTGGTCGGCATCGCGACAACGGTCGCTGAACGCGCATCTCGTCGCGCATGGGGCGCGGCCGCTCTTCGGCGAGACATGCCTGGGCGAGACCCCGGCCGAGGCCATCGCTGCCTGCGAGGCGCTGGGCTATGCCGAGTGCCGCGTCACCGGCCTCGAAGAAATCTGTGCCGGCTACGGCATCGAGACGCTGGGCGATCCGCTGGGCGAAACCTGGCACGTACTGGAGGCACGTTGCCGGTAAGGTGCGGGGTGGCAACAGTCGGTTTGTTGCAGCACCCCCTCACCCCAACCTTCTCCCGCTCTGTCGGCGTAGGCCGACATTCGTCGGCAAGGGGAGAGGGGGAACTGTTGTTTACGCCCGATATAGGCCTTCTCTCTAACTTGTCATCCCCGGACCTGTCCTTGGGCTTGACCCGAGGATTGACCCAGTGGGCCATGGGAGACGTTATGCACTGCCTCAGCCATGGATTGCCGGGTCAAGCCCGGCAATGACAAGCGGGGTGACGATGCGATCTGCAAAATCGACGATAACAAGCAGTGTGGCGATTTATTGTGCGATTGCGGCAACGGCATATGCACGGCGTTCATCGCTTCTCTCTTGTCACCCTCGGGCTTGACTCGAGGGTCCATGCCAGCATGGGACACGGCCTTCACTGTTCTGTCCACGGATTGCCGGGTCGATGCTCCTTGCCGTTGGCTTCCGGCAGCAGCCTCGCTTGCGATTTCCGGGCCGTCTCGCACCAGCGGTTATTGGACGCGCATGGCGCGCCACCTTTGTTCAGCGAAACCTGCCTGGACGAGACCTGACACGCGTTTGGGGCGGCGCCCGTTGGCTGCATGCGTGGAGGTATCCAGGAACCTTCAAGCCGTGGCAGATCCCCTCCCAGCTAACGGCAAGTGGGAGACGGGAAACTCGATCAGTCGCGCCAAGATTCTTCGCGGTCAGCGTCCCGATGCCTGCTAAATTTGGTGGAAAAATCAAATGGTTGAATATTTTTTAGCCATTGAGTAGGGATAGGGCGAGTAAGAGTGAGGGGACAAGCGGTCGCCGTACTGTCGTCTTGGCTGTAATTTGCGGTGCCGTGCAACTGCCGTTTCGGTCGGTTACCCACCTCGGCTGGCCCGGACTCCGCTGGACTGGGCGTTTTCCTCCCTGAATTCGCAGGAGCGATCCAACCGGGGTCGCTTCAACCGCTTCCAGCCAGTTTGGACCACATGATTCGTCTCGATAACATCAGCAAGCAGAACGGCCACCAGATTTTATTCATCGACGCGTCGATGGGGATCCAGAAGGGCGAGAAGGTGGGGCTTGTCGGGCCGAATGGCGCTGGCAAGACGACGCTTTTTCGCATGATCACGGCCGAGGATCGGCCCGACGATGGCCAGGTGTCGATCGATCCCGGCATGACGATCGGCTATTTCAGCCAGGATGTCGGCGAAATGTCGGGCCAGAGCGCGGTTGCGGCGGTGATGGATGGGGTCGGGCCGGTGAGCGCGCTGGCGACCGAGATGGCCAAGCTCGAGGCCGCGATGGTCGATCCGGACCAGGCCGGCGACATGGACGCCATCGTCGAGCGTTATGGCGAGGTGCAGGGACGCTTCGAGGAACTGGATGGCTATGCGCTGGATGCGCGGGCGCGCGAGGTGCTCGCGGGCCTGAGCTTCAGCCAGGAACGCATGGATGCCGATGTCGGTCTGCTGTCCGGCGGCTGGAAGATGCGCGTGGCACTCGCCCGCATCCTGTTGATGCGGCCCGACGGCATGCTGCTGGACGAGCCGAGCAACCATCTTGATCTCGAAAGCCTGATCTGGCTGGAGGCTTTCCTCAAGAACTATGACGGCGCCTTGCTGATGACGTCGCATGACCGCGCCTTCATGAACCGCATCATCGGCAAGGTGGTGGAGATCGACGGCGGGTCGCTGACGACCTATTCGGGCGATCTCGATTTCTACGACCAGCAGCGGGCACTGGGCGAGAAGCAGCGCCAGGCGGCATTCGAGCGCCAGCAGGCGATGCTCGCCAAGGAGATCAAGTTCATCGAGCGCTTCAAGGCGCGCGCCTCGCATGCCGCCCAGGTCCAGAGCCGGGTCAAGAAGCTCGACAAGATCGAGAAGGTCGAGCCGCCCCGGCGCCGGCAGTCCGTCCAGTTCGAATTCCGCAGCCCG
>CAYOQR010000101.1:0-13121 GCA_964406155.1 uncultured Rhodospirillaceae bacterium | reverse complement strand
CCGGTCCTGCAGGTTGCGGCCGAATTTCCGATGCAGGGCGGCTTCCGACAGATAGGTGATATGGGCCGCCATGCGGGCGACCGACAGGCCGCGCGCCGGGTTGACGCCCTGGGCGAGATAATCGCCGCCACGCCAGTCGGGATCGGCCATGATCGCCTGCCGGCCGACTTCGTGAAAGGCGATGTTCTGCGCCGAATGTCGGGCGGCGCCGGCGATCGCGACGGCGGCGAAAACCCGTGCCGGATAGGCGACGGCCCATTGCAGCACCTGCATGGCGCCCATCGATCCGCCGATCACGGCGAAAAGCTGCCCGATGCCGAGATGGTCGATCAGCCGTGCCTGGGCCCGGACCATATCGCCGATGGTGATGACCGGGAAGCTCAGGCCGTAAGGTTTGCTGGTGGCGGGGTTGATGTCGCTCGGTCCGGTGGTGCCGAGGCAGCCGCCCAGCACATTGGAGCAGATGACGAAATAGCGGTCGGTGTCGATCGGCTTGCCGGGCCCGATCAGGGTGGTCCACCAGCCGGGCTTACCGGTGATCGGGTGCTGGTCGGCGGCGAAATGGTCGCCGGTCAGGGCATGGCAGATCAGGACCGCATTCGACCGCTCGGCATTCAATCGGCCATAGGTCTGGTAGGCGAGGGAGAACGGGCCGAAATGAAGGCCGCTATCCAGGGGCAGGGGCTGGTCCGGGGCAAAGTCCAGGCGTTTGCCGGGCGTTGCCAGCCCAACGGCGGCAGGGGTGTTGAGACTTGCCATGAGAGTGAGGCGTCCTTCGCTCGATCCTTGGAATGAACCGGCCGACTCCGGCCATGTCAATGATTTCTTTGCCTTTCTGGCGATGCCCTGGGATGCAGGGAACGATTGGCCGGGAGTTTTTCCAGCTAGCGGGACAGCTAGAGGACGGGGCGGGACCGGCCATTTCGCCCTTTGCAAATCGGGCGCCCTGCGTCTATCACTGAGCCCCGACGATCCGGTCCGGCCGGGCGCTCGGGCGCCTGTGGGCGGATCGGGTAAAAAGTAAAGCGCAACAACGGATTAAGCGGATCAATCTTTCATGGCCAGTGTCGAAGAGAAATTGGCGGCCCTGCGCCACGACATCGATGCCGTCGATAACCAACTGCACGACCTGCTGATGCGGCGGACCGAACTGGCCGTCCAGGTCGGCAAGGTGAAGGCGGAAAAGCAGCCGGTCGGCGGCAGCGCCGCCGAGGGTGCCAAATTCATCCGCCCGGCCCGCGAGGCGCAGATCCTGCGCCGTCTGGTGGCCCGGCATACCGGCAAGCTGCCGAAGCCGGTCATCGTGCGCCTGTGGCGCGAACTGATCTCCGCTCTGCTGCAGGTCGAGGGGCCCTTCGCCGTGGCGGTCTATGCGCCGGAAACGGAACCGGGCTTCTGGGACGTCACCCGCGACCATTACGGCAGCCGCGTCGCCGTCACCGCCTTCGACCGGGTTGGCCAGGCTCTGGGCGCCGTGCAGGACGGCCTCGCGACCGTCGCCGTGCTGCCGCTGCCGCGCGAGGATGACACCGATCCCTGGTGGCGGCATCTGACCGCCCAGAGCAGCGGGGCGCCCCATGTCATGGGCCGGCTGCCTTTCGCCGATGGCGGCAATCACCGCGGCAATCCGGTCGAGGCCCTGGTGGTCGGCCATGCCCGCACCGAACCGACCGGCCATGACCGCAGCCTCCTGGTGGTGGAACCCGGCCGCGAGATCAGCCGCTCGGCGCTGAAGACGGCCCTGACCAAGGCCGGCCTGACCCCGACCCTGTTCGCCGCCTGGCGCAGCCCGGTCCTGGGGGCCGATCTGCATCTGGTCGAGCTGGAGGGTTTCTTCGAGCCGGGTCCGCTTTCGACCCGGGATGAGAACGGGGCCGAGAACGGCTTGGCGCCGCTCAACCACGGCCAGTTGGAGAATGCCCATCTGACCGTGATCGGCAGCTATGCGGTGCCCTTCGCCCGCCAGGACCTCGCGCCGAACTGAGCGCCGACCTTATCCCTGGCATCCGCTGAAGCCGAATTTGATGTAGTCGCAGGAAGGATTATCCGTCATGAGTTTGGTCGTCCGCCCCGGGATTCTTGACATCGCCGCCTATGTGCCCGGCGAGCATTCCCTGCCGGGCAGCGGACCGATCCATAAGATGTCCTCCAACGAAAGCGCCGTCGGACCGAGCCCCAAGGCGATCGAGGCCTATCGTGCCGGCTCGGACGACATCCACCGCTATCCCGACGGTGGCGCCAGCAAGCTGCGTCAGGCGATCGCCGCCGGCATCGGTGCCGATCCGGCGCAGATCGTCTGCGGCGCCGGTTCCGATGAAATTCTTCAATTGCTGACCCGAGCCTATGCCGGGCCGGGTGACGAGGTGCTCTATTCGCGCCACGGCTTCCTGGTCTATCCGATCGCCGCGCAGTCGGTCGGGGCGACGCCGGTCGCGGCGCCGGAGCGCGACCTCACCACCGATGTCGATGCGCTGATCGCCCATGCGACGCCGCGCACCAAGATCTGCTTCGTCGCCAATCCGAACAACCCGACCGGCAGCTATATCCCGACCAGCGAGTTGGTGCGGCTGCGCGAAGGCCTGCCCGACCATGTGCTGCTGGTGATCGATGCCGCCTATGCCGAATATGTCGACAAGGCGGATTACCAGGAAGGCAACGAGCTGGTGCGGAAATACGACAATGTCGTCGTCTCGCGTACCTTCTCGAAGATCTTCGGCCTGGCGGCCCTGCGCCTCGGCTGGGCCTATTGCCCGCCGGCGGTGGCTGATGTGCTGAACCGCATCCGGGGGCCCTTCAATACACCGGCCCCGGCCCAGGCGGCGGGTGTCGCCGCCTGGAACGACGCCACCCATACCGCCGCCGCCAAGGCGCATAACGACTACTGGCTGCCCTGGTTCGCCGACCGGGTGCGGGAGATCGGCCTGACCGCCTATCCCAGCGTCTGCAATTTCATGCTGGTCGGCTTCCCCAGCGATCCCAATCTCAATGCCGATGCCGCCGAGGCTTTCCTGAAATCGCGCCGCATCCTGGTGCGCAAGATGGGCGCCTATGGCCTGCCGCATTGCCTGCGCATCTCCATCGCCGAGGAAGCGGCGGTGCGGGCCTGCGCCGAGGCATTGGGCGATTTCGTCAAACAGGCGGCGACGCAATGACAATTCTTTTCGAGAAGGTCTGTCTGATCGGCATCGGGCTGATCGGCTCCTCGATGGCCCATGCCATGCGCCGGCAGGGCCTGGTGGGCAAGATCGCCATCTATGATCACGATCCGACAGCGCGCGAAGTGGCCGCCGAGCTGAAGCTCGGCGACAGTGTGCATGACACCCTGGCGGCCGCCATCGCCGATGCCGATCTGACGGTGGTCTGCGTGCCGGCCGGTGCCGTCGCCGATCTCGCCCCGGAGATCGCCAAGCATGTGAAGCCGGGCAGCATTCTCAGCGATGTCGGCTCGGTGAAGCAAGCGGTGGTGCGTGATCTCGGCCCCCATGTGCCGAACAAGGTGCATTTCATCCCAGGCCATCCCATCGCCGGGACCGAGTATTCCGGCCCGCGCGCCGGCTTCCCCGAATTGTTCCAGGGCCGCTGGTGCATCCTGACGCCGCCGCCCGGCACCGATCCCAAGGCGGTCGAACGGCTGCAGGCCCTGTGGGAAGGCATGGGCAGCCAGGTCGAGCTGATGGAGCCGGGGCATCATGATCAGGTGCTGGCCATCACCTCGCATCTGCCGCATCTCATTGCCTATACCATCGTCGGGACGGCGACCGGCCTGGAGGAGACCACCCAGCGCGAGGTGATCAAGTTCTCGGCCTCCGGTTTCCGCGATTTCACCCGCATCGCCGCCTCCGATCCGATCATGTGGCGCGACGTATTTCTCAACAACCGTGAAGCGGTGCTGGAGATGCTCGGCCGTTTCACCGAGGACCTGACGGCCTTGCAGCGGGCGATCCGCTGGGGCGAAGGCGAGAAACTGCAGGACTGGTTCACCCGCACCCGGGCGGTCCGCCGCAGTATCATCGACGCCAAACAGGCCTGATGTCGGAAGGGACAGCAAGATGACGACGAGCCGTCGCAAGACCTGCGCCGATATGGCGGAGGTGCGCGCCGAAATCGATGCCATCGACCGTGAGCTGGTGGCTATTCTGGCCGACCGTCTGCATTTCATCGCCGAGGCGGCCCGCATCAAGCCGCAGCGCGATCAGGTGCGGGACGAAGATCGGGTGGCTGATGTGCTGACCAAGGTCAGGGCGGAGGCCGCGCGCCAAGGGATCGACCCCGATCTCATTGCCGGGGTCTTTCGCGAATTGGTGGAGCGTTCCATCGCCCATGAATTCGTGCTCTTCGATCGCTTGCGGCCATAGGTTTTAAGGCCGAGGCGCCTGCAAGTCGTTCCGGCGCAAGAGCTTAACCCACGCTCCATTGCACGGCAACAGAGGCAGGCGCCGCGATGCTGCGGGGTGATTTCCAAAATTCACTTGCTTGTATGGCCGATTTCCCCTAAGTCGCGGCTAGTTGACGCACACGCACGTGCCCATGGCCCAGCGGCGCATCCGGTTCGACCGGTCATGATGCTGTCGGTTTCCAGTGGTTATGCAACGACGGGGCGTCCTTTTTGGCGTAACCGGCACGCCGGCCGATCTTTGACATGCCGCCATCGGATGGAGCGGGATGCGGTGCGGGCGGGTCGATTTCCCGAGAGGGGGCGGTCGATGACGATGACACTGCGGGAACTCTCCCGACCGATCTGGCGCTGGGCGATATCGTCCCGGAACGACCACGCATCTCCTTCCCCGACAGACCTGCCGGGCTGCCGCCCGCTACACCAGCGCCGCGCGCGCTTCTGGATCCAGGCTGTTTCCAGCGCCGCCTTGGCGGCCGTGGCCCAGCGCGCCATGGCTTTGCGCCTGGCGCCGCGTTCGCCGCTTTTGCGCATCTGATCGCGCCGGCGCATCCGTTGCGCGGCGCGATCCAGGCTTGAGGCCGGTCGCCGCGTCGGTTTCCATTTTCACCGGTTTTCCGTTTCCACCTGAGTTTCAACGAGAAGAGGACAAGAATGGCAAAAAAGATCTCCTTTGCCGGGCGCATTCTGATGATCGGCTACGGTTCGGTAGGCCGCTGCACCATGCCGCTGCTGGAGAAGCATTTCGACATGCCACTCAGCAATATCACCGTGGTCGATGGCGAAGATCACAGCGCCGATATTGCGCGTTTCACCAAGAAGGGCGTCACCTATCTGATCAATCCGATCAAGCCGGATAATCTGGTGGCGACGCTGGCGAAGCATGTCAGCAAGGGCGATCTGATCCTCAATCTGTCGGTCGAGGTTTCCTCCTACGACATCATGGATTGGTGCCAGAAGAACGGCGTCCTCTATCTCGACACCTGCATCGAGCCCTGGGCCAATTACTACGATAACAAGTCGATCCCCGAGGAAGAGCGCACGAACTACTATCTGCGCCATCGCGTGCTGGAAGCCCGTAAGACCTGGGCGAAGGACGGCCCCAGCGCCTTGCCGACCCACGGCGCCAATCCGGGCCTGGTGACGCATTTCATCAAGCAGGCGCTGCTCGACATCGCCAAGTTCACCGGCAAGACGGTGGCCGAGCCGAAGGATCGCGAAGGCTGGGCGAAGCTCATGCACTCGCTGGGCGTCAAGGTCGTCCATGTCGCCGAGCACGATCTGCAGGTCACCAATCACCCGAAGCGGCCGGGCGAATTCTGCAACACCTGGTCGATCCACGGTTTTGTCGGCGAAGGTTGCCAGCCGGCGGAGCTGGGCTGGGGCACCCATGAGAAGCGCCTGCCGGAAAACGGCCACGAGCACAAAGTCGGCTGCAAGGCGGCGATCTATCTGCGCCAGCCGGGCTGCGTTACCGAAGTGCGCTCCTGGACGCCGGAAGGCGGCCCGATGATCAGCTATCTGATCACCCATGGCGAATCGATCTCGACGGCGGACTACTACACCGTCTTCGAGAACGGCAAGGCGGTCTACCGCCCGACCGTGCATTACGCCTATCATCCCTGCGAGGATGCCGTGCTCTCGGTGCGCGAATTCCAGGGCAACAACTTCGAAATGCAGCCGAAGATCCGGGCGCTCAATGAAGAGATCGTCGAAGGTATCGATGAACTCGGCGTCCTGCTGATGGGAGATTTCGGCGCCTATTGGTATGGCTCTCAACTCTCGATCGACGAAGCCCGCGAAATGCTGGGCCCCGATTACAACGCGACCTCGATCCAGATCGCCTCGCCGGTCCTCGCCGGTGCCATGTGGCTGATCGAGAATCCCAATCGCGGCGTGGTCGAGCCGGAAGAGGTCGATTACAACTACATCCTCGATATCTGCCGCCCCTATCTCGGTCCGGTGGTGGGTGTCCGTTCGGACTGGACGCCGCTGCAGGGGCGCAACAAGCTGTTCCCGGAACCCAATCTGGATACCAGCGATCCCTGGCAGTTCGAGAATTTCCGCGTCCGGCGCTGAGATGCGGGATGAAGTGATCGCGTCATGTGCCTCGGGCGGATGATGCGGTGAGGTAAAGGCAAAGCCCCGGTCCGATGCATGTTCGGGCCGGGGCTTTGCTTATCGGCAGGGCTTCGTTTGTCCGCTTGGCCTTGTCGGCGTGGTCGTCCCGTCCTACAACAACAGGACAGCCGGTGATGTGCCGGCCGGGAGGAGGGATGAGCCATGCAACTCGATGGGTTTCCGAAATTTCCCCTGGCCCATTTGCCGACGCCGCTGGAACCGTTGCCGCGCCTTCAAGCCCTGCTCGGCGGGCCGCGCCTCTATATCAAGCGTGACGATTGCACGGGCCTCGCACTCGGCGGCAACAAGACGCGGAAACTGGAATTCCTGATCGGCGACGCCCTGCGGCAAGAGGCAACGACGATCATTTCCGAAGGCGGCTTGCAATCGAATCATGTTCGCCAGACCGCTGCCGCGGCAGTGAAGGCTGGGCTCAAATGCCATCTGGTGCTGAACCGCAATGTGCCGATCGATCGCATGGCCTATACTTCGGGCGGCAACCTGCTGCTCGATCATCTGCTGGGGGCGACCGTCCATATCTGCGAGACCGGCGAGACGCGGGAGGCCAGGATCACCCGGCTGGTGGCTGATCTGCGCGCTGCCGGCGAGACGCCTTATTACATCCCGACCGGCGGTTCGAATGCCGTCGGCGCGCGCGGCTATATCGGCATGATGATTGAGCTGCATGCACAGGCCAAGGCGGCGGGGGTGGCGCTCGATCATCTCGTGGTTGCCAGCGGATCGGGCGGTACCCAGGCCGGCCTGATCGTCGGCAAGGCGCTGACGCGCAGTGCCGCCACGATCATCGGCGTCGATGTCGATCACGACCCGGACCCGCTGATGGCGGCGGTGCGGCAGATCGCCAGTGACTGCGCCCGGGAGATCGGTCTCGGTATCGGGCTTGATGATGCGGCTTTCGAACTGGTGCCGGGCTATGCGGCACCGGGCTATGGCCTGCCCAATGACGGCATGGTCGAGGCGGTGAGCCTGCTGGCGCGGCTGGAGGGGATCCTCCTCGACCCGGTCTATGCCGGCAAGGCGATGGCGGGGTTGATCGATCTCATCCGCCAGGGGCGCTTTGCCAAGGACGAGACGGTGGTCTTCATCCATACCGGCGGTACGCCGGCGCTCTTCGCCTATGCCGAGGAGTTCCAGCGGGGCTGAGGCTTGCCCTGCTGGCTATCTTAGCTTTGCTGCGCTTAGCTTTGCTGCCACGGGATCGGCGGCAGTCGTAACAGCTTCAGCGGGCCGAAGCTGACGATGCTGTCCTGAATGCTGAGGCTCAGGGTAACCGCCGGTCGGCCGTCCTCGCCGGGTTTCTGCAGGCCCGTCACCACCACTTTGGCGGTTTGCGCCTGCTTGGCCGGAATCTGGCCCCGGGCACTCATCAGATCGATCAGGTCGCCGAGGCCGCTGGCGGTCACCTTGCTGGCGCCGACCGGCTGCAGGTTCTGATCCAGCGCGAAGGTACCGGCCCCGGCCAGGGTCACGGGCCCCTGGGCGAAATCGAAACGGGGCACGTCCAGCACGCCGCCGGCATCGCGCCATTGGCTGAGGATATGGGGGATCGACCGGGGTGCATCGCCGGCGCCGGGCGGGAGGATCGGCCCCTTGACGCTGCCGGTCAGGCCGAGCTGCAGGATCGGCCCCGGCAGCAATTGCGGAATACCCGCCGGCAATTCGATGTTGCTGGCGCCGATCTCGATATCCGCCGCCGTGCCGTTGAAATCGTGCGGCGGGGCCGGCGGCAGGGCAAGGCCGAGATGCAGGCTGGCGGCCTTGACCGTGTCGCGGCCGTTATCCAGGGCGCTTCTGCCGGCATCCAGGACGAGCCGCGCCAATTGGCCGTCGTGCAACTGAATCTGACCATCGGCCCGATCGGCGACCAGACGGGCGCCGGCCGGGGCGTCGCCGTTCAGCAGCAGCCCCGGCGCGATGACGGTCACTGGCTGGTCGCTGGCGAAGCGCAGATCGGTCAGCGCCACCGGCGAGAGGGTCAGCCGCAGATGCGCCGTCCTAGCGGAAAGCGGCGTGCCGCCCCAATTGCCGAGCAGGTTGACGTCCCTGAAATCGGCGGTGAAGGCGAAGGGAAAGCCGCCGATGCCGGTCCAGGTGTAATTCACCGTGGCGCCTTGCGCCCGCTGTTCCGCCGTCCAGGCTTCGACGCCGGCCTGCAGCTTCTGCGCCACCTGCCACCAATAAATACTATAGGCCGCCGCGAGAATGACGAGCAGGCCGAGGGGCAGGACGAAGCGAAGGAGAAAACGGCGTCGCGGAGTCATTGTGCGCCCTGTTTTGCGTTGATATGTTGGATCGACAGCTAGGGGGCGCTGGCCCGGTTGTCCAGCAAATTCGCCCGGTTCCGCAGCCTCGCGGCGGGGTGAAGCTTGGTATTTCAGCAAGGATGTCCGGCTCGGAACTGCTGACAGATGAGTGAGATGACCGCCCCGCGGCTGCAAGCCGGGTCGCCCCGATTGCTGCAGACCATCGCCCCAGGCCTCTTCGTCCTGCTCTGGGCCACCGGTTTCCTCACCGCCCGGTTCGGCATTCCCTATGCCAATGCCATGACCCTGCTGGCGATCCGCTTCGGTTTCGCCGCGCTGATGATGGTGAGCGTGGCCGTGGTGACGCGCGCTGCCTGGCCGCGCTCGCTCCGTACTGTCCTGCATCTGGTGGTGACCGGCGTGCTGTTGCAGGCGGTCTATCTTGGCGGCTGCTATGCGGCGATCTATGCCGGTATCCCGGCCGGCATGACGGCGCTGATCGCCGGCTTCCAGCCGATCCTGACGGCGGCCCTGGCCGGCCCGCTCCTGGAGGAGCACCTCAATTCCCGTCAGTGGATCGGTATTCTGCTTGGTTTCGTCGGCCTGGTGCTCGTCATCTGGGACAAGTTGCAGGTCGATCTCGGCCATCTCTGGGGACTGGCCTTCGCCATTCTCTCGCTGCTCGGCATTACGGGCGCGACGCTCTATCAGAAGCTCTTCGTGCCGAAGGTGGATCTGCGCAGCGGTGCCGCCATCCAATATACCGCCGCCGCCTTGGTCATGTGGCCGGTCGCGTTCTGGCTCGGCATCGGCGAGGTGCATTGGGTGACGCCCTTCATCCTCTGCATGATCTGGATGGTGGTGGTGCTCTCCGGCATCTCCATCGCGCTGCTGACCTGGATGATCCAGCATGGCGCCGCTTCCAAGGTCAGCAGCCTGTTCTATCTGACGCCGCCGGCTGCGGCCCTGGGCGCCTATCTCTGTTTCGATGAACGTCTCGGTTGGCGGGCGCTTTGTGGCATGGCCGTGGTCGCCGTCGCCATCGTCCTGGTAAACCGCGTCGCGGTGAATCGCCGATGACCGATCAGCCCTGCGGTGCCCAAGAACAGGCCTTAATAGCCAGCCGCCGCATCGTGCCGGAGCCGGGGCAGGATTTCTTCGTCTTCGCCTATGGCTCGCTGATGTGGCGGCCGGACTTCCCGTTTCTTGAGGTCTGGCCGGCGACCCTGTTCGGCTATCACCGCACCTTCTGCATCCGCTCCACTCATTATCGCGGTTCCGAGGAATGTCCGGGCCTAGTACTCGGCCTCGACCGGGGCGGGATGTGTGTCGGGCGGGTCTACCGGATCGCCGCCTCGGATGCCCCGGCGGTGGCCGAATACCTGCATGAACGCGAAATGGTGTCCGGCTGCTATCTGCCGAAATGGCTGACGGTCCGGCGGGCCGATGGGGTGAAGCAACAGGCCCTCGCCTATGTCGCGGATCCGCATCATTGGCAATATGCCGGCAAGCTGGAGGACGGGCCGATTGTCGCCATGATCGCCAAGGCCAGCGGCTCGGCCGGCCGCAATATCGATTATCTGCGCAATACCGTGGTGCATCTCGACGATCTCGGCATCCGCGAAAGCCGCCTGCACCACATTCTGCGCCTGATCGACCGCCAGAACGCCGCCGAATAGGGGGCTCCGGCAGGTTGCCCAGGCCCCGGCTTGGCAAAAAGGGGGTTGGTCGCCTATCTTGCGGCAGCACAACTTGCCGGAGATATCATGACTGCGCTCGACCACCCGCAGGGTTCCTATTACGCCGCCACCGCCAATCCTTTCGCCGCCCAGCCGCCGTTGCGGGGCGAGACGACGGCGGATGTCTGCGTGGTGGGCGGCGGGTTCACGGGCCTCTCGGCGGCGCTGCATCTGGCGGAACGGGGCTATAAGGTCGTGCTGCTGGAAGGCGGCCGGATCGGCTGGGGCGCTTCGGGCCGCAATGGCGGCCAGATCAATACCGGCCTGCGCAAATCGCCCCAGGACCTGATCGCCACTTTCGGCGCGGCACGGGCCAAGGCCCTGTTCGACCTTTCCGAGGAAGCGCGCGGCCTGATCCGCGACCGGGTGGCGCGCCACAATATCGCCTGCGACCTCAAATCCGGCACCATGCTGGTGGCCAGCAAGGCCGGCGATCTTTCCTGGATGAACGAGGAGATCGAGTGCCTCAACCATCAGATGGGCTATCATCAGGCGCAACTGCTCGACCGGGCGGCGACCCGCAAGCTGGTCGGTTCCGATCTCTATCACGGCGCGATCAGCGATAGCGGCGGCGGTCACCTGCATCCGCTGAATTACGCTTTGGGCCTTGCCGATGCCGCGCTTGCGGCCGGCGCCGTGTTGCATGAACGGAGCCAGGTGACGGGCATCGAGGATGCGGCGGGCGGCGGGCATGTCGTCACGACCGCGCAGGGCCGCGTCAAGGCGACCTATGTGATCCTCGGCTGCAATGCCTATCTCGGTGGCTTGGAGCCGCGCATCGCTGGCAAGATCATGCCGATCGCCAATTACATCATCGCCACCGAACCCTTGTCCGAGGCCGAGGCGCGCGACCTGATCGCCAATGATGCCAGCGTCTGTGACACCAAATTCGTCGTCAATTACTACCGCCTCTCGGCCGATCGCCGAATGCTGTTCGGCGGCGGCGAGAAATACACCACGACACCGCCGGCCGATATTCCCGCTTTCGTCCGGCCCTATATGCTGAAGGTCTATCCTCAGCTCGCCGGCAAGCGCATCGAGTATGGCTGGGGCGGCATGCTGGCCATCACCATGAGCCGGTTGCCGCATATGGGGCGGATCGGCAATCTGTTCTACGCCCATGGTTTCTCCGGTCAGGGCGTGGCGGTGACCGGCATCGCCGGCAAGCTGATCGCCGAAGCTGTTGCCGGGACCGCCGAACGCTTCGACGTTTTCGCCGGCATCAAGCACCAGACCTTCCCCGGCGGGACATTGCTGCGCCAGCCGCTGCTGGTGCTCGCCATGCTGTGGTACGCCATGCGTGATCGCCTATAAGGCTGCGGCCGCCTGGTCTTTGTCGGGCATGTGGCCTCGACCCGAAGCCGTTCGTGCCGCCCACGCTTCCGCCGTGTCGCCCCTGCGATTGTTCCCACCGTCGGCCCGCGCTATAAGCGGATGACGGCGGTATGGCGATAGATAGGGTCGTGACATGCGGATTCTCGTTCTCGGTGCCGGCGCGGTCGGCGGCTATTTCGGTGGCCGGCTGGCGGAAGCTGGACGTGACATCACCTTCCTGCTGCGGCCGCAGCGTGCCGCCGTCATCGCCGCCAGGGGCCTCGTGATCCAGAGCCCGGCCGGCGGTGCCGTTCTACCGGTCAAGGTGGCGGCGGCCGGCGATGCAGCCGTCGGCGGCGATCTAGTTCTTCTCGCCTGCAAGGCCTACGATCTCGACGGGGCGATCACGGCGATCGAGGGGCCGATGCGCCAGGGTGCCGTGGTGCTGCCGCTGCTCAACGGGCTCGGCCATGTCGAGCGGCTGCGGGCGGCCTTCGGCGCCGACCGGGTGATCGGCGGTATGTGCCAGATCCTGGCGACATTGGGGGCCGACGGTGCCGTCAAGCATCTCGATAAGATGGCGCGGCTGGTCTATGGCCGCTTTGCCGATCAGGTTGCACAGGATCGTCATGCCGATCTGATGACGGCTCTGGATCAGGCCATGACCGGCGCCAATTTCGGCAGCAAACGCAGCGAGCCGATCGAACAGAGCCTATGGGACAAATGGGTCATGCTGGCGACCATGGCCGGTATCACCGGCCTGATGCGTGGCTCGATCGGCGAGGTCATGGCGACGACCGATGGCCGGACCCTGATCGAAGCCTTCCTCGGCGAGACGATCGCCGTCGCCACCGCAGCCGGTTACGGACCCAGCGAGACCTATCTCGACAATATCCGCAAGATCATCCTGACACCCGGTTCGTCGGCCAAGGCGTCACTGCTGCGCGACATCGAACGGGGCGGACGCAGCGAAGGGGCGCATCTGATCGGCGATCTTCTGCGCCGCGCCCAGGGCTTCGGTTTGGAGACGCCGTTGCTGCGTGTCGCCAATTGCCATCTGCAGATCTACGAGGCGGCGCGGCCGGCGGGCTGATCGGTTCCGATAGCTTGCGTCCGCGCTCGCTTCACCTGATGAACGGGATATCCGATGGACCCTGGGGGGCGATTTATTGAGTAGAGGCGGATTCAGCCATCAGGTGAAATCGCGCTTGCGATTCCACCTGATGGCATCCGGCTCTAGGTAGTGGACTCATAAATTCGCATCCAGAGGCGGGCTGAGGCGAGGGAGAC
>CAYOQR010000100.1:0-13315 GCA_964406155.1 uncultured Rhodospirillaceae bacterium | reverse complement strand
TCGTCGAGTTCATGACCTTCAACTTCGCCATGCAGGCGATCGACCAGATCATCAATTCGGCGGCCAAGACGCTGTATATGTCCGGCGGCCAGCTCGGCTGCCCGATCGTGTTCCGTGGTCCCAATGGTGCCGCGTCCCGTGTCGCCGCCCAGCATTCGCAGTGCTATGCGAGCTGGTATGCCCATTGCCCCGGCCTGAAGGTCGTGGCGCCCTGGTCCGGCGCCGATGCGAAGGGTCTCCTGAAGGCGGCGATCCGCGATCCCAATCCGGTGATCTTCCTGGAAAACGAGATCATGTACGGCCAGAGCTTCGAGGTGCCGTCCGACCCCGATTGGATCGTGCCGATCGGCAAGGCGAAGGTCGTGCGGGCCGGCAAGGATGTCACCATCACCGCCTTCTCGCGCATGGTCGGCGTCGCCCTGACTGCAGCCGAGGAACTGGCGAAGCAGGGCATCGAGGCGGAGGTCATCGATCTGCGTACCATCCGGCCGCTCGATGTCGAAACCATCGTCGCCTCGGTACAGAAGACCAACCGTCTGGTCTCGGTCGAGGAGGGTTGGCCCTTCGCCGGCATCGGGTCCGAATTGTCGGCGGTCATCATGGAGCATGCTTTCGACTGGCTCGATGCGCCGGTCGCCCGGGTCGCCGGCATCGATGTGCCGATGCCCTATGCTCATAACCTGGAAAAATTGGCCCTGCCGCAGCCGGAAACGGTGGTCGAGGCGGCCAAGCGCGTCTGCTATCGCTAACGGGCGGGAAGGGGTCAAGACGATGCCGATCAATATCCTGATGCCTGCCCTGTCGCCGACCATGACGGAAGGCAATCTTGCGAAGTGGCTGAAGAAGGAAGGGGACGCGGTCAAGGCCGGCGATATCATCGCCGAGATCGAAACCGACAAGGCGACCATGGAAGTCGAGGCGGTGGATGAAGGCCGCATCGGCAAGATCCTGGTGCCGGCCGGATCGGAGGGCGTGAAGGTCAATGACGTGATCGCCATTCTGCTGGAGGAAGGCGAGGATGCCAGTGCCGTCGCCAAGGCGGCGCCATCTCCTGCCGCCCCGGCACCCGCTGCGCCAGCGCCCGCAGCACCGTCACCTGCGGCCTCCGCGCCGAAGACCGATGGTGCGCAGCCGCCGAAGCTGGCAGCGCCTGCGCCGCAGGCCGCCGCACCAGCGTCGGCCGCGGGCACCGCGAATGGCACGCGTATTTTCGCCAGTCCGCTGGCCCGCCGCATCGCCGCCGAAAAGGGATTGGACATTGCCGCGGTGACCGGTTCCGGCCCCCATGGCCGCATCATCCGCCATGACGTGGAGGAGGCGATCGCCAAGGGTGTCACATCGGCGAAACCGGCTGCCGCCGCGCAGCCGGCAGCGGCGAAGGCGCCGGCCATCCCGGGAACCCAAGGGTTCGGCGAGGGTGCCTTCGATCTCGTGCCGCATACCAATATGCGTAAGACCATCGCCCGGCGGCTGCAGGAATCGAAGCAGTTCGTGCCGCACTTCTATCTGACGGTGGATTTCGAGATCGACCGTCTGCTGGCGCTGCGCGAGGAGATCAATGCGGCGGCACCCAAGGAAGGCGAGGGGGCCTATAAGCTTTCGGTCAACGACTTCATCATCAAGGCTTGTGCCGTGGCGTTGAAGCTCGTGCCGGCGGCCAATGCCTCCTGGAGCGATGACGGCGTCAAGATGTACAAGACGGCGGATATCTCGGTCGCTGTCGCCATCCCGGGCGGCCTTGTCACGCCGATCATCCGCGCGGCCGAGAGCAAGAGCCTGACGCAGATCTCGGCGGAGATGAAGGCGCTCGCCAAGCGGGCCAAGGAAGGCAAGCTGAAACCGGAAGACTATACCGGGGGCAGCTTCTCGCTTTCCAATCTCGGCATGTTCGGCATCAAGAATTTCAGTGCCATCATCAACCCGCCCCAAGCCTGCATCCTGGCCGTGGGTGCCGGCGAGCAACAGGCCGTGGTGCGTAACGGCCAAGTGGCCGTTGCCACCATCATGAGCGGCACGCTCTCCGTCGACCATCGTGTGGTCGATGGGGCGATCGGCGCCGAATACATGGCGGCCCTGAAACGCCTGATCGAAAAGCCGCTTGGCATGCTGGTCTGAGCAAAGATGCGGCTGAGCCCGGGGGCTTCAATCCTGGCCGTTTCGATCCTGGCTGCGATGATGTTGCCGCCGCAACTGGCGACGGCTGATACGCGGGTGCCATTGGAGAAGCAGTTCTTCGACTTCTTCAATGGCCGCTGCGTCGCCGATATGCAGGATCAGCTCCGGCAAAGCGGCAAGGACCCGGCGGCGACACGCTATAAGGAGGGCGTCGAGAGCTATTGCGCCTGCACGGCACAGGCTTTGGTGAACCAGTTGAGTGCCGAGGAGATCCTGGCCTTCGCCAACGATCCGACCCATGAACCCGGCGCCAGCAAGATACGGCCCTACTTCCTGCGCTGTAAGGATGAAGTCCGGGCCCAACAGGGACTGCAATGACAAAGAAGGACCAAGGGGAGGGGGGCGTGCGTGGCGCGGCGTAACTGGACATTGTTGATCGTGATCCTGGTCGTCCTGGGGCTGGTATCGATTTATGCGCTGTCGCTGCGCGGTACAGCGGATCCGGCTGCCTTCAAGAAAACCTTCGCCGAGACCTGCCTGAAGCAGGCCAATGACGCGGCGCAGGCACAGGGCAAGCCCTATAACGAGGAACAGAAACAGATGCTGCAGCAGGTCTGTTCCTGCGGCGCCGATCGCACAGCGGCTTCCTTCACCCCCGATGAGGTGAAGACGTTCATGGACAATCCCAGCGATCCGGTCATGTTGGAGCGCGCCAAGCCGATGCTGGAAGATTGCGCGCGTGCGGCGCGGCTGCCCGGTGCTTCGCAATGAGGGGGTGCTTCGCAATGAAGGGGTGCTTCGCAATGAAGCGGGGCGCTGCAATGTTGCGGAGCGGTTGTAACGCTATGCGAGACGAGACGGATTGCCGCCCATGCGCAAGTTCATCCTAGGTCTCGTCATCCTGATCGTCCTGCTTCTCGCCTTGGCCGTGGCCGCTGCGGCCTGGACCGTGCGGCAGTTCGCGGATCCTGCGAGCACGGCGAGCCTTGCCTTCAAGGACCGCTTTGCGGTCGAATGTGTGGCCGCCGCTAATCAAGCGCCCAATGGGCAATCGTCTGGCGGGCAGTCCTCTGACGGGCAGTCATCCGGGGAGCAGCCATCGGGCGGGGCGCTGACGACCACCGAGCAGGCCGATCTCACGGCGATCTGCAATTGCGGTGCCGACCAGATGCGTGACGATATTGCGGCTTCCGGCCTGACCGGCCTGATCCGGTTGCTGGTGGTCGAGGGGATCGACGCGAAAATACAGCGCGTCCTCGATAGTTGCCAAACGACGCCATCCGAACCATGACGCAACTGAGGCAGGGAGACTGAAGATGCGAAAGCTCGATCTATCCAGCGCACTTGCTCTTGTTGGCGGAACGCTCTGCCTGGTCGCCTTGACGGTGGCCGGCAACGTGGCCCGCGCGGATACCGAGACGTTCCAGTCCGGGTTCCAGCATGCTTGCGTCGCCAAGGCCCTCTCCAAGGCTGAGGCCGACGGGCGACCGACGGATGCGGATGCCCAGAAGAAGATGAATGCGGCTTGTGCCTGTTCGGCGCAACGTCTGGCCGAACAATTGTCGCCGGAAGAGATGGCCAACCTGGTGAGCAAGAAGCCGGACCCGGCGCTCATCGAGAAAGTCCGGCCGGTCGTCCATCAATGCGCCAAAGAGAATCTCATCAAGTAGGAGCGCCATATGTCCGAGAATTCGTTTGATGTGTTCATCGTCGGCGGTGGCCCCGGCGGCTATGTGGCGGCCATCCGGGCCGCTCAGCTCGGATTGAAGACCGCCGTGGTCGAGCGCGAGCATCTGGGCGGCATCTGCCTGAACTGGGGCTGCATCCCGACCAAGGCGCTGTTGCGCTCGTCCGAGGTCGCGCATCTCATCCGCCATGCCGGCGATTACGGCTTCTCGGTCACCGGCTTCTCCGTCGATCTGCCGAAGATCGTCGAGCGGTCGCGCAAGGTCGCGGCGCAGCTCTCCGCCGGGGTGAAGCATCTCCTGAAGAAGAACAAGGTCACCGTCTTCGACGGGCACGGACGCCTGAACGGTGCCGGCAAGCTGCTGGTCGAAAAGGATGGGCAGAAGGTTGCCGATCTCGTTTCGAAGAACATCATCCTCGCGACCGGCGCCAGGGCTCGGGCCTTGCCGGGATTGGAGCCGGACGGCAAGCTGGTCTGGACCTATAAGGAAGCGATGGTGCCGAAGGACATGCCGAAATCCCTGCTCGTCGTTGGCAGTGGCGCGATCGGCATCGAATTCGCGAGCTTCTATCACGGCCTCGGCGCCGAGGTGACCGTGGTCGAGGTGGTGGATCGCGTCCTGCCGGTGGAGGATGCGGAGATTTCCGCCTTCGCGCGGAAGTCCTTCGAGAAGCAAGGGATGAAAATCCTGACGGGTGCCACGGTCAAAGCCCTGAAGAAGGGCGAGAACAGCGTCACCGCCACGGTGGAAAGCGGCGGCAAGGCCCAGGACATCACCGTCGACCGGGTGATCCTGGCCGTCGGCATCGTCGGCAATGTGGAGAATCTCGGCCTCGAAGGCACCAAGGTGAAGGTCGAGAAGACTCATATCGTCATCGACGAATACTGCCGGACCGGCGAGCCGGGGGTCTATGCCATCGGCGATCTGGTCGGCCCGCCCTGGCTGGCGCATAAAGCGAGCCATGAAGGCGTCATCTGCGTCGAGAAGATCGCCGGGGTGAAGGGCGTTCATCCGCTCGATGTCAGGAACATTCCAGGTTGTACCTATTGCACGCCCCAGGTCGCCAGCGTCGGCCTGACCGAGCAGGCTGCCAAGGACAAGGGCTATGAGGTCAAGGTCGGCCGCTTCCCCTTCATCGGCAATGGCAAGGCGATCGCCCTGGGCGAGCCGGAGGGTCTGGTCAAAACCGTGTTCGATGCCAAGACCGGCGAATTGCTGGGGGCTCATATGATCGGCGCCGAGGTGACGGAACTGATCCAGGGCTATACAATCGCCAAGACCTTGGAGACCACTGAGGCCGAATTGATGCATACCGTCTTCCCGCATCCGACCCTCTCGGAAATGATGCATGAAGCGGTGCTCGCGGCCTATGGCCGGGCTATCCATTATTGAGGCCCGTTATTGAAGACAGAGTGAGGACCATCGCGGCATGAGCGAGAAGGCAGCCCTGCGCCACCCGGAAAAGGCCCATCGTCCGGATTCGCCAATTCAACGCAAGCCGGATTGGATCCGGGTGAAGGCGCCGGTCAGCATCGAATATGCCGAGACCAAGGCGCTGATGCGGCGGCTGAACCTGAACACCGTCTGCGAGGAAGCGGCCTGTCCCAATATCGGCGAATGCTGGAAGCAGAAGCATGCGACGGTGATGATCCTGGGCTCGGTCTGCACCCGCGCCTGCGCCTTCTGCAATGTGTCGACCGGCCGGCCGGATCTGCTCGATCCGCATGAGCCGGCTCATGTCGCCGAGGCGGTGGGGCAGTTGGGCCTCAACCACATCGTCATCACCTCCGTCGACCGCGACGATCTCGATGATGGCGGCGCGGCGCATTTCGCCGAGACCATCACCCGCATCCGGGACGCCTCGCCGGAAACCACGATCGAAGTGCTGACGCCGGATTTCCAGAAGAAGCCCGGTGCCCTCGAGACGGTGATCGCGGCGCGGCCCGACGTCTTCAACCACAATCTGGAAACCGTGCCGCGGCTCTATCGCAATGTGCGGCCCGGCGCGCGCTATTTCGCTTCCTTGCGCCTGCTGCAGATGGCCAAGGAAATCGACCCGAACATGTTCACGAAATCCGGCATGATGGTCGGGCTGGGCGAGAGCCTGGACGAGGTCTGCCAGGTGATGGACGATCTGCGCGCCGCCGATGTCGATTTCCTCACCATCGGCCAGTATCTGCAGCCGACCCGCAAGCACCATCCAGTCGACCGTTTCGTGCCGCCCGACGAATTCGATCAGTTGAAGCGTCAGGGCCAGGGCAGGGGCTTCCTGCTGGTCGCCGCGTCGCCGCTGACGCGTTCGTCTCATCATGCCGGCGAGGATTTCAAGCGCCTGCAGGCGGCGCGCCAAGCCCAGCAGCACCTGGCACAGCAGCAGAAGACCGCGCCGACTGCGTGATGAAGATTCATACCGAACAGCGGAACCTGCCATATCGTGCCGACCAGATGTTCGATCTCGTCGCCGATGTGGCCCGCTATCCCGAATTCCTGCCCTGGTGTGTCGGCGCGCGTATCCGCGAGAAGCGTGAGACGTTGATACTCGCCGATCTCATGATCGGCTTCAAAATGGTGCGCGAGCGTTTCACCAGCCGTGTCCATCTCGATCGGTCGAATTTGCGGATCGATGTCGAATATATCGATGGTCCCTTCCACTTCCTGAAGAACCATTGGACCTTTGTCGATATCGGCAACGGTCATTGCCGAATTGATTTCCATCTGGAATTCGAATTCCGCTCGGCGGTGCTGCAAAAGCTGATCGGCGTGCTGTTCCACGAAGCCGTCCGCCGCATGGTCTCGGCTTTCGAAATGCGCGCTAAGGAACTCTATAGCTGAGAGCGCTCAGCCTATTTCGACGAGATTGAAGGAGGAGGGCGCCGGCGGCCTTTTGGGGGGTATCGCGCTGTCATCGCTTTGGGGGAAGGGAGACGCGCAGCCGCCGGCCTCACTAATGTGCATCAATGCGCGCGACCAAGCAAGGCAAAGGTTTTGTCATACCTAACGTTAAAATCTAAATTCCTATATTTTCGCAAAATTGGATATGTTGTGGTACTCCGCCCCGTTTTGTGGAAATGCATTCCCCTATCTGGCCATTTCGAAGAAGACCCGACCCTCCAGCCGCTCGATGCGATCGGGTTTTTGCCGATGATCCGCCCGCGCCGTGGCAATTGCCCCGATCACCGCATCCAGCGCATCGCCCCCTTCATTGTCGAGCAGCAGGCGCCGTAGGGCGGGCTTGGGGGCGGCCAGCAGGCGGCGGTCGATCAGGCAGTCGAGGATCAGCCGGCGGGCGCGGCGATGTGTCGGCAGCCGTCCCTTATAGGACGGGTAGCAATCGAGATGTTTCAGACTGCAGGCGGGGCAGATCTCCAGGAGGGCGGGCTTCTGCGGATGCAGTGGCATTTGCGGCGCGACGGTCGCTCGGCCCGCCGTGACCAGCGGGTGCAGCAGATGCGCCATACCCCACCAGGCTTGGCGATAGAGGCGCAGATTGTAGGAGCTGAACGGGGTTGCCGCGAGGCGGTCGGTCCGGCGCTTGATCTCTACCTGATGGGTACGGGCGCGGTTGTGCTGACGATAGGTTTCGTGATCGGGAAACCGCGACGGAAAGGCGGCGATGAAATCGGTCCAGCGCCGCGCGTCCATCAGGTCCAGCGGCAGGCTGAAGGGGAAATCGCAGCCGGCCAGGGTCTGCGGTACGGCGGCGACATGATTGGCCAAAGCCGGCAAGGCCAGATGCGGTGCCGCACCGGATTGCGGCAGGTCGATCGCCGCGAAGCATCTGTCGATGGTCAGGGGCGTGTCCGCCGCTGCGGGACCGTGTTGCGCTTCGGCGATCCAGATCTTGCGGCCGGCATCGGCCGCGCCGCTGAAATCGATTCCCAGGATCCGCCGCATCGTCATCTGCGGCGGCGCCTTATTTGGCGGCGTCGATCAGCAGGTCGATGGCGCGCACCACGGTCTGCAGCCTGACCTCATGGCGGCGGCCATCGAAGACATGGCGCTCCACCGTGGCCAGCGGATTACCCTGCCGGGCGATGCCGATATAGACGAGGCCCACCGGTTTTTCCGCCGATCCGCCGCCGGGCCCGGCGATGCCGGTGACAGCAACGGCGACATGGGCCCGCGACCGGGAAACGGCGCCCAGCGCCATGGCGGCGGCGACCGGATCGCTGACCGCGCCATGCTGTGCGATCAGTGTCGCCGGCACGCCGAGGAGATCGGTCTTCGCTTCATTGGAATAGGTGACGAAGCCGCGATCCACCACATCGGATGATCCGGCGATCTCCGTCAGCGTCGCGGCGATCAAACCGCCGGTACAGGATTCCGCCGTGGCGATCATCCAGCCGCGACGGCGATAGAGATCGAGCAAAGCTGGAATATCCATGGCGTGCTCCTTCGTCCGATCGTTGCGCCGGCTATGCGATGGTTCAGGCGACGGGCAGAGCGACCGTGGCCGTTGCCTGGGCGGCGATGCCTTCGCCACGGCCGGTGAAGCCGAGCTTCTCGGTGGTGGTCGCTTTCACACTCACACGGTCCTGCTCGATGCCGAGGATCTCCGCCACGCGTGCCACCATGGCGTCGTGATGCGGGCCGACGCGTGGCTTCTCGCAGATGATGGTGATGTCGCAATGGGTGATCCGTCCGCCGCGCTGCTGCACCAGCTTGTTGGCATGGTCCAGGAACTTCCAGGAGGCGGCACCCTTCCATTGCGGATCGCTCGGCGGGAAATGCGCGCCGATATCCTTGGCGGCGATGGCGCCGAGGACGGCGTCGGTCAAGGCATGCAGGGCGACATCGGCATCAGAATGGCCTTCCAGCCGCCACTCGCAGGGGATCTTGATGCCGCACATATGCACGCCGTCGCCGGCGATCAGCCGATGCACGTCGAAACCGTTACCGGTGCGATATTCGAAAGCCTGGCTCATTTTGGGATTCAGCATCCTTTCCGCGCGGGCCAGATCGGCCGGCGTCGTCACTTTGAAATTGTCCTCATGGCCCTGCACTAGGGCAACCTTGATGCCGGCGGCTTCCGCCACCGCCGCGTCATCCGTCATTTCCGTATCACGGCTCATTGCCGCGCGATGCGCCGTGAGGATGGCCGGGTAATGGAAACCCTGCGGCGTCTGGGCCCGCCACAGGCCGTTGCGGTCGACGGTCAGGCCGCTGAAATTGTCTTCCGCCCGCTTCAGCGTATCGACGACCGGCACCGCCACCAGCGCGGCGGCATGGCCGCCCAGGGTTTCCAGAGTCCGGTCGATCGTCGCCGCATCCAGGAAGGGGCGGGCGGCGTCGTGGATCAACACCAGATCCGGCGCCAGGCCGGCGAGGCTTTCCAGGCCGCGGCGCACGGATTCCTGCCGCGTCTTGCCGCCATGAACCGGCGGCAGCAGGTTCAGTCCTTCGGTCGCCGCCGCATAAAGCGCGTGATAGGTCGGGTTGATCACCACCCGGACATCGGCGATGCGGGGATGAGCCAGCAGGGTTTCCAGGCAATAGCGCAGCAAGGGCTGACCGCCCAGGGTCAGGAACTGCTTGGGAATCTCACCGCCAACCCGCAGGCCGCTGCCGGCCGCCACCACAAGGGCAATCGCTTTTGTCATTCTTTCCAAACTCGCCAACCAAACTCGCCCGCCAAAACCTGGGGGGCACGGCCTTCCCGGCGGCTGTTGTCCCGGAATAAAGAGGGGCAAGGAGGCCGTTTGCCAAGGCGGCGCAGTTTAAACATAATGCGCGCCATGTCGACCATCGAACTTCCTGAAATCGCTGCCGTTATCGGCCTCATCCCCCTGACGTTCGCGGGCCTGCGCGGGCTGATCGGGCGGTCGCTCCTGTTCTGGCTGCTGCTGGCGGTCGCGACCGTCGGCCCGGTAAATCTGGTCTGGCAGACCATGGATCACGGCTGGCAGGCGGGGCTGGCCGCCAGCCTCTGGGTCAGCATCGCCGCGACCCTGGTGCTCTATGCCGCCATTGTCGCCGTCAACCGGCTGGCAATCGGCCTTTGCGCCCTGCTGGCGCCGTATCTGCTGGTGATGGCCGTCTTCGCCACCCTGGCCGACTGGTTCGCCCATACCGAGGCGGTCAACTTGGCCTCGGTGCCCTGGTTCGCGGTGCATATCCTGCTGGCGGTCGGCAGCTATGCCCTGCTGACGATCACCGCCATTGCCGCTTTGGCCATCGTTCTGCAGGAGCGGGCGATGAAGCGCCGGCATCGCGGCTGGGTTTCGGATACCCTGCCGCCGGTCGCCGCCACCGAACGCCTGCAGCAGCATCTCCTCTGGGTGGCGGCCATCGCCATGGGGGCGGCCCTGGCAACCGGCGCCGCCAACGAGTTCCTGGAGACCGGCCGGTTCCTGCTGCTGACCCACAAGATTCTGCTCTCCTGCCTGGCTTTCCTGGTGATCGTCGTCTTCCTGATCCTGCATCAGGCGACGGGGTTGCGGGGACGGCTGGCGGCACGCTGGCTGATGGCCGGCTATCTGCTGCTGACACTGGCCTATCCCGGCGTGAAGTTCGTCCGCGACGTCCTGCTGGGTTGAGAAAGCCAGCGAGATCGGGGATTAAAAGCGTGTTTTGCAGGTCTCATATCCCTGAAAAACAGTTGCTTTTTTGCCTGGGCAGCGTAGAAGTCGCCTAGAAATTAGGCAGTTCAGATTGGTGCTGAAAAAATGAGCATCCAGATTGGTCCGGTGACCATCGACGATCCTGTCATCCTGGCGCCGATGTCCGGCGTCACGGATATGCCGTTCCGCCGCTTGGTCAAGCGCTGCGGCGCCGGTCTGGTCGTCTCCGAGATGATCGCCAGCGAGGCGATGATCCGCCATACCCGGCAATCGATGAAGATGTCGACCAATTGCGCCGAGGAGTTCCCGATGTCGGTGCAGCTTGCCGGCTGCGAGCCGGGCGTCATGGCCGAAGCAGCGAAGCTCAACCAGGATCGCGGCGCCGCCATCATCGATATCAATTTCGGCTGCCCGGTGAAGAAGGTGGTCAACGGCCATGCCGGTTCGGCCCTGATGCGCGACGAGCCGACCGCCGCCAAGATCCTGGAAGCGACGGTGAAGGCGGTCGACCTACCGGTGACGCTGAAGATGCGCATGGGCTGGGATCACAGCAGCCTCAACGCGCCGACCCTGGCGCGGATCGCCGAATCCGTCGGCATCAAGATGATCACCATCCATGGCCGCACCCGCTGCCAGCTTTATAACGGCACCGCCGACTGGGCCTTCGTGCGCAAGGTGAAGGAAGCGGTCTCGATCCCCGTCATCGTCAACGGCGATATCGTGACCCTGGAGGATGCGAAGACCGCTCTGGAGCAGTCCGGCGCCGATGGCGTCATGGTGGGGCGGGGCGCCTATGGCAAGCCCTGGTTCCTGTCCCAGGTCATCGCCTATCTGAAGACCGGCGAGCATCTGCCCGATCCGCCGCTGCAGCAGCAGCTCGATATGCTGATCGAGCATTACGAGACGATGCTGGAACATTACGGCACCAGCGGTGGCCTGAAGATCGCCCGCAAGCATGTCGCCTGGTATTCCAAGGGGCTGTTCGGTTCTGCGGAGTTCCGCACCCGCATCAACCAGATCGATGAGCCGCAGCAGGTCACGGCCGCCATTCGCGATTTCTACCTGCCGCAGATCGATCGTCTGGCCGCCTGAGCATGATGCCGCGCAGCCAGAGCATGCGCGTTACTCCTCTGGCGGAACCGGCCGGTGTCGCGCGTGCCGCCGCCATACAGGAGCCCGAAACGCTGGCTGATCGCAGTTCGATCCTGGAAACCCTGTCCATCGCCGTCGTTACCCTGGACGGCGCCGACCGGGTGGTGGATGCCAATGCCGCGGCCGAGACCCTGCTGGGGCAGAGCCGTGCGTTGCTGCGGATGACGCCGCTGACGGATCTCGTCGCCGGCGACAATCCGCTCTTTGCGCTGATCGCCGCCGCGCGGCAGCAACAGATTTCCGTGGTCGAATACGATCTCGCCCTCGAAGGTCCGCGCCTCGACATCGCCCATATGGCGGTGGAGATCGCGCCGATGGCGGAGCATCCCGACCATGTCGTGGTGGCGCTGATCAATCGCGGCATCGAGCGCCGCATCTCGCAGCAGCAGATGGGGCGCGACGCCACACGTTCGGTCCGGGCGATGGCGGGCATGCTGGCCCATGAGGTCAAGAATCCACTCTCCGGCATTCGCGGCGCCGCGCAATTGCTGGAAGCCAAATTGACCGGGCCGGATCTGCAACTGGCGGAGCTGATCCGGGAAGAGACGGACCGTATCGTCGCCTTGATCAACCGCATGGAGATGTTCACCGACGACCGGCCGCCACGCCTGGAAGCGGTGAACATTCACGAGGTTCTCGACCGGGTCCGGCTGCTGGCACAGCACGGCGTCGCGGCCAAGGTGGATTTCCAGGTGCGCTTCGATCCCTCGCTGCCGCCGGTCAACGGCAATCGCGACATGCTGATCCAGGCTTTCTTCAATCTGGTGCGCAACGCGGCGGAGGCCTGCCCCGAGACGGGTGGCGTGATCAAGCTCAGCACCAGCTATCAGACCGGCTTGCGTCTCGGTGGCAGCGCCGCCACCTGGCGGCATCAGCGCTGCGTGACCGTGACCGTCGAGGATAATGGCATCGGCATTCCCGCCCACTTGCAGGCCAGTCTGTTCGATCCCTTCGTCAGCGAGAAACCCGGCGGCAAGGGCCTCGGCCTCGCGCTGGTCGCGAAGATCGTGCAGGACCATGCCGGCATGATCGAATTCACGAGCGACCCCGGCCGGACGCAGTTTTCCGTGATGCTGCCGCTCCGTGAAAGCAATGCTGGGCGCGACAGCAATGCTGGGCGCGAAAACCACAATGCGGCTGACGGGATGCCTGGGCAGGGAGCCGGATCATGAGCTCGACGATCCTGGTCGCCGATGACGATCGCGCCATCCGTCTGGTGCTCAGCCAGGCCCTGGGACAGATGGGTCATAGCGTCCGCGCCGCCGGCGATGCCGCCACCTTGTGGGACTGGATCGATCGTGGGGAGGGCGATGTCATCATCACCGATGTGATGATGCCGGACGAGAACGGCCTCGACCTCATCCCGCGTATCAAGAGCCGCCGGCCCGATCTGCCGATCATCGTCATGAGCGCGCAGAACACCCTGCTGACGGCGATCCGGGCGACTGAGCGGGGTGCCTTCGAATATCTGCCGAAACCCTTCGACCTGCGGGCGCTGATCGCCGCCGTCGAACGGGCGCTGACCCAGGCGGGACAGCCGGAACCCGAGGCCATCCAGCGAGACGGCGAGAACCTGCCGCTGATCGGCCGCTCGCCTGCCATGCAGGAGATCTACCGGGTTCTGGCGCGGCTGGTGAATACCGATATGACGACGCTGATCCATGGCGAATCCGGGACCGGCAAGGAGCTGGTGGCGCGGGTGCTGCATGATTTCGGCCGGCGCAAGGCGATGCCCTTCATCGCCATCAACATGGCGGCGATCCCGCGCGAGCTGATCGAGAGCGAGCTGTTCGGCCACGA
>CAYOQR010000099.1:0-14503 GCA_964406155.1 uncultured Rhodospirillaceae bacterium | reverse complement strand
GGCTTAAGCTCCCTCGCCCCACGTGAGTGGGGAGAGGGTTGGGGTGAGGGGTGGCAGCTATGAATGAAGTGATTTTAGTTGAAGCGTCGCCCGCATCAAAGATGCCTCTGACAGGCAGCGTATCAAGCGTTTCCGCAAACAGGACTGCGTAACAACGATCGATCCGATCCAACCGCGATGCAATCGCGCCGCGCTATAACTTTCGGGCGTCGGTGATGATCCAGGCGGTGCCCTTCTGACGCATGCGGAATTGCAGCTTGAAGTTCACCATCTCGTTTTCCGACCAGGTGGCGAGAACCACGGCATCGACCAGCCAGCGGTAACTGCCTTCCGGTTTCGTCTCGAGGATCCGCACATGCTGGGTGCGGGCGGCGAGTTCCCCCAGGGTCATATCGGCCGGCACGGCGGGTGGTGCGCCGGTTCCGTCCTGCGTCGAAAAGGCGGCGTATTCGCGCAAGGCTGATAACACATTGTCAGCCTCCGGCGGGACCGATCGCGTCGACCACCAGACGCCAAGACCGATCAGCGCCATGACGATCAGGACGCCAAGTTCCCCTCGATACCGCTTATACCAGGGCTGCCCTTCTCTCGAGGGCTTGGCCTGACGTAGCATAGGTGTCTCCCGAGCTATTCAGCAGAGTCCCCACTAAATGCCCAGTAGAAGTACCACTATTTTGCATGGGTTATCAAATTTATACGAAACCAGTTTATGTGAATTACAATTAAAATACGAGTAAAATTCTATAGTCAGGCAATCAACATGGCGAGGCGTCTTCATCGGAACTTTGCTGGCCATCGACCAGATGCTGCCGGATGTCGAGTGCCTGGCTCTCTGTAGGATCGTTGGTGAAGCGGCTCTGGTGAAATTCTTGCCTTCCTTCCTGATGGCCGGCCAGTACATGGGTGAGAGGCTCCCGAAGCAGTGCGGCGGCCGGCTTGTCATCCAGCAGGGCGGCGAGGCTTTGCAGGAAGGGCAGCATCAGAGCCAGCTCGACATGTGCAGGTCGGTGGTGTGATCGCGCTTGGCCGTGTGCTGGCTCGTGCCGGTCTGATCGGTCGCCATGTCGCTTGTCGGGTTCATCGCCGATGGATAGGCGGTGTTCCGGAAGATGGGCAGGTGACGGTCGCACCAGGCTTTCTGTTTCGGGCCGAGATCACCGGGTCGCTGCGGCATGCCTGTCCTCGTCGCCAGAGATAGGGAAGTCAGAAAGGGAAGCGGGAAGGGAAGTCACGATGGCGGCAGCACTGCTAATCGCCGCGCTGCAATTCCCGCTCATAGATCCGCTGGTCGCGGTTCCAGTCGGCAACCGCGTCGTCATTGACGGCCCGTTCGGCGAGACAGCGCAGCGACTGGAAATCGCCGGTGCCGCCGATGCCGCCCAGCCGGTCGAGATCCTCGACGATGCAGACCGGATCGTCGCGGTCATCGGCGACATAGACATCGCCGTCGTCGATCCGCCAGGCGCCGCCGTCGCGGTAGAAGCCGACATGGATGCGGATGCCGTGCAGGATGACCGTGATATGGGCCATGGACTCACCGGATCGGGTTGACTGAACGTTGGTATTTTATCAATTATAATTTATTCGTTGAATTTATGTCAATGATCGTATGCACGCGCCGGCGGTGCTGTCGATAAAGCGGGGGGCGGCATACAGCAGATAATTGAATCACCGGCCGATCCGGCCCTATCCTGCTCTTGCGGGTACAGGTGAGGGAAACGGGGCCGGCCGGGGCGAACCAGACTGAGTCGAGCCGGGCAGCCTGTGCCGCAGTGCTGATGCCGTCTTGGGGGAACAACGCGTGCGAGAACGGGTCGGCCGGTGCCGGCCCGATAGCTGATCACGATTGGCTTGCCACGGGATGAACCGTCCACGGACACAACCATGGGCACAACCATATGCACAACCACGGGGGGCATCGATGCCGAGCATCAGCATGCGCGACGCCTTGATCGCGGAGGCGAAGGAGATCGGCGCGGATCAGTCGGATCCGCCGGAGGATCCGACGAAGCCGAGCGACGCGCCGCCTTATGTCTGGCTCAACGGCAAGGACCGCGCGGCGCTCTGCCTCTCCGGCGGCGGCATCCGCAGCGCAGCTTTCGGTCTCGGTGTCCTGCAGGCGCTGGCCCATCATCCGCGCCCGCCGGTCGAGGACAGGAGCGATCCGCCCTCGGTGGCAAAAGCCGAGGAATCGCTCCTGCGGCGGATCGACTATCTCTCGACGGTGAGCGGCGGCGGCTATATCGGCAGTTGGCTCTCCGCCTGGATCCGGCGGGCCGGCTTCGACAAGGCCTGGTCGGATCTGACCGGCCGGCCCGACGGCGCCGACAGCGAACCGGCCTCGATCGGCAGGCTCCGCCACAACAGCAATTACCTCACGCTGAAGCTCGGCGTCCTCTCCGCCGATAGCTGGACGGCGGTGGCGCTTTATCTGCGCAACCTGTTGCTCAACTGGTTGATCATCCTGCCGGCCTTCTGCGGCGTCCTCCTTGCGCTGAAATGGTTCGCGGTGCTCGCCGCCTCGTTCTGGCGCGACGATCTCGGTCTGGGGAACTGGATTGTCCTTGCCTGGCCGCTGGGTGCGGCCTGCATGATCGTCGCCCTTGGTTTCGTCAATGCCAGCCGGCCGACTTACGGTGCGATCGAGACCGGGCAGATTCCCTTTCTCTATCGCGTCATGCTGCCGATCGTCCTTTCGGCGGTGCTGTTCAGCGCGCTCTTTCTCTCGCCCGCCTGCCAGCTTCTGCTGACCGCCACCTCCCATTGCGGCGCCTGTACGGCCGACCGCCTCGCCGAGCTCGCGACAACGATCAAGCTCAAGGTCCTCCTGGCGGCCACCGTTTCGGGCATGATCATCTATGGCCTCGGCTGGATCGTCGCCGGATGGTTCAGGCGCGGCATGGAGCGCCGGTCCGTCCGCGACGGGATCAGCTTCATGCTGGCCGGCGCGGTCTATGGCGCATTGGCGGGGCTCGGCCTCTGGCTGCTGCAGAGCTATGCCACGGGACCATACCGGCTTTACGCGGTCCTGGGGCTATGCCTGCCCTGGCTGCTGATGGCACAACTGACGGCGGAGGCGATCTTCGTCGGCATCACCCATTACCAGCGCAATTCCGACAGCGACCGGGAATGGTTGGGGCGGGCGGCAGGCTGGTATACCAGCACGGCGCTGATCTGGCTCGCCGTCGTGGTGCTGGCTTATTTCGGCTCGGCCGTCCTCGCATCGCAGATGTCCGAGGCCGATCACCCCTGGATGCAGCGGGTGCAAACCTGGCTGGCCCCGGTCGGCGGCATTTCCGGCATCGTCACCGGTCTGCTCGGCCGCAGCTCGATCACCTCGCGCAAGGGCGGCAATGGCGAGGTCCGAACCTGGGGGCAGATCATCTCCGATGCTATCCTGGCGATCGCCGCGCCGATCTTCGGCGCCATGCTGATCATCGGCCTGTCCTACACGCTGGATCTTGCCTTCCTCGGCAAATCCTTTTTTGGCAGCAAGCTCCTGACCAATCCGGGCGGCTTCAGCGCCGCCTCGCGCAGCGATCTCATCTGGCTCATCATCGCCACCGTCATCATGACGGCGGTCGCCGGCATCGCCTCCTGGCAGATCAACATCAACCGCTTCTCCCTGCATTCGCTCTACCGCAACCGCCTGATCCGTGAATTCCTCGGCGCCACCAATCAGGATCGGCATGGCGATCCCTTCACCAATTTCGACAATGGCGACAACCTGCCGATGCAGGAGCTGCGGGCCGATCGGTCGGATGCCGTCAAGCGGGACGGGCGCCCGTTCCATGTCCTCAATCTCGCGCTCAATATCGTCTCGACCAAGAATCTCGCCTGGCAGGAACGCAAGGCGACCTCCTTCACGGTCAGCCCGCTGCATGCGGGGACGGTGCGCAACGGCTATCGTGACAGCGCGCTCTATGCCGGTGCGCCGGGCATCACGCTCGGCACGGCGATGGCGATTTCCGGCGCCGCCGCCAGCCCCAATATGGGCTATCACTCCTCGCCGACCATCACCCTGACCATGGCGCTGCTCAATGTGCGGCTCGGCTGGTGGCTCGGCAATACCGGCGGGGAGGGGGAGAGAAGCTTCCAGATGGAAGGGCCGGGTTTCGCGCTGAAATGGTTCTTCCTGGAGGCCTTCGGTCTGACCACCGACGAACGCTCCTTCGTCTATCTCTCCGACGGCGGGCATTTCGAGAATCTCGGCCTCTATGAGATGGTGCGGCGGCGCTGTCGTCACATCATCATCAGTGATGCCGGCTGCGATCCGGATTTCGAATTCGAGGATCTCGGCAATGCCGTGCGCAAGATCGAAATCGATCTCGGGGTGCGGATCACGCTCGACAATCTGGAGACCCTGAAGCCGCGCAGCGCCGATGGCGCAGCGATGCCGCAGGCACCCTATCACTGCATCGGCACCGTCCATTACGCGGCGGCCGATGGCGGCGGTTCGGACGGGCGCATCCTCTATATCAAGCCCGGCTATCACGGCACCGAAAGCGCCGGCATCCGCGCCTATGCCCTGGCGCATCCCGCCTATCCCCATGAGCCGACCAGCGACCAGTGGTTCGGCGAATCCCAGTTCGAGAGCTATCGCAAGCTCGGCTTCGAAATCACCGACGGTATCCTGTCCCAGGCGGCGAAGCGCGCGGCGCGCAAGGTCGGTCCCGGTGTCGCGCCGGATCTCCGGCAGATATTCGATGCGCTGTGATGGGGCGCGGCTGTCCGGTTAAGATGCGTTGCGATTGATTGATTACATCAAGCGCGTCTGCCCCCTCTCCCCTCGCGGGAGAGGGTCGGGGTGAGGGGGGCGGCGGCTGAAAATGAGGCGATTGCGGCACTGGTAATGACGCCGCAGTGACGAGTGACGAAGAAGCTCGTCGCTCATTGCCCGTAGAGGCGGCGCAGGCTGCCATCGGGCCAGTGGATGTCGTTGATCTGCCAGCTATTGCCCGCCTTCACCAGATCGAGCGTCACGGTCACCGGCTTGCCGGTATTCTTGAAGCTGACCTTGGCCGTGGTCTTCGGTGCGTCCTCGACCGCGATGGCGAGATCGGTGATCTCCCAGTCCTGGGCATCGACGAAGGGATCGGCATCCAGCGACGGCACATCGCCCTTGGCCTGGGCCTTCTTGTTGTCCGCGATCATGAGCTGCGCCAGGCTCGGCGTGAAGTAGTGCTGCAGTTCCTGATCGGTACTGAGGGCCAGCCCCTCGGGATCCACGCCTTGATAATGCGCATAGATCGCATCCAGGAATGCCTTCGCGCTCTCGCCGGCCGCCTGCAGCGGCTGGCCGACGGCGAGTAAGGCGAGGATGAGGGGCAGGAAGATGGTACGGCGTATCATGCGCTGGCTCCTTGACGGGCGATATCTTCAGCTTGGCGTCACTTGCGACGAGTTAAAAGCATCGCGCATCCGGATGGTTTCTGGCAAGTTGCGGCGAACATGCCAGGAGGAGGGGAGATGCCAGCAGGAAAAGCACAGGGTCGCGCGGTCAAATCGGTTCTGGTCATTCACGACCGGCCGGCGGATTTCAGCGACAAGCTGGCCGCCCGTTTCCCGGCCCTCGATATCGCCTATGCGACCGATCTGGACAATCTGCCGGCGCGCCTCGCCGAGGTCGATCCCGATGTCGTCTTCAGCATCGCCCAGCCGCATTTCGTCGGCGGCCGGCAGCGCATCGCCGCCGCCCATCCCGGCCTGCAATGGCTGCATATCGGCGGCTCGGGCTATGAACAGTTCCTGCCTTGGTCCCGGCACGACCTGCAGGTCAGCAACAGTGCCGGCGTGCTCGCCCGCTATCTCGCCGAAACCGTGCTGGGCGGCATCCTGGCGCTCAATGGCGGCTTCCTGACCTATCTCGATCAGCAGCGTCGGCATCTCTGGCGGCAGCATGGCTTCCGCTCGCTCTCGGAACAGACCCTGCTGATCGTCGGGCTGGGCGCGATCGGCGGCCATCTCGCGACCTTCGCCAAGGGCCTTGGCATGCGCGTCCTCGCGGTCCGGCGCCAGGACACGCCGCATCCGGCGGTCGATCGCCTCTATCCGCCGGAAAAGCTGCCGGACCTGTTGGGCGAGGCGGATGTGGTGTCGCTGCATGTGCGTCTTTCAGACGAGACGCGGCACCTGATCAACCGCGAGACCCTGGCGCGTTTCAAGCCAGGGGCCTTGCTGGTCAATACCTCGCGCGGCGGTGTGATCGACGAGCCCGCTCTGGTCGAGGCCCTGCGCAGCGGCCGGCTGGGCGGTGCCTATCTCGATGTCTTCGAGACCGAGCCGCTACCAGAAGCGAGCCCCCTCTGGGACCTCCCGAATGTCCTCATCACCCCCCATGTCTCGGATTCCGTCGCCAACTGGCAGGCTCTGTTCGCCGATTTCTTCGCCGACAATCTCGATCGCTGGATGAAGGGCGAGGAGCTGCACAATCAGCTGAAGCTCGGGTGAGGGTGGGGGGAGAGACTTAGGCTTCTGATACTTATCAGGTGTAACCGCCCCTCACCCCGCCCCTCTCCCCGTTGCACGGGGCGAGGGAGCTCTGGCCTTCATTCTGACAGATAGCTCCAAACCGGGGGCAAAAAAACTCCCTCGCCCCGCCAGCCGACGAATGTCGGCCTACGCCGACGGGCGGGGAGAGGGTTGGGGTGAAGGGGGCGACACGCCGGGTATATGCGTGTCTCGCAGGATGACGACGCACCGTCACATCGGTGGTGTCAGGCCGTCCTTGCCGATCAGGAGATGATCGGCGAGCAGGCTGCCGTCGCTGTATTTGCTGGCGAAGGCGATGAGATGCGCGCCGGGTTGCAGCAGGCTGCGGTCGCCGCGGCCGATGGCGACGATGGGTGTGTCGGCGGGGATCTCGACCTGTTGTTCGCCGCCGTGATAGGTGACGGTGATGTGGCGCCCGCCATTGGCGACGACATCGCCGGCGATCTGGCCGACCGTGCCGTTCGTCATGCTGTTGGAGGCCGCTTTGCCGGAACCATCGCTGCTGGAACCATCGCCGCTATCCCAGGGGCGATGTCCTTCGCCGGTACCGCGCATGCTTTCGGGAAAGATATGCACTTCCAGCGCCCGCAGAGGCTGGCTGCTCTGGCCTTGGTCATTCTGACTTTGGCCATTCTGACCCTGGCCAGCCGCCGCCGGCGCGGTCGCGGCGGTGCCGATATAGGTGCCGGGCTTGATATCGGTGATGGCGGCCTTGCTGACCGAGGCGATCTTGGTGCGGTCCGTCAGCGTGAGGGTGAGTTTCTTGCCGTCGCGCGTCGTCACCGTCAGCGTCTGATCGGCAAAGCTATCGATCACGGCCCGGAGGCGCACCGGCGCGGGATTCTGCGCGGTGGCGGGGCCAGCCCAGAGCAGGGCCGGGATCGCGATGGAGAATGCCGCGAACAACAGACCGATCGTGGCGGCGGGATAGGATCTCTTCATGCTTCCCTCCTGCGATGATGCGGGGCAGGGTCACCATAGATGGGTCACCATAGACCGCTCGGCGATGCCTTGCCATGACGGGTGTGAAGGTTATGCGGTGCGGGCTTCAAGGCGGCATAGGCATGGTGTCGCATCCGGTGTCGCGTCGGCGGATGGCTACCTGTCAACCGCCTCCACCGGCAGCGGCATATCTCGCGCATCCCTCGCCCTGGACTGTGGCGTGACGAGCGCAGCGGCAGGCAAAACCACACTGGCTGTACGGCGTTGCCTTGGATTTATGCGACGGAAATGTTACGACGAAAGCTCTACGTCAGAGTTGCTGCCATGGCCGCTGCGGGGACCAATTATCATGTTCGGGTATTTCAGGGGTCGGCGGTCGCCGATGCCGGACATGCTTTGGGCTATTCCGTCGGCGAAAGGCGCGATTTGATCCTCTTCCTGCGGCAGGAAGAGGGAATCGATGACGATCTCGTGGCGCTCGAGAAGCTGCTGCGGGGGGCTGGCTGGCTGCGGGCGGTCTTCTCGCAGGTACTCACGCTGTCGGAGCTGCCGCCGCCGATGGATGGCGATGCGACGTTGCGCAATTCCTACCTCGATGCGATGGATCACGGCGGCGCGCTGCTGGTCTGCGGCGAGATGCCGGCTTAAATCTGCTCATCCATCATTGATGGCACTCAGGCGCTGGCTGGCAGGGCCTGGGCCTCCTGCTGCGGCAGGGGGAAGCGCAGGGTGACGCGGGTGCCGGCGCCGACATGGCTGGAGATCTCCAGCGTCCCGCCCTGGATCTCGATCAGGCGCCGGCTGAGCGGCAGGCCGAGGCCGATGCCGCCATGGCGCTTGGTCAGGATCGGTTCCGCCTGCCAGAACGGATTGACCACCAGCGTCAGATCCTCGCGGGTGATGCCGGGCCCGCCATCCTGCACGGTGATGGCGACATGATTTTTGATCCGCGTCACATAGATGCGGACAATGCCGCCGACCGGCGTGAAGCGGATGGCATTGTCGAGAATATGCACCAGCGCCTTGCGTGAGGCATGATGGTCGAGCTCGATGATGGGCAGATGCTCGGCGGTCTCGGCGACGATGGCGATCTGCCGGCTGGCGGCCAGGCTATGGCAGTCGCGGCAGCAGGTCTCGATCAGGCCGGCCAGCGATACCGGCGCCAGATTGGGCTCGTAGTTATTGGCATCCAGGCTGGCGAAATCGAGGATGTCGTTGATCTTGCGCAGCAGCCGCTTGCTGCTGACCTGGATGTCGCCGGCATAGGCGGCGCGCGATTCCTCGTCCAGCGGCCGGTCGGTGGCGGCCAGCAGGTCGGAAAAACCGATGATGGCATTGAGCGGCGTGCGCAGCTCGTGGCTCATATTGGCGAGGAAGTTGGTCTTCGCCCGGCTGGCGATCAGCGCCTCTTCCTTCTGTTCGGCATACATCTGCGCCAGGCGCTCGAGATCGACCGCCTGCTTGCCGAGAAGCTCGTTGGCATCGATCAGCGCCGCCTCGGATTCCTGCCGCCGCCGGTTCTCCTCGGCCAGTAGCTCGGCCCGGTGCTCGGCGGCGATTGTGGCGTCGCGCTGGGCCGAGACCAGGAGCGAGATGCCGATGGCGAAATCCAGGCAGGCGCCCAGGGTAAAGCCGAAAGGCGCGAACCAGGTGACGTCGCGCAGGTAAGGATAATCCCCCATATGGATGGCGCGGATGATGAAGAGCCCGCCGACCACCAGATGGCCGCGATTGGGCGAGGTGAGGTCGCGCCGGATGAAGGACCAGCCGATGGCAGCGAGGACGAACGCAAGTGCCGTATAGGGCGGCAGCAGATACAACATGCGGTCGATCTGCATATACGGCATGACGGCGATCCAGAGCACCATCACGGCGAGCAGGAGGGCGCCGCCGCGCAGATAGAGCGGCCGTTGCCGATCGACCCGGTTGCCGAGCCAGAGGCAGGTGACGGCCGCCACCGTGCAGATCTCGCCCGCCTGGCTCAGGTTCCAGTGGCCGGTCGCCGTTGCCAGCGTGATGCTGTAGCGCAGGGCGTTGAGGGCGAAGGCAATGCCCCAGAAGCGCAGGGCGGAAAGGGTACTCACCGCCGCCAGATAGAAACAGGCGCCGCAAACCAGAAGGGCTGCGATCGCGGAGATGACGAGGGCTGTTTCAAGAGAAAACATCGATGATCCGAACTAACTGTCTTTATCAGGCAATCAGGGGCGGGGTGACAGCACAAGAAGTTGTATCGGCGGAGCGTTAATAGGGTATTGATAAGACCTCAGTCCGACATGGATTTTTCATCATTCCTACAGCTTTTGGTGGTTCCGCCGGCATGATTGAGTGCCGATGGCTGTGGATTATTGCATGCGTCTCGAATGTCGCTCAAATGCGTGCTTTTCGCACTGTTTTTCGCCCTGCAGGCGATGCCGCCCGGACCCCGGTGCCAGCAGGTCGCCGGCGGCAGTTGTGCGCATATGACTGTATGATGTTTGATTTGCCGGCAGGCCGCTGGCACCAGGTCGCTGCCGCAGCATCCAGTTCGCTCTTCGCACCCCAACCCTCTCCCCACAAGTGGGGCGAGGGGGTTTAAGTCATCATCGCGTATGCTCATTCTCTGCCGGAATGAACAAGACTCCCTCGCCCCGCCACAGCGGGGAGAGGGTTGGGGTGAGGGGTGGTCGCATCATCTGAAATGCTTGCGGTTTAAATCTCAGGCACATCGATGCATTTCCCCGCTTGTGTGTTTCCCGGCGGCGGAAGGGCTGACCTCTTTCCTTGGTGTTAGGAAAAAATTTATCTCCGGGCTATATAGCGCGCCATGCGATGTCATTCCCGCATATCGCCGAGTCTCTCTTGGATCGTTTCTCCAGCAGGTTCGGCGATATGCGCGGTCAATCCCGGTCAGGGCCGCTCCCGATGAGGGGTCGCCGGCCTTCGATCCGATCGTTCAACGAGCCAGAGGTCCGTGCCGGAAGCGGGTGTCCGGTCTGTCGCCGATGTGTAACAAAAAGCGGGATACATGATTCACGATTTCCTCAGCCGGCATCTCTTTTCCCGGCTGCGCATTGCCCTGCGCGTGGCGCTCGGCTTCGGTCTGTTGCTGCTGCTGTTGCTGGCAGTCTCGGCGCTGAGCTATGTCGGGTTCCATCGCATCGGCGGGGATATGGAGAATTATGCCCGCACGGCCGGCGACACCACGGGCATCCTGCAGATCGACCGCGATGGCGTGGCCCTGCATAGCGATGCCGAGGCTTATTTCCGCAGCGGCGACAAGGATGCCCTGGCGCGCGCGAAAGAGACATTGGCCAATCTGAAGACACGCCTGACCCAGCAGATCGCCGGCACCAGCGCGGCCGATCGGCGTGCAATGCTGAGCGAGATGAGCCAGCTCGTGGATGCCTATCGCGCCGACCTCACGGTCGCGGGCGCGATGAAATCGACGCAGGACCGGTTGACCGGCACCACCTTGCCCAATCTCGGCACGAAAGCCGGGGATGTCGTCAAGGCCCTGCTGGAGCAGGGCGTGCAGACCAAGCAATACGAAGCGGCGGCGGTCGCCGGGCAGTTGTTGAGCAGCGTCCTGCAGGCAAGGCTGGCGGCGGCCCGCTATACGGCCTCGCCGGATCCCAGCCTGGTCGATCTCGCCGAGCAATATGCCGCGGCCTTCGCCTCGAACACGCCGGATCTGCAGGCGGCTTTCTCCGAGGACGCCCAGGCCCAGGACTCGGTCGAGGATGCCCGCATGGCGATCGAGGATTATGTCTCGGCGCTCGACCAGTTGCGCTCGGTCGGCGACAAGCTCGGCAAGCTGCAGCATGAGAAGATGGCGAAGGAGATGGCGCGCTTCATCGAGCTCGCCGCCCAGGTGCGCGACCAGCGCCTGCAGAGCATGGAGGCGATCCGGACCGCCGCCGCCGATGCGGTGGCGACGATCCGCTGGCAGACCATCGCCGGCGTGGCGATCGCCCTGGTGCTGGGCATCTTCTCGGCCTGGGTGATCGGCAGCGGCATCGCCGGCCCGATCCGCCGGATGACCGGCACCATGCGGGAACTGGCCAGCGGCAATCTGCAGGCCGAGATCCCGGCGCAGGACAATCGCGACGAGATCGGCGAGATGGCGCGCACCGTCGTGGTCTTCAAGGATGCGCTGATCGCCCAGCGCGAGGCCGATGCCACCGCCAAGGCCGATGCCGAGGTGAAGGTGCAGCGGGCACAGTCGCTCGACACTCTCATCGCCGCCTTCGAAGGCAAGGTCGGTGAGCTGGTCGGCAGCCTGTCATCGGCGGCGGCCGAACTGGAAGGCTCGGCGCAATCCATGTCGGCGACGGCGGAAGAAACCAATCAGCAATCCTCGGCCGTCGCGGCGGCGGCGGAACAGACCACGGCCAATGTGCAGACGGTGGCGGCGGCGACCGAGGAGCTGTCCGCCTCGATCCTCGAGATCGGCCGCCAGGTGGCGCAGTCCAGTGCGATGGCGCGCCGTGCCGTCGATGAGGCGCGGGTGACCGACCGGCATGTGCAGGGCCTGGCAGCCTCCGCCCAGGCGATCGGCGATGTGGTGAGCCTGATCACCGATATCGCCGGCCAGACCAATCTGCTGGCGCTCAATGCCACGATCGAGGCGGCGAGGGCCGGTGAGGCGGGCAGGGGTTTCGCCGTGGTCGCTTCCGAGGTCAAGACCCTGGCGACCCAGACCGCCCGGGCCACCGAGGAGATCGGCGGCAAGATCGCCGAGATCCAGCAGGCGACGCAGCATGCGGTCAGCGCCATCCAGAACATCGCCAAGGTGATCGAGGAGCTGCATCAGATCGCCACCGGCATCGCGGCGGCGGTCGAGGAACAGACGGCGGCAACGGCGGAAATCGCCCGCAACGTCCAGGAGGCGAGCCACGGCACCACGGAGGTTTCCGGCAATATCCTCGGCGTGACCCAGGCGGCCGGCGAAACCGGCCGGGCTGCCAGCCAGGTGCTGAACGCCGCCACCGTGCTCGGCCGCCAGTCGCAGAGTCTGAACAGCGAAGTCGGTCAGTTCATCACCGAGGTGCGGGCGGTCTGAGGCAAGGGCAGGCTGGAGTGGGGGCCTAGCGTTTGATCGGCGAGGCCTGCGGGCTATCCGGCGCGTGGCGGTTTTCCGCCTTTGACGTGCCTGCTATTTGAAGTGATAGGCGCCGTCGGGCTGCAGGGCCATGATCTGGCGGTCGATCAGCCAGCTATCGGCGGCGTCGCAGCAGACATTGACCGCGCCGCTGGTTCCGCCGACGGCGAGATAGCTGTAGCGCAATTGCGCCGGCCATTGCGTATCGGACTGGTCCTGCGGCGTCCGTGCTGGCATGACCCGGTCTTGCATGGCTCTTTCCTGCGCAGCTTGCGCCGATCCGATCAGGACCGGCAGGGCGCCGGCCCGCAGGCCGTTCCGGGATGCCGGATCGGCCGCCATCCGCGCGGCGACGATAACCGTCCCGGTTCCCGGCGGCGACGTGTCGTAGGTGAGCTCCGGCAGTTGCGGTATGGAAGCGGCTGCCATGGCGGTGCTGCCCACCGGCTCGTTGGCAGTCGTTGCCGTGACGAGCGGTTCGCTGACCGCGGGTACGGTAACGCTCGTCTGCTCGGCGCCAGCGGTGGTGAGCAGGCTGGCAAAGCCGGCGGAGGTTGCGGCAAGCGCAAGGCAGGCCGGCCGCATGGGCCATATCCGCCGCGTCCACATCTTCCGCGCTATGACACGCCTCTGCTTCATTGCGCCGATAAGCTCCTCCGGTGACATTCGGGTGACGACGCTGTGACGGGCCGGAGATGACCGGCCGGCCAAGGGCCGTATGGAGAAACGAACAACCCGTCCGGCTAAAAGTTCCGCTGCTGGACACCCCCCGGCGTGTGAGATTCTTCCGATATGTGAAGTTCTTCCCGCCTGTGGAATTGGTGCCGCGCCGGAACCATTGCTTCGAATGGAAGAGGGGCGGCTTGCGGGCGGGCGCAGGCGTGAGAGACGCGTATTAACCTTACCGCGTCGCGCGGGCCTTAGCGGCGGATCGGCGCTTCGGGGCTGCCATCGGCACGCCGTCCTTTTTGCCCAGCCCGAGTTTGCCTGACTCGAGCGGGAAATGCCGGGGAAAAGCCTGATTGAGCATCATCATGGCGCAATCATGCAGCACGTTGGATTTCGGACGTCGCGGCGCGAGGTGATCCCAGAACCAGGCGCCATAGACCAGATAATTCAGGCTGTCGTTGAGGGCATCGAGATCGACATTGCGATAGCCGCCTTCGGCGACGACGACATCCAGCAACCGGCGACCTTCGGCCATATAGACTTCGTCGCTCGGCATCGCGATTTCGCGGTAGAGCCGCATGCTCTTGCGTTCGCTGCCGAAGGCGAGGAAGACGGAAACCGCCTTCGGGTGGCGGCGGGCGAATTCCTGGGCGCAATCCATCGCCCCGATGATCCGCGCCGCTGGCGGTTTCGTCTCGTCGCGCACGAACCTGACCCAGAACGTGTCGTAAAGGTCGCTGAGATATTTCAGCACCGCTTGCAGCAGGTTCTCCTTGCTCTGGAAATGAAAGACGACCAGGGCGGAGGAGGACTGAATCTGCGTGGCGATCCGCTGCATGGTGACACTGCCGAGGCCTTCGTCGGCGATCAGGTCGACAGCGGCATCGATGATCTTCTGGATACTGGCCTCGCCGCGCTCGCGCCGCTTATCGACCTTGCCCGTCTGAGCTGTCTTACCGGGCTGAGCAGTCTTGCCGGGCTGAGCAGTCTTGCCGGGCTGGGCGATCTTGCCGGCATGGCTGGCTTTCCTAATGGATGCCGTTTTCACGGCGGGCGCTTCGGTCGACGGCGCGGTCTTGCGGCTGGCGGGCATTCTCGGTCCGGTCTGCTGATCCATGCGAGGCCATGCTAACGGTTTCATCAGGTCGTGGCCAGGGTCGCGCACTGCTGACAGATTCTCCTCTTGCTATGGCTGGACCTGTCCTCGGGCTTCGCCCAGCAATTCATGGCAGAAGCCGCGCTTGACGTTGACATGGACCCCCGGGTCAAGTGTATGGCCTTGAGACATGGTTGACGGGTGTTCGGAGACATGGTTGACGG
>CAYOQR010000098.1:12203-14552 GCA_964406155.1 uncultured Rhodospirillaceae bacterium | reverse complement strand
GCCGACTTCCGTGGTGATGTAGAAGTCACGCTGCTTGATGGCGTCATAAAGGCGCTGCAGGGCGTATTGCGGCTTAATGACATCGCCGCTCTGCTTGTACTTGAGGCAGTCGCGCGACCGCCACTTGTTGATCTGCTCCCACCAAGCGGTCAGCGCCTTGGCATCGGGGCGGATCTGCCGCGCCTTCCAGATGCGCATCATCTCTTCGATCACATGGCCGACATCGCCGACCACAGGCACGTCGACGCGGACATTCTTGTTGATCGAGCTGGGATCGATATCGACATGGATCTTCTTCGAATTCGGCGCGAAAGCCGTAATCCTGCCGGTCACGCGATCGTCGAAGCGCGCGCCGATATTGATCATCACGTCGCAGTCATGCATCGCCCAGTTGGCCTCAAACATGCCATGCATGCCGACCATGCCGACCGACAGCGGATCGGAACCGGGGAAGGCGCCGAGGCCCATCAGCGTCTGGGTGCAGGGGAAGCCGGTCAGGCGCACGAATTCGGTCAGCAGTTGCGACGCCGCCGGACCGGAATTCACCACGCCGCCGCCGATATAGAACAACGGCTTCTTGGCATTGGCCATGAGCGCGATCGCCGCCTCGACCTGCTGGCGGTCCGGCTTCATCGCCGGATTGTAGCTGCGGTGACGCTCGCCCGCATGATTGGTGTAATCGCCCTTGGTCTGCTGCACATCCTTCGGCAGATCGACCACGACCGGGCCCGGGCGGCCGCTGCGCGCCACATGGAAGGCCTCGTGGATCGTGCGCGACAGATCGTCGACCGACCTCACCAGGTAATTGTGCTTGGTGCAGGGCCGGGTGATGCCGGTCGTGTCCGCTTCCTGGAAGGCATCGTTGCCGATCAGATGGGTCGGCACCTGGCCGGTCAGGCAAACCAGCGGGATGGAATCCATCAGGGCATCGGTCAGACCCGTCACCGCATTGGTGGCACCCGGGCCGGAGGTAACGAGTACGACGCCGACCTTGCCGGTCGAGCGGGCATAACCTTCCGCCGCATGCACTGCCGCCTGTTCGTGCCGAACCAGAATGTGCTTGATCTGGTTCTGCTTGAACAGCGCGTCATAGAGCGGCAGAACAGCCCCGCCGGGATAGCCGAAAATAACCTCAACCCCTTGATCGATCAGCGCTTTGACAATGATCTCTGCGCCCAGGATCGGTTCGCTGGCCATGTCGTCGTCCTCGTTCTGCAGTCAAATCCCGGCACCGATGCCGGTTTTTCAGACAAAATAACGCCTCTTCCAGCCCCTGGCGGGGTTGGAGGCGGCTGGACCCTAGTAGTTGATCAAGCTGGGGTCAACACAAATTCGCGAATATTAGGAAAGATTTTTTGGAATGAACTTTCCAGAAATTTCTTCATCTCCATATCCGGAGATATAAAATTAGCATCACTCATCTGATGCCGAAACCAGGTGGTCTGCCGTTTGGCATAATTCCGGGTCGCCTGCTGCGCTGCGGCAATCGCCTGTTCCAGGGACTGTCGTCCAGCCAGGGCGTCGGCCAGATCGCGGAAGCCCAGAGCCTTGCCGCTCGGCTCATCGAGAATCTGGCGCCCATAGCGCCCGATGGCAGTTCCGACCTCGCCCAGGGCCCCCTGCTCCACCATGGCGGCGAACCGCCGGTCACAGGCGGCATAGAGTCGGTCGCGCGGCGGCAGCAGCACCCAGGACTGGAAGCGCAGGCCGGCAGGCGGTGTCGGCGGCAGTTTCTGCCAGTCAGCCAGGGAGCGGCCCGTCGCCTGCAGCACTTCCCAGGCACGCATCACGCGCTGGCTGTCATGGGGGTGCAGGCGATGTCCCATTTCCGGATCCGCGGTTTTCAGCTTCGCATGCAAACCGGTGACGCCGAGCTCCGCCAACAGGGCCTGAGCCGCGCGGCGATGTTCCGGCGACACATCGGGAATGGGTGACAGCCCTTGGATCAACGAGCGCAGATAGAGGCCGGTGCCGCCGACCAGGATGGGCAGGCGCCCCACCTCCTGTGCAGCCGCGACTTCCGCGAGGGCAAGCTCCGCCCACCGCGCCGCCGAGCAGATATCGTCCAGGGGCAGCAGGCCGTAGAGGCGATGCGGCGCGGCGGCCTGGTCGCCGGCATCGGGCTGCGCCGTCAGCAGCGGCAGGTCGCGATAGATCTGCATCGAATCGGCATTGATCACCGTCCCGCCGAAAGCCTGGGCAACAGCCAGGGCGAAAGCCGATTTGCCGCTCGCCGTGGGGCCGCCGATGACGATGACGGGCTTGGATCGCATCGCCGTTTGCCCATCGCCTTGCCCGTGCTTGTCTGCCGCGCCCTGCTTGTCTATCGCCGCCTGCTTGTCTATCGCC
>CAYOQR010000098.1:0-12103 GCA_964406155.1 uncultured Rhodospirillaceae bacterium | reverse complement strand
CCTGCTTGTCTATCGCCGCCTGCTTGTCTATCGCCCTGGCCTCCGATATATCCGATCGCATGATGAAATCCGTTCTGACGCTGGTCGCCCCGCCCGATCGTTATTGTCTCTCCGACGCCATCATCTCCATCCTCGCACAGCGGCTTCATACGGCCGGTGCCCGGATCGGCGAGGCTGACTGGCTGGCCGAGGAGACCGCCTGCGACCTGCCCTTTGATAGCCTAGCTCTGGATCAGGCGCATCTGCTTGTTGCCGCGACCCTGGCCGAACTGCCGGTCGATTTCCACCTGCAATCGGCCGCCAGCCGGCGCAAAAAGCTGCTGCTATCGGATATGGATTCCACCATCCTCACCAACGAGACCCTGGACGATATCGCCGAGATCGCCGGGTTGAAGGATGAGATCGCCGCCATCACGGCGCGGACCATGGCGGGCGAGCTGGATTTCAGCCAATCCCTGATCGAGCGCGTGGCGATGCTGGCGGATCTGCCGGAATCGGCGCTGGCCACGGCCTTCGAGCGCATCGGTTATTCCACCGGCGGCACCACTCTGGTCCGCACCATGCGCGCCAATGGCGCCTATACCGCCTTGGTGTCCGGCGGCTTCAAGTATTTTACCGGCAAGGTCGCCGCCAAGGTCGGCTTCGACCTCGATCTCGCCAATGATCTGGAAATCGCCGAGGGGCGCCTGACCGGCCGGCTGCAGGGCCCGATCCTCGATCCGGCGGCCAAGCTCAATGCCCTGAACCGGCTCAGCGACGAACACGGCATCACGCCGGCGGAAGCCGCCACGGTCGGCGACGGTTCCAACGATATCCCGATGCTGCGGGCGGCGGGCCTCGGTGTCGCCTATCGCGGCAAGCCGGTGGTCCGCAAGGCAATCGCCAGCCAGGTCAATCACGCCGACCTGACCGCCCTGCTCTATTTCCAGGGCTACCGGCAGGCCGACTTCGTCGCTTGAGGTCATTGCCGACCCAGTGTCGCAACCACAAGCTTCACGTTCCGGCGGCGTAAGTCCTGCACCGCTTCATCGCCCGCTACCGTTGCGTTGCCGTTTTCCGGGACGATCCGCCCCTGGACTCCGTCGGTGCTTTCGCGGGACGCCGCAGCGGCAGCCGCAGCGGCGGTTTGACTTCCTTCAGTGCGAAGCTGCTGTGGATTTCCCGTACGCCCGGCAGCTTGCCGAGAACCTGCAGGGCGAATTCAGCATAGACGTCGAGATTTTCGGTCACCACGTGCAGCAGGAAGTCGTGCTGCCCGGCGAGGATGTGGCAGCCAACAACCTCGGGCAGCTTAAGGACCGCCTGTTCGAAGGCCTGATGCGCCTTGGTGTCCTGGCTGTGGATCGAGACATTGACGAAGACCGTGACACCGAGCCCGAGACGGCGCTGATCGAACATCGCCTGATAGCCACGGATGACGCCATCCTCTTCCAATTGCTTGACCCGCCGCCAGCAGGGTGACGGCGACAGCCCGACCCGCTCGGCCAATTCCTGATTGGTCAGCCGGCCATCTTCCTGCAGCGCAGCCAGAATCCTGAGGTCGTAATCATCGAACTCACCCATCCAGGTAAATCCTTCCAAATTTTCTCTTTATAAAGAAATATCCTACCCTAAAATTGATCAATCACGGCAAAGAAAGCAAATTTTTTTCCAAGGTACCGGCCTATCCTTCGTCTATTCCCTCATCGGGATGCATCCCCCGGATGCCTCCCTGCCGAACCGGTGCCGCCTCATGGACCACACACAATTCGCAACCGTCGCGACGGTTGCCGCCAGTTTCTTCGCAGCCCTCATCGTGCCTGGGCCAAGTTCGATTTCGGTGATGCGGGCGAGCCTGGCGGGCGGGCAACGCTGCGGCTTCGCCACGGCGCTCGGCGTCGCCCTCGGCAATTCGCTCTATGCCGCTGCGGCAGCTTTCGGCCTTGCCCTGATCATCCAGGAAGCGGGCGCGGCCTTTACCGTCATCAAACTGGCTGGCGGCGCCTATCTGGTCTATCTCGGCCTGCGCATGATCCGCGCCCGACAGCAGGCGACGATACCGGCTGCAGCCGCGACCGCACCACGGGCCGCGCGGGCCTTCCGTCGTGGTCTGCTGACCGATCTTGCCAATCCGAAGACGGTGATGGCTTTCCTCAGCATCTTTGCGATCGCCTTCCCGGCCCATCCGACCCATGCGCTGTCGTTAGCCGCGACCTTGACGATCGCCGCGATCTCGCTCGCCTGGCACAGTCTGCTCGCCTATCTCTTTGCCCGGTCCCGCCTGCGTCAGGCCTATCATCGCGTCGGTCACTGGATCGACCGGATCGCCGGCGGCGTGATCAGCGCCTTCGGTGTCGCCGTGGCCGCGACCGGCTTGTAACGCCAAAAAAGAGAGAGCCCGGCATCGACATGCCGGGCTCTCGTTTCGATGGATTGCAGACGAAGGCTGCTCGCCGTCAGTCCTTCTTGATCTTGACGGCGACCCACTGGGAATCGCCCTTGCGATCGACCAGCAGGGTAACGACCCGATAGCCGTTATCCTGGGCTTCCTTGACCCGGGCGGCGATATCCTTGGGCGTGGACACCATCTTCTGATCGACCTCGGCAATGACATCGCCCGGACGCAGGTCCTTTTCCGCCGCCGGTCCATCCGGATCGACATCGACGATCACGACGCCGCTGACATCCTTGCCGAGATCGAAGTCCTTGCGCTGCTTCGGACCGATCGCCGACAGATTGAGCCCAAGGGCCGTGACCTTGCTGCCCTGTTCGGTCGCCGATTCCTGGTCCTGCTCCTGATCGTTGGCACTGGCGACATCCTCGGCCTTCTCATCCAGCTCGCCGAGGGTGACGGTGAAATTCATCTCCTGGCCCTTGCGCCAGACGACCACATCCACCTTCTTGCCGAACGGCGTCTCGGCCACCATGCGCGGCAGGCCACGCATCTGCGTCACCTCCTTGCCGTCGAATTTCAGCACCACGTCGCCCTGCTTGATGCCGGCCTTGTCGGCCGGGCCGTCCTTGGTCACGCCGGCAACCAGGGCACCCTTCGCCGAGGGCAACTTCAGGCCTTCCGCCAGATCGTCGCTGATCGACTGGATGCGGACGCCGAGCCAGCCGCGGCGCGGATGGCCATACTGCCGGATCTGCTCGATCACCGGCCGGGCCAGATTGGAGGGGATGGCGAAGCCGATGCCGACCGAGCCGCCCGAGGGCGAGAAGATCGCCGAATTGATGCCGACGACCTCGCCATCCATGTTGAACATCGGACCGCCGGAATTGCCGCGATTGATCGAGGCATCGGTCTGGATGAAATCGTCATAGGGCCCGGCGCTGATATCGCGCTGGCGGGCCGAGACGATGCCGGCCGTCACCGAGCCGCCGAGGCCGAAGGGATTGCCGATGGCAAGCACCCAGTCGCCAATCCGCATGGCCGAGGAATCGCCCCATTTCACCGACGGCAGAGGCTGCTTCGCCTCGACCTTCAGCAAGGCGAGATCGGTCTTCTGATCACGCCCGACCAGCTTGGCCTTCAGTTCCTGGTTGTCATGGGTCACCACCATGATCTCGTCGGCATTCTCGATCACATGGTTATTGGTGACGATATAGCCGCTGGGATCGATGATGAAACCGGAACCGAGGGAGGTCGCCTTGCGGGGACGCGGCTTGGCGCCCTGCCGCTTGTCCAGGAACTCGCGAAACATCTCGTCGAGATCCTGCATCTGATTGTCGGCGGTGATGGTCTGGGTGGTGGCGATATTGACCACCGCCGGCAGCGACTTATCCGCGAGATCGGCGAAGCTTTCGGGGGCCGACCGGGCCTGTGCCGCGGCCATGCCGACCAGCATCATGAGAATCGCCGCCAGGACGGCAAGGCCAAGCTGGAACCAGACCTGCTGCAAAAATTCCGTGCCGGCGGCCCGCGCCTGGACGCGGGCATCGCGGCGGCGGTGACGGTGGATGAAGGAGGAACGATCGTCGATCATCGTCAAATCTGGCTCCGTTACTGGCATATCGCGCATCGGCTCGCACGCCGCCTGTCAGCACCCTCACCGGGTAACGGTGCGGTAGCCCAGGCAGCAGCCTCCGCTCGGATCGCAAATCCGGCGCCATGCTACGTCAGGTAAGGCTGTTTCTACCAGCCCAATCACCGAGACTTGACCTCGGCGGGGTGGCTCGCGAATTGGCGGCAGAGGCTCCGGACCGGCGGATTACCGGCCCGGAGCCGCCCCATTACTGTCCGGTCTTGCCGGCTTCATTCTGGAAGTAGCGGAAGAAATCCCCGCCCGGCGTCCCGACATAGGTCGTATTGTCGCCGGACAGGCCGGTTTCCATCGCCTGCAATGACCGATAGAAATCGAAGAACTTCGGGTCCTTGCCGAACGCGTCGTTATAGATCCCCGTCGCCTGGCCGTCACCCTCGCCGCGCAGAATCTCGCCCTGCTTGCGGGCTTCCGCCAAGGTCACGACGCGCTGCTTGTCGGCCTCGGCCCGCAATTCGCGCGCTTCGCGTTCGCCTTCGGCGCGAATTTTGCGCGCTTCCTGCGCTCGCTGGGTGCGCATGCGGTTATAAACAGCTTCGCTGTTGGCGGCCGGCAGGTCGACGCGCTTGAAGCGGACATCGACGATACGGATGCCGTAGGGCTTGGCCGATTCCGCCAGCGTATTGGTCATGTCGCGCATGAGATCGGCGCGCTGCGGCGTCAGGATGTTGGTCATGGGCACATTGCCGATGACCGACCGCAAGGCCGAAACCAACACACTGCCGATCTGGCCTTCGGCTCGCGATTCCGTCCGGCCGACCTGGTAGAAACGCAGCGGGTCGTCGATCTGGTAGCGCACATAGGCGGAGATGACGATGCGCTTCTGATCGAGCGTCAGCAGTTCCTGGGCCGGCGCATCGAAATTCAGCACCCGCTTATCGACATAATGCACGTTCTCGATGAACGGCACGCGCCAATGCAGACCCGGCTGATCGACGATCACCCGCACCGGCTTGCCGAGCTGCAGGACGATGGCGTCCTGCCATTGCGGCACCTGGAAGGCGGAAAGAAGGACTCCGATCACGCCGGCGCCAACCACGGCGCCGGCGGCAATGAGGCCGTTGCGCTTCATGGCTGATCTCCCTGCTGCTGATTGCTGTTGGGGGCGGACACCGAGCTATTGCCGGCAGCGTTGCCCGGCTGGCTGGCGCCCTTGGCGCGGGATTTCAGCAATTGGTCCAGCGGCAGATAGGGAACCGTTCCGGTCTTGCCATCGCCCGTCACCAGCACCTTGTTCATATTGCCCATGATGCGTTCCATGGTTTCCAGGTACATGCGGCGTTCGGTGACATCCGGATTGGACTTGTACTGCTGGTAGATCGACAGGAAGCGCTGGGTATCGCCCTGGGCGTTGGCGATCTTCTCCTGTTTATAGCCTTCGGCCTGGCGGATGGTCTGGGTCGCCTGACCCTCGGCATCCTGTGTCACCTGGTTGAAATAGGCCTGCGCCTCGTTCACCAGGCTGACCTTGTCGGCCTTGGCCTTCTGCACGTCACGGAAGGCGTCGACGACCTCCTGCGGCGCGTCGGCCTTCTGCATCGACAGTTGTTCGATCTTGATACCGGAATTGTAGGAATCGAGGATACTCTGGGCCAGCTCTTCAGCCTTGGCTTCGATCTGGCTGCGGCCCTCGGTGATGGCATATTCGAAGGTCGACTGGCCGATGATCTCGCGGACCGCCGCCTCGACGGCGTTCTTCACGGTCGCATTCTTGACCGTCGAATTGGCGTCATAGATCGAGCTGTCGGGGTCACGGATGTCGAAGAGATACTTCTGCACATCGTCGATGCGCCACAGCACGACCGCCTGGATATCGACGATATTCTCGTCGCCTGTCAGCATCAGGCTTTCTTCGTTGACATCGATATCGCCGCTGGAGCCGGGGCTGGCGCGGAAACCGATTTCCACCCGGTTGCGGGTGGCGATATCCGGCGTCTCGACCGAGCCGATCGGCGACGGCCAGTTCCAGTTCAGACCCGGCTGGGTCTGCCCCGCATAGCGGCCGAAGATCATGTTGACGCCGACCTCGCCCGGATTGACGCGGTAGAGACCGCTCAGCATCCAGAGCACCAGGGCGACAAGCACGATGATCCCGAGACTGCGCGGGGTGCCGAGGCCGCCCGGGAAGATGTTCTTCATGCGGTCCTGTCCACGCCGCAGCAAATCGTCGAAATCGGGTGGTTGCCGGCCGCCATTGGAGGGGCCACGGCCACCCCAGGGGCTCTGCCCGCCACCTCCACCGCCGCCGGATCCGCTACCACCCGAGCCGCCGCCCCAAGGGCCGCCTTGATTGTTCCACGCCATCGATTACCCCAAATTCCTATGCTGTTTACCGCAATGGCCCGAATCCGAGCTGGATTTGGCTGGGCATCAACGGCAAGCCCCACTATGCAAACCACTGCCCTGGCCTTATATGACAGGGATAACGGCCTCGCAACGCACGTTCACCCTGAACTTCGCCGCCTGAGACCGCACGCAGCACGCTATATCGGTACAAAGCCTAGGTTTTTCAAGCATGACCGCGATCAATCAGGAACAAGTTTTGGCCGCCCTGCAACGCATCGCCGCACCCGGCGGTGGTGACATCGTCAGCCGCCAGATGGTATCGGGCCTCGTGGTCCGGGACGGCCATGTCAGCTTTTTGATCGAGGTTGCCCCCCAGGACGGGCCGAAAATGGAGCCTCTGCTGAAGGCGGCGGAAAAGGCTGTGGAACAACTGCCAGGCGTGCTCAGCGTCAGCGCCGTGCTGACCGCCCATCGCAAGCCGGGCGGCGCCCAGCCGGCTCCCCAAGCCGCCCCCCACAGCCACGGACCCGCAGCTCATGGTCATGGGCAGCCCGGGCAGGGCAAGCAGGGCCTCGCCGGCGTCCGCCACATCATCGCCGTCGCCAGCGGCAAGGGCGGTGTCGGCAAATCCACGACCGCCGTCAATCTCGCCCTCGGCCTCGCGGCCCTGGGCCATAAGGTCGGCCTGCTCGACGCCGATATCTACGGCCCGTCCCAGCCGCGCCTCATGGGGATCAGCGGCAAGCCGCAGAGCCCGGACGGCAAGCGCCTGGACCCGATGAGCAACTACGGCATCAAGGTGATGTCGATGGGCTTCATGATCGCCGAGGATACGCCGATGATCTGGCGTGGCCCGATGGTGATGGGCGCCTTGACCCAGTTGCTGCGCGACGTCAATTGGGCGCCGCTCGACGTGCTGGTCTGCGACCTGCCGCCGGGTACCGGCGACGCCCAGCTCACCATGGCGCAGAACGTGCCGCTCTCCGGCGCGGTGATCGTCTCGACGCCGCAGGACATCGCTCTGCTCGATGCCAAGAAGGGCCTGAACATGTTCCGCAAGGTCGATGTGCCGGTGCTCGGCATCATCGAGAATATGAGCTATTTCTGCTGCCCCAATTGCGGCCATCGCAGCGAGATCTTCGCCCATGGCGGCGCCCGGCAGGAAGCCGAGAAGGGTGGCGTCGATTTCCTCGGCGAAATCCCGCTGGATATCGCCATCCGCGAAACCTCCGATAACGGCCGGCCGATCGTGGTCAGCGATCCGACTTCGCCCCATGCCGCCGCCTACCGTGAGATCGCCCAGCGCATCTGGGACAAGCTGGAAGGCGGCACCGGCCGCGCCGCGCCGCGCATCGTCATCCAGTAAGCCGCGCTTTCAGGGTCGGATGGTGATCGGCGTGCCGAGTTCGACCGCCGACCAGACGATATCCATGGCGGTATTCGAAAGGCCGATACAGCCATTGGTCAGCGGCGAGCGGGTGAACCAGCGCCAGAAATACTTCTGGCCATGCACCATGATCTCGCCGCCGGGCGCGATGCCCTGATCCCGCGCCAGTAGCGACTGCGCTTGATTGGGATAGGAGATCAGGATCGCCCGGTGATGGTCGGACTCCGAATCGCGCCAGACCAGGCGATAAGTTCCTTCCGGCGTCCGCCCGTCGCCCTCCCGCTGCTTCTGCCCGACCGGGTTTCTGCCGAGGGAAATCGCCACGCTGAAGACTGGCTTGACGTCCCGCATCAGACTGAGGCGCCGGGCACTTTTATCGACCAGTACCCGGTCGACCGGCCCGATCACCAGCGCCACGACCGGTCCGATCAGGAATTGCAGGAACATCCCCGGCAGCAAGACCGTCAGGGATATCGCCAATAGCACGCGCTGCAATCGGTTCAGGCGGCGCCAGAAACGCGGCGCCGTCCCATCACCGGCTGCAACGGCGTCAGCCATGGCCTTTCAGCAGATTTTGCAACTCGGCCCATTCCCGCTTGCCGAGCCCGCTATTCTCGGCCGTCACCGTCTCGCCTTGGAGCATCCTGCGGATCGCCTCGATGGCATTCTTCGACAGGGTGGCTGCATGCAGGCGGTGCTGCTCGAAGGCCTCATAAGTCAGCGGCACCCAGCGGCGCAGCACATCCAGCATCGCCTCGGCATAGACGCGGATCTCGTATTGCGCATGGGCATCCGCACGCAGGCTGAGGAAATGCATGAAATTGTGCAGATCAACTTTCCAATACCACTGGGTATAGAAGTTGAGACTGAGATTCATGCGGGCCAGTTCGCGCGCCAGGCCCTGCCGATCCGCATCGATGACGCTGCCGTCCTCGGCTTCGTTCAGCATCTCCGAATAGTGGTCATAGACCTGGGTGGAATCCGTCTTCAGGAGATGCAGCACCCGCGCCGCCTCGTCACCCTGCAGGACGTCGCCGCGCCCCTGGCGATTGCTGGCCGATTGCGCCGCCAGTTGCTCGGGCGCCGGGATATAGAATTCGCGGTCGAGGATCGAGTAGCGCGCCGAGTATTCGTTCACATTGGCGGTGCGGTGCCGGATCCATTGCCGCGCGACGAAGATCGGCAGTTTGACGTGAAACTTGATCTCGCACATCTCGAAAGGCGTCGAATGGCGATGGCGCATCAGGTAATGGATGAGGCCCTTGTCCTCGGTGACCTTCTTGGTGCCCCGGCCATAGGAGACGCGCGCCGCCTGCACTACCGCCGCGTCATCGCCCATGTAATCGATGACGCGCACGAAACCGTGATCCAGGACCGGCATCGGCTGATAGAGCACCTCTTCCAGCGCCGGCACCACGGCACGCCGGGTCGGCTGTGCATTCGCCCGCAATTGGTCGATTTCGCTCTGCTGCTCGGTTGTCAGCGCCATGCCGTCGCCACCTTCATATTCAGTGATAGTCCTGCCGCGATATGCCCTGTCACCGGCCCGCGAGTCGGCAGGAAACAGGTCCGGCGCCGAGTTATGCCTGATTCCGAGGGGACTGACTAGTTTCACCGGCCGCCGATCCGCGCCCCGCGTCCCATGCGCCGGAATTTCCCGGCATGATTGCCGGATCCCCCAAGAGTCATCAAAAAACATCCAACGACTGTCGATATTTAGCCCCCTTGATCCGGCAAGATTGGGGCCCTATCTTAGGGATGCTGCTTCGGCAGCTATGACAGTAGACGGTTGCGCGGAATAGACGTTGCGGACCGGGAGGGCAGTACTCCCGCGCCTCCACCATCTTACCGGGCCGATCCAGGATCTGGAACGGGCCGGCCTTGAGGGGGCGAAACAGGATCGACGTGCGTAGTAAAGGCCATCCTGCTGTTCGGCATGGTTCCGCCGTTATCGGGCCATTCCTATAGATGCCAACGATAACGTTGCGTCTGATCTTCGTATGGCGGCCTAATAGCCCTAACGGGCTATAAGTTGCTTACTTAGAACGCGGTTCGGAGGGGCACCGGGCAACAGAAGCCCCTCCACTCGCAGTTCCCCAGTCCAGACCGGCCTGCCCCAAATCATTGCGCCTCGATCTCAGCGACATCCCTGGCTTGCACTTTTCCGCCCCGACTTGATTGTCTCGGTTGATCCGAGGTTATACTATGGGTGCTGTTAACGATTGCTGCCACAGGGCATCGTCCCCATATCATTGCAGAGAGGATGCCCTGGTTCCGATCAGCCGACCGGCGTGATGCCGTGGATGCCGCTGTGGACTCAGGTAGCTAAAATGTGGTTGAACCTGAAAACGGGTTCCAGGGGAGATGGGTTTCGGCCAATGGCCAAAGACTGGTTACGTTACGATCGCTTAGTGGAAGATGCCTTGCGCAGCGTTGTCCGCCGCGCGCTGCAGGAAGTTGCGGCCAATGGCCTGCCCGGCGATCATCATTTCTACCTGACATTCCACACCCAGGAATCGGGCGTCTCCATCTCGCCGGCCCTGCGCGCGCAATATCCCAAGGAAATGACCATCGTTCTTCAGCACCAGTTCTGGGGGCTGGAGATCCTGGAAGATTCCTTCACCGTCACCCTGAGCTTCGGCGGCAAGCATGAGAAGCTGGTGATTCCCTTCCAGTCGGTGATCAGCTTCGCCGATCCTTCCGTCAAATTCGGCCTGCAGTTCGAAAGCACTCTGGAAACCGAAGGCGGTGAAGGCGAGATGGAGGAAATGGCCCTGGAGGACGATACCGACCAGGCCCCATCGACCGGCACGGCCCTGGCCAAGGCCAAGGATCTCAACGATCTGCCGAAAGCCGTCGAGCGCAGCAGCCGGGATGACAAGGACGACGGGAAATCCGATACGCCGAAGACGGCAGAAGTCGTGACCCTGGACGCCTTCCGCAAGAAGTAATCGACTAGGCGATTCGACTGAGCGAAAAGTAACCGCTTGGGCAGGACATGTCCGTCATCGGCACCCTCGCCAACTTCTTCATTCTCGGCAGCGGCCTCTGTATCTGGCTTGCTTTTCTCGAGTTGCGCTTCGGTAAACGGCTTGCCGGCGCGGCCCTGGCAACCGCCGCCTGTTTCCTCATTGTCATCGGCCTCTATGCCACCGACAGACTGATGGCTACCGGTTCCATGTGGACCTGGCTGCCCCAGTCCCTGCCCTGCAGCGCCAGAGGCGCCTGCGATCTGCCTTAACTTTGTCATCGGGACATAACCCGTGCCGATCTCATGGCTTTTGAAAGCCCGCGCCGGCGTTGTATCCTGATGGGATGGACAGTCGGGAACACGCCGTCATGAGCCTGTCGGACAACGAGGTCGCCACATTCCTGCCGGATCGCGATTCCGATCAGGCGGTCGTGGCCGCCGGAGTCTCCCGGTTGCGGACGGGCATTCGCGCCCATAGGCAGGTCACACGATCGCAGCTCACGGGCACGGCCTATGAGGAGCCGAGACCGAAACAGACGACAACAGGATGAACAAGCGGGTGATGACGGTCGCGGAATAGTTGCCGGCGCCCTTTCAAAGCCCTTCGAATCCCGGTAAAACCAGCGCCATCCAATCCATTTAATCGCAATCTCACCCTCAGAAGCCTCACCTCGAAAGTCTCAAGGAGATCCGGAATATGGCCAGCGCCAAGCAGAAAGCCGGGACGCGCAGTGAAACAGATTCCTTCGGCCCGATCGACGTGCCGAACGAAAAGCTGTGGGGCGCCCAGACCCAGCGTTCCCTGCAGAACTTCAAGATCGGCGGCGAGCACATGCCGAGCCAGTTGATCCGCGCCTATGGCCTTCTGAAGCAGGCTGCGGCGGAGGCCAATATGAAGGCCGGCAAGCTGGACAAGAAGATCGGCAAGGCCATTACCGAAGCTTCCGCGGAAGTCGCCTCGGGCATCCTGGATGAGCATTTCCCGCTGGTCGTCTGGCAGACCGGTTCCGGCACCCAGACCAACATGAACGTCAACGAGGTGGTCGCCAACCGCGCCAATGAGATGCTGGGCGGCAAGCGCGGCGACAAGAAGCCGGTCCATCCCAATGACCAGGTGAATTACGGCCAGTCGTCCAATGACAGCTTCCCGACGGCCATGCATATCGCCGCCGTGCAGCAGATCCACGATTCCGTCCTGCCGGGCCTGACCCATCTGCAGAAGGCCCTGGACAAGAAGACCAAGGAATTCGCCAAGATCATCAAGATCGGCCGTACCCATCTGCAGGATGCGACACCGGTGACGCTGGGTCAGGAATTCTCCGGCTATGCCGCCCAGGTGAAGCTTGGCATCGACCGCATCAAGGCGACCCTGCCGCGGCTCTATGCCCTGGCCCAGGGCGGCACCGCCGTCGGCACCGGCCTCAACGCCGCCAAGGG
>CAYOQR010000097.1:0-15605 GCA_964406155.1 uncultured Rhodospirillaceae bacterium | reverse complement strand
TGCAGAAATTCCGCGGCGAACTGACCATGCTGGGTGGCCGGGGTGGCGGCGAAGGCATGGGCGGCGGTGAACCCGACAGCGGCTATGGCAATGGCGGCGGCTACGGCGGTGGTGGCAGCAGCGGCGGCGGCGGCGGTTATGGTGGCGGTTCGGGCGGTGGCGGCAGCCGGGGCGGCGGCGACCTGGACGACGATATCCCGTTCTGAGCCGGGCTAACCCAAGAAATCAAAAAAGAGCTGGAAGGCAATCGCTTTCCGGCTCTTTTTGTTTGCGCAAAGATCCTTGGAATTTCGCGCCGTCACGGATGCGTCCGCCATTTCGCGACGAAAGCCTGCAGTTCCGTCGGATTGAGATCGGAGATCGCCCAGACGGTCATATCGTTTTCGCGCCAGTGGATGATGTTGTAGCCCTCGCGCGCCAATGCCTGCGGAGCTTCCGGGCCACCATCCGGACTGCCGCTGGGCGTGGGCCAGATCAGCAGATTGATCAGATGCGGCCCGCCGCGATAGACGAGGGCGGCGATCTCCCGGTTCTTCAGATAGTCCAGCCGGCCGCCTTCCAGCGGGAAGCCCTCATCGGCGAGATTCTTGACCGGCGGCGCGAAATCGATCCGGCCGTCGAACCAGGGCTTTACATTGTGCTGGTTGTTGGAGGCGATATCGACCAGATGGCCGGGCTGCAGCGAGCGGATATGGCTGTCCACCACCAGATCGGCGATATCGGTCGATGGAACCGCCGGGATCAACATGACAGCCACGGTGGCCGCGACGGCGGCACCGAGCCCGAAGCCGATCAGGGAGCGCCACCAGGCCGCCAGTCGCGACCCGAGCGGAAGCTGCCGCGACGGCCGCTCAGGCAGTACGGCGGGGAGCGGAGCGGATGCGGGGGCAAGGGGCATCACCATGCCGGCGGCGGCAAGTTGCTGATCGAGGCGGCGGCGCAGCGCCTCCGAGGCCGGGTGATAACTGGCTTCCTTCCGCATCGCCTGCCGCGCATTCTGCAATTGCTCCCAGGCCTCATGGCAATAGGGACAGGTGTCGCGATGCGCGACCAGCGCCGCCGATTGCGCGGCATCCAGCTCGCCGTCGAAATCGGCTTGGACCAGCAGGACCTTGTCGCAATTCTCTCTCGTGCTCATCTGACATATGCTCCGGTTGGAGCCGTCTCGTTCTGGGCCGCCTTGCTCAGCAATCGCCGCGCCCGCCACAGGCGGGACATCACCGTGCCGATCGGCGCCTCGATGATCTCGGCGATCTCCTTGTAACTCAGCTCTTCCAGCTCCCGCAGGATCACGCATTCCCGCAAATCCACGGGCAACTGGTTCAGCAGCGTGTCAACCTGACGCTGCGCCTCGCCCCGGATCAATTGGGTTTCCGGATCGTCGCCCGGATCGGCGATCTCGACACCGCCATTATCGTCATCGCTCTCATCCCGTAGGTTCACCATCTGGGCGCCCCGCTTCTTCTTCAAGGCGGCATAGGCGGCGTTGCGGACGATCTGCAGCAGCCAGGCGCGGGCATTCGCGCCCCGGAAGGACGGGAAATAGGAGAAGGCGCGCAAGACCGCCTCCTGCACCACGTCCTCCGCCTCGACCGGGTCGCGCAGCAGCCAGCGCGCAAGGTTATGCGCGGCGTCGAGATGCACCAGGACTTCGGTCTGGAAGCGCAGGGAATCCGGTCGGCCGGCCATGCTCAGGACGCGCTCATGATGGCCCAGCTCTTACCTTGGGGATCTGCAAATCGACCTCTCCGATCCGGTTCAGGCTCAGTCTTGAACGAGTAGATCACGCAGGATGCCGTTTTATTCTCGGGACGATTTTTTTGGCGGAGGCAAGAAAGTCGGGAATAAAATTCCGGCCGCCTGTTGAGAATAGCCCAGGCAGCGCAACGATCTCCGTCCTCAGTGATCCAGTGTCGGATCCGATCCCCGAGAATGGGCCAGGAGGATGGAGATGAGCAAGTCTAGCACAAACAATCTGTCGCCAAACGGGCTGTTGGAGGGAGCGAGCGCCAGCAGGCGCGGATTCCTGAAATGTGGCCTCTGGGCTGGCACCGGTGTCGTCTGGGCGGTCAGCGGCGGCATTCCCCGGTCGATCGGCTTGAATCTTGTCGATGCGGCCTTTGCCGATACCGCGAGCTTCAGCTTCGTGCAGATCAGCGACAGTCATATCGGTTTCAACAAGGCACCCAATCCTGATCCGTCCGTGACCTTCCGGCAGGCATTGCAGCAGGTCAAGGCGCTGTCGGCGCAGCCGGCTTTCCTGATCCATACCGGCGATGTCAGTCACCTGTCGAAGCCTGAACAGTTCGACACCGCCGAACAGATCATCAAGGAGACCGGCTACGAGACGCATTACGTGCCCGGCGAGCACGATATCCTGATCGATGACGGCAAGCCGTTCTTCGAACGCTTCTCCAAGAATGCCAATGGCTGGTACAGCTTCGATCAGGGCGGCGTGCATTTCGTGGCGCTGGTCAATGTGCTGAGCTTCAAGCCCGGTGGCTTCGGCCATCTCGGTAACGAGCAACTGGCCTGGCTGGAAGCCGATCTCAAAGGGCAATCGGCCAGCACGCCCATCGTCGTCTTCACCCATATTCCCCTCTGGATGGTCTATGACAAATGGGGCTGGGGCACCGACGATGCCGCCCAGGCCATGAACTATCTGAAGCCCTTCGGCTCGGTGACCGTGCTCAACGGCCATATCCATCAGGTGATCCAGAAGGTCGAGGGCACGGTCAGTTTCCATACCGCCTATTCGACCGCCTATCCGCAGCCGGCGCCCGGCACCGCGCCCAATCCGGGACCGCTAAAAGTCGATGCCGGACGCCTCAAATCGATGCTCGGCATTCGCGACGTCAATCTGGTCGCAGGCATGCAGCCTCTGGCGGTCGTCGATACGCCGTTGGGTGCCTGACGGGAGTACGGTCATGCAGATTATCAGCGACTACAACGCAAGGTATCGTCGCGTCGGTCTTGCGACCTTGGCCTTGCTGCTGGCGATGCCGGGCCTTGCCCAGGCCGTCATGCCGGACGACATGGATATGTCGTCGCAACCCGCGACCGGCGCACAGGTCGCCACCGCGCCGGATCAGATCGAGATCGATAATTTCAATTTCGCGCCGGCGATGCTGACGGTGACGGCGGGAACCAAGGTGACCTGGACCAATCACGACGACATCCCGCATACCGTCGTGAGCGGCGACGATCCGCGTCTCTTCAAGTCGCCGCCGCTCGACACCGACGATGCCTATTCCTTCATCTTCGACAAGCCCGGCACCTATACGTATTTCTGCTCAATTCATCCGAAGATGGTCGGCACCATCATCGTCAAGGCGCCCTGACGCAGATCGCTTTCGGGTTGAGGCGGCTTCGCCTCGATCCGAAAGCTGACGCGCCTTTCGTTCGTTCAATTCAACCCGATGCCCTCGGCCAGGCTCTGCCATGGCCGGAACGGTCATCCTTTTGTCAGGAGGGTCTCATGGAACAGATCGATCTTATCTTGGATAAAGAGACCAACCGCTACACCTTGCCGGTTGCCCGCTTTAGCTTGTTTTCCGGGCGGTCGCGTTATGCGGCGATCGCGGCCTTGGCGGCGAGCTTCCTGCAGGCGGCCTGCACCACCGAAACCATGGCGGCAGCCGATCCGCGTCCCGATGTGATGCCCGCCGCAGCGGATGGCTGCGCGGCCTCGCTCTCATCCTTGGAGCAGGCGGCCTATGGCGACGGATCCGGCCATCTGGAAGCCCTCCAGACCCTGGCGACATGCTATGACCGTCTCGGTCAAGGCGACAGGGCAGCCGCGATCCGCTGGCGCCTCTATCAGGATCGCACGGATTATTGAGGACGGATTATTGAGGATTGCCGCCGCCGGCCAGATCGGCGATCTGCACCAGGGTATATCGGCTGCCGGCATAGCTCTTGAGCACCGCCGGTTCGGGTTGCTGCAGATTGAAGCCCGGCATTCCTCCCGGTACGCCTCCAGGCATCCCGGCGGGTAGCCCGGTTGGCGACCCGCAAGCCGCCAGCAAGCTGGCGACACCGACGGCCAATGCGATCCGAATCATCTTGTGCACGATACGTGCCCCTCTGTTGCGACCGATGCCGCCGGATGATCTTGCTGCATTGCGTCAAATGGAAAGATGAGTCCGCTGGCGCCGTCATAAAGGCGTCATGAAAAGTGATGGAATTGGCAGGAGCGGTCAGCAATGTTGGGGCCGGACGGGCGTCCAGCCGCCGGATGCCCGATGCGTCGTTGACACGCTGATGGTCCCGCGCCACCGTCATGCGCGGGATGGCCCTCTCATTCAACGATGGAGTTTGCCATGACTGCTAAAGTGAAACCGATCCCTGATGGCTATCGGTCGGTGACGCCCTATCTCGTCATCAGCGGGGCCGCCGCCGCGATCGACTTCTACAAGAAAGCCCTGGGGGCATCGGAGCGTATGCGTATCCCAGGGCCGGACGGCAAGATCGGCCATGCGGAACTGATGTTCGGCGACAGCGTCGTCATGATGGCCGATGAAAATCCGGAGATGCATGCGCTCAGTCCAAAGACGGTCGGCGGCTCGCCCGTGACGATCATGCTCTATGTCGAGGATGTCGATGCCGTGGCCGCCAAGGCGGTCGGGGCCGGCGCCACCTTGCTGCGCAAGATCGAGAACCAGTTCTATGGTGACCGCTCCGGCTCGATCAAAGACCCCTTCGGCCATATCTGGCATCTCTCCACCCATATCGAGGACGTCTCGCCGGAAGAAATGGACCGGCGGATGAAAGAGATGACGAAGGGTTGATGCGAGGCGACATCCAGGGCGTCATATGATCGAATCAATGCAGGGTTACCTGGCGCTCCTGGATGATGCCGATTTGTCGCCACGGGACCGCATGGTCAGGTTGGCGGAAACGCTGGACCAATTAGTCCGCGCCTATCAAGCAATGCCTTCCGGGCATCCTGCGGATGGCGCAGAGCCGCCTGACGCTGACGATGTGGCCCTGCGACGGAAGGTTTGCCTTGTTTTTCCAGATTTCGGCTATTACACGCCTGCGGCTGCACAGCCGGCATCCGTCGCAGATGCCGTGGAAGATGTTGTGGACATTGCCGCCGAGCTTGAGCAGGTCGCGTGGCGTTATCGTAATTTGGGTGAGGGCGATGCCGCCTGGTATTTCAAATTCAGTTACGAGCACCATTGGGGACGTCACTTGCAGGATCTGCGGGGTTACGTCCATGCGCTGCTGCTCAAACACCGTTGATTGCCCTGCCAATTGATGGCTATGTCTTTTCGGTCTGAGCACTGCATTACCCCCCACCTTGATCCTCCCCCACAAGGGGGAGGAGATTGAGCGGTACTCAGTGGCAGGCTTCCTGCTGATGAGTTTTCAAGCGAGAGCTGACGTTTCATATTCCCTCCCCCCTTGCGGGGGAGGGTTAGGGTGGGGGGATTGCCGGATGACAGTCCGTGTCTCACCGATTGGCCCCTGACACGCCGGCTTTCAAAACGTGAAGCGAGACCGGTAGTCCTGCGGCGTGACGGTGAGCAGGCGCAGGAAGCTGCGGCGCATCGTTTCCTCGGAGCCGAAGCCGCAACGCTGCGCGATACGCTTGACCGGCGTGTGTGACTCCGACAGCAGCCGCCGCGCCGCTTCCACTCTCAGCCGTTCGATGGCGCGTGCCGGTGTTTGCCCCGTCGCCTCCGCATAGTGGCGGCTGAAACTGCGCTCGCTCATCCCGGCCTGTTCGGCCAGGACCGACAGCGACAGCTCGTCGCTCAGATGGCTGTTGATCCAGTTGTGCAGCGTGCCGAACCTGTCATCGGCTGCTTGCAGGGCCAGGGCGGCGCTGAATTGCGCCTGTCCGCCGGGACGCTTGAGGAAGACGACCAGATAGCGGGCGACAGCGAGCGCCACGGAACGGCCGAGGTCTTCTTCCACGAGCGCCAAGGCCAGATCGATCCCGGCTGTGACCCCAGCCGACGTCCAGACCGACCCGTCGCATATGAAGATCGGATCGGGCTCGACCTGCACCGCAGGAAAGCGCTGAGCCAGCTTGTCGGAGTACTGCCAGTGGGTTGCGGCGCGGCGGCCGTCCAACAGGCCCGCCGCGGCGAGCAGGAATGCGCCGGTGCAAACAGAGGCGACACGGCGTGCCCGGGCCGCACGTTGCCGCACCCAATCGACCAGCACGGGATTCTCGCTCGCCGCCTCCGCGCCCTCGCCACCGGCGACGAGCAAGGTATCTAGCGCCTCGCCGCTTTGCGTGAGCGGACCTGCCGCAAGCGTCACCCCGGCGGAGGCTGTCGCGCCTTCACCGCCTTCCGCCACGACGTTGAGCCGATAGGGCGGTGTGCCCCCCGCCTTGACGACGAAATCGTTGGCCGAGGCGAACACCTGAACCGGCCCCGAGACATCGAGCAACTGCACCGCCGGGTAGGTGAGCACGTCGATCACCCGGATCGGGTTTGGCGAGGAGCGAGGGGATTTTGGCATATCCGCCAAATCATGCGCGGCTAGGCTCGCCTTGTCCACCATAGAGCTTTCCACAACTGACCGTTCCACCACAGAGCTTTCCACTGCTGAGCTTGCGCCGGGAGACGACCATGATCCCACATGACACCCACCTGCATATCGGCTCCCTCCTGTTCGAGGGCATCGATCAGATCGATCTAACGGGACCGTTCGAGGTGCTGTCGCGCATCTCGAATGCGACTTATCGCATCTACGGCAAGGCCGCGGCGCCAGTGCGCGACCTGAAAGGATTGCGGCTTACGCCTGATGCGACCCTGGCCGATGCGCCGCCGCTGGATGTTCTCCATGTGCCGGGTGGATACGGCCAGGAGGCCTTGATGGAAGATGCCGAGGTGCTGGACTGGATCCGGCAGCAGGCCTCAGGCGCGTGCAGTATTTTCTCGGTCTGCACGGGCGCGCTCATCTGCGGCGCGGCGGGTTTGCTGAAGGGGCGTCGGGCAACGACCCATTGGTCGGCGCTTCACCTGTTGCCGTTCTTCGGCGCGATTCCTGTCAATGAACGGGTGGTCGTCGACGGTGCCTGGGTCTTTGCCGCGGGCGTGACGGCCGGCATCGACGGCGCCTTGCGCGTCGCCGCGGAGTTGCGTGGCAATGCAGCCGCACAGGCCATCCAGCTTCATATGGTCTATGCGCCGGAGCCGCCCTTCGACAGCGGCACACCTGAGACCGCGCCGGCCGCGATATTGAATGAAGCGCGGCGGTCTGTGCTTCCCATCACGGCGCAGCGTGAGCAGACGGCCCGGCGCGTCGCCGCCAGGCTCGGCATCGCCGTTCCGGCAGCGTACGGAGAATGACGCCACCGTCGCGATCCTCGTTGGCTATCGCGATCCCCGTTTGGCGGGAAGCGAGGGTTTATTGGCGCCCCCGCCAGAGGCCACAGGCCTACATAGATCACACGACCAACCTCAGTATCAACCTGAACAGAGGGTACCTCACATGACAACCTTTCCAGTTCATACGCTTGACTCCGCCCCCGAACGCTCGAAGCCGGCACTGCAGCAATTGCAGGCGGCATTCGGCATGATCCCGAACATCGCCGGCGCGATCGCAACCTCTCCGGTCCTGATCAACAGCCTGGTTGGCCTGTTCGAGAATGTGCATGGCGGGAGCTTCACCGAAGCCCAGGTCCAGGTCATTCTGCTCACCGACGCGGTCACCAATGCGTGCACCTGGGCGGTTGCGTTCCACACGGCCTTGGCCCTCAAGGAGGACATCGATCCGGCGGACGTCCAGGCCATCCGCGATGGCCGTCTGCCCAAGGACAGCAAGTTTGCCGCGTTGTCGGCGCTCGCGAAGACGATGATCGAAAAGCGCGGGCATCTCGCCGATGAGGATCTCAGTCGATTCCTCGCGGCCGGGTTCGGCAAAGACCACGCCCTGGAGGTGATCGCCGCGGTCGCCGCGTCCACGATCACGAACTATACCGGCAGCATCACGAAGCCGCCTCTCGAAGCGCCGTTCCAGCCTCACGCCTGGGCCGGTAGAGAGAGCTCTCGAGCTGCTTCAGCCTGATCGGGATGCAGGCCGGCGGTGACGATCATGCTTTATGTCGTGGAGATCTTGCCGGACTTGACCCGGCAATCCATGGCAACAACAGCGACAGTCTCCATCATACTGATCAATCACCCCGCCGTCTGGCGGGCTTCTTCCAGGATCCAGTCGATGAAGTCCTGCGCCTCGGGGCGTTCGCGAACGGGGGCGGCGTAGACCAGGTAATAGGCGAAGGGCGTCACGATGCTTTTCGCGAAAGGCGCCACCAGGGTGCGGGCCGCGAGGTGATCGGCGACGACGGGCTTGGTGCCGAGGGCGACGCCCTGGCCGGCAACGGCGGATTGCAGGCAGAGGGTGAAATCGTTGAAGCGCGGGCCGCGACTGGCATCGATGGTGCCAACACCGGCGGCGCGCAGCCAGGCCGGCCAGTCGGGCCAGGGCAGGTTGTTGGCCGAGGACCAGTCGAGATGGAGCAGGGTGCAGCGGGCGAGGTCGGCCGGTTCCTTCAACTGCGCCTTGGCGAGAAGCTGCGGACTGCAGACGGGGAAGACCTCGTCGCTGAACAGGCGATGCGCCTCCAGGCCGGGAAAGTCGCCGAGGGCGAAGCGGATCGCCATGTCATAGCTGTCGTCGTCATCCTCCCAGTCGCTCCAGGCGGTGGCGGTTTCCAGGACGATGTCGACGCTGTTGGGCCGCGCCCGGTAATGCTGCAGGCGGGCGATCAGCCAGTTGGCGGCGATGGCCGGGTCGTCCAGCCGCAGCCGGATGGCGAGGCCGCGCTTGCCCTTGCGCATCTTGGTGGTGGCGCGGGCGAGCAGGCGGAAGCCCTCGGTCAGATCGGCCCGGACTTCCTCGCCGATCCGGGTCAGGGCGATGCCGGCGCCGGCGCGGCGGATCAGGGTGACGCCCAGTTCGGCTTCCAGCGCCTTGACCTGTTGGCTGACGGCACCCGGCGTCACATGCAGCTCGGCGGCGGCTTCCCGGATGCTGCCGAGGCGGGCAACCGCTTCAAAAGCACGCAGGGCGGGCAGGGCGGCGAGGGGGCGGGCCATCTGAACTCCTGCTAAATACATCCGGGCGATGGGTTTTCCCGGAGTTCCCGGTTACCGGGGGATTGAGCCTGCGACGGTTGCGCACATGTTTAGCGTTACTAAACATTAGCTTTACCACAAATCGCCTGTAAATAGGACATGAGGCGCCTATATCTTCAGTGAGCCCAGCAGCCAGCCTGATCCTCCCAGCAGGCGCCGCCGGCGCTCTTTTTAGGAGCTAAGATCATGCGCTTTCCCCGTTTGGTGCTTCATGCCAAGGCCTTTGCTTTGCCAGGCGCGCTGAGCCGCCTGGAACCCTCGTCGAACGACGCCTATCTGCTGGCCGATATGGGCCTCGCCCGCACCGCGGACGGCCGTATCGTTCCGGCGCTGAAGGACGAGCCCAGCCCGCGCCAAGCGGCCTGATCGCGCATCAGCAAGAACCGGATGGCCGCTCCCCCGGCAATCCGTCATAAAGGCAGCAATCCTCCCCCAGTTGGATTGCTGCCTTGTCTTTTGCCCGATCCCCATCTGCCCGGCTCCCATCGACCCTGGCACCATCGCCGCAACAACGCCTCACCGGTACCGACTGGCTGCTGCTGATCGCGCTGTCGGTCATCTGGGGCGGATCCTTCTTCTTCGCCAAGGTCGCGGTCCAGGAGCTGCCGCCGCTGACCGTGGTGCTGGGGCGTGTCGGGATCGGCGCCATCGCCCTCAATCTCTTTCTGCTCGTTAAGGGACAGGCCCTGCCGCGCGATTGGCGGCTGTGGCGCGATTTCCTGATCATGGGCGTGCTGAACAACCTGATCCCCTTCAGCCTGATCTTCTGGGGCCAGCAGCATATCGCCAGCGGCCTGGCTTCGATCCTCAACGCCACCACGCCGCTTTTCACCCTGATCCTGGCGCAATTGCTGACCGCCGATGAGCGGATCACCCCCTTGCGTCTCGGCGGCATCGTGCTCGGCTTCCTGGGTGTCGCGGTGATGATCGGGCCGGATGCCCTGGCCGGGTTCAGCCTCAATCTCGGCAGCGAGGTGGCGATCCTGGGCGCCGCATTCTCCTATGGCTTCGCCGGGATCTTCGGCCGCCGCTTCCGGGGGATATCGCCGCTGCTGCCGGCGACCGGCCAGGTGACCTGCAGCACGCTTCTGCTGTTGCCGGTGGTCTGTTTCGTGGACCGGCCCTGGATGCTGCCGATGCCGGGCCCCGTCACCTGGGGATCGATCCTCGGCCTGGCGCTGCTCTGCACGGCGCTCGCTTATGCGATCTTTTTCCGCATCCTGCGTTCGGCCGGCCCCACCAATCTCTCGCTGGTCACCTTCCTGATCCCGGTCTCGGCGCTGCTGCTCGGCATGCTGATCCTGGGCGAGGTGCTGGCCGCCCGGCATTTCGTCGGCATGGCCCTGATCTTCGCCGGGCTGGCGGTGATCGACGGGCGGCTCTTCGTGCGACGGATGAAGCCGGCTTAGCGACGCGTCACACGGGTGTCGTGACGCGCTGGCCCCAATCCTCGACTGCCAGGGTTTCCAGCCGGCGGGCGGCGATCTTGCGCCAGGATTCAGCCAGGACCTCGAGCCCCGCCATCTCGCGCAGCGCGGCCGCATTCAGTTTGTCGTGATAGAGCACCGAGAGCAGCCGGGCGAGGGGCCAGGCGGCATGGGGCCGCTCGACCAGCTCGATTCGGTCGCCGGCGGCGAGATGGCCCGTTTCCAGCACGCGGTAGTACCAGCCGGTGCGGCCACTCCGCTGCACCCGCAGCGCCATGTCCGGCACGGCGAAGCGCACATTCAGCTTCCAACAGGGCTGGCGGCCCTGGCTGACCTGTACCAGCGCCGTCCCCAGGCGGTAGAGGTCGCCGATACAGACCTCGGCCTCGGTCATGCCGCTGGTCGTCACGTTCTCGCCGAAGGCGCCGGGCGCCTCCAAACGCGGCGCCAGTTGCGGCAGATCGGCCAGCCAATCGGCGTAATGATCGCGCGGATAGTGATGCACGGCTTTCTCGGGCCCGCCATGGACGCGGAGATCGGCCTGCTCGTCGCCGACGAGGCCGATTTCCGTCACCATCAGGCGTTCCGCCACCGGATGCTTGTCGATCGCGGAGGTCTTGCCGGCGGGACCGAAAGGCTGCGCCCGGCCGGTCAGAACGGCATCGACAATGCGGGTGAGGGGAACGGGCGCGGACATGATTTCATCGTCTCCGATAGGCTTCATTTCACGTCTATAGCCACAAACCGGGCCGGCTGCCCATGAGGCAGTTTTACACGGCAAAAAAATTTAGATATTTCAGATGGATAGAAGCCGTCATCCGAGCGTCACGGAAGTTGTTTGCCGCATCCGAATCTGCTAGCTTCCAGCGACATTTCGGCACATCGCCGACCTCGCCGTAAACACCCGAAAAATAAGCAGATTTTCAGTGACAGATACACCAGCAGCACCGAGTTTCGACATCGCGCCCATCACCATCGAAGAGGAGATGAAGCGCTCCTATCTCGATTACGCCATGAGCGTCATCGTCAGCCGCGCTTTGCCCGATGTTCGGGACGGGTTGAAGCCGGTGCACCGGCGCATCCTCTACGGCATGCGAGAGGCCGGATTCGACTCGACCAAGAGCTATAAGAAATCGGCCCGCGCGGTCGGTGAAGTGATGGGTAACTATCACCCGCACGGCGACCAGTCGATCTATGACGCCTTGGTGCGCATGGCGCAGGACTTCTCCATGCGCCTGATGCTGGTGGACGGGCAGGGCAATTTCGGCTCGATGGACGGCGATCCCCCGGCGGCGATGCGATACACCGAGGCGCGCCTCACCAAATCCGCCGAGGCGATGCTGGACGATATCGACAAGGAAACCGTCGACTTCCAGCCGACCTATGACGAAAGCCGTCTGGAACCGACCGTGCTGCCGGCGCGCTTCCCGAACCTGCTGGTTAACGGTGCCGGCGGCATCGCCGTCGGCATGGCGACGAATATTCCGACGCACAATCTTGCTGAAGTGATCGATGCCTGCTGCGCCTATATCGACAACCCGTCGATCACCATCGATCAGTTGATGCAGCATGTGCCGGGACCGGATTTCCCGACCGGCGGCCTGATCCTCGGGCGCAGCGGCGTGCGCGATGCGCTCCATACCGGGCGCGGCTCGGTCATCATGCGCGGCCGCACCCATGTGGAGGAAATCCGCAAGGACCGCGAAGCCATCATCATCACCGAGATCCCGTATCAGGTGAACAAATCCCGCATGATCGAACGCATGGCGGAAGTCGTGCGTGAGAAGCTGATCGAGGGCATCGCCGATCTGCGCGACGAATCCGACCGGGAAGGTGTCCGCGTCGTCGTCGAGCTGAAGCGCGACGCGATGGCGGAAGTGGTCCTCAACCAGCTCTTCCGCTTCACGCCGCTGCAGACCAGTTTCGGCGTCAACATGTTGGCGCTGAATGGCGGCCGGCCGCAATTGATGAACCTGAAGGACATCATCGCGGCCTTCATCGAATTCCGCGAAGAGGTCATCACCCGCCGGACCATCTTCGAGCTGAACCAGACCCGCGAACGGGCCCATGTCCTGGTCGGCCTCGCCATCGCCGTCGCCAATATCGACGAAATCATCGCCCTGATCCGCAACGCGCCGGATCCGGTGGTGGCGCGCGAGCAGTTGATGGCACGTGACTGGCCGGCGGAGGACGTGGCGCCGCTGATCCGTCTGATCGACGATCCCAACCATATGATCACGGAGCAGCAGACCTACCGGCTGTCCGAGGCCCAGGCCCGCGCCATCCTGGAACTGCGCCTGCAGCGCCTGACCGGGTTGGAGCGCGACAAGATCGCCGATGAATTAAAAGAGCTGTCGCTCAAGATCGTCGATTACCTGGAAACACTGGAAAGCCGCGACAAGCGCTTCCGTATCCTGCGCGACGAGATCGTGGCGATGAAGGAGCAGTTCGGCACGCCACGCCGCACCACCATCGAAGAAAACGAATTCGAGCACGATATCGAGGACCTGATCCAGCGCGAGGACATGGTCGTCACCGTCAGCCATGGCGGCTATATCAAGCGCGTGCCGCTCTCGACCTACCGGGCGCAGCGCCGTGGCGGCAAGGGCCGTTCCGGCATGTCGACCAAGGATGAGGATTTCGTCAGCCAGGTCTTCGTCGCCAATACCCATACGCCCATGCTGTTCTTCTCGACCCGCGGCATGGTCTACAAGATGAAGGTCTACAGGCTGCCGCTGGGCAATCCGCAGGCGCGCGGCAAGGCCCTGGTCAATCTGCTGCCGCTGGATGAAGGCGAACAGATCTCCACCGTCATGCCCTTGCCGGAAGACGAGGCAAGCTGGGCGCAAAGCCATGTGATGTTCGCCACCTTGAGCGGCTATGTCCGGCGCAACGAGCTCAGCGATTTCGTCGATGTTAAGGCCAATGGCAAGATCGCCATGAAGCTGGATGCCGGCGACCGCCTGATCGGCGTCGCCGTCTGCACCGAGGCGAACGATATCCTGCTGGCCGCCGAAAGCGGCAAGGCGATCCGCTTCCCGGTGACCGATGTGCGCGTCTTCGCCGGCCGCGATTCCATGGGCGTGCGGGGCATCCGCATGGAAGAGGGCGACAGCCTCGTTTCCATGTCGGTGCTCCACCATATCGATGTTGAGATCGAGGAGCGTGACACCTATCTGCGCTATGCCGCCGCCAAGCGCCGCAGCGCCGGGGCCGGCGAGGAGGAAGAGACCGGTGGCGAGGAGAGCACGACGGAAGTCGCGCTGTCGCCGGAGCGCCTGGCCGAGCTGGAAACAGCGGAGGAGTTCATCCTCACCGTTACCCGCAACGGCTATGGCAAGCGCACCTCGGCCTACGAGTATCGCGTGACCGGGCGCGGCGGCCAGGGTGTCGCAAACATCGAAGTCTCGACCCGCAACGGCAAGGTCGCGGCTTCCTTCCCGGTGGGCGAGAGCGACCAGATCATGCTGGTGACCGATGGCGGCCAGTTGATCCGCTGCCCGGTCCATGACATCCGCATCGCCCGCCGCCAGACCCAGGGCGTCATGATCTTCCGGGTCGCGGAGGACGAACATGTCGTCGCCGTGGCGCATCTCAGCGATCTCGGCGAAGATGAAAACGGCGGTGATGACGGCGTCGAAACCAGCACCCAAGACGCTCCGGGCCAGGAAGCCGCGGCTCAGGAAATTGCGGCTGGAGAGGCGGACGCCGCGACGGGTGTGACCGAAGACGAGACGGGCGGGGGCGAGAATGGCTGATAGCCAGAGGATCGGGGTTTATCCGGGAACATTCGATCCGATCACCAATGGGCATATGGACATCATCCGCCGGGCGGTCTCGCTGGTCGACCGGCTGGTGATTGCCGTCTCGGTCAATGCCGGCAAAGGACCGCTGTTCAGCGTCGATGAGCGCCTGGCCCTGGTCCGCGAGGAAATTGCCGACGCCAAGAACGGCTTGCCCAAAGACCGGGTCGAGGCTGTTCGTTTCGACAATCTGCTGATGCATTTCGCCGAGCAGCAGGGCGCCCGCGTCATTATTCGCGGCCTGCGCGCCGTGTCGGATTTCGAATACGAATTCCAGATGGCCGGCATGAATGCGCGGCTCAATCCGCGTATCGAAACCGTCTTCCTCATGGCCTCGGAAGGCAGCCAGTTCATTTCCTCGCGCTTCGTCAAGGAAATCGGCAAGCTCGGCGGCAAGATCGATCAATTCGCCTCGCCCCGCGTGGTGCAGCGGCTGCAGGAGAAATTTGCGGCGGAATGATGCACGGCGACCGTGTATCGGTGGCCAGGGTACAACCGTAAACCTGTTGTTAAGGGTTGGCCGGGATAGTCACGCTGAGTGGTCCCGCGTCACAGCAGGAGGGTTGCCAATGTCCGTGAAAGAGGTTCCGTCGATTCCGGCCGTGCGCCAGGAAATCAATGCCGCGAAACGCGCGAAGGAACAGGAAGACACCGCCGCCAAGCAGCGCGAGGCCGAGGCGCAGCAGAGCCGCGAAACCCAGCGCGACAGTCAGGCCCGCAACACGCAGGCCAGCCACGAGAAACCCCGGCCGAGCGAGACGCCGAACGAGACCAGGCGAAGCGACGAGCGCCGGGTTGATATCCGCACCTGATCTCGGCTTGCCCTGCTCAGAAGCCGGCGCTGCGGGCTCCTTCCGTCAGGAAACAGGTCATTGCCAGAATGGCTCCAGCCAGGATGAGCGCACCGGCGACGCGATCGGAGGGGGAGGCGGCGGCCAGCCGTAGGCCGAATTTGCGCAGACTCAATTTGCGCAGACTCAATTTGCGCTGGCCCAATTTGCCTAGGCTCAGGCGATAGGCCTGGGCCACATATGAACGAACCATTCCAATCTCCGTGACGCACCGGCCGCCGAGCCTTCACTCTGGTCGGCGCCGAGCCCCATTCGATGCGGGAAGTATGTTCCGCACCATAGCCAGACACTGTTACAGAACGAAGGCAGGATTTCTTCTGCGTTCGGCGAGATTCACTCGCGGACGATATGCCGCAGGGTGGTATCCGCTTCTAGGTAGTGGACTCATAAATTCGCATCCAGAGGCGGGCTGAGGCGAGGGAG
>CAYOQR010000096.1:0-15900 GCA_964406155.1 uncultured Rhodospirillaceae bacterium | reverse complement strand
GCGCCTCGTCCAGGATGACGAAGGAATTGGCCAGCGTCCGGCCGCGCATGAATGCGAGCGGCGCCACTTCGATCTCGCCGGAACTGAGGCGCTTGATCACCTGTTCGCCCGGCAGCATGTCGTGCAGCGCGTCGTAAAGCGGCCGCAGATAGGGATCGACCTTCTCCTTGAGATCGCCCGGCAGGAAGCCGAGGCGTTCGCCCGCTTCCACCGCCGGCCGCGAGAGGATGATGCGGTCGACCGTGCCTTTGGTCAGCATGGCGACCGCCACGGCGACGGCGAGATAGGTTTTGCCGGTGCCGGCGGGGCCGATGCCGAAGACCAGTTCGTGATCGTGGAGCTGGCGGATATAGCGTGCCTGGGCGGCCGAACGCGGCGTGATATGGCGCCGCTGGGTGCGGATCGCCGTGCCGTCCTTCATGTCATGGCCGAAGAGATTGGGCTCGACGGCTTCCTCGCCTACCCGCCCCTCGCTTGCTTCCGCTTCGCTGCGGGCGATGCGCAAGGCGGCATCGACCTCGTGCTTGTCGACGCCAAGGCCGCGCTTCAGGCGTTGATAGAGCGAGGTCATCACCTGGCGTGCCGTGGTGACGGCCGGACCGGCGCCGGAAATCGTCAATTGATTGCCGCGCGAGACCATCGAGACGCCGAGCTCGCGCTCGATCCGCGCCAGATGCTGGTCGTGCTCACCGAACAGCATGGGCGTCAAACGATTATCGTCGAATTGCAGATGCAAGGGCGGCGCGATCGGACCAATGGGGTCGTAGCTCAAGCGCGCGCCTCCTTCGGTTGGGTCTGGGATATCGATGCCGCCGGCATTGGTGCGGCCGTCATCGAGGCAATCGGCGCTGCTGCGCCCTCGCCCGCCAGCACGGTGCCGGCCAGGCTGAAATGGGAAACGCCGTCGATCCTGACCTCGGCGATCCGGCCGAGCAGGCGGTCATCCGCCATGGCATGGACCGGCTGCAGATAAGGCGACTTGCCGACGAGCTGGCCCGGGAATCGCCCCTGCTTCTCGAAGAGGACCGGCAGGACGCGGCCGACGGTCCGCCGGTTGAACTCGGCGAGCTGGCCGTTCAGCATCGTCTGCAGGCGCTGCAGGCGCTCGTTCTTGACCGCTTCCGGCACTTGGTTCTCCAGCGCCGCCGCCGGCGTGCCGGGGCGGATGCTGTAGTTGAAGGCGAAGAACTGGGCAAAGCCGATCTCTTCGACCAGCGCCAGGGTTGCCTCGAAATCCGCCTCGCTTTCGCCGGGGAAGCCGACGATGAAATCCGAAGAGAGCGCGATATCCGGCCGGACCGCCCGCAATTTCGCGACGATCTCGCGGAATCGCTCGGCCTTGTGCTGGCGGTTCATCGCCTCGAGGATGCGGTCCGAACCCGACTGCACCGGCAGATGCAGGAAGGGCATCAGTTGCGGCAGCTCGGCATGGGCGGCGATCAGGTCGTCATCCATGTCGCGGGGATGCGAGGTGGTGTAGCGGATGCGCGCCAGGCCATCGACCGTCTCGGCGAGATGGCGGATCAGTTGCGCGAGGCCCCATTCGGTTTCGCCGCGCGGCGCGACGCCGTGATAGGCATTGACGTTCTGGCCGAGGAGCGTGATCTCCTTCGCCCCCTGATCGACCAGGCGCTGCGCCTCGCGGACGATCTGCGCCACGGGCCGGGAAAATTCGGCACCGCGCGTATAAGGCACCACGCAGAAGGTGCAGAACTTGTCGCAGCCTTCCTGGATCGCCAGAAAGGCGCTGATGCCGGGCGGCGTCGCCATCTCCGGCAGGTGATCGAATTTCGATTCCACCGGGAAATCGGTATCGAGGATGCCGGGCGTCGCCGGCCGCAATTTCACCGGCAGGCCGGCGGCCCGTTCCGCCAGGCGCTCGGCGCTGGCCCGTGTTGCCCGCGCCACCATTTCCGGCAGGCGGTGATAAGTCTGCGGGCCCAGCACGATATCGACCTGGGGCGCGCGGCGCAGAATCTCCGCACCTTCTGCTTGGGCGACGCAGCCGGCGACGGCGATGATCATGTCGCCGCCATCGGCCTGACGCTGGTCGCGAGCCTGCTTCAATCGGCCCAGTTCGGAGAAGACCTTCTCGGCCGCCTTCTCGCGGATATGGCAGGTATTGAGGATGACCATATCGGCCTCGGCCGGATCTTCGGTCGGGCCATAGCCGAGCGGCGCCAGGACATCCGCCATACGGTCGGAGTCATAGACATTCATCTGGCAGCCATAGGTCTTGATGAAGAGCTTCTTGGCCAAGGTCGTCCCGCTCAATGGTCCCCGGCTCGGCTCGATATGGTGATGCGCTTAATCATCAAAGTGCAGTCTAGCACGGGATCAAGATCACGTGTACCCGATTTGCCCGGGTACAACAAGGTGGATCAACCTTTTGAAAGCTTTAATCTTTTTTGACAGATTCAGTGGCGGATTTGACGGCCGCAGGCAGGCTGTCGCCGACCTTGCCGGCGATCGCCCGGGAAACCCCGCCGGCAACCGCGTCGAGGCAGTGGCGGGTCAGTTCCTTGCGCGAGGCGAAGGCGTCGATCCGCGTCGGGGTATGGAACTCCACCACCACCCGCACCCGGCCCAACCGGCAGAAATGCCAGAGATGGCTGCCCAGCGTCATGTCGCCATACCAGGCGATCAGCGGCCGCAGCCCGTGACCGAGCGGCAGGCCGTTGAGGCCGACATAGGAGATCGAGAGCGGCTGGACGGTCAGCACCTCGCCCCGGGGCCGGGTCTCGGCGACCGAAAGCAGGGCGCTGCGGAACGGCAGGACCCGGTTGCCGTCATTGGAGGTGCCTTCGGGGAACAGGATCAGATTGTCACCGGCCTCCAGCCGGGTCTGCAATCGGTCCCGTTGGCGCTGGGTCGAGCCGCGCCGGCGGTCGACGAAGACCGTACGCTGCAATCTGGCGAGCCAGCCGAAGGCCGGCCAGCTAGCCACCTCCGATTTGGCGACGAAGCTGCCGGTCAGGATCGATCCGAGGACGGGAATGTCGAGATAGGAGGTGTGGTTGCTGACGAACAATGTCGGCCGCACCGCCGACATCGTACCGATGACCCTGAGATCGAAGCCGAAGATGCGGCAGCAGAGGCGGTGATAGAAACGCGGCAGCCGGTCCGCGAGGCCGGTGCGCGACAGCACCAACAGGAATTGCAACGGCATCAGCGGCAAGGTGAGGCCGATATAGGCGGCGAGCCGCCAGGCTCCCAGCCAGCTCGACCCCAGCGAAACCGGCTCGGCCATGAGTGCCGCTTCCACCGCCGCCGGATCAACGACACCTTTGTGCCGCGTGCTCATCTGTTGGGATCTCAGGCCGCCCCCGCTTCGTCCACCCTGGCTTCCGTCCTGGGGGCGCGGATGATCCGGAACGACGGACATGGCGGATGCGCCATCCTCACAGGCCATCATCCGCCGATCCGGCGCCGCCCGTTTCCGATCGCGTATAATGCTTGAAATATTTGTCGGTGACGCGGTTGGTTACGACGATGACGCTGACATCGGTGGTGCCAAACTGATGATCGACCACGGCACCGTCGCCGACAAAGCCGCCAAGCCGCAGATAGCCTTTGATCAGCGGCGGCAGGGCGACCAGCGCCCGTTTGTCGTTCAGCGCCTCCGCCGGCATCATGTTCATGTCCACATAGCGGTCCTTCAGGGCCACCGGGCGGAATTCCGGCGGCGCCAGATGCCGGTGATAGAGATAGGACAGCGGCACCTGATGCTGTGCCGGATCGGTGCCCGGCAGGCTGGCGCAGCCGAACATGATTTCGATCTTGTGATGCAGCACGTAGTCGGTGATGCCCTTCCAGAGAATCTGCATCGCCGCCTTGGTGCGATAGCGGGCATCGACGCAGGACCGGCCCAGTTCGAGGATTTCTCCCTGATGGGCGGCAATGGCGCTGATATCGTATTCGTCGATCGAATAGAACTGGCCGCGCCGCGCGGCGCCGTCACGCCGCAGCAGGCGATAGGTCGCGACGATGCCGGCCGGGCCGGAACCAAGATCATGATCGATGATGATCAGGTGATCGCAGAACGGATCGAAACTGTCGAAATCGCGTTTCTGCGCCGCCATCTCCGGCGTCGGCTGCGCCGTCATCTCCTGATAGAAGACGCGGTAGCGCAATTCCTGCGCCGCCTCGATCTCGGCTGGCGTTTCCGCCAACCGGATCTCCAGGCTGCCGACACGATAGTCGACCGGCCGTATCGCGGTTGCCGCCGCCAAGCTCATTTCTTTTTACCCTTGCCGTGCAACGGGACGGCATACAGTTCCAGACGATGCCCCACCAGCTTGTAGCCCAGTTGCTCGGCCACGCGATGCTGCAGTTTTTCGATCTCACTATTGGTGAACTCGACCACCTCGCCCGACTGGATATCGATCAGGTGGTCGTGGTGGTTCTCCGGCGCTTCCTCATAACGGGCGCGGCCGTCGCCGAAATCGTGGCGTTCCAGGATGCTCGCTTCCTCGAACAGGCGGACCGTGCGGTAGACGGTCGCCAGCGAGATACCGGGATCGATCTTGGTCGCCCGGCGATAGAGTTGTTCGACATCGGGATGATCATCGGCTTCCGAGAGCACGCGGGCGATGACGCGACGCTGTTCCGTCATCTTCAGGCCCTTGTCATGACATAGCTGTTCCAACCGAGATACGACGCTCACGAAACTCATCCTTACTGAAGACCGGTTTATCGGCCGTTCCGCCGCCATCCGAAGATGGCCACCCTGTTTTCCATTCACCCCGGCTTGCCACCCCTTTCGGCGCCCGACCATCATAGTCCGGCCATCACGGTCCGGTTGGCGGCCAATCCGGCAGCCTGTCCGGTTCGCGACATATCTTGCCTACGGCACCGGCTGGCGGCAAATCAGAATTGCGGACGCCGTTACCCCGACGGCTGGCCGCTCAGGTAACGCTTAACGCCGACGGCCACCGGTGCCAAGGCCAATCTGGCGCGCCAGCGAGCTGCGTTTCTTGGCATAATTCGGCGCCACCATCGGATAGTCCGCCGGCAGGTTCCATTTCTCGCGGTATTGCTCGGGCGACAGCCCGTAAGCGGTGCGCAGATGCCGCTTCAACATCTTCAGCTTCTTGCCGTCTTCCAGACAGACCAGATATTCCGGCATGATCGATTTCTTGACCGGGACGGCCGGTTCCTGCAGCTCCGCCGCGGCCGGGCCGGCCTCGGCCGTCACACCCACCGTCGAGAGCGCGCCATAGACCTCGTGGATCAGACGCGGAATATCGCCCAGCGCGACCGTATTATTCGACAGATGGGCCGCAACAATTTCCGTCACCATCGGCAGGAGCGCCTGGCGTTTGCTGTCGTCGGGCATGTATTTCTCTCGTAGTTCGTGCTGGGGCTGTGACCCTACTCGAGAAGAATGACGGCTTCAACATCGGTTTAGGTGCGTCTTCCCAAACAGCATCACTATTCGCATCAATTCTCATGCTGAATACTGGGCAATATTAATAATTGTGGCAGAATGATGACTTTGGCGCCAATATCCGCCCCGCGCCGCGGCCTTGCGTCCTGACAACCGATTTCCGTCAGCCGCAGATATCGAGCCGCATCGTCACCGCATCGATTCGCTCGGCGCCCGCCCCCTGGTAGTAGCCTCGCCGCCGCCCGACCTGGACGAAGCCAAGGCCCCGATAGAGCCGTTCCGCCACCCGATTCGGCGCGGCATATTCCAAAAAGACGGAGCGGACCGCGCCGCTCACCTGACCGGGCATAGCCTGACCGATGGCGCCGCCGCCGGTCGCCGCCTGATCAATGGCCGCTTTGGCGAGCCGATGACCGAGACCCGCTTGCCGGCGGCCGGGGTGAATCGCCAGCAGGATGATCTCCATTTCATCCAGCACCCTGCGCGTGATGATGAAGCCAAGCGGCTCGTCGCCCTCCGCCAGCAGCAAGCCGGACGCTCCCGGCATGGCGAGGATTTCCGCAAAGCTGTCGGCCCGCCAGGGCTGATCCCAGGGTGCCGTGAAACTGGCCGCATGCAGCGCCGCCAGGATCTGAAGATCGAAAGGGCCGATCGGCCGCAGCCGCAGATCCGCCATCAGGAAGACCGTCCCGGATCAGGCTGCACCGATTTAGGCCCCGCTGATTTGGATACCGCTGATTTGGGCTGGGAAATATCCGGCGGCCGGAGATAGGCGGGATCGGGCGGCAGGTCGAAGGCTTGGCCGGGATCGGCAGCCAAGGCGGCCACCGCGACGGCATCCGGCGCCGCCTCGATCAAGCGGCATGACGTCGGCAGCAAGGGCCGCAGCGCCGCGAGGCCGTCACCCAGCACGGCCTCGATACCGCCTTGCGCGACCAGCGCCTGGATCTCCTCGACGGTCATCAGGGCCGGCGGCTGCAGGAAAGCGAGACCGGCATCCAAAAGGGCCACATAGGGTTCGGCCCGCCGGCTGTCGAGCACCACCAGGCGCGGCCCGGATACCTGGAGCCCTCCTGTCGCCGAAACCCCGGCAACCGTCGCGGCGGCGGCCTGGAAGCTGCTGATGCCGATGACCGGGCAGCCGATCGCGAGGCCCAGCCCCCGGGCGGTGGCCAGGCCGATCCGGAGCCCGGTGAAACCGCCCGGCCCGATCGTCACGGCGATCCGCGCCACCTGACGGAGCGTGAGCCCGGCGGCGGCGATCACCCGCTGGATCATCGGCAGCAATTCCACCGCCTGGCCATGCGACATCGGCCGCGTCTCCCGCGCCGCCACCGCGCCGTCCCGCCACAGGGCGACCGAGCAGGCATGCCCCGCCGCGTCCAGCGCCAGGATCGTTCCCGCGATATGGTCGGTTGCTGTTTCCGTCCGGCTCGGTTGGACCGGGGATGAGGGTGTCTGTTGCATTCTTGCCGCGTCGCTGCCGCCCATTTCGTTAGCGCTTTGCCTCGCGCCCGAGGTTCTGCTAGTTCCTCAGTCGGAGATAACCGCGAAAGCGATGGCTTGCAACATGACCGCCGAAACCGCCGCCCTGAAGAGCGCTGCTCTGGTGCCGATCGATCCCGCCGAATTCGATGTCGAGATCGCGCTCGCTTATGCCACGCCGGAGAATGTCACCGGCAAGCAGATCTACCGCCATGCCGATTGCTATCTGCATCCGGAGGCCGCCGCCCTGTTGCGGCGGGCCGTGGAGCTGGCCCGGCCGCACGGCCTGCGCTTCAAGATTTTCGACGCCTATCGCCCGGTCGAGGGCCAATGGGCCCTGTGGAATGCCTTTCCGGATCCGGAATTCGTCGCCGATCCGCGCAAGGGCGGCATCCACACGCGCGGCATCGCCATCGATCTGACCCTGATCGATGGCGCCGGCCGGGAACTGGACATGGGGACGGAGTTTGATTCTTTCGCCCCGCAGGCCCATCACGCCCGCACCGATATCGGCCTGGAGGCGCAGCGTAACCGCTTTCTCCTGCTCGGCCTGATGTCGGCGGCCGGCTGGGACTTCTATCAGAATGAATGGTGGCACTATCAGTTGTTCAAGCCGCGCGACTATCCGGTGGTCGACCAGAACAGTTTGCCGCGCCCCATGATGTGACGGCCGGACCGCCCGAAACCGGACCGCCCGAAACGAGATCATCACGAAAAGGACCACAGATGCGCCTGATCCTCGCCATCCTCATCCCCTGGCTGCAATTCTTCACCATCGGCCGGCCCTTCGCCGGACTGATCTGCCTGATCCTGCAAATCACCCTGATCGGCTGGGTGCCGGCGGCAATCTGGTCAGTCTATGCGCTGAGCCAGTATAAGACGGATCAGAAGATCAAGGACGCGCTCGGCCACCGCTGAGCTCACGAGACCCGGCCGGACAAGTCCGGCCGGTTGTCAATCGAGGCGGCAGGCCTCGGTGAAATCCAGGCGCGGATTGCGCGGGCGATAGCCGTCGGGATCGCCAAAGCCGAGATTGCAGAGAAACAGCGATTTCCATTTGCCGTCGGGGAAGAAGGCGGCATCCACCTTGGCCCGGTCGAAGCCGCCCATCGGGCCGCAATCGAGCCCGAGGCCGCGCGCCGCCAGCATGAAATAGGCGGCCTGCAGGGCGCCGTTCATCTGCGCCGTATCGCGGATCGCCGCCGGGCTGCCGGTGAACCAGGATTTGGCATCGGCCTGAGGATAGAGCTTGGGCAGGAATTCGTAGAATTCGAAATCGGCGGCAAAGATCGCCGTCACCGGCGCCGTCATGGTCTGGCGCTGATTGCTCTCCGACAAGGCCGGTTTCAGCTTTTCCTTGGCGGCGGTGCTGCGCACGAAATGAATGCGCAAGGGCTGGCAATTGGCGCTGGTCGGCGCCATGCGGGCCAGCTCATAGGCCTGGCGCAACAGCGCCTCCGGCACCGGCCGGTCGAGCCAGCGGCGCTGGGTGTGGGCTTCCAGGAACAGAAGATCGAGCGCGGCGGCATCCAGCGTCGAAGCGGTCTGCGTCATGCGGGAACCCGGTACCGGTGAATCGGTGGAAACGGGTGACGCCAAGCCGGCCGGATCAGACCGGCCGGACCTCGGTCACTTCCGGCACGTAATGCCGCAGCATGTTCTCGATGCCCATCTTCAACGTCGCCGTCGAGCTGGGGCAGCCGGAACAGGAACCTTGCATATGCAGATAGACGACCCCATCCTCGAAGGAATGGAAAACGATGTCGCCGCCATCCTGCGCCACCGCCGGGCGGACCCGGGTGTCGAGCAGTTCCTTGATCTGGGCGACGATTTCGTCATCCTCTTCGGCATGCGCGGCATGGCCGCCGGCCTCGCCCTCTTCCAGGAGAACCGGCTGGTTGGTGGTGAAATGTTCCATGATGATGCCGAGCAGGGTCGGCTTCAGCACCGACCAGTCCTTGGCATCGTTCTTGGTGATGGTGACGAAATCGCTGCCGAGGAAAACACGGACTACGCCCTCCACCTGGAACAGGCGGGTGGCCAAAGGCGACCGTGCGGCCGCTTCCGCCGTGTCGAAATCGGCGGTGCCCTGCAGCACCACGGTGCGGCCCGGCAGGAATTTCAGGGTTGCCGGGTTTGGGGTTTCTTCAGTCTGGATGAACATTGGTATACTCCGCTAATCTCAGCGAGTGATCTCGAGCGAGATTGATGTTTCGAAGATGGTTGATCGCCGAAAGCGCTTCAACCTCAAAATGGTTGTGGGTATGGCTGACAGTCCGATCCAATCCTCTCCCCCGCGGGGCCGGCCGAGCCCCGTCAACACCTTGGAAAGCCGGCAGGAAATCCCGACGGAGGGGCCGAATGGCGCCGACCTGATCGGCCGGGCCCTGGTCGAGCGCGCCCTCGCCGCAGGCCAGCCATGCGGTACGGGGAAGGACGGCAACCTGCCCTGTCCGGCGGTCGAGCGCGCCTTCTACTGGCTGCTGGAACAGGGCCGCGAGGCGCGCGACATGCCGAGCTTCCTGCTCGGCCTGACGGAGCGGCTGGCCGCCGCCGGCTTCCCGCTGCTCCGGGTCTATGTCGGCCAGCGGACCCTGCATCCGCAGATCGCCGCCATCGGCTATCTGTGGAATCGCGGCGACGCGGCGGTCGAGGTCATGACCCGCGACATCTCGGTGATCCAGAGCGCCGCCTATACGACCAGCCCGTTCCGCCATCTCTATGAATTCGGCGTGAAGGTCATCCGCCGCCGGCTGACCGGGCCGGAGGCGCAGTTGGATTTCCCGATCCTGACCGAGATGCGCGACCAGGGCGCCACCGATTACGCGATCTTCGCGCTCAATCTCGGCGCCATCGTCCGCAGCAGCATTTCCATCACCACCGATCAGCCGGGCGGCTTCAGCAACGAGCAGTTGAACGCTTTCGAGGCGATCGTGCCGCTGCTGGCCATGGTGGTGGAGATGCTGGAGACCCGGCGCCTCGCCGGCACGCTGCTGGAAGTCTATCTCGGCCGCGATCCCGGCCGGCGCGTGCTGGATGGCGCCATTCAGCGCGGCGAAGGCGTCACCATCGCCGCCGCCGTCTGGTACTGCGATCTGCGCGACTTCACCAAGCTCAGCAACAAGCTGCCGCGCGACGAGGTGATCGCGCTGCTCAACGATTATTTCGACAGCGTCGCCCGCCCGGTCCACGCCCATGGCGGCGAGATCCTGAAATTCATCGGCGATGCGATCCTGGCGATCTTCCCGATGGAGGATGATCTCGACCGCGACAGCAAATGCCGCGTCGCTTTGACGGCGGCGGAGGAAGCGCTGGATGCCATGCGCGATCTCAACGAATTGCGCGCCAGTGCCGGCAAGCGACCGCTGAAGATCGGCATCGGCCTCCATGCCGGCTCGGTTACCTATGGCAATATCGGCGTGGTCTCCAGCGAGCTTGCCCGGCTCGATTTCACGGTGATCGGGCCGGCGGTCAATCTGGCGGCGCGGATCGGCGATCTCTGCCGGCCGCTGGATGAAACACTGCTCGCCTCCCGCGCCTTTGCCTCGACCTGCAACAGCACCCTGGTGCCGCTCGGCGAATATGTCCTGCGGGGCTTCGACGAGCCGCAACAGGTCTATGGCATGCCGCGCTGATTCATGCCGGCCCGCCGGTTATCGCGGCGGGCCGATCCATCACGCATCAGATGTGGTGCGTCAGGCCTTGGCGGCGGGAGCGCCGGGTGTTTCCGCCGCGCCTTGCGTGGTTACCGTGGCATCCGTCTTGGCTACATCCGGCTGGGCGGCATCCGCCTGGGAGGTTGTCTTCGCTTCACCCGCCTTGTGCTCACCCGCTTTGTCCGCCGACAGCTTGAAATGGTCGGCTGGGGGTTTGGCCGTGACCTGCGACGGCTGCGACAGCCATTGCTGGAACCGCTTGATCGCCCCGCTATAGGTGTCGATGAAACCGTTCTGGCCGGGCTGACTGGCATCCGATGCCGAGAGATATTCGGCCAGGCTCGCCGGCTGGCCGGCCGGGCTGTAACCCCGTGATTGAGACTGCGTCTGAGCGCCGGCCTGCTGGCTCGCCAGCCATTGCTGTGCCGCCGCCGACAAGGTGAGGATGACGCTGTCGCCCGGCGTGCCGCCGTTTTTTCCGTCCGCCACCGGCGTGGAATCGCCACTACCGGATTTCGCGTCGCTGCCGCCCGCCGCGCCACTTGCCGAACCGGCGCTTGAATTGCCGGTGCCTTGATTCGTGTATAGGGCGACCTTCGCCGCCAAGGCATTCGACTGATAGCCGCTGACCGCCGTCGCCATGTTCTTCCGCCTCTTGCTGTCCTTGCCCGCATTGTCCCCGCCGAACAGGCGGAGACATGCATCCGGCGGGATCACAGCAAGAGGCATGCCAAATGCGAAAAAGGCCGCGCGCCAGGGCGACAGCGGCGGATCGGTGGCATCGGACCAGGCTGAACGGGCAGATTATGCCCGGCAGCCGGCGCCCGCCTCAGGCAATATGTTCGATATCTTCCTGGGTCAGATGCTCGGGCACGATGGTCAGCGGCACGCGCAGCTTGCCGACATATTTGCCGGTCAGCGCGGTCACCAGCGGGCCCGGTCCCTTGGGACCGGTGGAGGCGCCGAGGACGAGAATCGAGATCGTCAATTCCTCGTCGATCAGCTTCATCACCTCTTCACGGCGGTCGCCTTCGCGAAAATAAAGCACCGGCATCTTGCCGGAGAGCTTGGAAACCTCGGCCGCCATCTTCTGCATAATCGTCTCGGCCTGCTGCCGGGCCTCGTCTTCCATCAATTGGCTGACACCCACCCATTCGCGGAATCCGGCCGGTTCGGAGACGTGGACCATGGCGACGCGGCCACCGGATTTCGCGGCGCGCCGGCAGGCATAACGCAGAGCCGTGCGCATTTCCGGCGAATCGTCGACCACCACCAGGAAGATGCGTTCGGACGCGACGACGAGATCCGCCGCCTTGCCGCCACCCGTTTCGTTCTCACCCGCCACGGCTATCTCCTGCGGAATATCAGATGGGCCAACCACCCTGACAGGAGGGCGACGATAAGGGCAATCACGCCATAGGCAAAGCCGTAATTATTGGCGAAGCGGTAGATGTCCGCGCCGAAACCGACCTTGCTGATGACCAGCGGAATGGTCTGGGCATCGACGATCTTGCCGTCGCGGGCAAGATAGACCTCGATCAGGAATTTTCCCGTCGGCACCGTCGAGGGCAACCGCAGATTGGCGCGGAACAGGGTATCGCCGACAAAGGTGACGCGGCCGACCTTGTCGGCGAAGAGATTGGCATGCTGGCGTTCGCGGATCAGCGCCGAGCGGAAATCGGCCACATTCGGCACGTCCGACGAGATCGTCTTCACCTGCAGGCGGCCGACGCCGAGCTGGTATTTATCCAGTACGTCCGGCGCCAGCAGCTCATAGAGCGGGCGCGACGAGGCGATGCCGTAGAATGACGGCACATCGTCGAAAGTCACCGTGTCGCGGTTCATCCAGATCCCCACCACACGTTCCTTGTGATGGACCTGGACCTCCGTCTGGGGTCCCCACAGCGCCATGACGATGTCGCCCGGCTGATCCACCGCACCGAAAATCAGCAGGTCCTGGCCGGAAAAGTCGGTGGTGATGGCGACCAGATGGCGATCGATATCGGCGACGATGCTCTTCGCCTGGGCCCCCGGCAGACCAAGCATCGGCAGGCCGACCATCGGCATTCCGGCCGGCGCCAGGAGGCCGGCCCCCGCCAGGAACAAGACCAGCAGGAAGCGGACCAGCAAGGGCCGGGCAAGGCCGCGCGGCGCCCTCAATGCAGGCTCCCGATGCTGACGATGGTGTAGAGGCTGGCCGGACGGCGCACCAGTTCGATCAGCAGCAGCACCGACATGCCGACGATCATCGCCGCCAGCAGGAAGCGCAACTGCTCGCCCGGCAGCTTGACGCCGATGCGGCCGCCGAATTGCGCCCCCACCACCGAGCCGATGGTGAGAAGCAGCGCCAGCAGGATATCGACCGCGTGGTTCTGCCAGGATTGCAGGATGGTGACATAGCCCGAGACGAAGATGATCTGGAACAGCGAGGTGCCGATGACGATGCTGGTCGGCATGCCGAGCAGATAGATCATCGCCGGCACCAGCATGAAGGCGCCGCCGACACCCATGATGGCGGACATCAGGCCGACCAGGGCGCCGACGCTGATCGGCAGGATCGCGCTGATATAGAGCCGCGACTTCTTGAAACGCAGTTTGAAGGGCAGGCCATGCACCCAGGTATGCTGGTGCAGTTTCTTCGGCGGCTGCTTGCGCCGAACCCGGCGCAGCGCCTGGATCGATTCCACCAGCATCATCAGGCCGATGCCGCCCAAGGTCACCACATAGGCGATGGCGATCACCACGTCGATCTGGCCGAACTGGCGCAGCAGCGAGAAGGCGACGATGCCGATGCTGGAGCCGATGACGCCGCCCACCAGCAGCACGCCGCCCATCATGAAATCGACATTGCCCCGGCCCCAATGGACCAGCACGCCGGAGACCGAGGAAGCCACCACCTGGTTCGATTGCGTGGCGACGGCGATGGAGGGCGGGATGCCGATGAAGATCAGCAGCGGCGTCAGCAGAAAGCCGCCGCCGACCCCGAACAGGCCGGAGAGAAAGCCGACCGCGCCGCCCAGCGCCAGGAGCAGGACGACGCTGATCGAGATCTCAGCGATCGGCAGATAGATCTGGAAACTGAGGAGCCAATCTATGATGGCGCCCAACATGCCACGCCCCGATCCTCATGCACCCGGCCCGCTTGCCGGCTGCCGCCGATGCGGCGCCAGGGCGGCGGGACCGATCCCCTTCCCATGGCCGCACCCCATCCCCGTGGCACGACCGCGACGGCGATCCGCAAGCGGCTGATCAAAGGACCCTCACTCCGGCGGCCCCGAATCGCATCGGCCGGGCCATGTCAAGCAGGGTCCGGATAATGGACGACCCGCCGATTGCCCGACTTGGGTCGCTAGGACCCGAAGCGGCAGGATCGGTGGGCGATCGGGGCACAACCGGCCGGTATCCGGCCTAAGTCATCCGCGGCTGATCTTCGACTGGGGCCAGGGCCGGCGGCAGCGATGTCGGACGTCAGTGGCGACGCGGATATCATGGACCGGGACGTCATAGGCACGATCGCGACAATGCGACTCGCAGCCCTTTGACCAATCGATCCCTACCCTACGCTCATGCGATTCCAAGGGGAAGCAGGCGCACGCAAAAGATGCCGTATTTTCGCGTTTTCGCCGCGTTACTTCTGCAGAATGTCGATCAGTTCGAGAAGCTGGGTGCGGGCGCGCTGAATGTAGAAGCCTTCCGCCGCCAGATGGTTCGGCTGCAATTGCGCATCCGGCCGGCCATTGACCACGACCCAGGGCCGCATCGCCGCCGCATCCATCAGGCTGCCGACCATGCGCTGCCAGACATTGGCGGCACCCTTTTCCTGAATCACCTGTTTGTAATCGATGCCGAGATCGCGCAGCACGAGGCCATAGGCATAGGCCATGCCCTTGGCCCGGTAGAACACGTCGTCGGCATGGAAATCCAGCCAGTTGCCGGAATTCTGGTCGATCTCGTTGTCGAGATCGTTGGTCGCCGAACCGAGGTCCTTGCCGATGCCGTCCAGCGTCACCAGCAGATTGTCGGCCCGGGGTTCGAACACCGCCTGCCCGCGGGCGAGGCGGTCGTTATAGGATTCCAGCGACCGCATCGCCGCCCGGTACTGGGTATCGGAGGACGCCGTCGGCGCCAGCGAAACGCTGGGATCCCAGAGCCAGACGGTAGGCGAGTATTTCAGCAGGCCTACCGCCTTCTGCAGATCGGGATCGATACTGCTGGAGGCGCGGGAGCGGCCGATCTGGTCCTGCAGCTCCAGGACGAAGCGCGACAGGGCCTGGATGATGCCCTGCTGGAAGTTCGGCATGTTGTCGAGCGCGGCACCGGGGAGGAAGAACGGATCGTTCGACACCCAGCCGTTCTGGTTGACCTCGCGGTTGATCAGGGCCGCGGTCACCGCCACCGCCTGGCTGGCGCCGGCGGGGACGGCGGGCGCCTTGTAATTCGGATCGTCCTCGATCTTATGCACGATCAGCATGCCGACCGGGTAGTAGAGCAGGCAGGCCAGAACGATCAGCCCGATCCCCCATTTGACGATGCGCAGCGATCGCCGGCCGGTCACGCCGCTGCTGCTCCGGGGAGAGCCGCTCGCATCGAGAAAGGGATCGTTGGCCATGCCGATATCTCCGCCGGAACAAGAGCGATCAAAAGGAACACCCGCTATCAAATAGAGGCTCCACCGCAGCGCGGCAAGCCCGGCCGGCCCGGTTCAGCGCCATTCCGGATCCACCGGGTGCGGCGTTCTGCCAGCGGCAGCATTCTCTCACCGCATCGTGCGGCCGCCCCGGCCGGGCCCTTTGCTCGAGTCCGGGGCGGCGGCGATATCAGGCATGCAGGAAGCCGACGATATCCTCGGCCTGACGCAGGATCGGCTCGGCGATCACCCGCGCCCGGCCGGCGCCGTCGGCGAGGACAGCGTCGATTTCCGCCGGATTGGCCAGCAGGCGCTTCATTTCGGCCCCGATCGGCCCCAACACCGCCACGGCGAGATCGGTCAGTTCCTTCTTGAAGGCGGAGAATTCCCGGCCCTCGAACGCGCCAACCACCTCGGTCAGCGACTTGCCCGACAGCGCGGCATAGATCGACAGCAGATTGACCGCTTCCGGCCGGGCCGCATCGATCTCGGCCTTGAACTGGCCCTTGTCGTCGAGATCGGCCGGGGTCGGCAGGGGATGCGGATCGGTCTTCGCCTTGCGCAGCTTCAGGGCGACGGCATCGGCATCGTCGGTCATGTTGATGCGGCTGTAATCCGAGGGATCGGATTTCGACATCTTCTTGGTGCCGTCCCGCAGACTCATGATGCGGGTCGCCGGACCGCCGATCACCGGATTGGGCAGGGGGAAAAACTCGACGCCATAATCGTTGTTGAACTTCTGG
>CAYOQR010000095.1:0-16456 GCA_964406155.1 uncultured Rhodospirillaceae bacterium | reverse complement strand
GCCTCGCCCACCGCCATCAGGCCGGGGAACACCGTGTCGGGATTGCCTGCAACCGGGTTCAGTACCTCGCCCCAGTAGTTCGTCGGAATCCCGCCCATGTTGTAATGGACGGTCGGCAGGACAGGGATCGGCTCGCGCGTCACGTCGACGCCGGCGAAGATGCGCGCCGATTCCGAGATGCCGGGCAGGCGCTCGTGGATGATCTTCGGATCGAGATGCTCGATGTGAAGATGGATATGATCCTTGTGCGGGCCGACGCCCCGGCCCTCGCGGATCTCCATGGTCATCGCCCGGCTGACCACGTCGCGCGAGGCGAGGTCCTTGGCCGAGGGGGCATAGCGCTCCATGAAGCGCTCGCCGGCGGAATTGGTGAGATAGCCGCCTTCGCCGCGCACACCCTCGGTGATCAGGCAGCCGGCGCCATAGATGCCGGTCGGATGGAACTGGATGAATTCCATGTCCTGCAGCGGCAGGCCGGCGCGCAGCGCCATGGCATTGCCGTCGCCCGTGCAGGTATGGGCGGAGGTGCAGGAGAAGAAGGCGCGGCCATAGCCGCCGGTCGCCAGCACCACCATCTTGGCATGGAAGCGGTGGATGGTGCCGTCATCGAGGTTCCAGGCGACGACGCCGACACAGGCCCCGTCCTCATCCATGATGAGGTCGATGGCGAAATATTCGACGAAGAACTCCGCCTGATGCTTCAGCGCCTGTTGGTAAAGCGTGTGCAGGATGGCATGGCCGGTACGGTCGGCGGCGGCGCAGGTGCGCTGGGCGATGCCCTTGCCGAAATGCGTGGTCATGCCGCCGAAGGGGCGCTGATAGATCTTACCGGCTTCGGTGCGGCTGAAGGGCACGCCGTAATGTTCCAGCTCGATGATCGCCGGCACGGCCTCGCGCACCATGTATTCGATCGCGTCCTGGTCGCCCAGCCAGTCCGACCCCTTGATGGTGTCGTACATATGCCAGCGCCAGTCGTCATCGCCCATATTGCCGAGCGAGGCGGAGATGCCGCCTTGCGCCGCCACGGTGTGGCTGCGGGTCGGGTAGACCTTGGAGATGCAGGCGGTCTTCAAGCCCTTCTCGGCCATGCCGAAGGTGGCGCGCAACCCCGCGCCGCCGGCCCCCACCACCACCACGTCATAGCGGTGGTCGATGAAGGGATAGGCCTGACCGTTGATGTTCGGGGCACCGGCTGCGGCGCCGTTCGCGTTTGTCTCAGCCATGATCCGGATCGATCCCGTTACTAGAAGTTCAGCCGCCGAAAGCGATGACCAGCAGCGACACGATGCCGGCGATGGCCAGAGCGAAGCAGGCGAATTGCGTCAGCACGATCAGCGCCATGCGGGCGCCATGGCTGGATACGTAATCCTCGATCACCACCTGCAGGCCGAGGGCCGCATGATAGAAGGTGGCACCGAGGAACAGAACCATGAGACCCAGCGTGACCGGCGAGCCCAGCCAATGCACGGCGGTCGCGTGATCGGTGTCGCTGAGGAAGACCAGTGAGGCGACGAACCAGAGCGACAGCGGAATGAGCGCGATCGCCGTCAGGCGCTGGCGCCACCAATGGCTGACACCCTCTTTCGCGGAACCGAGGCCGCGCACACGGCCGAGTTCGTTGCGCAAGGCTGTATTATGCTTCGACTGCGCCATCTCAGAACGCCCCCCGCGCCATATAACCCAGAACCCAGGCGGCCAGGGTGAGGACCACGCTGCCGATGATGACGATGTAGCCGTTGCGATAGGCGGCCGGCAGTTCGAAACCATAGCCGGCATCCCAGGCCAGATGACGGATGCCGTTCAACAGGTGATAGAAGAAAGCCAGCGACCACAGGAATAACAGGGTACGGCCGATCACCGACCCGACCAGCGCTTCCGCTGTATCGAAAGCGGTGCTGCCCATCGCGGCGGCGATCAGCCAATAGACCAGGACCAATGTCCCGATCGCCAGGCCAATGCCGGTAAATCGGTGGAAGATCGAGGTGGCGGAGGTAAGCTGCTTTTTATAGATCTGAAGATGCGGCGATGTCGGTCGCGGATGGCTGGCCATGTTTCATCCCGGGATGCGTTAACTAAACAAACGCTTCCTTACACCGCGGCGTGTAAGGCTGCGCTTGTGATAACCCTTTCGCATTGCAGCGTCAATGTTACGCAGGCTGCCCCGGGGAAGCGGGTGGCTCCCCCGGAAACGACCTGATTCCGGTCAGGACCGCCGTTTCAGGAGGACGGTGTAATCGAGGTCCAGCACCAGGTCACTGGGCGGCTGCGCTTCCTTGGCCTCGGCCGACTTGGCACCGGGGAAATCCGCGCAGGGGTGATCCTTGGCGGCGACGCTGCGCAGGCGCAGGGCGCCAACATCCTGGCGACCGGGAATCTCGATCCGTTCCAGCACCTCGCTCCAGGCATAGATGGTGTCGCCGGCGAAGCTTGGATTGACATGCCGGCCGCCATTGATCGCCAGCACTTTGAAGGCACCGGCGAGGCCGTTGAAGCTAAGCGCCCGCGCCAGGCTGATGATATGGCCGCCATAGATCAGGCGGCGGCCGAAGCGGCCCTTGGCTTCGCTGTGCTGGTTGAAATGCACCTTGGCATTGTTCTGGTAGAGCCGGGTCGCCGTCATGTGGTCGCCCTCTTCCAGCGTCATGCCGTCGACATGGTCGATGCGCTCGCCGGGCTGGTAATCGTCCCAGAGATGCGGCTGACCGGCGAGGGCCGCGTCATAGCGGGTGAGATCGAGGCCCTCGGGCAGCACGAAATCCGCGACCGCCACTTCGGCCGGCAGGCCCGGCACGCGCGCTTCCGGTGCCGGCGCCGACTTGTCGCGCTTGCGCACCATCACCCAGCGCACGTAATCCAGCACCACGTCCTGGCGCTGATTGCGGCCGACCGAATGGACATAGACGACGCCGGTTTCGCCGTTGGAGTTCTCTTTCAGCCCGATCACCGTGGAACGGGCGCTGACCGTGTCGCCGGGATAGGCCGGCACGCCGAACCTGCAATTCGCATAACCGAGATTGGCGATGGCATTCAGCGAGATATCCGCGACGGTGCGGCCGAACACCATATGGAACAGCAGCATGTCGTCGATCGGTGCGCGGGGAAAACCGATCGACTGGGCGAAGCTGTCGGAACTGGGCAACGCGAAACGCGAGCCGGTCAGGCCGATATAAAGCGCCACATCGCCCGCCGTGATCGTGCGCGGCACGGCATGGACGATCTCCTGGCCCAGCCGGAAGTCTTCGAAGTAGTTGCCTGGATTGGTCTTCATGGTCCCCTGCATGATCCCTGCGCGCCCCTTTTGCTGCAGCGCAAAACACTAACGTCAGAGGATGCCGCAACGCAAGATCGACGACGACAAATCGGGATAGATATCTGGCGACCGGACGACAATCGACCGATCCGTTGATCCAGGCCGCCGTTCCGCCCAACAGCAATTGTTGCGAGACAAGTTGCCTGTTTCCGCGCCACCGGCCCGCGTGGCAGAGTGACCACCGGAACCCGGATGGCTTTTGATCGCCGATGGGCTGATATCGCTAACGCATCGATTGCTGATTTAGAACAAGATGAACATCCTCTCGATCCAATCCCAGGTGGTCTACGGCCATGTCGGCAATTCCGCCGCCCAGTTCATCCTGCAGCGCCTGGGGCATGATGTCTGGTCGGTCCCGACCGTTCTGTTCTCCAATCATCTCGACCGGCCGAGCTGGACCGGCCGCGTCCTGCCGCCCGAGGATGTCGCGACGCTGATCGAGGGCCTCGACAAACTGGGCGTGCTGGACCGGGTCGATGCGGTGCTCACCGGCTATCTCGGCGATCCCGGCAATGTCGCCACCGTGGCGGCACTGGTTGACCGCCTGCGCGCGAAACGGCCGGGCCTCCTCTATGCCTGCGATCCGGTGATGGGCGATAACGGCGAGCTCTATGTGAAGCCGGCTTTGGCCGAAGCCATCGCCACCGGTCTGGTGCAGCGGGCCGATATTCTGCTGCCCAATCAGTTCGAGCTCATGCGCCTCAGCGCCCGGGATGTCAGCGATCATGCCACCACCATTGCCGCCGCACGGGCCTTGAAGGCCCACAGCGGCGCGAAGATCGTGGTGGCGACCGGTGCGCCGGATCCGGATCAGCCGCAGGCGATCTTCGCCATCGCCGTCAGCAATGGGGAAGATAAGGCCGAGAGCGTCTGGCGCGCCCAGGGCGAGCGCGTCGAGGTACCGGCCTCAGGGGCCGGCGACAGTTTCGCCGCCTTGTTCGTCGGCCACTATCTGCGCCGGCGCGATGTCTCCCTCGCTCTCTCCGCCGCCGTCACCGGCACCAGCCAGATCTTCGCGGCGACGGCCGCGAAGCAGCACGACGAACTGGTGATCATCGGCAGCCAGGAGAAATGGGCCAATCTCGCCGAGACTCCCGCCAGCCGCATCGGCTGATGCCGCGCCGCGACCGATCGCGGCGCGCCTTCATACCGGCCTGTTACCCTGCGCTCCTCCGCTGATCGCCCGCCGATGGATGTGGCATTGATCGGCCAGAAAATCGACCAGCGCGCGGACCGATGGCAGGAGGCCGCGGCGCGAGGGAAAAACGGCATGAACGATTCCGCTTCTCGGCGCCCAGTCCGGCAGAACATGAATCAGCCGCCCGGCTTGGATATCCTCCCAGGCCATCAGCTCCGGCAATTGCACGATGCCGACGCCCCTCCTGGCCGCCTCCCGCAGGACCATCATGTCATCGGTCACCAGGCGCGGCGCATGGGGAATGAGAGCCGATGAACCGTCGGCATGTTCGAGACACCAATTATGCTCGCGATGCGGCGGACCGAGATCGAGGCTCGGCAGGCCCGCCAGATCGGCGGGACCTGAAACGGCCTTGTTCCCCTCCAGGAGCGATGCGCTGGCGACCAGGCATTGCGTGCTGTCGTCCAGTTTGCGCATGACGAGCTCCGTCTGCTCGAGCGGCGGAAAGCGGACACGAATCGCCAAGTCGAAACCTTCCGCGATGACATCGACCCGTCGGTTCGTGCTCTCGAGCTGCACCTCGACCCGCGGATTGTCGAGCATGAACCGGGCGATCAGGTCGCCGAACTGGAAATTGAGCAGCGCCGTCGGACAGCTCACGCGAATGACGCCCTGGGGCTCGGAGCGGATACGTTCGATCACGGATTGCGCCGCTTCCGCCTCGACCAGCATCGCCAGGCAGTGGCGATAATATTCCTGCCCGATCTCCGTTACGGAAAACCGGCGCGAGGATCGCTGAATGAGGCGCACGCCAAGCCGATCCTCGAGCTGCGCGATCCGCCGGCTGAGCTTGGATTTCTGCAGGCCGATCGCCCGACTGGCGGGCGCGAAACCGCCATGTTCGACGACCCGTACGAAGTAATAGAGATCGTTGAGATCCTGCATCGTCCTATAAATAGAACGGATAGTACGGAATGGCAATCTTCTGAACCCACCGTCCGATAATTATAACTTCGTCACGACAAATAGGCGCCCTCATTGGTGGCAGCCTTATCAGGAGACTGAGTGATGAAGCAGGTTCTCGGCGTTTACGGTAATCCCCGGCAGCATTGGGTGGGCGACGGCTTCCCGGTGCGCAGTCTGTTTTCGCACAACACCCTCGGGCCGCATGTCAGCCCCTTCCTGCTGCTCGATTACGCGGGGCCGCATTGGTTCGACCCGGCCCCCGCACCACGCGGCGTCGGCCAGCATCCGCATCGCGGTTTCGAGACGGTGACCATCGTCTATGACGGCGAAGTCGCGCATCGCGATTCGACCGGCAAAGGCGGCGTGATCGGTCCGGGCGACGTCCAATGGATGACGGCCGCCGGCGGCATCCTGCATGAGGAATTTCATTCGCCGGCCTTCAGCCGGACCGGCGGGCCGTTCCGCATGATCCAGCTCTGGGTAAACCTGCCGGCCAAGGACAAGATGAGCATGCCCGGTTACCAGGCGATTCGTGCCGACGATATTCCCAGCATCGTTCTGCCGGACGGAGCCGGGCAAGTCCGGGTCATTGCCGGCGCCTTCGACGGTCGTCGCGGCCCGGCCCGGACCTTTACCCCGATCAATGTCTGGGACATGCGGTTGCGCGGCGATGCGACAGTGACGCTCGACCTGCCGCAAGAGCATACGAGCATGCTCGTCGTCCTCTCCGGACGTATCATCGTCAACGGCACGCAGGATGCCGGTGAGGCGGAGATGGTGCTGCTCGATCGACGCGGCGACGGCGTCACGATCGACACCGAGAGCGATGCCATTGTGCTGGTCTTGACCGGCGCGCCGATCGACGAACCGGTCGTCGGTCATGGTCCCTTCGTGATGAACAACGAAGCTGAAATCCGGCAGGCGATCGACGATTTCAACGGCGGTCATTTCGGATTGATCGCACGGCCATAGACGATACCGCCGCCTGATCGATCGGGCGGGAACCGCTTTAACAGGGCGTGAGTGACGGACTGGCTCGCCCCGTCATCAGCCGATGAAGACCTACGTCTTCACGCGGAACTCTGGCGAGCGCCCTCAACCGAGCACCCTCAACATGGAGTCCCTCAATGACCAGCGAACCCATCCGTGACCCGGCGACCGATCATCTGCTCACCCCGCAGAATGCCGCCTTCGTCATCATCGACTACCAGCCCGTCCAGGTGAATTCCATCGCCTCGATGGATCGCCAGTTGCTGATCAACAATATCGTCGGCAGCGCCAAGGCCGCCGTCGCCTATGGCCTGCCGATCGTCCATTCGACGGTCAATGTGAAGACCGGCCTCAACAAGCCGGCGATCCCGCAGATCCGCAAGGTGCTCGGCGATTTTCCCAGCTATGACCGTACCTCGATCAATTCCTGGGAGGATGTCGAATTCCGCAAGGCGGTCACGGCAACCGGCCGCAAGAAGCTGATCATGACGGCCTTGTGGACCGAGGCCTGCCTCACCTTCCCCGCCCTCGACGCCCTGAAAGAGGGATATGAGGTCTATGTGGTGGTCGATGCCGTCGGCGGCACCTCGGTCGCGGCCCACGAGGCCGCCTTGCGCCGGATCGAACAAGCCGGCGGAAAGATGATCAGCGTCGCCCAGCTTTTCTGCGAATTGCAGCGCGACTGGAGCCGCAAGGAAACCGTGCCGGATTTCATCAGGCTCTTTATCGAGACCGGCGGCACGGCCGGCATCCAGTTCTCCTATGACAACGAAGCGTGACCACCGCATCGCGGCAGAACGACTTTCCACGCAACCTGGCTGCGACATAAGGCGGCCAGGATCGCCTTTGCCAAACCCTCGCTGAAAGAAAGCAATCATGACCACAACCAATGCCGCCAATTTTGACGGCCAGCGGCCCGTCATCGATCCGGCCGATACCGCCATGCTGCTGATCGACCACCAGAGCGGCCTGTTCCAGGTGGTGAAAGACATCTCGGTGCCGCAGCTCCGCGCCAATGTCACGGCCCTCGCCAAAGCGGCACGTCTCGCGGAGATCCCCGTCATCACCACGGCGTCGGTTCCGCAGGGTCCGAACGGTCCGCTGATTCCTGAGGTACATGCCGCCGCGCCGCATGCCAAATACGTCGCGCGGCGCGGCGAGATCAATGCCTGGGACAATCCGGACTTCGTCAAGGCGGTGGAGGCGACCGGCAAGAAGACGCTCGTCATCGCCGGCACCATCACCAGCGTCTGCCTCGCCTTTCCCTCGATCAGCGCCGTCCATGCGGGCTATCGAGTCTTTGCCGTCGTGGATGCTTCGGGCACGGTCTCGCAGATGGCATCGGATCTGACCATCGCCCGGTTGGCACAGGCGGGTGCCGTTCCGATCGATACGATGGCCGTTCTCTCGGAAATCCAGAAAAGCTGGAATCGCCCTGATGCACAGCAATGGGCCCGCATCTATGCCGAAGCCATGCCGCATTACGCGCTTCTGATCGAGAGCTATATCAGGGCGCAGGAAGTTGTCACCAAGCACGAGAAACTCGACACCGAGCGTGCCTGATCACATAGCCGGCCACGCTTGTCCGTGCGGCCCTTTGTTAAAGAAAATCCCCGCAGCCTTGGAGGCTGCGGGGATTTTTTGATGCCGCTCAGGCCGCCTTGCGGCTGAGATGGTCCTTCGCCAGCACTTCGGCGATCTGCACGGCATTGAGGGCAGCGCCCTTGCGCAGATTGTCGGAGACGCACCAGAAGTTGAGGCCGTTCTTCACCGTCGGATCCTTGCGCAGGCGGCTGATGAAGACCGCATCCTCGCCGGCGCATTCCTGCGGCGTCACATAGCCTTCATCGACCCGGTGATCGATCACCGTGATCCCCGGCGCCGCGCGCAAAGCGCTGCGGGCTTCCTCTTCGCTGATCGGATTCTCGAACTCGACATTGATCGCTTCGGAATGACCGATGAAGATCGGCGCACGCACGCAGGTCGCCGTCACCGGGATATTCGGATCGAGGATCTTGCGGGTCTCGACCGACATCTTCCATTCCTCCTTCGTGTAGCCGTCCTCCATGAAGACATCGATATGGGGAATGAGGTTGAAGGCGATCTGCTTGGTGAACTTGGTGCGCTCGACCGGGCTGTTCATATAGATGGCGCGGGTCTGGTTGAAGAGCTCGTCCATGCCTTCCTTGCCGGCACCGGAGACCGACTGATAGGTGGCGACGACCACGCGCTTGATCTTGGCGAGATCATGCAGCGGCTTCAGCGCCACCACCATCTGAATGGTCGAGCAATTCGGGTTGGCGATGATGCCGCGCTTCTTGTAGCCGGCGATCGCCTGGGGATTGACCTCGGGCACCACCAGCGGCACATCCGGCTCCATGCGGAAATGCGAGGTGTTGTCGATGACCACGGCGCCGGCCGCGGCGGCGCGGGGTGAATGGACGGCCGAGACCTTGGCGCCCGGCGAGGAAAGGACGATGTCGACGCCCTTGAAATCATAGGTGTCGAGGCGCTGGACCTTGAGGACATCGTCCTCGCCGAACGACACCTCGCTGCCGGCCGAGCGCTCGGAGGCCAGGGCCACCACCTCGCTCACGGGAAATTGGCGGTCGGCCAGGGTCGCCAGGATTTCCCGGCCGACATTCCCTGTGGCTCCCACCACTGCAACTTTGTACGCCATCATGTCCTCACATTTTCACAATCGAGATAAAGAAAAAGGCCGCATCAAGCGGCCCACGGAAAAATCCCTCTAAGCCGCAATGCGTCAGCCGCCGGTAGTTTTACCGGTAGTGGTGGTCGCGGTGGTGTTGGTCTGCTGGCCGGCCTGAGCCTGAACGCTGCTATTGGCCGCATGGAACGAGCACGCGGTCGCGATCGCCGACATCGCGGCAACCCCGAACACAATCGTCATCATGGCCAAACCGAGCTTCATCGCCGGATCAATCGTCCTGCCTGCACTAACGTGGGAAATCTATACCCAGGCCGGGCCGCTTGTCGAGTCGCCGTTTTACCGGCGATTCGCCGGTCTGCGGCACCAGCCCATGCCGCGACACAACCTGGCCGGATCGGCTCGGCCGGGTACCGGCTGATCCCCGCCGACACCCGGCATAGTCTCGTATCCTCCTGATTCCGCGCCGGAATCCGGATTCACGTCGGATGATCAATGCGCCATAAGCAGGGGCAGGCCGGCGTGATGAATCATGTCCCGGGTCACGCCGCCCAGGACCATTTGCCGCAGCCGGCCATGAGAATAGGCGCCGAGGACCATGACGCCGGCCTGCTGTTCCGCCGCCGCCTGGAGCAGGCGCTGCGACGTGCCGCCTTCCCTGGCCACTTCGGTCACGCCGGCCTCGATTCCCTGCCAGCTCAGATAGCGCACGAGCTCCAAGGCGGCATTGCCGTCCTCGCCTTCCGGCACCGTGGCGACCCGCACCTTGGCGCAGCCTTGCAACAGATCGAGCGCCGACTGGACGGCGCGGACCGCTTCGATACTGCCGTTCCAGGCAACCAACGCGGTTCCCTTGCTGATCGCCTGCAGCGCCGTTTCCGACAGGGTCTTCGGCACCAGCAGGACCGGCCGGCCGGCGGCGAACAGCACATCTTCAAGCTGGATCGACATCAAAGCGAAATCGTCGCCCTGGCCCGGCCGCGCGAAGACGATGAGATCGGTCAGGCGAGAATGGATGATCAAGGGATCGCGGATCAGTTCCTGTTCCTGCTCCGCGATGAATTGCGCGGTGACGCCGGCCGCCTCGGCGCAAGGATTGATCGGGCGGTCGGCGAGCTCCACCTTGTGCTCCGCGACCCAGGTATCGAAGGTAGCGCGGGCGGCGGCGGCCAGGGTTTCGCTGTGCTTGCGCGTGACATCGGCAGCCTCGGCGATGGCAAACCCGACCCCCACCAGCATCGGCGTCGATTGCAGCGGATCGGCGATCACATGCAGCGCCTGGATATGGGCATGGTGTGGTTGGGCCACCGCCAAGGCGGCGTCCAACGCGGAGCGGTCGGTATCGATTCCAAGCAGCGGAACCAGGATGTGTTTGATGCTCATCATCAGCCCTCTTGTTGCCACTGGATCATGTCTGGATACCAAGAAAATTTGGTAGGCATCTTGCGGCAAGTCAAGAAAGAGTGGCGTAAAAACGGATCGGGGCGGCTCACCGCTTGGTGAGCCGCCCCGGTTATCCTTGCCGCAGCGGTTGCGCCGGAACCGTTATCCGGCATGGCCGCCGCCGCTTTCCGCAGCACCCGATCAGGCCGCGAGGCGATCCAGCGCCTTCAGGATCGCATCGCCCATCTGCGTGGTTGATACTTTGGTACAACCCGGCGCCATGATGTCGCCGGTGCGCAGGCCGCCGGCGACCACATCCTGGGCGGCCTTGTCCAGCAGATCGGCTTCGCTGCCGAGATCGAAGGAATAACGCAGCATCATCGACAGGCTGAGCAGGCAGGCCAGCGGATTGGCCAGGTCCTTGCCGGCGATATCCGGCGCCGAGCCGTGCACCGGCTCGTAGAGCGCGCGGCGCTTGCCGGTCGCATCGGCGGCACCCAGCGAGGCCGAGGGCAGCATGCCGAGCGAGCCGGTCAGCATGGCGGCGCAATCGCTCAAAAGATCGCCGAACAGATTGTCGGTAACGATGACGTCGAACTGCTTCGGCTGACGCACGAGCTGCATGGCGCAGTTATCGGCATACATGTGGCTGAGCTCGACGTCCTTGTAATCGGCATGCAGCTTGGTGACTTCTTCGCGCCACAGCAGGCCGCTTTCCATCACATTGGCTTTTTCCACCGAGCACAGCTTGCGGCCGCGCTTGCGGGCCAGTTCGAAGGCGACGCGGGCGACGCGATGAATCTCGCTGGTGGTGTAGACCTGGGTGTTGATGCCCCGGCGTTCGCCATTGGCTAGGGTCTCGATGCCGCGCGGCTGGCCGAAATAGACGCCGCCGGTCAGCTCGCGGACGATCATGATGTCGAGGCCCTTGACCAGCTCGGTCTTCAGGCTGGAGGCTTCCGCCAGGGCGTCGAAGACCAGGGCCGGACGCAGATTGGCGAACAGCTCCATATCCTTGCGCAGGCGCAGCAGGCCGCGTTCCGGCTTGATCTCGAAGGGCAGGTTGTCCCATTTCGGGCCGCCCACAGCACCCAGCAGCACGGCATCGGCATCCATCGCTTCGGCCATGGTCTCGTCGGTCAGCGGCACGCCATGCTTGTCGATCGAGCAGCCGCCGACCAGGCCGTCGCTGACCGCGAAGCTGAGGCTGCGGTGCTGTTCGAACCAGGAGATGACGCGCTTCACCTGCGCCATGACTTCGGGGCCGATGCCGTCGCCGGCCAGGATCAGCAGCTTCTTATTGGATGCCATGATGTCGATCGCTTTCGGGAATCAAGGGAGCGGAAAACCGCAACGCGAATGAGAAACAGGCCGGCATCACCTTTGGTGATGCCGGCCTGTGGATTACCAAAGCCAGGGCTGGCCCAGCTTGTTCTTGCTTTCGTAGGTGGCGACATCCGCCGCCTTCTGCTGGGTAAGGCCGATATCGTCGAGGCCGTTCAGCAGGCAATGCTTGCGGAAGGCGTCGACCTCGAAATGGATCACGCCGCCATCGGGGCCGCGCAGTTCCTGCTTTTCCAGATCGACCGTGATGACGGCATTGGCGCCGCGATTGGCGTCGTCCATCAGCTTGTCGACGTCGGCCTGCGGCAGCTTGATCGGCAGGATGCCGTTCTTGAAGCAGTTGTTATAGAAGATATCCGCGAAGCTCGGGGCGATGACGCAGCGGATGCCGAAATCGAGCAGCGCCCAGGGCGCGTGTTCGCGCGACGAGCCGCAGCCGAAATTCTCACCGGCCACCAGGATTTCCGCCTTGCGGTAGGCGGGCTTGTTCAGCACGAAATCCGGCACTTCCTTGCCGTCCGGCGTATAGCGCATTTCGTCGAACAGATTCTTGCCGAGACCGGTGCGCTTGATGGTCTTCAGGAACTGCTTCGGGATGATCATGTCGGTATCGACATTGATCATCGGCAGCGGGGCGGCAACCCCAGTCAAGACGTTGAATTTCTGCATGATTTCCAACCTGTTCTGCGCCGGTGCACGGCCGCCGCCCGACGGCGGCCCGTCCTGCCGGCCGGATCGGCGGCTTTTATGTCACGCTCATTCCGGCGAGACAAGCCTGGAGAGCGGGCCGCAGCAGCGCGGCAAATGCAGAACTAGCCGGATTGAGCCCCTGGAGCGGGTCCCCGAACGGGCTCAGCCCCTTCGGCGTCAGGCCTTGCTCAGCAGGGGGATCTGCAGGATGAAGCGGGCGCCGCCGCCGGGATTGTCGTCGATATCGAGGCTGCCCCGGTGCAGGGTGGCGATGCGCTGGGCGATCGCCAGGCCGAGGCCCGAATTGCCGGTGCTGCGTCGGTCGGCCCGCCAGAAACGGTGGAACAGCTTCTGCCGGTCGGCAACCGGGATGCCGGGCCCGCGATCGGCGACGGTGACGGTGCCGCGCGAATCCAGGGTCAATTCGACCTCGGTGCCTTCCGCGGTGTAGCGGAGGGCATTCTCCACGAGATTGCGCAGGGCCTGGTAGATGGCGTCGGGATTGCCCCGTACCAGGATCGGCTGATCGGCACCGTTCACAGCGATGCCGCGCCGGTGGCTGATCGCCAGCGGCGCCAGCAGGGCGGCCAGTTCCAGGGTAATGGTGGTGAGGTCGGCGGTGTCGTTGGGCTGGATGGTGAGCGCTTCCAACTGAGCGACGGTGGTCATCTGGCCGACCAGCCGGGTCATGCGCTCGACATCGCTGCGCAGCAACTGCAGATCCTTGTCGGTGCCGGCGCCGAGGCTTTCCAGATGCGCCGCCAGGATGGCAAGCGGCGTGCGCAGTTCATGGGCCGCGTCGGCCATGAAATCGCGCTGGATGCGGAACCCTTCATCGAGCCGCGCCAGGGCGCCGTTGATGGTCTTCACCGGGCCCAGCAATTCCTTCGGCAATCCATCCGTCGGCAGCCGCAGATCGGTGCGCAGGGGCCCGATCGCCTCGGCGAAACGCTGCAGGCGGTCGAGTGGCGCCAGAGCCGAGCGCAGGGTCAGGCTGAGCACCGCCAGCAGCACCAGCGACATCGGCACGGCGAAGGGCAGGAACTCGCCCAGCCATTCCTGCGCCAGGGCATCGATCCCCGCCGCCGTGGAGCTGGGCCGGGCGCTGATCTGGACGATCACCTTTTCACCGTCGATCGTCGCCGCGCTGAGCAGCGTGTAGAGCCGGCGCTTCAGCGGACGGCCGTTTTTCATCGGACGCTGGATGAAGAAGCTGCTGACGCTGTCATCGATGGGATTGGTGATCGGCAGCGGCACGATCCCCTCGGGATCGCGGCCGCCGCGCAGCAATTCCTTGCCGGTGGTGTCGCGCACCAGGAAAGAGACGCCGCGCGAGGCCGCCCTGGGATCGAGCACCCAGCTACCGTCCGCTTGATGCTGCAGCCGGGGCAGCATCTCCTCCATGACCTCCTGGAGGCCGGCGAAGACGATGTCGGTATTGGCGCTGCGATAGACGAGGAAGAGCACCGCGCCGACCAGCAGGCAGAAAAAGATGCAGACCGAACTCAGCCGCACGATGAGACGCGACTGCAACGATCGGTTGGCAAAGGCCTGCTTTAGCTGCTCCACACCCAGAGATCCCGGCAAGGGTTTCGCCGCTTGCCCTGATCCTAGCTGCAGGTCAGACAATCAATGCGGCTCCATCACCATATAGCCGACGCCACGCACGGTGTGGAGTTGAATATCGGCCCCGCTGGCCACCAGCTTCTTGCGCAGGCGCGAAACCAGCACTTCCAGGGCATTGGTGCCGACCTCGTCATCGAAGCCGTAGATGCCGTCTTCGATCATATTGCGGTTCACGACGTTGCCGGGGCGGCGCAGGAGGATTTCCAGCAGCGCCAGCTCGCGCCGGGTCAGGGCTGCCCGCTTGCCATCGACCAGCAGCGAGGGACCGGACGTATCCAGGGTGACATTGCCGAGATTGAGCTGCACGCCGAGGGCGGCGCCGGGACGGCGCAGCAGCGCCTTGATCCGGGCGATCAGCTCTTCCATGGCGAAGGGCTTGGTCATGTAATCGTCGGCGCCGTGATTGAGGCCCTGCACCCGGTCGCTGAGCCCGTCGCGGGCGGTCAGGATCATGATCGGGGTCTGGTCGCCGCCGGCCCGGCGGCGCTGCAGCAGGTCGAGGCCGTTGCCGTCGGGCAGGCCGAGATCGAGGATCACCGCGTCGAAGCGGGCGCCCGCCAGGGCGACATCGGCATCGCCGAGATCGGCCACGCGATCGACGGTGAAATTGGCGTCCCGCAGGGCCTTTTCCAGAAATTCGGACAACCGGTCATTGTCTTCAACGAGCAACAGTCTCATGGGATTCCGTACTTTCCTCTATCGGCGACCGGCGCCTTGCTGATACCCGGCTCTGCGGGAAGCGAAGGAATATCGTCGATCTGGTGTTAGCGCTGATCGGGTTCCGGCTTTATCGGGCGAGAAGTGTCTGGGCATCCCGGGCATCGGCCATGCAGTTGACCGAATTGCCTGCCTTCAGCTCAGCTTCAGCCGACGACAGCAAGCTGTCGATCTTCTGCTTCTGCGCCGGCTCCGTGACCTCTGCCGCCGGGCCATGCAGCCCCTGCAGCAGGGACAGGCAATTGTCATCCGCCCGGGCGCGGTGGTCGCCGCTGGTAAGCATCAGAGCCAAGGCGGCAATGGCGATGCTGTTGCCAAACATCTTCGTCCTCAAGCGATCATCGATCGCTGGGCAGATTAGGCAAGCGCCCTGTCAGCAATCTGACGAAACGGGGCTTTCTCACAGAAAGTAAGGAATGATGTCAGAAAAGCCCGGAACCGTGTCCGGTTCCGGGCTTTCTGTTAGCTTTTAATTAACTTTTATCGCCTGATCGGCGACCTCAGACGAGGAAACCTGTCAGCCGAGCCGGCGGACATCTGCCAGATAGCCGGTGATGGCCGCCGCCGTCGCCATGGCGGGGCTCATCAGATGGGTCCGCCCGCCACGACCCTGACGGCCTTCGAAATTACGGTTCGAGGTCGAGGCGCAGCGTTCGCCCGGCGACAGCCGGTCCGGATTCATGGCGAGGCACATCGAGCAGCCCGGTTCGCGCCAGTCGAAGCCGGCCTCGATCAGGATCTTGTCGAGCCCCTCTTCCTCCGCCTGGGCCTTCACCAGGCCGGAGCCCGGTACCACCATGGCGTTGACATGGGCCGCCACCTTCTTGCCCTGGGCGATCTTGGCGACTTCGCGCAGATCCTCGATGCGGCCATTGGTGCAGGAGCCGATGAAAACCCGGTCGACCTTGACCTCGGTCAAGGCGGCACCCGGCGTCAGGCCCATGTAATCGATGGCGCGCTGCATGGCCTTGCGCTTCGCCTCATCGGCGAGATCGGCCGGATTGGGCACCTTCGCGGTGATCGGCAGGACATCCTCGGGGCTGGTGCCCCAGGTCACCTGCGGCACCAGATCGGATGCCTTCAGCACGATCTCGGTGTCGTATTTCGCGCCCTCGTCGGAGGGCAGCGTCTTCCAGAAGGCGACCGCCTGTTCGAAGGCGCCGCCCTTCGGCGCTTGGGGCCGGCCCTTGAGGTAGTCGAAGGTCTTCTCGTCCGGCGCGATCAGGCCGGCACGGGCGCCCGCCTCGATCGACATGTTGCAGATCGTCATGCGGCCTTCCATGGAAAGGTCGCGGATCGCCTTGCCGGCATATTCGATGACATGGCCGGTGCCGCCCGCCGTGCCGATCTTGCCGATGATGGCAAGGATCAGGTCCTTCGCGGTGACGCCGACCGGCAGATCGCCCTCGACGCTGATGCGCATGTTCTTGGCCGGGCGCTGGATCAGCGTCTGGGTCGCCAGCACATGCTCCACTTCCGACGTACCGATGCCGAAAGCCAAGGCACCGAAGGCACCATGTGTTGAGGTATGGGAATCACCGCAGACGATGGTCATGCCGGGCTGGGTAAAGCCCTGTTCCGGCCCGATGATATGGACGATGCCCTGGCGCGGATCGCTCATCTT
>CAYOQR010000094.1:0-16664 GCA_964406155.1 uncultured Rhodospirillaceae bacterium | reverse complement strand
TGCATCAAGTGCAAGTACATGGACTGCGTCGAGGTCTGCCCCGTCGACTGTTTCTATGTTGGCGAAAACATGCTGGTGATCCATCCGGACGAATGCATCGATTGCGGCGTCTGCGAGCCCGAATGCCCGGCCGATGCGATCCTGCCCGATAGCGAGGGCGGCATGGACAAGTGGCTGGAAATTAACCGTCAATATGCCACGCAATGGCCCAATATCACCCGCAAGGGCGAGGCCCCGGCCGATGCCGACGATTGGAAGGGCGTGCCGGACAAATTCGAGAAGCATTTCAGCTCGAATCCGGGAAATAGTTAATTAATTCAATTGGTTAATCTATATCTAGTAGATCATGATCGCTGACCCTCAAGGGCTGCGAGACCCCCTGCCTGCGCCCCTTGCATAGCTCCCTTTCCTTGAATCAACGGGCCGTTTCTGTTATAAGATGGTCATAGGTCGTTGGGGCGGAACACCTTGCGCGACTGCGTGTCGCCAAGCCGTCCAAGCCTAAAATTGATAAGAATTTATTCCGGACCAGTAAGGCCGGAATCGGGATCTTTTGACTGCAAGAAACCCGGGTCGTTCGACATGTAGACGAAACCGGGTGGTTTCTTGTTCGCAGTCGGGACCGGCAGCGATCGGGCGATTGCCGCTCGGGTCAAAAAGGTCGGGTCGATAAAAAAGGATAGTCTGGGATCGCAGGGATGTCGGGTTTGAAGGCCGCCGGATAGTCCAATTGGAAAACGCGGTATCGAACCAGACCGGTATGCTGACCGAAGCAGCAACGTGATGATGTGGTTTGGAGGTAGTGATCGTGGCTGAGAAGGCAAAGAAGAGCGTTGTTGCGGCAAAGGACAAGGATATCGGTTTCAAGAAAAGCGATTTCGTCGTTTATCCGACCCATGGCGTCGGTAAGATTCTGGGTATCGAGTCGCAAGAAATCTCCGGCCACAGCCTGCAAGTCATCATCATCCACTTCGACAAGGACCGCATGACGCTGCGCGTGCCGGTCGCCAAGGCCAAGAATTCCGGTCTGCGCAAGCTGTCCTCCAAGAAGGTGATGGACACCGCCATGCAGACCTTGAAGGGCCGCTCCCGTGTGAAGCGCGCCATGTGGTCGCGCCGCGCCCAGGAATACGAGGCCAAGATCAATTCCGGCGATCCGGTGTCGATCGCCGAGGTGGTGCGCGACCTGCACCGCAATGCCGACCAGCCGGATCAGTCCTATAGCGAACGCCAGATCTATCAGGCGGCGCTGGATCGTCTGGTGCGCGAGCTTGCGGCGATCGACGGCATCGACGAACAGGCCGCCACGCAGCGCCTGCATCAGGTTTTGAAGGCGGCCTAACGGCCACAGCTTCCTGGGGGACGGCCCTCCGGGGATCACCCGGGGAACCGGCTCCCGAGTGGCCGACAAAAGGGAGGCATCCCAGGGTCGGCCCTCTTCAGCCCAGCTCTCTCCTCGAGAGGCCCCCTGGCGGCTCGACCGCATGACGGATGGTTCCCGGGACCCTAACCGGCTCCATCCGTCAGGGGTTTCCGATTCCGAATACGCGTCATCCGATTCCCATCCGCCCAAAGCCGCTCCAGCCTCGCTTGAGCGGCTGTTTTCATTGCATCATCGTTCCCTATATGTTCTGATCCGATGAGAAGGATGGGGAGGAACGATGGGGTGGATGGTCGTAACGCCACTGGCGAGGGGCGACATGTGCGCTCGGGCCGCGGAAAGAGGCCGGTGGTGACGGGCGGTGGCACACGCCGTCTTTACGGTCTCGTTCTGGTCGCCGTGGCGACCTTCTTCTGGAGTACGGCGGGCTTTTTCGTCCGGCTGCTCGATCTCGATGTCTGGACCATGCTCGGCTGGCGCTCCGTCTTCGCCGCCCTGTCGCTGCTGCTGGTCGTCCTGGCACAGCATGGCCGCCGGACGATTGCGGCCTTCCAGGCGATCGGCCGGCCGGGCCTCGTTGCCATTCCCATTTCCGCCATCTCGATGTTCAGCTATGTGGCGGCCTTGAAGCTGACCACCGTCGCCAATGTGCTGATCGTCTATGCGACGATCCCTTTCATCGCCGCCGGCATCGCTTTCTTGTGGATGGGCGAGCGGGTCCGAGGTCGCGTCCTGGTGGCCAGCGCCGTCGCCTTTTGCGGCATCGCCGTGATGGCGGTGCAGGCGACCCGCCCGCAGGATCTCGCCGGCAACGGTCTCGCCGTGCTGATGACAGTGACTTTCGGCGCCGTCCTGGTGATGGCGCGGCGCTATCCGTCAATCGCCATGGCGCCGGTCAATTGCGCCGCCGCCGCTCTGGTGGCGCTCGCCTGCTGGCCGCTGATGCCGCCCGGCCTGCCGACCGGGCCGGAGCTGCTGATCCTGGCGATCTTCGGCATCACCACCACCGCGCTTGCCTATCTGCTGTTTCTCACCGGCGGGCGTCATCTGCCATCGAGCGAAGCCGGGTTGATCGCCTTGCTGGATGTGGTGCTCGGGCCGCTCTGGGTGTGGCTCGCTTTCGCCGAACGCCCCGACCGGGCGGCCATCATCAGCGGCGTCATCGTCCTGTCGGCTGTCGCCTGGTATCTTCTCGGCGAGTTGCGCGGAGGCAGGGACGCGGAGAAAACGGCGGCATCAGGTTAAGCCGTCTTTCGTGATCCATCTTGGCGTTGGCCGGCTAGCTGATAAAGTTGTCGGCGGAGCGACTCGAGACCTATGGACGAAAAACCGCGATCAGCCATGCCCGAACGGGATAAATTCGCCGTTCTACGCGCCGCCCGCCGCATCTGGGCGGTATCGCCCGTTCATGGCGAGGCGGAACGGCTGAAGGCCTTGCACGAATATCTGGCCGGCCAGTTCCAGCCCGGCGACCGGCTGGTCTATCTCGGCGGTTTCCTGGGGCGCGGCGACGATGTCGCCGGGGTGGTCGATGAACTGATCCGCTTCCGCAGCGAGATCCTGGCGCGGCCCAATATGTTCATCTTCGACCTCGCCTATCTGCGCGGCGCGCAGGAGGAAATGTGGCAGAAGCTCCTGCAACTGCAGTTCGCGCCCAATCCGAAGGAAGTGCTGCCCTGGATGCTGCGCCAAGGTGTGGGCGCCACCATTGCCGCCTATGGCGGCGACCCGGCGGAGGGCATCATCCGCTGCCGCGAGGGGGCGCTGGCGATCACCCGCTGGACCAATTCCCTGCGCGCGGCCATGCAGGGCCGTCCCGGTCATTACCAGTTGATGAGCGCGGTGCGCCGCGCCGCTTATACCCATGATCTCGGCCTGCTCTTCGTCCATGCCGGCATCGATCCCGACCGGCCGCTGGATGCCCAGGGCGACAGCCTGTGGTGGGGCAGCGCGGGCTTTGCCAGCCTCAACCATCCGTATGGCGAATTCCTCAAGGTGGTGCGCGGCTTCGACCGGCAGCATAGCGGGCCGGGCAACGGCCCGTTCACCACGACGCTGGATGGCGGCTGCGGCTTCGGCGGCAAGGCCATCGCCGCCTGCCTCGATCCGCGTGGCGAGATCCTCGATCTGGTCGAGGTGTGACGGTCGAAGGATGGAAGCTGACGGCCGGCTGTGCTCCAGAGCACGATGGCTTTCAGGTTGAGGCGCGTGTGCTTCAACCTGAAAGCCGGATCACCCTCTAACTCCAGTCCTTACTGGCCGCCCAGCTTGTCGGCCTGGCAGCCGCCTGCCTTGCATTCGTCCAGCCGCGTCTTCAGGAAGGTGATGCGCTGGCGGGTCGTGCGCACGGCGCAATCGAGATCGACATAGTAGCCGTCGTCCTTGGAGAAGCCGCAGGATTGATTGCGCTGCGACATCCAGCCGAGTTGCCCCTTCTTGAGATTCGCCTTGCCGTCGGTATCGAGCTGCTTGGTCAAGGCGCCGTAATACTGGTTCAGATCGGCATCGGCATTGATGTAGTTCTTCGACAGGCAATAGACGTCGTCGAAATCGTTCTTGGTGTGCTCGCAATCGGCCTGCGCCATGGCGGAACCGCAGGTGACGAACAAGGCAGCCAGCAACAGCTTTTTCATGTAACCCCCATCAGTGGCATTCTGTCCCCGTGTCGCGGCGTGCCAAGGCATGGCTGGTACCGCCGCGCGATTGTCCGGGTTCTCTCTGTCAGGGCGCTGTCAGTTGTAGTGGCGGGGCGATCAGGAAGATGCCGGGGTTACGGCGGCGGGGATCAGGCGGTACAGCTCCATTTCCTCGTTCCGGCCGGGCAGCAGATGGGCGCCCAGCGGCTCGACCTCGATCTCGGCCGCCAGTTCCGGCGGCAGGGCGGCGGCGACATCGGCACTGACGATGATGATGGCATCGGCCCGACCGTCATCCACGGTCTTGGCGAATTGCTCGAAACGCTGCGCCAGATTCACCTTGTCGCCGACCAAGGTGTAATTGATGCGGCCGGGCGCACCGATATTGCCGGCGATCGCGGTGCCGGTCTCGATGCCGATACGGACCCGGACGGGGCTCAGCGCCTTATGCGCCCGCCTTTCATTGTCGGCGGCGAGGATCCGCGCGATGGCCAGGGCGGCGCGGCAGGCACGCATCACATGATCCGGCTGCCTCGCCGGCGCCCCCCAGAAGGCCATGACGGAATCGCCGATATATTTGTCGATCGCCCCGCCCTCGGCGTCGATCGCTTCTTCCAGCAGCGAGAAATGCCGGCTGAGGAAGGCGGCGAGATCGGGAGCGTCCAGCTTCTGGCCGATGGCGGTGAAGCCGACGATATCGGTGAACAGGATCGTGACGTCCCGTTCCCCGGAATCGAAATCCTCGGTCGAGCCGGTGCGGACCAGCAGCGGCAGCAAGGCGCGCGGCACATAGGTCGCCAGCCAACCGAGGCCGGTGCGCATGCGGTTGAAGGCGGTGATGGCGATATCGACCTCACGCAGGCGGCTGCCGGGCAAGGGTGCGCTGCCATCCAGCTCGAGCCGGGCGATCTTCTCCGAGGCTTCCGCCAGATAGGCGATGGGTTGGGTGATGCGCCGGCCGATCAGGATCGCGAGGCCCACCGCCAGCAGCATCACCACCCCGCCGCCGAGGGCTGCCAAGGTGATGCGGTCGATGAAGGAGGAGGCGATGGTATCGGTGATATGGCTGCCGACGATCCAAGGGCGCGGATTGCGGTTTCCTTCCGACATATCTTCATATTCGGTCAGAGTCCGGTAGAAGATCACATAATCCTGGCCGCCCACGGAGACACGCTGGACCCGGAAATCGAAGGCCGGCGAGATGTCCCGGCCGTTGCGATCGGTCGGATCGTCGAAGCGGAAGGCCGCGAGGACCTGATCGCCGATATCCGACGGGCGGAGGAGATGACCGGCCCTCTGCGCTTCCGCGTTGAGAGCCGGATGGGCGATGACGAAGCCGTCGGCATTGATCGCGAAGGGGATGCCGTGAAAGGCACCGAAGCCTTCACTGATATGCTGCGACAGGGCCTCAATGGTGACTGTTGCGCGCAGGACGCCCAGCAGGCCGCCGCTGCGCCGCACCGGCATGTAGAGCGGGATCACGGCCTGTTTGCGGGCTTGCGAATAGAAGGGGGTGCCCCAGAAGGCCGAGCGATGGGTGCGGGCGCGGTCGAGGAAGGTCGCATAGATCCGGGCCTTGTTCCCGGTGGTTTCCAGGATCTGGTAATCGTCGTGGCTGTTGCCGCTGCGGTTGATCGACATGACCCGCAGATCGCTGCGCACGAAGAGCACGGAATCCATCTGCTCGTTGGAGGCAAGGGTGCCCATGAGCAGATCGCTGATCCGGCCGTCATCGAAGACGTCGAGATGATCGCTGAGGATGAAGCGTGCCAGCGCCTGGAGCTGATTTTGCGCGGGGTCGAGCTGGTGTCGCAGATTCTGCGTGACGATATTGATGACGGCCTGCGCCGCCACGCCGGTCAGTTGCGTCGTGCCGCTTTGCGCCGCGCTGAACAGGAGATAGATGGCAATCCCCATGGCGACCACCACGAGGCTGCCGAAGCTGGCGGCGAGGGTCGTGACGATGGAAAAGCGCAGCCGTGGCAACCGGCGCCATCTCAGGCGCCAGGGATGCCTGTCGCGCAGCCGCCGTTGCGCGGACTGCAGCGTGGCGGCCGCCATGTCGGGGGACAGCGTCGCGGGCGCCGGGGACGTCGCGGCGCCGGGCACTGGCGTGTCGGGAGATGCAGGATCAAGCGGCATCCGGCTCTCCTTCATCTGTCAGGGACGTAACGTTGCCTCCACTAGAGTGGTCGGTCGCGGGATCAATACGTGACGATTTTCACCTTGCGTCCCGCTTGCAGCGGCTGTCCCGGCTGCAATTCGTTGAGGACGCGGAACCAGTCTTCCTTGCCCTCCGCCATGACCATCCGCGACGACAGCGACTGCACGGTGTCGCCGGCCTTGACCGTGACGACGCGGATGCGCTGCGGCCGGTATTTGCCGCTTTCCGTCGCGCCGATCTGCCGGAAGCTCTGGGCCGTCGCCAGGAAGCTGCGGTCATAGCGGTCGGTCAGACTGGGCGCGGTCAGGAACAGGAATTGATAGATATTGCCTTCCGGGTGGCGGATCAGCACCACGCGCACATCGGCCGTGCCCTTATTGGTCTGGGTCCGGGTGACACCGGTCGCGGCCGGCATGCCGTTGACGGTGAAGGACTGGATGTTGGTGAACTGGACGTCCTTGGCGACCCCGCCATTGGCGATGTAATCGCTGAGATTGCCGGTGGGCTGGGGGCTGGCGAACTGGAAGGTCATCAGCGTGCCCTTGGGGCCGCTGGCGCTGACGGCGCTGGGCTGGTTGACCAGGGTGAAGCCGTCCGGTGCCGTGAAGGCGAAATGCAGGCCGGGATGGATGAAGGTGCGGCCGTCGATCACGCCGTCCTTCGGGTCGTCGCCGAAGATCAGGCCGTCGATCTGCTGCAGATAGGCGCTTCCGTCCAGCATCGCATTCGGCCCCGCCGGACCGGCTTCGGCGATCGCCTTTTCCACCCGGTCGACCGTCCGCGGATGCGAGGCCAGCATGTTGTTGGCATCGACGGTATTGGGATTCTTGCCGGCGAGCTTCGCCTCCAACTGGCTCTGGGCGCGCAGATCCGAGAGGAACGAAGCCATGGCCTGGGGATCGTAGCTGGTCCGCTTCAGATAGCGGACGCCGAGCGAATCAGCCTCGAATTCCTGCTGCTGGGAATATTGCGCAAGCTGCACCTGGGCATGCTGCTGCACCAGGCCGCCGGCGAGATTGGCGCCGCTATCGCCGCCGAGGATGGCGCCGAGCAGGGTGGCGCCCAGCACTTCCCACTGCGCCCGCTGCTGCTGACCCATGCGTTCGGCGGTATGGCGGGCGTTGATATGCCCGATCTCGTGGCCGAGCACGCCAGCCATCTCGGCCTCGTTATTGGCGAGGCCGAGGAGGCCCCGGGTGATGTAGATATAGCCGCCCGGCACGGCGAAGGCGTTGACGTCCGGCGTATCGAGCACGGTGAAGGTATAGGTCACGTCCTTGCGCTCGGCGGTCGCCGCGACCGACTGGCCGACCTTGTTGACATAGGCGGTCAATGTCGGTTGGGCCTCATAGGCGCCGCCGAATTCCGCCAGGATCTTCGGATGTTCCTGCTGGCCCATCGCCGCTTCCTGCTGCGGCGTGACATTGGTCGAGAAGCTGCGGCCGGTGGCCGGGCTGACCGCCGTGGAGCAGGCACCGAGCAGGCCTGTCAGGGCGATGCCGGCCAGCAAGCCGATCGCGGAACTCCGTTTCATGCAGTTTTCTCCCCCAACCTTCATCCAGGCGCCGGCCGATGGCATCCTCATCGCCAACCTAACATCGGCCTCCAGGCGCGGCCAACCGCTTTCCTTGCGGCTGCCTGACATCGCCTTTCAGACGAGCAGGCACGGGCAACCGGACGGGAGACGACCGGCGGGGCCGCATCTTTAGCGATTGGCGGCTGCCCCGACGCCCTGTAAAACCGATATCAGATGCATCGATGATGGGGTTTGAACGGCAGATGATTGGCAAGGATCTCTATCCGGCGATTGAGCCTTACGACAGCGGCTTCCTGAAGCTCGACGGTCTGCATGAGATGTATTACGAGCAGTCCGGCAATCCCAAGGGCGTGCCGGTGGTCTTCCTGCATGGCGGTCCGGGCGCCGGGGCCAATGCGACCCATCGGCGCTTCTTCGATCCGGCCCATTACCGCATCGTCATTTTCGATCAGCGTGGCGCCGGCCGTTCCAGGCCGCTCGGCGAGATCCGCGACAACACGACGCCGATCCTGATCGCCGATATCGAGAAACTGCGCCAGCATCTCGGCATCGACACCTGGTTCGTGTTCGGCGGTTCCTGGGGCTCCACCCTCGCCATCGCCTATGCGGAATTCCATCCCGACCGGGTCAAGGGCCTGGCCCTGCGCGGCATCTTCCTGTGTCGCAAATCCGAGATCGACTGGTTCCTCTACGGCATGAAGGAATTGGCGCCGGAAGCCTGGCGCGCCTTCTCCAGCTATATCCCGGCGGCGGAACGGGGCGATCTCTTGACCGCCTATCACACCCGCCTGATGAACCCGGATCCGGCCATCCATATGCCGGCGGCCCGCGCCTGGAGCGTCTATGAGGGGAGCTGCTCCACCCTGCTGCCGAGCCCGGAAACCGTTTCCGCCTTCTCCGGCGACGTCCTTGCCTTGGGCCTCGCGCGCATGGAGGCGCATTATTTCTTCAACAACATTTTCCTCGGCGACAACTATCTGTTGGAGCAGATCGACCGGATCCGCCATATCCCTGCCTTCATCGTCCAGGGGCGCTACGATCTGGTCTGCCCAATCCGCACCGCCGACGACCTAGTGCGGGCCTGGCCGGAGGCGCGCTACCACATCGTGCCGGATGCCGGCCATTCGGCCATGGAACCGGGCATCCGGGCGCATCTCGTCGCCGGCATGGACCGGTTCCGGGACCTGCGGTAACGCAGCGCCGCTGAGCTCGCGCCCAGGCCGGCCGCAAATCCCGGCTGGGCGCTCGCTCTTTCGACCCTGGGGCGAACTATTGAGCGAGCGCGGCATCCCGTCGCGCTTCACAGGCTTTTGTTCCGGGGAGTGCGAGCCGCTCTGCTTTGGCCCCTTGAATTCCTTTTGGATTCAGCCGATTTTGCCTCTTGTTCCGTGGGTCATGGCGGCGATCCGGGATGGCCTGGATTGCAGGCAGCCGCCGCAGGTGGAGCGGTCGCAGGTGGAACGGTCGACGGCGAACGGGGTTGCGCCGGCACGGCCTGAAAGTGGATGCACAACCGTCGGCTGACAGGGAGCCGGCGGGATGTCTTGAGATGAAGTTCGGTCGAACCCATTCGATATGTCGACAATCCGGGACCGCTGTCCCCGGCGGGCGGCGTGGTGCGGATGGTGGGGGACGGCCAGTGAAAGCTTGGATATGACGCGTTTCTCGAACTGGATCATCGGTCTTGTGGTGGTGCTGATTTTCGCCAGCGCCTGGTACCTGCTCAATCGCCCGGCGAACGAGCAGCCCTGGGAGGGCGATGTCGGTGGCCTCACTTATACGCCTTATCGCACCTCGACCGAGGTGAAGAACCGGATCGAGCCGTCGCGCGATCAACTGACCGACGATGTCGCCAAGATGGCCGGCGTCACCGGCCAGATCCGCACCTATGAATCCACCGGCGCCGCCTATTTCGTGCCGGAAATCGCCTCGAAGATGGGCCTGCGCGTCACCGCCGGCGCCTGGATCAGCAACGATCTCGTGCGCAACGAGAAGGAAGTCAGCAATCTGATCGACCTCGCGCACAATGTCGGCGGCGTCAATCAGCTCCTGGTCGGCAACGAGGTGCTCTATCGCCAGGAACTGAACTTCCCCGGCGATCCCAAAGACGAGATCGAACGCGCCTCGCTCCGGGTCGAGCGGCTGATCACCTATATCCAGCGGGTCAAGGCCCAGGTCGACGGCATGCCGGTCAGCACCTCGGAGACCTTCGATTACTGGCTGCCCCATCCGACCGTCGACAAGGACGGCAAGCCGCTGACCGGCGATGCGCTGCGGGCGGCGGAGGCGCATAACGCCGACGTCGCCAAGCTGGTCAATGCGGTGGATTTCGTCGCCGTCCACATCCTGCCTTATTGGAACGGCGTCAAGGTCGATGATGCGGTCAACAGCCAGGATGGCAATTCGGTGATGCAGGTCTATCACCGGCTGCAGCAGACCTATCCCGATAAACGCATCGTGGTGACCGAGGTGGGTTGGCCGAGCCAGGGCCTGACCCGTGGCGGCGCCGAGGCCTCGCCGGTCAATCAGGGCACCTTCCTGCGCCGCTTCCTGCTGCAGGCCAAGAAGGAGAATATGGATTACTTCATCATCGAGGCCTTCGACCAGCCCTGGAAGATCCAGACCGGCGGCGGCGTCGAAGCCTATTGGGGCCTGTGGGACAGCAACGGCAATCCGAAGCCGACTTTGGCGGGCGTGCTGGTCAATAACCAGAACTGGCGCTCGCTCGCCATCGCCACCATCGCTCTCGGCCTGCCTTTCGTGCTCTGGGTGCTGCGCGCCAGCCTCGATCTCAACCGCCGTGGTCGTCTCTTCGTCGCCCTCCTGATGCAGGGTGGTGTCATGACCACGGTGGCGATCTATGCGCTCTACAGCACGCGCTATCTCACCTGGGTCGATATCGCGGCGCTGGCCATGGTGGCGCCGGCGACCCTGCTGCTGATCGTCATCTTCCTGATCGAAGGCGCCGAGATGGCGCTCAATCTCTGGCTCGGCAAGACCAGCCGCCGGCTGGTGCCGCCGCCGATCGACGGCAACTGGATGCTGCCGAAGGTGTCGGTGCATGTGCCCTGCTACAACGAGCCGCCGGAGATGATGATCGAGACGATCAAGGCGCTGGAGCGCCTGGATTATCCCGATTACGAAGTGCTGATCATCGACAACAACACCAAGGACGACGCGGTCTGGCAGCCGGTCGAGGCCTATATCAAGTCGCTGAACAAGCCGAATTTCCGCTTCTTCCACCTGCCGAACTGGCCGGGCTACAAGGCCGGCGCGCTGAATTTCGCCATCACCGAGACCAATCCCGAGGCCCAGGTGATCGCCACCATCGACAGCGATTATGTGGTCCGCTCGGACTGGCTGCGGAACCTGGTGCCGCATTTCGCCGATCCGCAGGTGGCGCTGGTCCAGGCGCCACAGGACTACAGCGACGGCAAGGACGGCCTCTTCAAGCGCATGTGCTTCTGGGAATATGCCGGCTTCTTCTATCTCGGCATGCGCACACGCGACGAGAAGAACGCGATCATCCAGCACGGCACCATGGCGCTGATCCGCAGCTCGGCCCTGAAGGAAGCCGGCGGCTGGGCGGAATGGTGCATCACCGAGGATGCCGAGCTGGGCCTGCGCCTGTTCGAGGCCGGCCACCGCGCCGTCTATACGGAAAAGAGCTACGGCAAGGGCCTGATGCCGGACAGCTTCGAGGCCTATCGCAAGCAGCGCTACCGCTGGGCCTATGGCGCCATGCAGATCCTCAAGGGCCATTGGCGCGAATTGATGCCCTTCGGCCGCAAGAGCAAGCTCAATCCCTCGCAGCGTTATCAGTTCCTGGCCGGCTGGATGCCCTGGATCGCCGACGGCCTGCAGCTCCTGTTCGTCGCCATGGCGATCTTCTGGTCGATCGGCACATTGCTCTGGCCGCAGATGATCCAGCCGCCGCTCACCCTGTTCCTGGTGGTGACGCTCGGCATGTTCTTCTTCAAGGTCGGCAAGTCGATGTGGCTCTATGCCAGCAAGGTGCCCTGCGGCGCGCTCGACAATTTCTATGCCGCGATCGCCGGCCTGGCTTTGTCCCATGCCGTCGCCAAGGCGGTGTGGCGCGGCCTCTTTACCTCCAACCTGCCGTTCCACCGCACGCCGAAGATGGAAAACTCGCCGGCCGTGATCCGCGCGCTGGTCTCGGCGCGGGAAGAGGCGATCATCTGCTTCGCACTGGTCGGCTGTGCCGTGGCTTTGCTGTGGCTCCGCGGTCTCGATATCGGCGTCATTCTCGGCCAGATCACCGGCCAGACCTGGGGCCCGGATCTCCATGGCTTCCTGACGGCGTTGAAACAGGCCGCCATCGGTCTCGTCAAAGTCGACTGGGTGATGCAGCCGGATGCCTGCATGTGGGCCCTGTTGTTGCTCATCCAGGCGCTGCCGTTCTTCTGCGCGGTGGTGATGGCGATGATCAGCGCCTTCCCCAGCAGCCAGCAGCCCTCGGTGCCCAGTATCGATGCCGGCAATCTGGCACCCAATGCGCCGACGGTGGAGCCGCCGGCGACCAAGACCGCCGCCTGAATGACACCGTCTGAATGACACGGCCTAAATGACATTGGCAGCGATCTGCCCTCCGATTTCCCGATCGAAAGACAGACCATGACCTCGACGCTTCAATCCGGCCCGGAAACCAAAAGCCGGGCCGGCATGCGCGCCAATCCGCTGCTCATCGCCCTGACCCTGCTGCTCGGCGCCGCTCTTGCCGCCGGGGCGGCCTTCGGTGTCTGGCGCTATCTGGGAACGCCGGTCGCGATGGCGGATGCCCCGGGTGGCAAACTGCAATGTCTCTCCTACACGCCGTTCCGGGGATCGCAGACGCCCTTCGATGCCTCGCTGGTCATCCCGCCGCAGCAGATCGATGAGGATCTCAACAAGCTGAAGGTGGTCACCGATTGCGTCCGCACCTATGCGACCGATCAGGGCCTGGATCAGGTGCTGCCCATTGCCCAGAAGCTCGGCATGAAGGTGCTGATGGGGGTCTGGATCGGCCGCAATCCCCAGGATAACGAGAAGCAGATCCAGCAGGCGATCGATCTCGCCAAGCAGTATCCCGGCGCCCTGCGCGGCATCATCGTCGGCAACGAGGTGCTGCTGCGCGGCGAGCAGACGCCGATCGCTCTGACCGGGATGCTGAAGCGGGTGAAGGAAGCGACCGGCATTCCGGTGACCTATGCCGATGTCTGGGAGTTCTGGCGCCCGGGCAATGACCGCGTCGGTCCGGGACTGGAAGGGCTCGCCGAAGCCGCCGATTTTATCACCATCCATATCCTGCCCTATTGGGAGGATCAGCCGATTGCCTCGGATCAGGGCGTCGAGCATCTCAAGGATATCTATGGCATCCTGAAGGCGGCCTATCCCAACAAGACGGTGCTGATCGGCGAGACCGGTTTTCCCAGCGCCGGGCGCCAGCGTGACAAGGCGGTGCCCAGCATCGTCGACGAGGCGCGCTATATCCGCGATTTCATCGCCTATGCCAATTCCATCCATGTCGATTACAACCTGATCGAGGCCTTCGATCAGCCCTGGAAGCGGGCGTTGGAGGGAACTGTCGGCGGGTATTGGGGGGTCTTCAGCGGCGACCGGGCGCTGAAATTCCCGCTGACCGGTCCGGTCAGCAATTATCCGAACTGGCAGTCGGATTGGACGATCGTGCTGGGGCTCGGCGTGCTGTTGCTGGCGGCCGGCGCTCTGCCGCGATATCGCCGCCTGACGCCGCTGACGGCTTTCGTGCTGCCGGTCCTCGCCGTGGCGGCGGCGGGCGTGCTGGTGCTCTATGCCCGGCGGATCGGCGTCGTCGCCTATGCCTGGCATGAGATCGCCGTCGAGGCGTTCCTCTGGGCGGTCGGTGCCGCCACGGCGCTGCTGACCCTGCGTGTCATCACCGATGGCGCTGCCGGCGGTACGCGGCCGAGTGTTGCGCGGATCACGCGCGATCTGCCGGCCTTGACACCAGCCTTGGCGATAGCTGTGCGGGACCCGCGCGCCTGGCTCGCTCTGCTGCAATTGATCGCCATCCTCGGCGCCCTCGTCGTGTCGCTGGGGCTTGCCTTCGATGCGCGCTACCGCGATTTCCCGATCCTCGCCTTCCTCATTCCGGCGGCGGCATATCCGATCCTGGCGCTGTTCCGCCAGGGCGAGCGGCACGATACCGTGACGATTCTGGGCGATCGCCGGGAGGAGGCTGTGCTGTCGCTGATCCTGATTGCCGCGTCCTTGGCAATTCCCCTCATCGAAGGGCCGCAGAACAGCCGTGCGCTGGTCTGGACCATCGAGGCGGTTGTGCTGGCTTTGCCCTGGATCGGAACTTGGGGATTCTTCTTCGGCCGCCGGCCGGTCCTGCGGGCGGCTTGACGTGACAAAACACGGCTGATTGCGGCGGTATAGCCGCGCCGCGATCAGGCGCTCTCTCTGATCAGCTACGCAGGAGCCGCAGCAGGGCCAGCAGGAAGCCGGCGCTGGCGAGGCTGGTATCGTAGAGCACCATGCCTGCCAGGCCGCTGACGATCGCCACCGGCACCGCCCAGTTCTGCCGCAGGAACAGGGCCAGGGCGCCGGCGATGGCGGCGACGATCCCCCAGACATTGTTGAGATGCAGCATGATCACCGCTTCGCGCGGCGCGCACCACCAGGGTGTCGGCGTCTCGGAGCAGGCGAAGCCCATGCTGCGCGGTTCGACCACGCCGTAGCGGAACCACGCGGCTGCCCCGAGCACCGCCAGGGCGAGGACGAGCCAACGCAGAATCCGGGCCGGCGACCAGCCTTTCAATGCGCGCAAAACGGGATTTGCGGGTGGGGTGTCGTGATGCTTGGCCATCCTCGTTTTCCGGCTCGCCATTGATGTTTGCTTCTAGCTGTCGCCCTTATTTCTGGCAAGACGCCGATGGGGTTGCGTAGAGCGTCGATCTTGGAACAATTGCGTGAGAGTGGTGCCACTTAGCCATCTTGATCCCCCTTCCTGCTCATGAGAGCATTCAGTGCAAGAAAGAGCGGAACGCCACAACCAGTCGCTGAAGCCAACTGATCGTCGGCGGATACCGGTGAAGATGGCAGGAGGAGACGAGATGAGCGGCAGCGGAACCACCGATCCGGCGAGCATTTTCAGCCGGTAGGCCGCTGTCAGGTTCGGTGCTGCCGGAACACCATGAAAGATCGACGGAAACGTCGATTTCAAATGGCCGGAGCGGCCGAATCTCCGGTTGCAATTTATAGATTCCCTATTAACCTGAGGGAAATAAAAATTCGTAATATGAAAAATATCTGGGAGCAGGTCGAGATCGCGGAACTGGCAGGAAGCAAGACCGGCCAAGCGTGACAGCGAACGGACTCCCGGGCTCGATTAGAAACGAAGTCCACCGTCAAAAGTGCAGGGAAAACACATGAAAAAGCGAGTTGCTGTCATCGGTGCCGGTCCGTCTGGAACAGCCGTTTTGCGGGCATTCCAATCGGCCGCCACCAAGGGTGCGGAAATCCCCGAGGTCGTCTGCTTCGAAAAGCAGGACGATTGGGGCGGTCTGTGGAACTACACCTGGCGTACCGGCCTGGATGAATTCGGCGAGCCGGTGCATGGCAGCATGTATCGTTATCTGTGGTCGAACGGCCCGAAGGAATGCCTGGAATTCGCCGACTATACCTTCGAGGAACATTTCGGCCGCCCGATCGCGTCTTATCCGCCGCGTGCCGTGCTCTGGGATTACATCAAGGGCCGTGTCGAAAAGGCGGGTGTGCGCGGCTGGGTGCGCTTCCGCACGCCGGTGCGCAATATCGAATATTCCGACCAGAGCGGCAAGTTCACGGTGACGGCGCATGATCTGAAGAAGGACCATGTGATCTCGGAGGAATTCGATCACGTGATCGTCTGCTCTGGCCATTTCTCGGTGCCCTTCGTGCCGGAATTCCCGGGCTTCCGCACCTTCAACGGCCGTATCCTGCATGCCCATGACTTCCGCGACGCACTTGAATTCAAGGGCAAGGACATCCTGCTGGTTGGACGCAGCTACTCGGCCGAGGATATCGGCTCGCAGTGCTACAAATATGGCGCCAAGTCGATCACCAACACCTATCGCAGCCGCCCCATGGGCTTCAAATGGCCGGCCAACTGGGAAGAGAAGCCGCTGCTGCAGCGGGTTGAGAACAAGACCGCCTATTTCAAGGATGGCACCAGCAAGGAGATCGATTCGATCATCCTGTGCACCGGCTATCAGCACTCCTTCCCCTTCCTGCCGGACGAGCTGCGCCTGAAGACCGAGAACCGGCTATGGCCGCTCAATCTCTATCGCGGCGTGGTGTGGGAGAAGAACCCGAAGCTGCATTTCATCGGCATGCAGGATCAGTTCTATACCTTCAACATGGTCGACACCCATGCTTGGTATACGCGCGACGTCGTTCTCGACCGCCAGAAAGTGCCGAGCCTCGCCGAGATGCAGGCGAACAGCGCCGCCTGGCGCGAGCGCGAGGAGAAGCTGGAAGACGCCGAGCAGATGATCTGGTTCCAGGGCGATTACGTGAAGGAACTGATCGATCTCACGGATTATCCGAAGTTCGACATCGAGACGGTCAACAAGACCTTCATGGAATGGGAGCATCACAAGGCGGAGAACATCATGGGTTTCCGCAACAACTCCTACCGTTCCATCATGACGGGCACGATGTCACCCTCGCATCATACGCCCTGGCTCGAAGCGATGGATGATTCGCTGGAGAGCTATCTCAACGAAAGCAGCGCGGCTGCCGAGTAAGTCAGGGCTGGCACCCGCCACGAAGGCGGGTGCCGGTCAAGCAAGCGCCAAGCGAGCGCGATGTTCCGGTGCGATGTAACCGCGCCGGATGAAGGGCGATTGACGGAGATGACGATGATTTCAGCGACATCTGCGCCGAAGCTTCGGGTGCGGGAGCCTGGGTTGGCGCGCCTGG
>CAYOQR010000093.1:0-16771 GCA_964406155.1 uncultured Rhodospirillaceae bacterium | reverse complement strand
TGGAGCAGCAGCAGATCGTCGATCAGGCGGCAATCAACCTGCGCCGCATCCAGGCTGAGCATGAGGCGCGGCCGATCAACGCGGTCTATACGGAAAGCGGCACATCGGCCGGCAGCGGTAATCCGCTGCTGGTTCGCACGGCGGGTAAAGACGTGCAGGTGGCCGATGCGACTAGTGGCGAGGGAGAGCAGCCATCACAAGGTGATATTGTTGGTGGCAACAACGTTACAAATGGAATCGAACCGCTGATGGCGGGACCCGAAGGTCTCATTACTCCCGCCCAGAAGAAAATATTCATTGATTCTGATACTACGAAAGCCGCTGAAAACATCAAATCCTGGCAGGGAGAGTTTTGGCCTGTGCAAGGCGGTGGTGCATACTATGACCTAAATCCACCCGACAAAAAAACCGGGCAAGGAAATGGTTACCGTGGATGGAATCGTACCGACAACAAGGGGCGCCCAAAATTTCATGCGGGTATAGATATTACGGCGCCGGAAGGTACACCGGTTGTTGCCGCAAGTAATGGCAAGGTAGTCCGTATTACGCCGGACCCTAAGGGTTATGGTTATCAGATTGTGCTGCAACATAGCGGCGGCATTTTTACACAGTACGGCCATATGAACGCCACTATCATTGAGGACGATGGCGAAGGGTATCAAGTTGGCAGAAATGATGGAAAGACCAAAAATCCAGCAATCCGGATTGATGATGGCAAGAAAAGCATACTCATCAAAAATCCTATGATGGTATACAAGACGGCAGATGGACAGCTACATCGTATTCGGATGGGTGATATCATCCCTGCCGGGCAACAGATCGGCGTTGTTGGTACATCAGGAAATGTGCCGGAAAAAGCAAAATCGCATCTGCATTTTGAAGTGCGATATGGAAATCTTGTAAATGGCGTTGGCGGAGAAACAGTAGATCCACTGTTTCATTTCTTTAAGGTGCGAGATGTCAGGCGTCCTTGAGAAGGTTAGACGAGCGTGTGCGGTTGCGACGATCGCAGTTGCCATCGCACCAGCTTCAGCGGCCGCCGATGAGAGCTGCACTATTTTTTTCGACGTGAGGGATCAGTTTTCCTTCGGCCAAGCACCAATCGGTGCCAAGCTTGAAGACGTTTTTCCACGCGATAAGCCGTTGACTTGTTTCGACGGCGCTAAAAGTAATGAGAATGACGAATGTTACTATACGGGCGACGACGGTATTTCGTACACAGCGTTGGGCTATGAAATTGTCTACAAGACCATCGATGATTTTCAGCATTTTAATGGACGCCTGATCGCTGGGATTGCCTGGGGCGATTCCTTGATGGAAGTCATCCGTAAACTTCGTTACGTGCCGGATGGATTTCCAGACTGGAGTATCGGATATCATGATCGTGGCGTCTTTCTCTATACTGGTCCGTGCTTAAAAAGCAGTAACGGGGCCCTATGGCGGTATTTTCTTGGCTTCAATCAAGATGGAAAGCTTGATTCAGCCAGTGCATTTTTAAAGGGGTATGAGGCGCAGAATTAGGTTTCACCTGCTGGCCACCTTCAGATGAACCGCAATCTCTCAGCTCAAGGCGACGGCGAAGCAGGTGCTGGATGCCGGCAAGGGATACAGTGACATTCCCTATGACGTGCTGAACGGCATGGACCGGGCGGGCCGGGATGCCCTGGTCGCCTATGCCAGGGCCGGCGGCAAGGTCACGACCGATCCCGTCGCCTTCTATCGCCTGCAGGACCTGGCGCTGGACCATCCCCAGGCCTTCCTCGACGCCGATCTCAACGACCACATCGACAAGCTGGACGGCCAGGACCTGGCCAGGCTCACGGCGCTGCAGGCCACCCTGCGCGAGAAGGGGGCGGATGATCCACAGATCGGTTTGCTGCGCGGCTACAAGGCCAATACCGACCGGATGCTGCGGCAGCTTGGGCTGCTGCCGGCATCCGGTGCATCGGAAGGCGGCGCGGCTGGCACCGCCGATCATGGAACTGGCGATCAAGGTGGCGGGAGCGACGATCTGGCGGCGCGGATTGCCGCCAAGTTCCGTCAGACCGTGGACATGAATCTCCGCGCCCAGGAAGCCGCCACCGGCCGCAAGGCGACGCCGGTGGAGCAGCAGCAGATCGTCGATCAGGCGGCAATCAACCTGCGCCGCATCCAGGCTGAGCATGAGGCGCGGCCGATCAACGCGGTCTATACGGAAAGCGGCACATCGGCCGGCAGCGGCAATCCGCTGCTGGTTCGCACGGCGGGTGGAGACGTGCAAATGGCCGACGCAACCAATGGGCAGGGGGAGCAGGTATCACAGGGCGAGGCGACTGATGGTACGAGCACTGAAGCAGGTGCGTCGGGTGACAACAGTGCCACTCGTGGATTGGAGACACTGATTGCAGGGCCAGAAGCGCCAATTGCGCCGTGGTTGAAGCCAGATGCGCGCGAGATTTTTGGCGGCATCCTGCCATTTCCGGATGGCAATGCTACACAGGCACATAAGGGAGAAAGGAAAACAATGGGTCCACTGGCGAAGCAGGCGGAAGAGGCAATCTGGACTCTGAAGCCGGCGACAATATGGCCGATTGCCGAAGAGCCCAAAATTAACCTGCGCAATGGAGCAACAGCGGACGGGTACTATACCTATGGGGCCCGAAAGGAGCTTAGTGGAAAGGATAAAGCTCACGAGGGTATCGACATCGCCGCCGAGGTGGGGACGCGTGTCAACGCTGTCAAGGATGGCAAAGTGGTATGGGTGTCGGATGAAATGTATCCTGGTGCAAAACTTAATAGCGACTTCTATCGCAATCATCCAGGAAGGGTACCTAAGGAAGATGCAGGCTACGGCAACCAAGTCATAATTCAACATGATGATGGGACATTCACGGTTTACGCCCACCTTCAGGACGTTACTTATGTGAAGGGCGGACGACCTTTCCGGCAAAGTTTTGTAAAGGTCGGAGATACAGTGCGCGCTGGCGATCAGGTTGGCCAGGTCGGTGCGACAGGCAATCTACCAGTCGGCGGACAATCTCATCTTCACTTTGAGGTACGCTACAAAAGTGAAGGTAGAGGCAAGACCACTCGAACGACAATTAATCCGCTATATTATCTGCCTTGGCTTGGGTCTGCAATCTATGGTAGAAAGTGATTTATTTTATTTTCTCGGATTGACCTTAGATGAGACGATCAGCCGCCGCAATACTCGTTTGGGTGGGGTTGCTGTCCGTGCCCGCTCAGTCAGACGATTCCTGCAAGCCGTTTGATGACGCCAGCGACAAGTTCATGTTGGGACGGTTTCCGTTGGGAACTGATCTGAGATTCTTATCAGGTGTTGCCGAGGCATGGCGCAAATGCCTCACGGATCGGACAAATGAATGCACCTATTCAGATGGCGAAGGTGTTGTTTATGTCACCGATTACAATTTTGCTAATCCTGCCACGTATATTCTGACAGATGTGATTGTTCAGGATCTGCGCCGATACTCTGGGCACCTGATAGCTGGCGTTGCAGCAAACGACACCATTGCGACCGTGGAGCGGAAACTGGAGTCTCTGCCCGAAGGTTTCCCGCAGTGGAAGACAATTAAGTCGGGAGACGAATACGTCGTGATCTCAAATGACTGTTTGCGGAGCAGCGCCGGTTGGGGTGGTTGGGGTTTTGAGTTGACGTTTGATCCGTCGGGGCATCTGATCAGCGTCAGGACTTGGATCGATAGAACGATGGAGGGGAACTACTGGCGAAACGCTGAAAACGAGGAATACGATAGAGATTGAAATGATACTGCGATAATGGGACTGCATCGTCGAAAGCTATAATTTACGAGAACTGGGGAAGTGGATTTCGACGCGTCAGACGGCATGTGCTTTGCTTCAATAGCCGCTAATCAGAAAACCTGAGCATCAAGCCTGCGGGGTAAACTGACAGTTTACGGCTATGATGCGACGGCGGCGCAGCTTGCGCGGCTGAAGCGGGACTATCTGTCGATGGCGGGGACCGAGCAGGAGGCCCGGCTGCTGGGGGCGGCGATCGACAGCCGGCTGGGCTTCTCGCTGGGTCAGATGCAGCGCTTCCGCGACCAGCAGGAGGGTGTCTATGAGGACGGTGTCAGCACGACCCGGATCGACCTGGCACGGAGCAGTGCGGCGCGGAGCTATAACGACGATGGGGAGTTCCATCGCAACCTCTATGTCGCCAATGCGGAACTGACCCATCGCTTCACGCGGCACGAGGCGGATCCGGTGACGGTCGCCAAGGCGCGGGCCAGCCAGACCAGCCAGTTCTGGCGCGAGCGCGGCGAGAGCGCCCTCGCCAATGACGACCTCCCCGGCGCGCAGCGCTATTTCGCGCAGGGGCAGGCGCTGATGACGCCGGGCGACCGCGCGGCCTCTGCGGCGCGGCTGCAGGACGCGACGGTCAATCATGCAGCCCTGCAGGAAACCCGGCGCATCCTGAGCCTGCCGGTCTCGGGCGCCGCCCCGGTGGCAGGTTCTGCGGCGGGCACCTCTGCGGCGGGCGATGCCGGCCAGACCGATGCGGGGCAGGACGATAGAGGGCAGGGTGACACAACCCCAGCCGGCACGCGGCTCCAGGGCCCGGCCTCGGGCGGGCGGATCGCGGCCTTGGACAAAGGGCCGCAGGATACGGAACCGAGGCCACCCGATCTGGCGACGCGGCTGGCGGCCGCCGACCAGATCGCCGACCCGGAAGTCCGGGAGCGGGCCAAGCTGAACCTGACCGCCGCGACGGCGCAGGAGACGGCGGCCTATCGCGCCGACCAGCACCAGCGCAAGGCGACGGCGAAACAGGTGCTGGATGACGGCAAGGGATACAGTGACATTCCCTATGACGTGCTGAACGGCATGGACCGGGCGGGCCGGGATGCCCTGGTCGCCTATGCCAGGGCCGGCGGCAAGGTCACGACCGATCCCGTCGCCTTCTATCGCCTGCAGGACCTGGCGCTGGACCATCCCCAGGCCTTCCTCGACGCCGATCTCAACGACCACATCGACAAGCTGGACGGCCAGGACCTGGCCAGGCTCACGGCGCTGCAGGCCACCCTGCGCGAGAAAGGCCCGGCCGATCCGCAATTCAGTTTGCAGCGGGTCAATGGCCAAGGCACCGACATGATGTTGAACTTGCTCGGCTTGCCGATCCGCCTGACTGGCGCGGCCAAAGCGGACAGTCCTGCCGGTAACTCCGACCTGGACCGTCAGGCCGCCGCCTTCAAGCGGGACATCGCTCAGCGGGCCGCCGCCCAGGAAGCGGTAACCGGTCGCAAGATCACGCCCGAGGAATACCAGAAGCTCCTGGTCGAGATGATGGTGGAGCAGGGCGCCGCACTGCAGGCCCTCCATCCGGTGAATGACAATGGACCAGTGAAGCCTGCCGATACCTCCAATGAGTACGATGACTTAGTTCGTTGCATGACAACAAAAGGGTGGGTTGGAAAACCCGTCGATGTCGTCATAATGCCTGATGGTGAAATAACCAGCCTTGACAATACGCGCATCAAAGCTGCTACCGCGGCAGGAACAGATGTTCAGGCGATTGTGCATAAACCGAGTGAAAAGTTGACACCTCAAGAAATTGGTCGTTTTTCCTATAGAGATAAGCGTAGCGGAAAGCGATTTGAGCTATCCACTTGGGGTGAGGCGGTTTCAGGGCGCATCGCAAGGCAAAAGGGCGATTTTCCATCGCAGTATCCGAATGGCTCTTGGAACGAGCCAGAGCTAACGAGAAGACAAAAATGAATCCTTATTTCTATTCTGAAGCTATGCTGCCAAAGGGCTTTCGCTTTCCCGAAAGCTACGTCGAATTCATCTCGAAAGACCCGTTTGAAGATTTAGATCCTTGGTGGTTCTTCTATGAATACCAAGATAGTGCCGATTTTTGGCTGGACTATATGAAGAAGCAGTATCCGGATCGAAGCTTGATCCCGTTCGCCAAGTACGGCGCATCAGACGACGTTGCCTGTTTCGATGGTGCGGATCGGACTGGTGATCCCAAGGTGTTTTACATTCACACCTTCACGTCGCCGGGCTGGGAACAACGAGGAACGGCCGCCAATTTTTCTGTCTGGCTCGAGCGTGCTCGGCAAGAGGCTGCGGAATATGAAGCCGAACAAGCTGCAGGTGACCTTATCGAATAATGGCTTTACTCGGCGATAAACTGTGGCGGCACGGTGTCGGTCAGCCAGACACCATTTTCGGCCTGATAGAACTTGATGCCCTGCTGATGCATCCGTAGGGCATTAATCTTGAGCACGGCAGGCTTGCCGTATCGCTGTCCGACGGTCGCCGCCGTTTGCGGGTCGGCAGAGAGATGCACGTGATGGCGTGAGCCGGGGATCAATCCCTGAGCCCGGATCGAGTCCAGGAAGCGGGTGGCCGTGCCGTGATAGAGAACCGGTGGGGGAACGCGCTCCTCATAGTTGCGGGAGACGCTGGCGGTGGAATGACCCTGGACGGCCCGGATGCGCTGGCCATCCTCCGACAAGGCGAAACGCTTCTTGTCGCTGGTCGCGACAACATCCTCGATGGCGGCGCGGCTCAGCGATTTGCCGGCGCCGGCGGCGCCCGCGATCAGCAGGCCGATATCCGCCCAGCCCTTGCGGCCGAGCGTAAGCCCGATGCTCTCGGGTTCATGCCGCAGGACATAACTGAGGAATTTGCTGATCTCGGTTCTGTTCATTCGCTTCGGTCCATGCGTCCGGCCGTTCCGCGGCTCCCTTTATGCCCAAGCCGTATGAAGCTGCGAGCGGCAATGAGCGGATTCGCCGAATATCTGTACCGCGCGCCTGGCTTCGTGCGGCGGGACGCTCGCCGGCCGATCGAGGAGCAGGGCCCCGCCCAGGGAGACGAATGCGGGGAAGCGAATAATGGCGGGTGAATCGAATATTGTCTTTAAAACAACAAATCGATTTGCTATCATAGATAAAATATCAACGAGGATGAAGGCATGACGGTTCAGACCACCTCGAACAAGGCCGGACCCTATACAGGGAATGGCGCGACGGTCACTTGGGGGGCGACTTTCCGTGTGGATCAGCCGGCCGATCTGCAGGTGATCCTGACGAATGAGGTCGGAGGCGAAACCGTTCTCAACCCGGCCCAGTATACGGTCAGCGGGGTGGGCGATCCGGCGGGGATCACGGTCACCTATCCGGTCTCTGGGGCCCCTCTGGCTTCGACGCAGAAGATTACCCTGCTGCGGGTGGTCGATTACGACCAGCAGACCAGCATTACCAATCAAGGCGGCTTTTATCCGAGAGTCATCGAGGCGGCGCTCGACCGGATTGTTTTCCAATGCCAGCAATTGGCGGAGAAAGTGGGGCGGGCCGTCACGATCCCCATCTCGAGCCAGCAGGATCCGTCCGCTGTCCTGAACTCGATCACCATCAACGCCGCCGCCGCCGCTGCCAGCGCCGCCAGCGCCAGCGCAACCTGGATGACGTTCCATAACCAGTATCTGGGAATCTTCCCGGCGGATCCGATGGTCGATAATAGTGGTAATCCGCTGGTCATTGGGGCGCTCTACTACAACGCGACCCTGGGCAAGCTGCGGATCTACAATGGCGCCGACTGGCAGGACACGGCCCAGGCGCAGCCGGTCAGCTATTCAAGCAATGTCTTCTCCGGCACCGGCTCGCAAACAAACTTTGCGCTATCCACGGCTCCTGCCAGTGTGAACGCCATGATCGTTTCGATCAGCGGCGTGACGCAACGGCCGAATATCGATTTCACCTTTTCGGGCTCGTCGCTCATCTTCACCAGCCCGCCGCCGGCCGGAACAAACAATATCCTGGCCTTCGTGGTGAGCGCCTTTGCCACCGGTACGGTACCCGACGGCAGCGTGTCCACGACCAAGATCATCGATGGCGCCGTTACCGCGATGAAGCTGGCGCCGGATATCATTGCCTCAGTTGCGGCATCCATCGGCCTGCCGATCGGTCAATGCTATCTATCGCTATCGGGTGCCAATCTTCTGCTGTCACCCTATAACGGCAACAAGCTGATGATCGGCGGCGCGCCCTATGCGATCCCGCCCGTCGGCGTGACTCTTTCCGCCGCAGGATTGGCAGCGAACACGACTTATTATGTGTATGCCTGTGTCGCCAGCACCGCAATTACGCTCGAACTGGCGACAACTGCGCCGGTCACGGATACCAACGGCGTCATGATCAAAACCGGCGATGCGACGAGGACATTGGTCGGCATGGTGCGCACCAATGCCAGTGCGGCTTTTGTGGACAGCCGGTCGCAGCGTTTCGTCCTGTCATGGTTCAACCGAAGACCAAAAGAAATTCGCACGAATTTCACTGCTAATCGGCAGATTCTCTCCACGACGCTTGTTGAGATCGATCCCGAGATCCGTGCATCCTTTCTGGTCTGGGCCGGTGATGTTGTGCAGACAACTTTTAATGGGGGAGCCTATGCGAATGCCTCGACAACCGGGTACGCCGCGCTCGCCTTCGATGGAGTGGTGCCGGATGAACAAGTGAATTTTTCCTTCGCGGGCGCTAGCCAAGTTCATGCGCTATCGATCACCATCACGAAGTCCGGTCTTTCCGAAGGGTATCATTACGTGACTCTGCTTGGCTCGGTCTATGCATACGCGGTTGCTTATAATGGGGCAGCAACAGCAGTCAATGCACGGTCAACCATTGCCGCCACTGTTCTGGGGTAAGTTATGACACAATTCGTATCCATACCGATGGTTGATCCCATGGCCCCTTACGGCCCTGGCACCATTACCGGGCTGCTGCCATCTGGTATTACGGGCTCAAACGCTACCGCATCCCTAAACGTCACGGCCGGCGCAGCGGTGGATAGCACCAATGCACGGTTATTGACCCTTGCGAGCACTTATAATTGGTCGGTCACAGCCGACTATCAGGGGGGGACGATGCTGCCGAGCAGCACGACCATTCATTTCTTCCTGTGCAATGGGTCGGGTGGAACCCGCGTCTGGGCACATACCAGCCTCACGCCTACGCCGCCCGTCGGCTATAACAGTTGGTATCGTCGCACTTTCTCGCTCTTCACCAACAGCAGCGGTGTGCTAGTTGGCGGAAATACGATTGAGGAATCTGGTGGTGCATTAACATTCTTTCCGGCGACCCCGGTCAACGACCTAAGCGGCGTGACGCCAACTACGGGTAGCAGGACTTTATATGTACTGTCCGTGCCGATGGGAATTAAGGTGAGGCCACTGGTTCGCACAAGTGTTCCGGCGCCATCATCCGGCACAGTATACGCATTGTATACGAGCCCGGATGAACCAGATTCTCCTACTGGTGGCCTTACTGCTGATGTTGGCACTGTGTCATCAACTGCCGTAAGCATTTATACTTATCTGCAGCCATATCTCACTACAAATACGAGCGGCCAGATTGGTGCCAGGTTCAGCTCGTCAGCTGCTACTATTTCGTTACAGACGCGTGGCTGGATCGATTTTAGGAGAATCTAGCGTATGGCCCATGTTCAAATCATCAGTAGCACTGTGGCTGGTGTCTTTGCCCGCCCGCAATCAGACCTACCAGGCTACGCGGAGATCGCGGACGATGATCCGCGCTTGCTCGCTTTCCTCAATCCTTTGCCAACCGAACATGACTATGTTATGGCCGTGCAACAAATGATGGATGCCAAGGCGCAAGAACGACGCTATGACAATATCGCCAGCGCTTGCACTTATGCAGGTGATCCTGATCCGGTATTCAATGCAGAAGGGGCTGCTTGTAAAGCGTGGCGGTCTGCGGTCTGGCGGGAGTGTTATACCGCTCTTGCAGAGGTAGCGGCTGGCACGCGGCCGCAACCGGCCATCGAGGATTTCGTCGCCAGCCTTCCGAATCTTATCTGGCCGGTGCCAGCATAATGTCCAACGACCTGACCCATAAGGTTGACCAAGCAGCCGACAATGCTTGGGTCAAGATCATCGCCCGAATTTCCCTGCCGGTTCTGGCTTTCATCGGGACACAGGCCTGGGGCGATCTGAAAGAGCAGGGGAAGATCCTTGTCACCGCTCTTCAGCATCAGGCAGTGATGGACGAGCGGATTGAGAATCTGACCTGGCGGATGAACCGCCTTGAAGATGCTCAATCCCACAAAGCCAAAATGGATCAGGCGATCATCGACAAACCGACGACGAAGGCAAACTGACATGGATCAGTTTCTCAGCGATGCCCAGATCCAAGGCTATATCGGCAAGGCGGCGGTGTTCGGCGTAGGGTGCGCCTGCGTCTGGGCCTATTCCAAGGTGCTCGATACCCGTGCCGGGATCGATTTTCCGGAGACCTGGAATGCCATCAAGACCGATCCGCGTGCTGCTGCTCGCTATCTGGGCAATCGCTGGCTTGGCCTCTGCATCCTGGGCGCAGCAGCCGTCTTTTTCAGCTAAATACGATCTGCTGATCACGCGAGCCGTGCTGCGGTACTGGCCGGATTATCCGTACCCTCTGGCATGGAAGGCGCAGCTCTATCAGGAGAGCAAGCTTCAGCCGGAGGCAACGTCACCGGTTGGTGCCCAAGGAATTGCGCAGATCATGCCGAGGACCTGGCGGGAGATATTGCCGCAGCTCGAGATCGGTGAGGCCTCGGCTTATGACGTCAAACCAGCGATCGATGGTGGCGCTCTCTATATGGCTCAGCAACGGCGCTTTCCCGATTGGCGAAGTTGGCCGGATCCGGAGCGGCATAAGATGGCGCAAGCTGCCTATAATGCTGGCGCCGGCAATATCCGTAAAGCCCTCCGCCTCTGCGCCGACGCAGTGACCTGGCGTGCCATTTCCTCCTGCTTGCCCGCCGTCACAGGCCGTCACGCGGTCGAAACCCAGACCTATGTCAACCGTATCGAGCAATGGCGGACACTGATGGAGAGGCCATGATCGGATTCCTTGCGCAACCCTTGGTCAAATGGGGGGCGATCGCGACAATAATTCTGGGATTGATCGCAGCAGTGTGGGTACAGTCGGCTCGGTTGAGTGGTGCGCGAGCGGCGCGGGATGCCGCCGTGCAGGCGCTTGATCTCATCATCCAGGATCGAGATCGGCAGGTTGCGGCGCTTGTCAGCCGCGACAAGGTCATCGCCGAACAGGCGATGCAGCTCGAGCGGCATCGAGCCGATGAAGCGAAGGTCAGGCAGCTCGCCGCCCAGCTCGACGCCGAGCGCGAGGTCCAGCTCATCAAGTTGAAATCCGATCTGGCCAGCCTCAAGGAGAAAGCCCGTGCCAATCCCGATCAAGTGCGGCCTCTTGGTCCTATCGTGCTGGATACTCTCCGCTTGCGCTGACAAGCCCCGACTGGCTCAACTGCCGCCGACGATCAGGACGGTGACGGTTTATCGGGCTTTGGACAAGGGCCTGACCACTCCTTGTGATGCGCCCCTCTGGTTTCCGGAGGATATCCGGACCGATGTGGATCTGATGGGGCTGATGCGTCAGTACCAGGCGGCAAACGACTGCAATGTGAAGAAGCTGAAGACGATCGATCAATTGCAGGGGAGTCAGTCGGGCGACCAGGAGTCACGGCAAGCTCGCCCGGCATTAAGTCTTGGGGCGATGAAGGTGGTCGAACAGCGACAGGGCGAAAGCCAGGCCCATACCGATCAGTAATATCGGGCAGAGCCTGCCGATGGCCGTCTCGAGCTGACTGGCGGCAAAGGGCAGGATGAGCATCAGCGCGATATTGTTGAAACTTTCCGATGTGGCGAGCACAAGGCCGGCCGCCTGACCGGCACGGCTGGCGAGGATCACGGTACTGACTGGTGCCGCGACGCCAAGAGAAATTCCCCAGAAGCAGAGAGCGCCACAGGCGACGATAAGGGTTCCTTGCGGCAACAGAAATATCAGTATCGACGCTTCGATCCCGGCAAGGCTGGCCAGCAATGTGGCAGTCGAATGGCCGATATGCTGCTCGAGCCAGCCGGTGCTGAGATTGCCGATTCCCAGACCGATCCCGAACAGCGCCGCGGCAAGGCCGATCTCGGCCGTTGTCAGACCGTAGCGCAGGCGCAGGACTTCGCCGGATAGCAGGTAGCCGGAGACGGCGAGGTTGAGCCAGACCGCCTTCGCGGCGAGCGGGCGCAGGAGCGATGACGTCATGATCCCGGCCATGACTGGCAGATGCTTTTCCCGTGCAGGATCGGATGTCACCGGTATGAAGCGTTCGACCAGATGGCGGATGATCAGGCTGAGGAGTGCGATGGCGATGAAAGGCATTCGCCAGTCGATCCATTGCGTGAGGAATCCAGCGAGAACCGGACCGCTGGCAATGCCGATGGTCATGCCGAGCATGACAAAACTCATCGCGCGCGTCTGCTGTTGTATCGATACGAGGTCGGCGATCAGGGCGAAAGTGGTGGGGATCAGGGCGGCGGCCGCGACGCCGCCGAGGCTGCGGAGCAGAAGAGCGAGGATAAATCCAGCCGTGACGCCGGTCGGGCCGAAGATCGGACTCTTGGGGATCGGCGCCATCAGCGGCAATGCCAAGGCGGTCAATGAAAAGAGGAGCAGCGATCCGCGAATGATTTGTCGCTTGGGGCAGCGATAGCCGAGGACCGCGATCAATGGGGCCGCTGCCGCATAAGCAACGGCATGGCTGGCGATCAGCCAGGTGACCTGGGCAGGGCTGCACTGGAAGGCGGCGGCCAGCGGGGCGAGCAGGGGGGCCAGCATGAACTCGCCGGCACCGGTGAGATAGACGGCTGACGCGAGAACGAGGGTCAGGCGGAAAGGCACATAAGGTTCCTTTTATTGGCGAAAAATAAGAGGAAGGGGGTCTTGCAGGCGCGATGCGGTAGCGCACGCGTACAGCCTGGCTTAACGCGGCGTATAGAAACTCTAGATAGGCAAAGAACCAGCCGACTTTATGATGACGTGGTGCCAGTACGAGTTGAGTGGCGTCTATGTCGGGTGGGGGAGGAGGCGCGATCGGCAGGATGCGGGTCAGCGCGTCGGCATTTCTATAAATCAGGTCAACAGTGAACGCAACTGGAATGGCATTTCCTGGAATGACATCTCCCGGAATGACATCTCCAGGGGGAGGAAAAGACGTGCGTGATTTTAACAGCATGAATCGGCGATCGTTTCTGGCATCTACCGCCGCTTTGGGGATCGGCGTTGCGGGTGCAGGTATCCTGGGTCGGCCGGCCCGGGCCGATGCACCAAAAAGCGGTGGGACACTGCGCATCGGCGCCGGCGGCGGCAGCACGACGGACAGTGTCGATCCGCGGACCTATACGGATTCCGTCAATCGTATGCTCGGCTACCAGCTCATGAACGGGTTGATCGAGATCGACGACAAGCAGGTGCCGCAGCCGGAGCTGCTGGAAAGCTGGGACGTGAAGCCGGGGGCCAAGGAGTGGGTCTTCAATATCCGCCAGGGTGTGACCTTCCATAACGGGAAGAGCCTGACGGCCGAAGACATCATCTATTCGCTGAACCTGCATCGCGGCCAGTCGAAATCGGCGATGAACGGCCCGCTGCAGATCATCGAGGAGATCAAGAAGCTGGATGGAGGCCAGATCGGCATCACGCTTCATACCGGCGACGCCGATTTCATCTATACGCTCGGCGACTATCATCTGCTGGTGGTACCGGATGGCTTCACCGACTGGACGAAACCGGTGGGAACCGGCGGCTATGTTTTCGAAACCTATGAGCCGGGCGTTCGCGCCGTCACCAATCGCAACAAGAATTACTGGAAGTTGGGGCGGGCCCATGTCGACCGTGTCGAACTGACGGTCGTCAATGATGCGGCCTCGCGCATGAATGCACTGATCACCGGGCAGGTCGATGTCATCAACCGCGTCGATAAGAAGGCGGTGGACCTGCTGACATCGGCACCGGGGATCGAGCTGGTCCGGGCGCCCGGCGGCTGGCATCCGATCCTGGCGGCGGCGGTCGATCATGCGCCGCTCGACAACCTCGATATCCGCCTGGCGCTGAAATATGCCATCGATCGTGAACAGGTGCTGAAGACGCTTTTCAACGGCTATGGCACGCTCGGCAACGATCATCCGGTGCCGAAGGGAGATCCCTTCTTCAATACCGCCTTGGCGCAACGCCCCTATGATCCGGACAAGGCGACCTTCCATTTCAAGAAGGCGGGGCTTGCCGCGCCGAAGATCGTGCTCTCGGCGTCGGATGCCTCCTTCAACGGTGCCGTCGACATGGCGCTGCTCTATCAGGCGACGGCCGCCAAAGCCGGCGTGCCGATCCAGGTGAAGAAGGAGCCGGCCGACGGGTTCTGGGACAATGTCTGGCTGAAGGCACCCTTTGCCACCAGCTACTGGAGCGGTCGCCCGGCGGCGACGCAGATGATCAGCATCGCCTATAAATCGGATGCGGCTTGGAACGAGACACATTGGCGCCGCGACAGCTTCGACAAGCTGCTGGTTTCCGCGCAATCCGAAACGGACCCGACAAAGCGCAAGGACTATATCTGGGAAATGCAGCGCGTGCTGAGCGATGAGGGCGGGGCGATCATCCCGGTCTTCTCGGATTATCTCGACGCGCATAGCAGTACCGTGAAGGGCCATACGCCACACAGCAATTTCGACATGTGCAACGAGCGCATTGCCGAGAAGGTCTGGCTGGAGAGCTGACGCGGTAGCGCGGCGGAAATCGCCGCGGAATATTTCTCATCACTGTGCCGCAGGGTCTCTCCAACCAGCGGCACATCCGGGGCGCCGGCATCTTTTGCTCCCTTTCCGATGCCGGCGCCCCGGGAATATCCTTCCCCAAAATCATCGATGTGGATATCGCCGGTCTGGCGATGCGGTGCGGCGCCGATTTCATGCGTGCCGCCTGAGCTGCCGCATCTCCATTGATGTTGTCACGATCTCACGCGCCTTATGTGCGCGAGCGTTTCGTGCATCGAGATCCGGACTTTCCGTGAAGAGATATCGAGCGTGATATCGATTGCACCTATCCATGTCGTGGATCGCACTTCGACGCTTTCTTCGTCGATCATTGGCGCGCTGTATAAGTATACATCCATCGCGCGTGTGACTTGATGCGATCTCGCCACATCATGTGAATGACGAGAGATATATGATTCTGACCTCTCCCTGACATCGACGCAAATATCTGCACGCGCAGGCATGATTTGAACATAAATTCAAAAAACTTGAATGCTGATACAATCCGTTACCGATTTCGTATTGTCGGCTGTTTGGGATTGTGATTACAATTTTGCATTCATCAGACAGTTCAAAATCGCGCGTAAGTTCAAAACAGCGCTGCCGTCCCGCAAAGCGATCATGATCGCGTTGCAGAGGCGTTAAAAGCGCGAACGGCGATCGTAACGATGTCCATGGGAGGGCCGCCGAGGGGCGGCATTGATAGCGGCTGTTACTGTCAGGCGTACGGCCAGCGCATAATCGATATCTAACGGCAGGATCGATCTAATCGAGTGCGGTCACGCATGTCGCGTGGCCAAAAATCGTCACCAAAAGAAAACGTCTGGGAGACGCATATCATGAAGAAGCGGGATTACGAGACGCAACATATCCTGAGTGAGTTCACACTCGGCCGATTGTCGCGCCGACAAGCCTTGCGAGCCCTGGGGATTGGCGGCTTGGCTGCCCTGGGTTCGGCCGCCTGGCCGCTGGTAGGACCGAGTGCCTTGGCCGATGAAGCGGGCAAGAAGCCGGGGCCCGGCGGCATCCCGCTCTGGCGGCCGAATATGCCGGTAAAGCTGCCGCTTTACGGCGATCCCATCAAGAGCGGATTGAAGCCGGAAGGCGGCACCTTCAAGATTTTCAACTTCGCGGATTACATCGACCAGAAGGTTCTCGACAGCTTCGGCGCGAAGTACGATTGCACGGTTCAGATCACGACCTTCGACAGTATCGACCAGGCCGTCACCCGCATGGCGACGGGTCAGATCAAGCCGGACGCAACCAATCTGACGCCGGATGTCCTGCCGCAGATGGTGGCGGGCAAGATGCTTGCGCCGCTCAATCTCGATTACATCCCGAATTTGAATGCCAATATTTGGTCCTCGCTGCATAGCCCGTTCTATGACGTCGGGTCACAGTACAGCGTGCCGTATACCGTTTATACGACGGGCATCGGCTGGCGTGCCGACAAGATTTCCGAGGACATCCACAAGCTGGATAATCCCTGGTCGATCTTCTGGAATTCGGAGAAGTACAAGGGCTTTGTCGGCGTGCTCGACGACGACCGGGAATCGCTCACCATGGCGATGCTGTACAAGCACCAGATGGACGTCAATACCGAGGATCCGGCCCAGATCGAGCAAGCCCTGGGTGATCTGAAGGCGATGGTGCCGATCTGCAACCCGAAGATCAATATCACGGAATATCAGACGCTGGGCGATGCGAGCATGCATCTGCATCAGAGCTGGTCGGGCGATCTCATCACCTGTGCCCTCAATTACCTGCCCAAGGGAACCGATCCCAATGTCCTGCAATATTGGGCGGCGCCGCGCGGCAAGGGGCCGATCCAGAACGATCTTTGGGTGATCCTGTCGCATAGCGATAAGCCGGTGCTGGGCCATCTCTGGCTCAATCATCTTCTCGATGAAAAGATTGCCTACGACAACTTTGTCGGCACGACCGGCTATCAGCCGCCGCAAAACAAGATCGATGCCAACAGTCTGATCAAGGACGGATCGATTCCCGAGAGCCTGCGCACGGCGGTCGTGACGCCGGAGGATCTCGGCTCTGACTCTCTGCAGGAAGCGCCGTTGACGCCGAAGGGATCGGCGCTCTGGCAGAACGCCTACGCTCGTTTCAATTCCGGCGCTTGAGACGTCGGAC
>CAYOQR010000092.1:0-16878 GCA_964406155.1 uncultured Rhodospirillaceae bacterium | reverse complement strand
TATTGCCCCTCGATCGAGGACAAGGTGGTGCGCTTCGCCGATCGCGACCGGCACCAGATTTTCCTGGAACCGGAAGGGCTGGATGATCCCACGGTCTATCCCAACGGGATTTCGACCTCGCTGCCGGCCGAGGTGCAGGCGGCGGTCCTCAAGACCATTCCCGGCCTGGAACGCGCCATCATGCTGCGGCCGGGCTATGCCATCGAATATGATTTCGTCGATCCCCGGGAACTGACCCCGGCTTTGGAAACCCGCCGGGTGCCGGGCTTGTTCTTCGCCGGTCAGATCAACGGCACCACTGGTTATGAAGAAGCGGCGGCCCAGGGGTTGATGGCCGGCATCAATGCCGCGCGGCGCGCGGGAAGCGGCGGCGGGGCGGGCGGATCGCTCGATGCCGCCGGCCTGCTGGCATCGCCCTTCATCCTGGACCGGGCCGACGCCTATATCGGCGTCATGATCGACGATCTTGTTTCACGTGGAACATCGGAGCCCTACCGCATGTTCACCAGCCGCGCCGAGTACCGGCTGCGGCTGCGCCAGGACAATGCCGATCAGCGCCTGACCGAGAAGGGCATTGCCCTGGGCTGTGTCGGATCGGCCCGCGCGGCGGTTTTCCGGGCGAAAATGGCGGAAATCGCCGATGCCCGGGCGCTGATGCAGGGCCTGACCGCCACGCCGACGGAATTGCAGCGCCAGGGCCTCAATATCAACCAGGATGGCGTGCGGCGCTCGGCGCTGGATCTGCTGGTCTATCCGGAGATCGATCTGCCGTGCCTGGCAACCCTCTGGCCGGAACTCCAGGGGCTCAGCCCGGCGATCGCCGAACAGATGGAAATCGACGGCCGCTATGCCGGCTATCTCAAGCGCCAGGAGGCGGATATTCACGCCTTCCGCCGCGACGAGGCGCTGCTGCTGCCGGTCGATCTCGATTACGACACCGTGCCCTCGCTTTCCACCGAGGTGCGGCAGAAGCTGAAAGCCGCCCGCCCGGCGACCCTGGGGGCGGCGGGCCGGATCTCCGGCGTCACCCCGGCGGCGCTCACCATCCTGCTGCGCCATGTGCGGCGGCGGGACACCGAACGATCCGGCGACAAGCTCAGCGCATGAGGTCGCATTCTCTGCGCCGTTCTCTCCTGAAAGAGGAGAGGGTGACGACCGCATCCACGATTTCCTCCTCCGCATCCTTTTCCCTCCCCCCTCTGCCGACGAATGTCGGCCTACGCCGACGGGCGGGGGGAGAGCTATCGACGGCGGGCGTGATCGATCGTCCCGTCCCATCGCATACCAGCCGGCTTGCTGAGGAAACCCATCCATGACCCCGCCCATGACCCCACTCGGCCCCGCCGGATTTATGTCGCAGCTTCAGGTGCTCCAGCCCGGTGTTTCACGTGAAACATTGGCAGAGGGCGTGGCGCGGCTGGAGATCTATGCCGCACTGCTGGCGAAATGGCAGAAGGCGATCAATCTGGTCGGCCCCGCCACGATCCCGGATCTCTGGCGCCGGCATATGCTGGATTCCGCTCAGCTTTTGCCGCTGCTGCCGTCCATTTCGTCCGGAGCCTCACCTGATGACGGCCTGATCGCCGATTTCGGCAGTGGCGCCGGCTTTCCCGGCCTGGTCCTGGCGGCCTTGACCGAGCGTCCGGTGCAGCTCATCGATTCCGACAGCCGCAAATGCGCCTTCCTGCGCGAGGCGGCCCAGGCCATGGGGATCGGCGCCCGAGTCGTCGTCCAGGCCAAGAGATTCGACGCCGTCACGCCATTCCCGGCGCCGGTCGTCACCGCCCGAGCCTGCGCCGCTTTGGACGATCTGCTCACCTGGACGGCGCCCTTCGCCCGGCCCGACACGGTTTTTCTCCTGCTCAAGGGCGCCCGGGTCGATGAAGAATTGACCGCCGCCGCCAAGCACTGGACAATGCAGGTGGAACGGCATCCGAGCATCGTCCAGCCTGATCCGAGACCAGCCGGGTCGGGGGGCGTCGCCAGGACGGAATCGGGCGTTGCCGAACCGGCCGGAACCATCCTGAAACTCACCCATCTCAGCCGACGGACAGCATCGTGACGGACAGAATCGTGACCACGCCCGCGCGCGACACATCGACTACACGGCAACCCCGCATCATGGCGGTCGCCAATCAGAAAGGCGGGGTCGGCAAGACCACCACCGCCGTCAATCTGGCGACGGCGCTGGCGGCTTGCGGCAAGCAGGTCCTGATCATCGACATGGATCCCCAGGGCAATGCCTCGACCGGTCTCGGCGTCGAGCGGGCCGACCGGGCGACCGGCACCTATGAGGTGTTGATCGATGGCGCCGGCATCGCCGAGGCGACCAAGTCGACCCTGGTCCCCAATATGTCCATCGTGCCGACCTCGCCGGATCTGGCGGGCGCCGAGATCGAGCTGATCGATCTCGATCGGCGCGAATACCGCCTGCGCGATGCGCTTGCCCAGGCGAAGCTGGAATATGACTTTATTCTTATCGACTGCCCGCCCTCGCTGACCCTGCTGACGCTCAATGCGATGGTCGCGGCGGATTGCGTGCTGGTGCCGCTGCAATGCGAATTCTATGCGCTGGAAGGTTTGAGCCAGCTCATCAAGACGGTGGAGCGGGTCAAGCAGGCGCTCAATCCGGTGCTGGAGATCCAGGGCGTGGTGCTCACCATGTATGACCGCCGCTCCAGCCTCAACGAACAGGTGGCGGCCGATGTCCGCGCCTTCTTCGGCCTCAAGGTCTATGAGACGGCGATCCCGCGCAACATCCGCATCGCCGAGGCGCCGAGCCATGGCAAGCCGGCCTTGCTCTATGACATCCGCTGTGCCGGCAGCCAGGCCTATATCCATCTGGCGAGCGAAGTGCTGAAGCGCGAGCAGGGCCTGGTCGGCCGCTCGCTGGCTGAAGCCGGCGGGAGTGGAGCCGGGGCTGATGCGGTGGCCTGAGCGCCGCCGCGTCTTGTGCAATCAACAGAATCGTCAGTGAAAGAGTAGGGCGGGAAGATGGCCGCAAAGAAACATCAAGGCTTGGGTCGAGGCTTGTCAGCGCTGTTGGGCGGCGACGCGGTGCCGGTGAAGACGGGGCCAATGAACACTGCGCCAATGAATACTGCGCCAGCCCAGCCCGCGAGCCAAGGTGGCAACGGCGCGACGGCACCGGCTTCGGTGGCGCAAGGTCAAGCGCCGCAAGCTCAGGCGGTTCAAGCTCCGCCGGCCCAGCGTCACGCGTCGATCGAGTTTCTCCATCCCGGCAAGTTCCAGCCGCGTCATGTCTTCGATCCGGAGATGCTGGAAAATCTCGCCCAGTCGATCCGCGAGAACGGTGTCCTGCAGCCGATCCTGGTGCGCGACCATCCGAGCCGCAAGGGCGAGTTCGAGATCGTCGCCGGCGAACGGCGCTGGCGCGCGGCACAGCTCGCGCAATTGCATCAGGTGCCGATCGTGCTGCGCGGTCTCAACGACCGCGAAGTGCTCGAGATCGCCATCATCGAAAACGTCCAGCGCCAGGACCTCTCGCCGCTGGAAGAAGCCAATGGCTATGACCGCCTGATGGCGGAATTCAAATATACCCAGGAGCAGCTCGCCGAGCGCATCGGCAAGAGCCGCCCGCATATCGCCAATATGCTGCGTCTCCTCGATCTGCCGGAAGAGGTGCGGGCCCTGCTCGACAAGGGCGAGCTGACCATGGGCCACGCCCGCGCGCTCATCAAGGCGGACGATCCGGTGGCGCTGGCGAGGCAGGTGGTGGCCGAGGGCCTCAATGTCCGCCAGACGGAAAAGCTCGCCCAGGCGCATAAGCCGGAAGCGAAGGCGCCAGCCGGCGGCAAGCCCGCCAAGTCCGGCAAGGACGGGGCAAGCAGCGCGAAACCCGCCGCCGAGAAGGATGCCGATACCCGCGCCCTGGAACGCGACCTTGCCCAGCGCCTCGGCCTCAAGGTCGAGATCGACTTCGACGGCGAGGGCGGCCAGGTGGTGGTGCATTACCGCAACCTGGAACAGCTCGACGACATCATCGCCAAACTGAACGGCTGAGCCCCTCTCCGATCAGTCGCCGTCAGTTAACAAGTTGAAGCCGCCGATGAGCGGTTAAGTTGTCCCAAGCGCCGGAATCTCAGGTATTCCGTCCTTAAGTCGGCATTAAGCTTCCGTGACTAGCCTGTCAGGATATTGCAACCAAGACCCCTGAGGCCCTGCATGTCCTGGCTCAACAATCTGAAGATCGGCAGCAAGATCCTGCTGGTCACCTGCATCCTGATCGCCACCTCGGCGCTGATCGGGCTGGTGGCGCTGGAGACGCTGTTCCGCTCGGAGCAACTGGTCAAGGAGATGGAGGAGACCGCCAACCGCTCGATCTATGGCGAGCGGGTCAATGGGCTGATCTATGCCGTGGTGATGGATTCCCGCGGCATCTATATGTCGAAGGACACCGAGGCGGCGAAGAAGTTCGCCCCCGGCCTGCTCGACAGCCTGAAGAACCTGCAGGGGGCCATGGCGGCCTGGCGCGACCTGGTGCCGCCCGCCAATGCCGATGTCTTCGCCGCCGCCGAAAAGGATGCGGCGCAATTCGTCACGTTCCGCACCGAACTGGTGCGCCTGGGTGTCGAAGAGGATCCGGCCAAGGCCCGCGCGTTCGGCGACAACGATGCGAACCGCGCCAACCGCAAGGCCTTCGGTACCGAGATCGCCGAACTCGCGCATATCAATCAGGAAGAGATCAGCGCCATCCGGGCCCAGCTCGAAGCCTTCTATCAATGGCGCATCACCTTGATGATGACGGTGATCGGCGCCGGCATCGTCATCGGCCTGATCATGGCGCTGGCGGTTTCCAGCCGCTTCATCGCCGGGCCGATCCGCGCGCTCACGCGGACCATGACCAAGCTTGCGACCGGCGATTTCGGCCAGATCATCCAGGGCGATCAGCGCCGCGACGAGATCGGCGAAATGGCGCGCGCCGTCGTCGTCTTTAAGGAGCACGGCCTCGCCAATGAGCGGCTGCAGGCGGAGCGCGCCCAGGCCCAGGCGGAACGCGAGCGGCGCCAGCAGCATATCGAGGAACTGATCCACGATTTCGACAGCAAGGTCACGCGGGTGCTCGACCAGCTCGCGGGTGCCGCCACCGAATTGCAGGCGACGGCGCAGTCGATGTCGGCCATCGCCGAGAAGACGGCGCATCAGGCCAATGCCGTTTCGGCGGCGACCGAGGAAGCCTCCTCCAACGTGCAGACGGTGGCGGCGGCGGGCGAGGAGCTCTCCTCCTCGATCCATGAGATCAGCCGCCAGGTCGCGCAATCGACCCAGATCACCGGCGAGGCGGTGAGCACCGCCGCCCATACCGACACCCAGGTCCAGGGCCTGGTGAAGGCGGTGGAGCGGATCGGCGATGTGGTGCGCCTCATCAACGACATCGCCGGCCAGACCAATCTCCTGGCGCTGAACGCGACCATCGAGGCGGCGCGGGCGGGCGAGGCCGGCAAGGGTTTCGCCGTGGTCGCCTCGGAGGTGAAGAACCTCGCCACCCAGACGGCCAAGGCGACCGAGGAGATCACCGGCCAGATCCAGGCGATCCAGTCGGCGACCCACGATTCCGTCAGCTCGATCCAGCAGATCACCACCATCATCCACCAGATCAGCGAGATCGCCACGACGATTGCCGCCGCTGTGGAGGAGCAGGGGGCGGCGACGCAGGAAATCGCCCGCAACGTGCAGCAGGCCGCCAACGGCACCCACGAAGTCGCCAGCAATGTCGGCGGCGTCACCGAAGCGGCCGGCGAGACCGGCGCGGCGGCGAGCGAGGTGCTGGGGGCCGCCGGCGCCCTGTCGCGCCAGGCCGATGCCCTGCGCCACGACGTCAACGGCTTCCTGCAGCAGATCCGCGCCGCCTGAAGCCGCCGGCATCGGGCTTCAGGTCCGCTTACGTACGGCAGGGGCGATAACCGGGCTTACCCCGTGAGCGCCGCGTCGATCGCCGGCAGGAACGCCGCGAGGCCCGTACTTGCCAACGTCGCCCGCACGCGGATGAGATCGTCGCGTAAGGCGTCGTCGAGGCCGTCCTGCCGGACCGCCGCATGCCGGGCCGCTGCGAGTGCGCGTCCGCGCGCGGCAAAGGCCGCCGACCAGGGCAGCGTTTCGGCCTGGGTATAGGCCTCCAAGGCGCCGACATATGCCAGCACGCCCGCAACGTCGCCAGCCGGCAGGAGCGCCTCGATGGCGTCGCGATAGAACCAGAGATGATTGTGCCCGACCGCCCCGCGGGCCAGCATCGCCTTGCCTTCAGCGAGCAGGCGCATGCGTTCCGCCGGATCTTCCACCGCGCGGCTCAGGGCGCCGGCAATCTTGGGGCCGCAGAACTGGGTCCCGGCTTCCGCGCACATATCTAGCGCTTCACGCAACAAGGCCTCGGCCTCGGCCCGGCTGCCTGCATCGAGAAGCATGCGCGCCTGCAGCTCAAGGCCCTGCGCTTCGAAGCGCTTGGCGCCAAGCTGGCGGGCAAGGCGCAACATCCGCTCGAGATAGCCCTTCATTCCGTCGTAATCGGCGAGTTCGTAGCTGGCCATGGCACCCATGGTTTCGCCGAGCAGTTCCGCACGCGGCTGGCCGACCAGGGCCGCGACCTGGGCCGCCGCATCGCCGTCCGCGCGCGCCTGATGCGGCTCGTTGAGATAGACGCGGCTGAAGCCCACCATCGACCGGTTCGCCACTTCGATGCGGCCGAAACCGTGCTGCTGGCACAGGGCGACACAGCGGCTGAAGTATTCGAAGGCGGTCCGCATCCGGCCTTGCGCATAGGCGGCATCCGCGAGGCCGCCCAGCGCGCGCGCCTCCGCCTCCGGAGAGCCGGACCGCCTGGCGTAATGGAGCCCTTGCTCATGTTCCGCGCGGCAGCCCTCTATGTTGCCGAGGGGAAAGAAGATGTTGCCGCGCAGATGATGGAGCTGCGCAAGCTCGCTCACCATATCGTTGTGTTCAGCCGCGTCCTGCGCGAGGTCGAGCAAGTCGATCGCTTCGCTCAGACCCTCGCTGACGCGCAGGCCTTCGGCGAGCCCGAGCCGTGCGCGGCAGAGCGCCGCCTCGTCGGGCGCCACCGTCAATGCCGATCGATAAGAAACGATCGAGGATGCGACATCGCCGAGATCGCGCTGCACATCGCCGCGCAGGCTGATCAGCGCGTGGCGATCGGTGTCGGTGCGGGCGATCTCCAGACCACGATCCACCAGGCGCAGCGCGGCATCGATATGATAGCCGGCGCGCTGGGCGGCCGCCGCCTGCAGATAGGCCTGCGGCGCGCGGTCATCCTCCGCCCGGTCCAGGTGCTGGGCCTGCAGCACCGGATCCTGTCCCGCAAACCAATCGGCCGCGCGACGATGCAGCTCCCGCCGGGTGGAACGCAGCAGGGATGAATAGGCGCCCTCCTGGATGAGCGCATGCGCAAACAGGAAGTCGTCGCCTTCCGGCAGCACCAGGGCATTGCCGATCAGGCGGTCGCAGACATAGGCGGGATCGTCGATGAGGTGACGAAGCAGGGTGAGGGAGAAGCGCTGGCCGATCACGGCGGCGGTCTGGAATGCGCGGTGATCGGACGGCGTCAACCGATCCATGCGGGCCAGCACCAGGCTTTGAATCGACGGCGGAATGGCGTCGGCGGTGCCCTCTTCGACATTGCGCAGCAACTGTTCGAGAAACAGCGGATTGCCGCCGGCGCGCTCGATGCAGGCCGCCGCGACGCGCTGGGTCGCATCCATGAAGCCGCCGGCAAGGCTCAAGGCCTCGTCCCGGTGCAGCGGACCGAGATCGATCGTCGCGAGCGGGGTGCTGCGGCAACCGGCCCGCCACGCCGCATCGATAGGGTCGCCCTCGATCCGCGACGTCATCACCAGCAGGCCCGGCCCTTCCGCCATCGCCGCTGCGAAGGCCGCGAAATGCCCGAGGAGCTGCGGGTCGGCCCAATGAAGATCTTCCACGGCCATGAAGGTCGGCCGCTCGGCGCAGGCCTGCGAAACAAGCGCGGCGGCGACCGTCCGCCGGCCGCGGTTGCGCGCAGCATTGTCCATCGCGTCATAGAGCGTGCGCCATTCCCCGGTCTGCGGCAGTTCCAGAAGGTCGCAGAGAAACGGCAGCCGGTCGGATGGGATCACGCCCCGCGCAATCAGATCGTCGACCTTCTGCCGCCGCGCCTCGCCTGCGGAGGCGGGCGAAAGACCGAGCAGGCTCAAGAGCAGCGCGCGGACCGCGTCCTGCCCCTTGCCGACGCCGAAATCGAGCACGGCGCCGCGATGCGCCGTGAAGCCATTTGCCTCCGCGAGGCGGCGCATTTCCTCGACCAGCCGCGTCTTGCCGATCCCTGCATCGCCGCGCACATAGGCGACCTGGCCGCTGCGCCGCGCGAGTGTCGCCGCCAGCATTCCCTTGAACTGCTCAAGTTCGGCCAGGCGTCCGACGAAGGCGCTTCGGGCAAGCGGCGCCGGCTCGCTCGACATGCCCGACAACCGCCAGATCCGCACGGGCGCGTCGAACCCCTTCACATCGGCCTCGCCCAGGGCCTCGCAGATTCCGCGATCGGAAAGCGCGCGATGGACGCCGTCGGACAGCAAGGTCTCTCCCGGCCCGGCGAGCGCCACGAGCCGCGCCGCCAGATTCACGCTGTCGCCCAGGACCGTGTAGTCATGAACCGTATAGTCATGCGCATCCCTGCGGCTCAAGGTGCCGGCGACCACCTTTCCGCTGGCGATGCCGATATGCGCCTGCATCGCATGGCCCGAGGCGTCGCCGATGCCCGCGAGGGCCGCGTGAATATCCAGGGCGGCGCGCGCGGCACGAAGGGGATCGTCGTCATGCGCCCGTGGCGCACCGAACAGCGCCATGACGGCGTCGCCGATATGCTTGTCGACCGTGCCGCCGTAACCGACGACGATGCCGTCAACCTGGGCCGTGAAGCGGGCCACCCATTCGCGAATCTCTTCGGGATCGAGCGAGCGGGACCGGGTCGTGAACCCGCAGAGATCGGCAAACAGGATCGTGACCTGGCGACGCTCCCCGGCTGCGTGGCCTGCGGCTGGCGGGGCATCGGCTACCGCCGCCGACCGCAATTGAAGAATTGCCGCCAGCAGCTTCTTGCGATGGCCAAGCGAACTCACGCCGAGTTCCTTGAGGTCCGCATCCGTTAGCTCGACGAGCGTATCGGAATCAACGTCGTTCTCGGCAAATGCCTGGGCATAGTCGCCAAATCCCAGGTTGCGCAACCATTGATCGACACCCATGACCGACCTCTTGACCGACTGGGTCTCGCGCTCTCGGAGATCGAAACAGGCTACGCTTTCCCCAAGCGAAATAAAAGAAGCCGGGCCTGCCAGAGCGCGCCGAAAGCCCGACGGGAGCACGCTGGCCAACGTCCACCAGGGGAGGGTCTTGCGGCGGACAATGCTCTCCGTTTCAACGCTCCCCGTCTCAACGCTCCCCGTCTCAACACTCCCCGTCTCAACACTCTCCGTGTCAATGCTCGGTGCATCCGATGCGCCACGAATTCGCCGGCGAAGAGCAGGCTGCCATCTTATGCGCATCCGGCTCCGGAGCTTTTCCGCGCGGCGACCATCAACAGAATTCCGCGTAACCCGCGCCAGTAATTTAGTTTGCCAAATGGAATACTTTTCCATATAGTTCTCCATATGGAGAACTATCAATCGTCTCTCGATGCGGCCTTCCATGCCCTCGCTGATCCCACCAGACGGGCGGTGGTCAGCCGCCTGATGAAGGGCCCGGCTCCCGTCAAGGAACTGGCGAAGCCCTTCGATATGGGGCTGCCGTCCTTCATGAAACACCTCCGGGTCCTTGAGAAAGACGGGCTGATCAGCTCCGAGAAGATCGGCCGCGTCCGCACCTGCCGGGTGAATGCGGAAAAATTGGCGGCTGCCGAATCCTGGCTCTCCAAGCAGCGCGCGCTGTGGCAGGCGAGAACCGACCGGCTCGCCGATTATGTCGAAACCCGGATGTCCCAAAGCAGCGATTAGGGAACATTGAATAGAGGACGTTGAACAGGAGCGTTGAAGATGCCGGCGACCAAATCCGAACTGACCATCTCGCGTTTCATCAAGGCACCGCCGGCCATCGTCTGGAAGGCCTGGAGCACGCCGGAGCATTTGGCGAAATGGTGGATACCGGCTCCCATCGAATGCCAGGTGATCAAGCTGGATCTTCGCCCGGGTGGCGGCTTCGAGACGCGTATGCGCGAGGATGGCGGCCCGTTCCAACCGCATGTCGATGGCTGTTTCCTGGAAATCGTCCCCGAAGCCCGGCTGGTCTTCACGACGGTCCTGACGGAGGGTTGGCAGCCGGTCGAACCCTGGCTCGCCTTGACCGCGATCATAACATTCGAGGCAGAGGGCAACGGTACCCGATACGCGGCGCGCGTCCTCCACAAAGACGCGGCGGACTCGCGAAAGCATGAAGACATGGGGTTCTATGACGGCTGGGGAACCACGATCGACCAGCTCGCGGCCTTCGTCGAACGATTGGTGTAAAGCGGCGACCGAGACCATCCGGCACCGAGCTCAACGTCAAATTCCATTGCCAGACAACGAACAAGATTGCCGGCATTTCCGATGCGGCGGCCGCGTTTCTCGAGACTTTCTTTTAGGGGACACCGGCCTTTAGGGACCACAGGCGCAGACCGCTCATCCGGTGATGTACACCCCCGGCCTGCGGCTTATGTCGCGCAAACTTCGCGGATGCAGCCGCGCAGCCAGCGATGCGCCGCATCGGCTTCCTGCCTTGGATGCCAGAGCATGGAAATCGTGATCTCCGGCGTCTCGACCGGCAGATCGAAACTGAACAGGCCGGCGCGCAGATTGCCCGTATGGCGTTTGGGGACGCTGGCGACGAGATCCGAACCGCGTGCCAGCGCCAGGGCGGAGGCGAAGCCGCCGACGATCATGACGATCTCCCGCTCCAGTCCCAGCACGGCCAGGGCATCGTCGATCGGTCCCTTGTCGGGGCTACGCCGCGAGACGATGACATGCCGGCTGGCGGCGTAGCGGGCGGGGGTGATCTTGTCCCGGCAGAGCGGATGAGCGACCCGCGTGACACCAATGAAGCGGTCGCGGAACAGGCTTTGCGCCCGCACCTCCGGTCCCGTCATCTTGCCGACGACGCCGGTCTCCAGATCGATGCTGCCGTCGCGCAGCGGCCTGCTCAGCCTGTCGCGCAATCTCGGGCTCATCACCGGGGCCTCGGTCATGGGGGCGGTGTTCGCCCTGGCCTCGGCCGGCGCCGATATTGCGGCGGCCCATCCCGTGGCTGTCGCCGCCGGTATGCGGATCACCTTCGCGGTTGCGGGAGGCTTGATCGCGTTGGCTCTCGTGATCGGGCTGGCTGGTGGCGCCCTCACGGTACGGCCGGCGCTCCCTGACGAGGCCGCCTGATCCTTCCAGGACCGGGACACCTTCCCGGGTATCCTGAAAGCGTTACCCAGAAGCCGCCGCCCGCTCGCCACCGTGCCCCGAGTTTTCCACCGTCTTTTGTCGCTTCGAAGCGGTGGATTTCCTTTCTGTTAATCACCTTGCATCAGAATGCGGCATCTCGCGAAAAAGTAGAGCGCGGCAACGCGCCGAAGGGGACGAGTCCCGATGACCGATCGTTCTGATTCTCGCCCTCCGTCGGTACCGCCCGGCGGACTGGTCCGGATTCCGCCGAGCCGGGCGATCGAGGAAATGCGGTCGCCGCTGCTGCGTCAGTTGCACGATTACTGGCGGGGGAAATGCGGCGCCCGGGCCATGCCGGCGCGGGCCGACCTGGCGCCGGACGAAATCATCCGGCTGCTGCCGCATCTGATCCTGGTCGATGTCGAGATGTCGCCCTTCCGCCTCTATTACCGGCTGGTGGGGACGGCGGTGCAGGCGGGCAACCGGCGCAATGCCACCGGACAGTATCTCGACCAGCTCGGCTTCGCGACGGAGCCGGAGATCGCCGCGACCTATCGCCAGGTGGTGGAGCGGCGGGATCCCTATTATTTCGGCCGCGCCAATCTCGCCTCGCGCCTCGGCGATCCGGTCATCTTCGAATATGGCATCTGGCCGCTGTCGGATGACGGGCATCAGGTCAATAAATGCCTGGCGATGGAGGTCTATCTCGGCTTGCGGCGGCACGTCGTTCCGGACGACCTGATGTTTGAGCAGGCCCTGCCGGTCGCCGGCGTCGCGCTGAGCTGAGCCTTCGACGGCCTGGCTATCAAGCCGGGCCTTCGTGACAACATCCGGTTCGTCGTCAACACCCCTTGGCGCCTTCAGATGGCTTGAGAAAAAGACAGTTGCTCTCCCCGTCCGTCGGCGTAGGCCGACATTCGTCGGTGGCGGGGCGAGGGAGATTTTGTCGTCTCTCACGTGAGATGATCGAGCAATATAAGCGCTTAAGCTCCCTCGCCCCACGGTAGTGGGGAGAGGGTTGGGGTGAGGGGGAGCAACGACAGATGAGATATTTGCAGATGAAGTCCGCTCGCATCGAAAAGTGTCCGATGCGGGGCCGTGCCCGGCGCTTCCGCAAATCGGGCTCAACCCTGACCGGATATCCCTGAATCCGAGCCCGGTGTTATCTCTTCGCGCGTCCGCCCGACTATCTTTTCGCGCGTTCGCGCACCTATCTCTTTGCGCGTTCGCCCGATTATCTTTTCGCGCGTTCGCGTAACTATCTCCTTGCGCGTTCGCGCAGGCGCCGGGCGGTGGCGGCGATCTCGATCAGGCCGCGCCGGGTGATGGCGGGAGCCAAAGCATGCTGGCGCATCGCCAGGGCCTCGGTTTCCATCAACTGGTTCAGGGCGAGCCCGACGGCGGCCGGGGTCCAGATGCGGCAGTGCCGCTCGATCTGCTGGCGCGCCGGCCAGGGCAAGGGCGGGCGTTGGCTGGCGAAGACCTGATCGGCCCGTTCGCCGGCCCGCAGCCGGTCGAGGATCGGGTGCAGGCGCAGGAAATGCCGGGCGAGGGCGCGCAGCATCACGATCGGCGGTGTCTCCGCGAGGTTACGGTCGAACTGCCGGTCGAGGGCCTTGAGGTCGCCCTGGCAGATCGCGTCGGTGAGACCGTCAAGGGCGAAGGCGGCACGGTCGCCGATACAGGCGGTGGCATCGGCCAGCGTCACCTCGCTTTTATCGGCACCCTTGTAGAGGATGAGCTTGTCGATCTCGGAGCGGGTGACGCCACGGTCGCCGCCGAGGCTCTGGGCGAGGTAGTCCAGGGCATCCCTGGCGATCCCGTAGCCGGCCTCCTGGAGCTGCGCGCGGACGAGGCTTGCGAGCGTCTCGGCCTCGTCGTGATAGCAGGCGATGACGCCGGCATGACCGCTGGCCTCGAACAGCTTGCGCAAGCTGGACTTGCTGGTGATGTCCTGGCCTTCGACCACCACCAGCGTATGTTCGGATGTGCGGTGCTGTTCCAGCAATTCCTCGAAGGCGTCGCTGACGGCATCGGTCGCGCCGCTCACCCGCACCACCCGGCGGCCGCCCATCATGCCGATCGCCTGGGCCTCGTCGATGAGGCGCACCGGATCGGATTTCAACTGATCGTTGGTCAGTTCGACGACGCGGAAGGGATCGTCCAGGCTCTCGGCGACGGCGCGGGTCAGTTGGCTGCCGCGCTCGCGCACCATGCCGCTGTCGGGGCCGTAGATCAGCACGGCGGCGATCCTCGCCTCCGGCTGCTTCAGGAAACGCTCGATCTGGCCCCGTTCCAGTTTCATCGATGTTCCAGTTTCATCGGCGCAACCGGCTACTGGCGCTCAGGCGTCGGGATTTTCGGTGAAGAACACCGCCACCCGGGTCGCGATCATGTCGGCGAGCTGGTCCACCGCGCGGCGCTGGGCGTCCTGATAGGTGGCGATATCGTTATAGGGATCGTCCAGCGTATCGAAGCTGACGGTGATTCGCGATTTCACCCGGTCCAGCAGCTTCTTCTTGTCGTCCTTGACCGGATAGAGGCTGTAGGTCGCGGTCACCTTGAGGATCTTGTGGCGGACATGGTTGTTGTTGTCGCCGGCGATCTCCTGCTCGATCTCGTCCATGGTGACCTCAAGCCGATAGCCCGGCGTATCCGGCTGGCCATCGGGATTCATCCGGTCGCGCAGCCGGTTGTGCAATTCCTGCCCGGTGCGGTCGGCAATCGCTTCGATCCGCACCAGGGCAAGCTTGTTGCTGCCATCGGCCGCCTTGCCGGTGAGGGCGGTATTCGACTCACCATACATCGGGTGAAAGCCGCAGCCGCCGGCGATGAGCGGCAGGGAAACGGCGAGGCCCAATAGGGCGCGACGGCTGGTCATGGTGCTGGTCCCCAACCTGCTGATCTCCAACCTATTGATCTCCGGCATATTGCGCTTCATTCCGGGCTTAGACGACGACATTGATCACCCGATTGGGCACGACGATCACCTTTTTCGGCGCCTTGCCATCCAGCGCCCGCTGCACGCCGGCATCGGCCAGGGCCCGGCTTTCCGCTTCCACCTTATCCAAGTCGCGCGGCAGCTCCAAGGTCGCCCGCAACTTGCCGTTGATCTGCACCGCCATGGTCACGGTCTCGTCCTTGACCAAAGCCGGATCGGCTTCCGGCCAGGCGGTCTCGGCCACCAGGCCCGCTTGTCCCAGGCGCTGCCACAGCTCCTCGGCGAGATGCGGCATGGCGGGACCGATCAGGAGCACCAGCACCTTCAGCGCCTCGGACCGGACTTTCAGGCCGGCGTCATTGCCAAGCTGGCCGTCCTTCACCTCGCCCAGGGCATTGGCCAGCTCATAGATTCGCGCGACGGCGCGATTGAAGCGGAACTTCTCGATATCGTCTGTGACGCCGGCCACGGTCTTGTGCACGATCCGGCGCAAGGCGAGCGCCTCGGCCGGCAGATCGGTGCCGGGTGCCTTTGTCTGTCCGGCAAGGCCGGGCAGGGCGGTCAACCAGGTATCGACCAGGCGCCAGATGCGCTGGCTGAATCGCCAGGCGCCCTCGACACCGGCCTCGGTCCATTCCATGTCCCGCTCCGGCGGGCTGTCGGAGATGATGAACCAGCGGGCGGTATCGGCGCCGTAGGTCTCGATGATGTAGCTGGGGTCGACGACGTTCTTCTTCGACTTCGACATCTTCTCGGACCGGCCGACGCCGACGGCACTGCCATCCTTGGTCGAGACCAGTTTGCCGTCCGCCTTCTTCACTTCCTGCGGCAGCAACCAATTGCCGGCGGCGTCCTTATAGGTCTCGTGGCAGACCATGCCCTGGGTGAAGAGACCGGCGAAGGGCTCATCGACACCGACATAGCCCTCAAGCTTCATCGCCCGGTTGAAGAAGCGCGAATAGAGGAGATGCAGCACGGCATGCTCGATGCCGCCGATATACTGATCGACCGGCAGCCAGTAATCGACCTCGGCCCGGTCCATCGGCGCCTCGCTGCGCGGGCTGCAGAAGCGGGCGAAATACCAACTGCTCTCGATGAAGGTGTCGAAGGTGTCGGTTTCGCGCCGCGCGGCCTTGCCGCATTTCGGGCAATCGACATGCTTCCAGGTCGGATGATGCTCCAGCGGATTGCCCGGCTTGTCGAAGGTGACGTCCTCGGGCAGCTTCACCGGCAGGTCGGCCTTGGGCACCGGCACGATGCCGCAGCTATCGCAATGGATCACCGGGATCGGGCAGCCCCAGTAACGCTGGCGGCTGACGCCCCAGTCGCGCAGACGATAAACCGTGGTGCCCTGGCCGGCGTCCAGTTCCTCCAGGCGCTTGACGGCGGCGGCCTTGGCGCCGGGCACGTCGAGCCCGTTCATGAAGTCCGAATTGACGATGACGCCGTCATCGGTGAAGGCGGTATCGGTGACCTTGAAGCTCGCCGGGTCCTGGTCGCGCGGGCAGACCACCGGTTTCACCGGCAGCTTGTACTTGTTGGCGAAATCGAGGTCGCGCTGGTCATGGGCCGGGCAGCCGAAGATAGCGCCGGTGCCGTATTCCATCAGCACGAAATTGGCGACATAGACCGGCAGCTCCCAGCCGGCGACCAGGGGATGCAGGGCCTTCAGGCCGGTGTCGTAGCCCTTCTTCTCACCTGCTTCCAAAGCCGCCTCGCTGGTGCCCATGCGGTTGCATTCGGCAATGAAGTCGGTGAGCTTCGGATCCTTGGCGGCGAGCTCGGCGGCCAAAGGATGGTTGGGCGAAATGGCGCAGAAGGCGGCGCCGAACAACGTGTCGGGGCGCGTCGTGAAGATCTCCATCTTCGCGAAGGGATCATTCTGGGGCCGGTCTTTGAGCGTGAAGAAGACCCGCGCGCCCTGGGACTTGCCGATCCAGTTCTCCTGCATGATGCGGACCTTGGCCGGCCAGCGGTCCAGGGTCTCCAGCGCCGCCAGCAACTGATCCGAGTAGTCCGTGATCTTGAAGAACCACTGGGCCAGCTTGCGCTTCTCGACCAGGGCGCCGGAGCGCCAGCCGCGCCCGTCGATCACCTGTTCGTTGGCGAGCACGGTATTGTCCACCGGGTCCCAGTTGACCCAGCTTTCCTTGCGGTAGACCAGGCCGCTTTCCAGGAATTCCAGGAACATGCGCTGTTCATGGCGGTAGTATTCCGGATGGCAGGTGGCGATCTCACGCGCCCAATCCAGCGACAGGCCCATGCCCTTCAACTGGTCGCGCATGGTGGCGATGTTCTCGTATGTCCATTTCGCCGGATGCACGCCCTGGCTGATGGCGGCGTTTTCCGCCGGCAGGCCGAAAGCGTCCCAGCCCATCGGATGCAGCACGTTGAAGCCACGCGCGCGCTTATAGCGCGCCACCACGTCGCCCATCGTGTAGTTGCGCACATGGCCCATATGGATGCGCCCGGACGGATACGGGAACATCTCCAGCACGTAGTATTTCGGGCGCGGGTCGTCGTTGCGGGTGGCGT
>CAYOQR010000091.1:0-17340 GCA_964406155.1 uncultured Rhodospirillaceae bacterium | reverse complement strand
ATGGGCGAGGCGCAGCGCCTGGTTCGCATTCTGCTCGACCAGCAGCACCGTCGGCCCGTCCTGGCGGTTCAGCTCGGCGATGGCGGAAAAGATCTGCCGCACGATGAGCGGGGCGAGGCCGAGCGAGGGCTCGTCCAGCAGCAGCAGCCGCGGCCGCGACATCAGCGCGCGGCCGATCGCCAGCATCTGCTGCTCGCCGCCCGAGAGCGTGCCGCCGCGCTGCGCCTCCCGCTCGCGCAGGCGTGGGAAGATGGTCAGGACACGCTCCAGATCCTCATCGAAATACTTGGGATCGGTGGTGATGCCGCCCATCTTCAGGTTTTCCATCACTGTCATGCGCGGGAAGATGCGCCGGCCTTCGGGTGATTGGGCGATGCCGAGGCGCATGATCTCGAAAGTCGGCTTGCGGGTGATGTCGCGGCCCTCGAAGACGATGCTGCCGTTACGCGCCTGCGGCGTGCCGCAGATCGACATCAACAGCGTCGACTTGCCGGCGCCGTTGGCGCCGATCAGGGTCACGATCTCCCCTTCCTGAACCTCGAGATCGACGCCCTTCAGGGCTTCGATATGGCCGTAAAACGTGCGGATGCCGGAAATCTTCAGCATGCGATCTGGCCCCTATTCCTTCTCTTCTTCGCCTAGATAGGCGCGGATCACGGCCGGGTCCGCACGGATTTCCGCCGGCGTGCCATCGGCGATCTTGCGGCCGTAATCCAGCACGACAATATGGTCGCAAATCTTCATGACCACGCTCATGTCATGCTCGATCAGCAGCAGCCCGACGCCGAGATCGTCGCAGATCGAGCGCAACAGTCTGTTGAGATCGTCCGATTCACGCGGATTGAGACCTGCCGCCGGTTCATCGAGACAGAGCAGCACCGGCTCGGTGCACATCGCCCGGGCGATTTCCAGGCGCCGCTGATCGCCGTAAGGTAGGCTGCCGGCCGGCGTGTCGGCGAGATGGACGAGCCCCACCCGTTCCAGCCAATGCACGGCAAGCTCGCGGGCCGCCCGTTCCGCCCGCGCGAAGCTCGGTGCACCGAACAGCCCGAGGATGGTGTAGCCCGAGGCGCGCATCAGCTTGTTGTGCTGCGCCACCATCAGGTTCTCCAGCACAGACATGCCGGTGAAGAGGCGGATGTTCTGGAAGGTTCGCGCGACGCGGGCCTTCTGGCCGATCTTGAAGCCTTCCATCTGCTCCAGGAGCATTGGCGGGCTGTCCACCGCCTGCAAGGTCAGGCGCCCCACGGTCGGCTTGTAGAAGCCGGTGATGCAATTGAACAACGTGGTCTTGCCGGCACCGTTCGGGCCGATCACGCCGGTGATCTGGCGATGCCGCGCCTCGAAGTTCACATCGTCGATGGCCACCAGGCCGCCGAACCGCATGGTCAGATGCTCGACCGTCAGCAGCGGAGCGGTCGCGCTGTCCACTTGTTGTGCAACGGCATTCATTACGCCACCCCTGCTGCTGGAGCTTTTTTGCTTTTCCTCGAGTGAAGCAGAAGCGTCGGTTCGCGATAGGACAGGAGCCCCTTCGGCCGCCACAGCATGATCAGCACCATGGAGCCACCGAAGGCCAGCATGCGGTACAGCTCCAATTGGCGCAACGCCTCGGGCAGGCCGATCAGCAGGATCGCCGCCAGCGCCACGCCGACCTGACTGCCCATGCCGCCCAGCACCACGATCGCCAGGATCACCGCCGATTCAATGAAGGTGAAGCTTTCCGGGCTGATGAACCCTTGCCGTGTCGCGAAGAACGAGCCGGCGAAACCGGCGAACATCGCCCCCATGGCGAAGGCGGTCAGCTTGGTATTGGTCGGATTGATGCCAAGCGCCCGGCAAGCCGTTTCGTCTTCCCGCAACGCCTCCCAGGCGCGGCCGATCGGCAGTTTCCGCAGGCGGATGGTCACGAAATTGGTGATCAGCGCCAGGACGAGAATGACGTAATAGAGGAAATAGACCCGCTGCGCGCCGCTGAAATCCACGCCGAACAATTGATGGAAGGATGTCACGCCCTCCGGTGGATTGCGCTCGAAGGGATAGCCGAAGAAGGTGATCTTCGGAATGTCGCCGATCCCGTTCGGGCCGCCAGTGAAGACCTGCCAGTTGATCAGGATGATGCGGATCATCTCGCCGAAGCCGAGCGTCACGATGGCGAGATAGTCACCTCGCAACCGCAGCACGGGGAAACCGAGCGCGATACCGAAACTTGCCGACATCATGCCGGCGAGCGGCAGGCTTTCCCAGAAGGTGAGGCCAAGTTGTGTGGACAATTTGGCATAGGTGTAGGCGCCAACGGCATAGAAGGCGACATAGCCGAGATCCAGCAGGCCGGCGAGGCCGACGACGATGTTCAGGCCCCAGCCCAGCATGACATAGGTCAGGACCAGAACCAGGCTGTCGACCAAGGCGCGATCGCCCCAGGGCGTCCAGGGCAGGATGACGGCGGCCAGCACGAGCAGCGGCCCGGCAACCCGGGAAAAGCCGCGCGCCACGCCCGCCCGTTTGGCTTCCGCCGCCTCCCGCATCTCCAGCGTCTGGCGTCCCTGCCCCGCACTGCGCCGCGTCTTCACCGCGGTGCCGAAGACCAGCAGCGCGCCCAGGCCGAAGATCACATTGACCATCGGCGCATGGAAGGGCATCGGCAGGGTGTTATAGAGATCGGCCCCGGCGACGCCGATCGCGCCGCAGCCGAAGAAGAACAGGAAGGCAAGACCGCCGATCACCAGGGCCGGCCAGGACTGCCCCTGACGGTCGAGCGCCATCAGGAAGCGGCCGGCGGGAACGATCGCCACCGCCCAGGCGACGTCACCGAAGCGGGTGACGAAGGAGAGATACTGTCCCTGGATCGCCTCCGTCTGGAACCCGACCATCAGGATACCGAGCAGGAACACCAGGACGGCGGTGAAGATGGCTTCCTTAATGGCGACAAGCAACGGCGAGGCGGGTCGGGCCGAGGCACCGGCCCGGATCGACTTGTCCATGGTAACTTCTGTCATGGATTATACCTTTTCGATTTCCGGCCGGCCGAGGAGACCGGTAGGACGGAAAATCAGCACCAGGACGAGCACGGTGAAGGCCGCCACGTCCTTGTATTCGGTAGAGAAATAGGCGGACCAGATGGCCTCGATGAGGCCGATCAGGATACCTCCCAGCATGGCGCCCGGCAGCGATCCGATGCCACCCAGCACCGCTGCCGTGAAGGCCTTGATGCCGGCGACGAAGCCCATATAGAAGTCGTTCACGCCGTAATAGAGCGTCACCATCATGCCGGCGACGGCCGCCAGCGCGGCGCCCATGACGAAGGTCAGCGAGATGGTGAGATCGACGTTCACGCCCAGCAGCGACGCCATCTTGCGGTCCTGCTCGCAGGCCCGCTGCGCGCGCCCCAGCGGCGTCTTGGCGATCAGATAGGCAAAGCCGGACATCAGCACGACGGTCAGCACGACGATGACGATCTGCAGATAGCCGAGCTGCACGACGAAGCCGGTCTGATGGCCGGTCAGGGCGAAACCGCCGCGGATGATCGGTTCGATCGGCTTGGGGCGCGGCCCCTGCAGCAACTGCACATAGTTCTGCAGCACGATCGACATGCCGATCGCCGAGATCAGCGGCGCGAGGCGGCTCGATCCGCGCAAGGGGCGATAGGCTATTCGCTCCACCGCCCAGCCATAGGCGGCAGTGAGGACGAGCGCGACGATCAGCATGATCGCCAGTTGCAGCGGCACCCAACTGATGCCGAGCGAGCCGACGATCAGCAAGGCGATCATCGCCTGGAACGCGCCGATCATATAGACGTCGCCATGCGCGAAATTGACCATGCCGATAATGCCATAGACCATCGTGTAGCCGATCGCGATCAGCCCGTAGATGGCCCCCAGTGTCAGGCCATTGATCAATTGCTGCAGGAAATATTCCATCTGGTTTCCTGACCTCCCTGCGATCTGGCCAGCGCTTGTGGTTTGCGTCTTATCGACGTCTGTTCACCGGGCGCAAAAAGACGCAAAACTCCTTCCTCGCCTGCAAAGCAAGCAAGTGCAGTTCTGCGTCTGTGGCAGATCTTTTATCGTTGTAAGCCCCCTGTTCGGCTGAACCGGCCATCTGACCGATATCTCCCAACAGCTTTTATCATTATCATTTTATTGCGCGACCGTAGCGCAATGCCGGGAGAGTCGACAAGTGATTTTGCGATGCCGAACAGCTATTTTCGACTTTGGTCGTTCCCTTGCGGGCAACGGTTCGAATTGAGCAAGTTTGCTTCAATCCAGGCGCCGGAACGCCGCCGAATATTGCGTCCTAGATAATACGGTATCCCAGGGAATCCAGTCCGCCGGGCCAGCCGGAACAGCCGGCACGTTATGGTTGTCCCCCGCCCGCCCTTTTCTTGGCCATGACATATTCGAGTTTGCGAATGGCATTCTGCGCGAGATGCTGGCGCGACAGGCCCGGAACGCCGATAATCGCGACCTCGGTCAGGGTCCGGGGGTCCACCGCCGTGACCTTTATGCTATTGCCGACCTGGTAGAACTCGACAATGTAGCCATCCTTCTGCGTCATAGGGCTATGTTTCCAACCTACTGCCACCGGTCCAGCCTTCATGATATACGCCGGACCGCATTTAAATAAACGATGACCATAAATTCCCAATATTGAAGGATACCGATGATGAGTAGCTCCGCGAAACCGGAATTTCAGTGGGAGGACCCGCTTCTTCTCGAGGATCTCCTGAGCGAGGAAGAGCGGCTGGTCCGCGACACCGCGCGGAACTACTGCCAGGACAAGCTGATGCCGCGCGTCAAGGAAGCGAACCGGCATGAGCGCTTCGACCGGGAAATCATGAACGAGCTGGGCGAGCTGGGCCTGCTCGGCTCCACCATCGACGGTTATGGCTGCGCCGGCACCAATTACGTCAGCTACGGCCTGATCGCCCGCGAGGTCGAGCGCGTCGATTCCGGCTACCGCTCCGCCATGTCGGTGCAGTCCAGCCTGGTGATGCATCCGATCCATGCCTATGGCACGGAAGACCAGCGCAAGAAATTCCTGCCGCGCCTCGCCAGCGGCGAGATCGTCGGCTGCTTCGGCCTGACCGAGCCCGATCACGGCTCCGATCCGGGCAGCATGAAGACCCGCGCCAAGAAGGTCGATGGCGGCTACATCCTCAACGGCGCCAAGATGTGGATCACCAATTCACCGATCGCGGATGTCGCCGTGGTCTGGGGCAAGACCGAGGATGGCGTGATCCGGGGCTTCATCGTCGAACGCGGCATGAAGGGCTTCTCGACCCCGAAGATCGAAGGCAAATTCAGCCTGCGCGCCTCGATCACGGGCGAGATCGTCCTCGAGGACGTCTTCGTTCCCGATGAGAATTACCTGCCGAATGCGCGCGGCCTCGGCGGCCCGTTCGGCTGCCTCAACAACGCCCGCTACGGCATTTCCTGGGGCGCCCTCGGCGCCGCCGAGTTCTGCTGGCACGCGGCGCGCCAGTACACGATGGACCGCAAGCAGTTCGGCCGCCCCCTCGCCGCCAATCAGCTCATCCAGAAGAAACTGGCCGACATGCAGACGGAAATCACCCTCGGCCTGCATGCCTGCCTGCGTCTCGGCCGCCTGAAGGATGAAGGCCGCGCGGCGCCGGAAGCCATCTCCATGCTGAAGCGCAATTCCTGCGGCAAGTCGCTCGACATCGCCCGCACCGCCCGCGACATGCATGGCGGCAACGGCGTTTCGGACGAGTATCATGTGATCCGTCATGTGATGAATCTGGAAGCCGTGAACACCTATGAAGGTACCCACGACGTCCACGCCCTGATCCTCGGCCGCGCGCAGACCGGCCTGCAGGCCTTCACGGGCGCGTGATCGCGGCAGCGCATCACGCAGATTGAGTGCGGAAATTAAGGCCCCGGTGTGGAATACCCCACAACCGGGGCCTTTTTCTTGCCTGCTTTCTTGCCTGCCCGCTTTCTTGCCATCTTTCCGGCCGCCGGATATCTACTGATGCCTGCAGGGGCTGCGTCGCGCGCCCATCGGGACGGGTGTTGAAATGATCCTAAGCAAGATTCTACCCCAGGGATTGCGGCCCCTGAGCAGCCGCTCCCCCAAGGCAGCCGGCGCCTCGCTCGCCCGCAAGATCAACTGGGGCGAGATCCGGCCCGGCCAGCCGACCGTGCTTGCGGTAAACCGCAGCCAGTTCTCCAAGGACCTGACCGAGCTGCGGGCCCGCACCGGGTTGAACTGGCCGACGGTCAGCGCCGTGAAGCTCAAGGAATACCAGCACCATCTGGTGCCCGAATGCGACCAGCAGCAGACCTATCTCTCGACCTTCCTGCGCGAGCGGTCGGGCGCCATGCGCCAGCGCCTGACCGAATTCGGCATCGCCTTCCTGCAGGCCGCATCGCGCAAGACACGGATCGATGCCGTCATGGTCGGCAATGTCGACTATTGGCAGGACGAAGCGCTGAAACTTGCCTGCCCGGCGCTCGGCATTCCCTTCCTGGTCCTGTGCCGCGAGAACTACACCATCCCCTGGACCGTGCCCTGGCTGCATGACCGCTTCACCGACGCCAAATTCAAGTTCGAGGGCGCCGGCGTCGCCGTGTTCAGCGAGGAGACCAAGCGGGCGATCGTGCCCGGCATGCACGATCCCGATGACATCTGGGTCACCGGCGCGCCGCGCTACGACCATTGGCTGGATATGCCGCGGCTCCCGGCGGATCAGAAGGTCTATCTCTCGCTCGTCACCTTCAACCAGCCGGGCTATGGCGCCCAGGATGTCTTCAACGAGGTCCTGCAGACCTTCGCCGTAACCGCCGCGCGCGCCGCTGCACCCGGCGTCAAATGGCTGGTGAAGTGCAAGAAGCGCGCGGATATGGACGAGGTGCGCGCGCAATTGTCGGCCGAAGCGGCGGCGGCGCTGGAATTCTCCTTCGACGTGCCGCTCTTCGATCTCTTCCCGCGCTCGCGGCTGGTGATCGGCTACAACTCCCTCGCCCTGATCGAGGCGATGCTGGCCGATGCGCCCATCGTCATGCCCTGGTGGGGCCAGGCACGTCCCGCGAAATCGGACCTGCTCCTGGACCCGGACGATCCCGCTGTCGGCGCCGTCATCCATGTCGCGGAATCGCCCGAGGCACTGGCTCAATTGATGAGCCGGGCCGCCGCCGGCGAGGATGTCAGCAAGGGCACGGCCGAGCAGCGCAGCGCCGTCTTCAATCACCATCTGCATGTCCCAGCCAAGGGCAATGCCTCAAGCGAGGTGGAGCGCTTCGTGCGGCATTTCATGGATGTCGCGCGCCGCCGGCATGGAGCATCTTGACCGCGGTACTTACTTGACTGCGGTACTTACTTGACCTCAGAGCCTACTTGCGGACGCGGAAGCCGTTGTCCTTCAGGAACATCTTGGCTTCCTTCGGCGTCTGTTCGGTGAAGTGGAAGATGCTGGCGGCGGCGACCGCATCGGCGCCCCCGTCCTTCAGCACATCGACCATGTGCTGATAGTTGCCGGCACCGCCCGAGGCGATCACCGGCACCCGCACGGCCTGGGTCACGGCCTTCGTCAAGTCGACGTCATAGCCGTCGAAGGTGCCGTCGCGGTCGATCGAGGTCAGCAGGATCTCCCCCGCCCCCAGAGCCTCGGCCTTGGTCGCCCAGGCGACGGGATCGAGCCCGGTCGGCTGCTTGCCGCAATGGGTGAATACCTCCCATCTTCCGTCGGGATGGCGGCGGACATCGATCGAGAGAACGATGCATTGCGCGCCGAAGGCCCGGGCGCCCTCGGCGATCAGCTCGGGCCGCTCCACTGCCGCCGTATTGATCGCGACCTTGTCGGCGCCGACCGCCAGGAGCTGGCCGATATGATCGACCGAACGCACACCGCCGCCGACCGTCATCGGCATGAAGCATTCATCGGCCAGTTCGTCGACCTGCGCGAAATCGGGACCGCGCCCGTTCGGTGTCGCGGTGATGTCGAGGAAGACCAGTTCGTCCACCTCGCGCATGTTATAGACCTTGATCGCCTGCAGGGCGCTGCCGGTGCGCCGCCAACTGTCGAAGCCGACGCCCTTCACCAATCCGACATCGCGGAACAGCAAGGTGGGCATGACGCGTACTTTGAGCATGGGGCCGCCCGTCAGATCTTGAGATAGTTCTGCAGCAGTTTGAACCCGGCACGCTGGCTCTTCTCCGGATGGAACTGCGTGCCCATCACATTGCCGCGCTGGATGACGGCGGTGAAGCCGCCATAGCCGTTGGTCGTCGCCAACACGTCAGCCGGATCGTCGCAGACGAAATGGAAGCTGTGCACGAAATAGAAATCCGTGCCGTCGGCGATATCCGCCAGCAGCGGTGAGGGTTTCCGCGCCGTGATTTCGTTCCAGCCCATATGCGGGATGCGCTCCTGCGGGTCGCCGGCCTTCAGCGGCACGACGTTGCCGGCGATGAGATCGAGGCCGCCGGCGCCGCCATGTTCCTCGCCCGCCGTCGCCATCAACTGCATGCCGAGGCAGATGCCGAGGAACGGCGCCTGGCGCTTCTGCAGCAGATTGCGGATCGCCGCCGAGAGCCCCAGGCTGTTCAGGTTATGCATCGCCGTGGCGAAGGAGCCGACCCCCGGCAGGACCAGCCGGTCCGCCTTCTCGACCACCGTCGGATCGCTGGTCACCACCGTGCGGGCGCCGCATTCCGACAGCGCCCGGTTGATGGAATCCAGATTGGCGACGCCGGAATTGACAATCACCACCTCGGGCAAGGCCGCTCTCCCTTTTTGACCGGTGCCGGCGAGCCCGCCGGCCGGACATTATCGCCGATCAGACGGTATCGTCGTGCAGCTTCTGCAAGTTGCCGTGGCGATCCTTGATCAGATTGCCGTGATTGTCGCACTTGAAGAGCTTCTTGTTGGTCCAGCGGTCGCAGATCTCGATGAATTCTTCGACCGGCATGTCGATCTCGGCGAGGATATCCTCGATCGGCTTGCCGAGATAGGTCCAGGGGAACTTGCCGTCATGGCGCTTCACCAGTTCCAGACCGTCGCGGCGGCTGAGGCGGCCCCGGCGGATATGGTTGCAGGCGATATCGGTCGCCCGGCCGAAGCCGTATTTCAGGAACTTGAAATAGTCGTGCAACCCCATCTGGTGGTTGTCGAGATTCTCGTAATTGGCCAGCGCGCCCTCGACCATGGTCGGCATGGTCTCGAAGCCGTAGCCCTGGGCGAAGAGCGCGTTGCGATAGCCGTCCCAGGGGAAATAGTAGCCGAGGAAGATGCCGGTCACGCCGACCCGCGCCAGTTCCTCGTCGCTGGGATAGGTGTACTGGATGAGGTCGCGGCGCTCGATGCCGACCTGGCCGACGAGATCGGAAACGCGCAGGCCGAGCAGCCCGCCGAATTCCTCCAGCCAGCGCCGGTCCAGCACGTTCTTGGTGGTCGAGGCGGCCGGCCCGCCATATTCGTGCTGCGGGTTCTCGCCCCAGACGATCAGCGGAATATTGTGCTGGACGGCGATGCGCACCGGCACGGTGAAGATCGTCACATGTTCCGGCCAGGAAATGTCGCCGATGGTCTGCAGCGTGAACTTGTTGATGCGGCGGCGCACCACCGGATTGGTGGTGACCTCGATGTAATCGACGCCGAGCTTCTTCATGTTCTCGATATTGCGCCGGCCGATCGGGCTGAGATCGTCGGTGGTGGCGGTGACGCAAAGCGGCGTCATGCCGATTTCCAACAGGCGCAGCAACTGATAGTGGCTGTCCTTGCCGCCGGAGACCGGCACGATGCAATCGTAATTGGAACCGTTCTTCGAGCGGTACTTCTCGACCACCTTCATCAGCTCTTCGCGCCGCTGATCCCAATCGACCTCGGCGCGATGATTGAAGTTCAGGCAGGCGTTGCACACGCCATGTTCGTCGAACCAGAGATCCGGCTTGGTTTCCGGATAAAGGCACAATTTGCAGTACCGCACGCCACAATCTCCACAATAAGGCCGCCCCCGGACGGTCCCTGAAAACACTGCCGGGACGCTGTCGCAGCGCAGAATCGATGCGCCCGAGATGATACCGAACAGAACTCGCCGCCCGATGCGGCGCCCCGCAGCCCTGAATCAGGGCGGAGCACTAACAGGATCAATTTCCAGTGTCAATTGGATACGGTTTCGTTAGATATCAGATGGTTAAGGATTAGGTATTGCGGCGCAAAATGGACTGACTCCTACAACCATTAGGAAAAGAAATACCCAGTATTTCCCTGAAATTCGAAAGATACCTTACTGGCTTATCCGGCGAATCCGATAACCGGTCAGCAGAATAGAAATTTCAACGCTAGGCGGCGGTCAGAATGGCATCGGCGAAATGCCGGATATCCTCGCGCGCCAGCGCCCGCGCATTGGCATCCCGCATGACCGCGTTTTCCGGCGCCAGGGTGGTCTGTGCCAGCCGCTCGCCATCCGCCGCGCCGAGCCCGTCGCCGGCCAGCGAGATGGGAAGCTGGATCCGGCGCAGGAAGGAATCGAAGGCGGGCACCAGATCGCGGGCCACCGCGACCGGCGGCCGGCCGTCGCTGGGAATGCCCATGGCCGATGCCACCATCGCATGCCGGTCCGGATCCGCCTCGGCATTCCAGCCGATGACGGCACGCAAGGCGAGCGCCACCGCCCGGCCGTGATGCACATGGCCGATCGCGCCGAGGGCATGGCCGAAAGCATGCGCCACCGCCGTCCCCGCATTGTCGATGCCGATACCGGCAAGGCAGGCGCCGATCTGCACCGCGCCGCGCGCCTGCAGATCGTCGGGCCGGTCGATGGCATCCGGCAGATACCGGCTGATCAGCCGGATCGCCTGCAGGCAGACGGCATCGTTCATCGGATTGGCGTTCCTGTTGGTCATCGCTTCGATGGCATGGACCAGGGCATCGGCCCCGGTCGCCGCCGTCAGATGGCGCGGCAGGCCGACCAGCAAACGCGGATCAAGGATCGAGAGATCGGCCTTCAACTCGCGACCGAAGCACCAGACCTTTTCCTCGCGGCTGTTGGTGATGACGGCGATGGTGGTCGCCTCCGATCCAGTGCCGGCCGTGGTCGGGATACAGATCTTCGCAAGCTGCGTCCGGGGGAACCGCTTGGCGGCGAGGCCATAGGCTTCCGCCGGCAGATCGGCGCCGGCAATGGCCGCCACCAGCTTGCCGGCATCCAGGGTCGAGCCGCCGCCAAGGCAGATCACCGCCCTCGCCCCTGCCCGGCGCGCCGCCTCGGCCCCGGCATCGACCTGACTGCCCAGGGGGTCGCTGCGGATATCGGTGAAGACCGAAACCCGGTGACCGCCGCCCGCCAGAATGCTGACCACGCGCTCGGTCAACTCGCCGAGCCCCGGATCGGCGACCAGCAGCAGCGAGGCCCCCTCGCCCGCCAGCTTGGCCGCGTCCTCGGCCAGTTTCTCCACCCGGTCGACGCCGAATCGGATCGGCGGACAGCCGGCCAAAGCGAAGGGTGCGATCGGCAAAGTGACGGTTTCAGGGTTGGACATCGGGGCGGACATTGGCAAATGCCTCCACATCATGGGGAAAATGAGAAAATGGCCGTGGCAAACCCCAAGCGTGAGAGGCAAATTACTGCCCGAACATCTTCGTGACCAGCGGCCTATCCGGCAGATGATCCAGCTTTCAGCAGAAGAACCAGGGGGAACTATCCCATGAAAATCACCAAGATCGCCATCACCCATCACCGCCTGCCGCTGGACCCGCCGTTCCGGGCAAGCTGGGATACCCGCCCCCGCACCCATTTCGACGCCACCGTGACCCGGGTGGAAACCGATGAAGGCCTGACCGGCATCGCCTCGGGCGACATGATGGTCGGCTTCCAAGGCCACGAGCACCTCTTCGTCGGGCAGGACCCGATGGCGATCGAGCGCCACTACCGGGTGATCAACAACATCAACTTCCATTACGGCCGCTGCTGGCCGCTGGACCTCGCCCTCTGGGACCTCGCCGGCAAGATCACCAAGCAGCCGGTCTGGCGCCTGATCGGCGGCATGAACAGCAAGGTCCGCGCCTATGCCTCCTCCGGCACGCTGCGCACGCCCTCGGAAATGGCCGATGTCGCCCAGAGCTTCCTCGGCCAGGGTTTCCAGGCGATGAAGGTACGCTTCCATCGCGGCCACTGGAAGGACGACATCAAGGCGCTGGAAGCCGTGCGCAAGGCAGTCGGCGACAAGCTCACTTTGATGGTGGATTGCAACCAGGGTTGGCGCATGTCCTGGGACACGGCGACGCCCTGGACCGTCAAGGACGCCGTCAAGGTCGCCCGCGAGCTGGAACGCCTGGATGTCTTCTGGATGGAAGAGCCGCTCCATCGCGGCGATCACAAGGGCATGGCGGAACTGCGCCAGATGGTCGATCTCCGCATCGCCGGCGGCGAGATGACCCGCGAGCTCTATGAGTTCCGCATGATGATCGAGAACCGCTCGCTCGATATCCTGCAGCCCGACGCGGCCCTGGTCGGCGGCATCACCGGCCTGCGCCGGGTCGCCATGCTGGCGGCGGAGCACAACATCACCTTCACGCCGCATACCTGGACCAATGGCATGGGCGTGGTCGCCAATGCCCATCTGACAGCGGGCCTGACCGACGGCCTGTTCCTGGAATTCCCCTACGATCCACCGGAATGGAGCCTGGAACGCCGCGACTTCATGATGGCCGAAACCTTCAAGGTCGGCAGCGACGGCTGGATCCAGCTCGGCGACAAGCCGGGCCTCGGCTATGAGCTCGACGAAAAGATGCTGGAGAAGACCCGCATCGGCTGAGGCCGCCGATTCTCTCACAGACGAAACTTGGAGACGAAACTTGGAACGGGCCGCATCACGCGGCCCGTTTCTTTTTCTTCAGCGATCCGTCCAGGGCTGATAGGTGCCGAAGGACCAGAGATGGCCGCCGAGGTCGCGGGCGCTGAATTCGCGCGCACCGTAATCGGTCTCCCGCAGCAGGGTTACGATCTCGGCGCCGGCCGCCACGGCGCGCCGATACTGTGCATCGATATCGGGGACATAGACATAGACGCCGTGATCGACCGACGACCAGGGATTGGCCGGGTCCGGCTCGGCTCCGGCCGAGAGCATGACCATCCCCTGCCCCAGCACCAGTTGCGCATGCCGGATGCTCTCGCCGGGGCCGGGAACCTGGAAATGGGTCTGCAGGCCGAAAGCCTCGTCCAACCAGTCAAGTGTCGCGCGGGCATTGCGATAACGCAGGACCGGGAAGAAACAGGCAATGTCTTTCTGTGGCTGTGACATCGTCATGGCATCCTTGCTCCATCAGGGAAAGTGAGGAGCGCAGGCTAGGCCGCGTGGCTGCCATCGTATTGGATAAATTTCCGCGAGCGATACAAGGCTGTCCTGTTAAGGATGTAGAGCTACACAGTAATATCTCATTTATCGCCAACACCCCTTGGCGCCTTCAGATGGCTTGAGAAAAAGACAGTTGCTCTCCCCGTTATCACGGAGCGAGGGAGACTTCGTCATCTCCGATGCGAAATTATCGGGCGATATAAAGCCTTAAACTCCCTCGCCCCGCTTGCGGGGAGAGGGTTGGGGTGAGGGGTGGTCAGGCCAGATGAGATGTTTGCAGTTCGTGTCTTTGCCGTAGAGAAGAATACTTGTCACCCAAATACCGGACGTTCTCGCAAATCGGACTCAATCATCTCTCTCAATGCGCCAGCGAGTCCACATCCCGCAGGCGATGGGCCAGCATCTCGGTCGGGGTGAAGCCGCTATAGAGCTTGAAGTCGCGGTTGAAATGCGCCTGGTCATAATAGCCGCATTCAGTGGCGAGCGCCGCCAGTTCAGGCGCCGGGTCACGCCGAAGCCGCGCCAATGCCCGGTTGAAACGCAGCAGCCGGGCGATCCCTTTCGGCGGCAGGCCAATCTCCGCCTGGAACAGCGCGATCAGGCGTTTCTGGCCGATGGCGAGGTCATCCGCGATCCGCCCGATGCGCATCTGTCCGTGGCTGCGCTGCAGATGTCGGAGGGCCGCGAGAACATCCGTGCTTGGCGATACCCCCTGTGAGAAGCGCGTCAGGATGAACTGCTCCAGAAGCGCGAAGCGGGTGCTCCAGCTCCCGGTCTCCGCAAGCTGCACCAGCAGCGATTTGATGCCCCAACCGAAAGCATCCTCGGCCGTCGCGATCCGGCGCGACAGAGCCGGCAGATCGAGCCCCAGGCGCAGGGCTCCGAGCAGCGTGAAATTGACCTGCAGGCATTGCGACAGGCCGCGCGATCCCGTCACCACATAACGGTCATGCAGGCCGGCGGCAAAGGAGTGAAAGGCTTCCGGCCCGGCCGGATGCCCGTCATCCGCCGCAGTGGCGATGGTGAAAGGCGTGCCGAAATTGAAGATGACCGGCACCATCACCCGCGGCATTTCCCGCCGCAGCATCGGCGCGGACGTATCCTCGGTCCAACCGTGATAGGCGCCGAGGATATAGGGCCGCAGCTTCTCGGCCGGCTGGCAGCGGAAGAGCTGCCAGGATCCCGTATCGGTCTCCTCGCCCAGCATGACGAGGGGCCGGTCCAGTTCGGTCACGGACGGACGGGGCATCACGGGCGGATGGGACATCGCGGTCTGGCGGGACATGGTTGCCGATACATCCTTGCAGCCGGGAATGGCCCGGCAAGTCTATATCGCCCCTGCCGCACCGGGCCACGGGAATCTGGGTCACGGGAATTTCGGCCAAAAGAAAACGGGCCGCTCGTGAGCGGCCCGCTGCCAGTCGATCGATAGGCTGGATCAGCTTTCCAGCCAGACCTTCTCGCAGATACGCTGATTGTCGAGATCGAACAGGCCGTGGGGCGTGTGGCCCTTGACTCGGCTGTGATGGGCATCCAGCCAGTCGGAGAAGACGGGAATGAGGGCGCCGCCGTTTTCGGAGAGCATCGCCTGCATCTCCCAGATATAGGCCTTGCGCTTGGCCTCGTCGGTTTCCGCCTTGGCATCGCCCAGCAGCTTCTCGAACTTGTCGTCGGACCAATGCGTCTCGTTCCAATCGGCGCCCCGCGCATAAGCGGCGCTGAGCATCTCCGTGGCCGCCGCCCGGCCGCCCCAATAGGAAACGCAGAACGGCGCCTTCAGCCAGACATTGCTCCAGAAGCCGTCGATGGATTCCTTCTTGGTCCGCAGCGGCACGCCGGCCTTGGCCGCCGTCGCCTGATAGAGCGTCGCCATGTCGACCGCGCCGGCATAGGCCGCATCCGAAACCGAGAGGGTAATCTGCGGATCGGCGATACCGGCCTTCTTGAAGTGGAACTTCGCCTTGTCGGGATCGTAAGGCAGCGCCTTCAGTTCGGTGTTGAAATAGGGGTCCGATGCCGGAATCGGCTGGTCGTTGCCGACCCGGCCATAGCCATTGAACAGGGTCTTCAGGATCTGCTCGCGGTCGCAGGCATATTTCAGCGCCTTGCGCAGATCGGCATTGTTGAAGGGCGCATGATCCATCTGCATCGCCATGACGGTATGCCAGCCGCCCGGCGCCTGCACCAATTCGATATCCGGCGCCGATTTCAGGAGATCGACCGATTTGCGGTCGACATCGCTGATCACATCGACTTGGCCGGCGATCAGCGCGTTCATCCGCTGCGCCACGTCATTGACGACCGTCAGTTCGACCGCATCGACATTGCCCCGGCCCGGCTTCCAGTAACCGCCGGCATTGACGAGGCGCGCGCCGAGACCGGGCTGGAAATTCTCCACCTTGAAGGCGCCGGTGCCGACGGGCTTCGCCCAATCGGTGAAGCCGTTCGGCACGACCATGAGATGGAAATCCGACAGGGTATAGAGCAGATCGGCGTCCGGCGAGGCGAGCTGGATCCGGATCTGGTGCGGGTCGAGCTTCTCCACCGACTGAATGTTCTTCAGATTGCCGGCCGCCGCCGATTTGCTGTCGGGGCCGAGATGCAGGCGCAGCGAATAGATGATGTCGTCGGCATCGAGCGACTTGCCGTTATGGAAGGTGATGCCCTTGCGCACATTGAAGATCCATTCCGTGGCGCGGTTGCGGACCTCCCAGCTTTCCAGCAATTCGCCCTGGGGCTTGCGGTCGGCGCCGATCTCGATCAGCCCGTTCATCACCGCATTGCCGATAATGGTCGGCACGGCATTGGAATAGCTGCGCGGATCGAGGCTGTCCGAGGTATCGCCGCCCTTGAGGCCGAGACGGATGGTGCCGCCCTTTTTCGGCTGATCGGCGAAAGCCGGAAGCGCCAGCGGACCGCCCACAAGACCGCCGGCCAGGCCCGCCGCCAATCCGGTCGCCGAGGCGCGCATCAGGAAATCGCGCCGCGACATCGGTCCCGGCAGCATCAAGTCACTCAATGATTTCATTCGTTTGTCCTCCCTGCAAATTCTGATCTGCGAAAAACATGGTCTTGCACTGCTACCGCCCTCTCAATTGAGGGCGACATAACGGCGGATCTTGCGTTGCGGTGCGATGGCTTGGGCGGCGGAGATGATCGAGCGCGTATCCAGCCCGTGATGCCGGTAGAGATCCTGGATCGAGCCGGTCTGGCCGAAATGCTCGACGCCCAGCGCCTTAACCCGGTGGCCATGGACGCCGCCCAGCCAGGCCAGAGTGGCGGGATGACCGTCCAGCACGGTGACGATGCCGCAATCGCTGGCCAGCGGCGCCAGCAGCCGCTCAATATGGCTGCGGGCACCCGCATTGCCGCGCTGACGGGCGCGTTCGGCGGCATGCCAGCCGGCCTCCAGCCGGTCCGCCGAAGTGATCGCCAGCAGGCCGATGTCGCGGCGATCCTCCGCCATCAGGCCGACGGCATCGATCGCCTCCGGTGCGACCGCGCCGGTATAGGCGATCACCACCTCGCAATTGGGGCCGGGCTCGCGCAGCCAATAGGCGCCGTCGATGATCGACTGGCGCAGCTCCGGCGTCATCGCCCGTCCCGGCTGTTCGAGCTGTCGGGTCGAGAGGCGCAGATAGACTGAGCCACCGGTCTCGTCGCGCAGCCAGCTACGTTCGCAGTAATCGGCCGGACCGGAACGCTGGATATAGTCGAAGCCCCAGCGCAGGATGACCGCCAGTTCGTCGATGAAGGCCGGCTCGAAAGCCGCCAGCCCGTCTTGCGCCAGGCCGATCAGCGGCGTGCAGATCGATTGATGCGCGCCGCCTTCCGGCGCCAGGGTGATGCCCGACGGCGTTGCCACCAGGATGAAGCGCGCATCCATGTAGCAGGCGTAATTGAGAGCATCGAGCCCGCGCACGATGAAGGGATCGTACAGCGTGCCGACCGGCAGCAGGCGTTCGCCGAACAGCGAATGCGAAAGGCCCAAAGCCGCCAGATTGAGGAACAGGTTCATCT
>CAYOQR010000090.1:0-17377 GCA_964406155.1 uncultured Rhodospirillaceae bacterium | reverse complement strand
CAAGTTCCCCTTCTACGATCCCGAAAAACTCAAACCAAGGTCGTGACGTCGGAATGTCTGGGCGGTCAATTAGGCCGCCCTGATGCGGCCGCTCTTCTTATCTCTGGGCAGGGGAGACCGCCGCCGATAAAGTACCGGCATGTTGACGGGGCAAGCCGGGATGGATCGTGCCATGAACAATCTTCTGCTGGATCGTCAGGCGAGCCTGCTGCTAGTCGTTGATATTCAGGAGAAACTGGCGCCCTCGATCGGCGGGGTCGACGGCATTCTGCGGAACACCGTCGCCCTGATCGAGGCGGCGGGACGGCTCGACGTGCCCATCCTGATCACCGAGCAATATCGCAAGGGGCTCGGGCCGACAGTGGCGCCGGTGGCCTTGGCCGCCGGGGAATATCATGCGCCGGTTTTCGAGAAGACCCATTTCAATGCAACGCGGGAAGCGGATTTCCACGCGGCGGTGACGGCTCAGGGACGGCGGGACATTATCCTCTGCGGCACCGAGGCGCATGTCTGCGTGCTGCAGACGGCGCTCGGCCTGTTACAGATGGGGCTGCGCCCGGTGATCGCGGCGGATGCCGTCGGTTCGCGCAAGATCTTCGATCGCGACCGGGGCCTCGAGCGGCTGCGCGATGCCGGCATCCTGCTGGCGACCACGGAAATGGTCATCTTCGAATGGCTGGAACGGGCCGGGACGGAGACGTTCCGTGACCTGCTGCCGGTAATCCGTCAGTTGGCGGATTAGTTTCCCGCTTTACCCCTGATCTCATCCACCGGCATGCGACGGCACTAGCCGTTCGATGCGCTGTGCCGCCGTTGGATGCGAGTGATTGACCAGCGAATAAAGCGGGTCCGGCGTCAGGGTCGAGGCATTGTCGCGATAAAGTTTGACCAGTGAACTGGCGAGCAGATTGGGATCGGCATGGGTGGCGGCAAAGGCGTCAGCTTCGAATTCATGCCGGCGGCTCGTCATGCTCCACAGCACCTTGGACCAATAGGTGAAGGCCGGGGCGATCAGGCCGAGCAGCACCAGGGCCACGGCCGGATTGGTGCCAGACGCGGCGGCATTCCCCATGCCGAGCGCCGCATAGAACCAACCCTGACCGGAGAGCCAGCCGAGCAGTGCGAAGAAGGCGAAGCTCATGACGAAACTGGCGATCAGGCGCTTCTGGATATGACGGCGCTTGAAATGCCCCAGTTCATGGGCCAGCACGGCGGTGATTTCGTCCGGTTCCAGTTTCTGCATCAGCGTATCGAAAAGGACGATGCGCTTGGCCGCGCCGAAGCCGGTGAAATAGGCATTGCCATGGCCCGAGCGCTTGCTGCCATCCATCACGAAGACGCCCTTCGAGGCGAAGCCGCAACGTTGCAGCAAGGCCTCGACGCGGCTGGCGAGCGCGGTATCGGTCAAGGGTTCGAACTTGTTGAAGAGCGGGGCGATGAAGGTCGGGAAGATCGCCAGCAACAACAACTGGAAACCCTGCCAGGCAGCCCAGGCCCACAGCCACCAGAGAGGCCCCAGATGCTGCATGATGAGGACCAGTCCGACGGCGACCGGCAGGCCGAGACCGGCGATCAGCAGCGCGGTCTTGAGGAGATCGATCAGCCAGGTCTTCCAGGTCTTGCGGTTGAAGCCGAAGCGTTCCTCGATGACGAAGCTGCGCCACAGGCCGAAGGGCAGCTCGAAGATGCCCAGCATCAGGGCGACGGCGCCGAAGAAGGCCACCATGCCCCAGAGACCGACACCAAAGCGGTCGGTCGCCAGGCCATAGAGCGCCGCGATCCCGCCACCGAAGATCAGGGCCAGGACCAGCAGGGCATGGAGGATGTTGTGAAGCATGCCGAAGCCAGTGCGGGCAATGGTGTAGTCTGCCGCTTTCTGGTGCTCGGCCAGCGTCACCGTGGCAGCGAAGCGCACCGGCACGGCATTTCGATGTGCCTGGACATGATGAATCTGGCGCCGGTCAAGCCAGGCATCGCAGAGCACGGCGGCGGCCAAGGCGAAAGCAAAGATAAAGGCGAACATCGGGGCTCCGATCACGTCACCCGGGCAACGGCATGGCCGCCCGGGTTGCTGGCATCCAGATGGAATAGATGGTGCTGCCGGGGCCGCGCGGAAAGGCCCCGGTTTCCTGGAAACATTTCAGGGAAATACCAGAATTGCCGCCTCAACCGAAGGGCGCGTCCAGGCTGGGCGAGGGCTGGGTGAACCATTGCGCGCCGGTTTCGGTCACATGGAAATGGTCCTCCAGCCGCACGCCGAAGCGGTCGGGCAGGACAATCATCGGCTCGTTGGAGAAGCACATGCCGGGAGCGAGCGGTGTCCGGTCGCCCCGCACCAGATAGGGCGCTTCATGGATGGAAAGCCCGATACCATGGCCGGTGCGATGCGGCAGGCCGGGCAGGCGGTAATCCGGGCCGAGCCCGCCACGTTCCAGCACGGCGCGGGCGGCGGCGTCGGCCGCCTGGCAGGGCAGGCCCGGCCGCACGGCATCGAAGGCTGCCTGCTGGGCCGCCTGTTCCAGCTCCCAGATGCGCCGCTGCTCGGCCGTGGGCGTGCCGAAGACATAAGTGCGGGTGATGTCGGAATTGTAGCCCTGCACCCGGCAGCCGGTATCGATCAGCACCATGTCGCCTTCGGCCAGGCGCTGCTCGCCCGGCAGGCCATGGGGATAGGCAGTGCCGCGCCCGAATTGCACGATGCAGAAGCTCGACCCGTCATCGGCGCCGATCGCCCGATGCGCCTGGTCGATGAAGCGCTTGACCTCGGTGGTGGTGATGCCAAGGGCGAGGATCGCGGCCGCACGGCGCTGCACTTCCAGGGTCATCGCCTTGGCCTGGCGCATCAGGGCCAGCTCAGCCTGTGACTTGCAAGAGCGGCAGCCGTCGATCACGGCGGTTGCGTCCAGCATCTCGAATCCGCGCCCCTGGCGTTTCAGGCCGGTATGGATGGCAAAGGCCGCCGCCGGATCCAATGCGAGCCGGCTGCCGCCGTGATCGGCCAACACGCCGGCGACCAGCGCATAGGGATCCTCGTCTTCTTCCCACAGCCGGAAGTCGGTTTCGATCTTCAGCGCCGCCTGCAGCGATCCGAGTTCAAATTTGGGGCAGATCATCACCGGCCGGCCGTTGCGCGGCACGACCAAAGCGACCAGCCGCTCGCTGGCCCCCCACGGCACGCCGGCGAAATAATCCAGGCTGGTGCCGGCATTGACCAGCAGGGCATCGGCACCGAGGTCGGCGGTCAATTTGCGGGCGCGTTCCAGCCGGGCCTCGCGCTCGGCAGCGGTAATTGCCGGTGCGCGGTCGGCCCAGGGCTGCACCGCGCTCAGCTCGCCGGCTGCCGTCGATCCGCCCACACCTTTCGCCATGACATCGTCTCCTCATCCTGTCTCGCTCCAGCGTTTCGCCGGACACGGCTATAGATTGCACGCTGCTCGGGGCCTGGCAATGCGCGGGAGCCCGAATGCACAGGAACCTGAGGACGGGGTGGGTCACTGTTTCAGAGGAGCGCCGCTGAGGGGATCGACGCAGGGAAAGCTGGCGATCAGGGCGCGGTCCACGGCTTCGCTCCCGTCCTTGGTTCGTTCCTCGGGATAGTCGCGGAGGTACCGGGCGACGATATCCGCCGCCTGGCCATAAGTGACGTTTGACGGAATCTCACCGCGGCAGGAAATGGTTTTGAGGAAGTTGCGGGGATCTTCCGGGATGCCGGGAAATCGCTTGGCATAGACGCGGACAAAATGTGTCGCGGTGGCGGCGTCGTTGACGCCGCGATCCATTACCCCGGCGACATAGGCGACACAGGCGATGCTGGCGCTGCCGGTCTGGCAGGCCTTGTATAGCTGATTGCCGTCCCAGGCGCTCGCCGCGGTGGGCAGGAGGAGCGTCAAACACAAGCAGGCCTGCAGGAACCACCGCATTTCGCCCCCGTCATGATGCCGTCTCGTTGCGAGCTTGTCGCCCGGCTGACCCATTCGGCCTTCCGGGGTTCAGCCAGATTAGATCCTGGCTGGAGAGGAAAGCGTCATCTTGGTCGGACCGGCTGTCAAGTGACAGGCCAGGATGCAGGTGAGAGTGACAACTAATCTACACAGGAGGGAACTCCTATAAAGACGAATTCTGTGTCCAGCGCATAGGTTTGGGCCCTGTCTCCCGTATCCGGGAATAGACGAGAGGTGAGCGTGGTCACAGTTTTGCCGGTTGCTTGACTGCGATCAGGACTGGCACAAAATCGTGAGTCTGATATTTGCTGGAAGTCGGAACGAATTGGCTTGCTGGACGTTGATGGGACTTGCCGGCTTTTCGGCCGGCGGGCCTGGCGATGTCCATCGCCGTCTTGTCCGGTATCGATTCGGCAAGATACGGTCATTTGAGTTTGTCAAAATGGATATTATGCGCTGCCGTCCCCTTGCTTTTGCCCTGAGCGCGATCATCTGGCTGACGGGCTGCAGCGCTAGCGACAATACCTTTCTTGCCGCGACAGGCATGCCGCCGGTTGAACCAGCGGCGGAAACCTTGTCGACGGTCAGCCTGGCGCCGCCGACGGGTGTCACCCGGGATGTCTATGCCGCCCTCTATCCGTATTACGCGGAATATTGCGCCGTCTCGGAAATCAACAAGAAGCCGGGTTTCGGCGTACCGATCAATGGCGGCTTCGGCGGTCATGCCGTGCTCTATCTCAATGGCGTCTGCCGCGATCGCGGCGCCGGCTATCCGGTCATCGGGCTCTGCGACCCGACGGCGGCCGCAAGCCAGGGGGTCGGCCTCAGCGTCAATGACCATTTCAAGAACGCCAATTGGATCGCCACGGAAGGTCGCGATTTCCTGTTTTACGGCAGCCTGAAGCCGACCGACCGGTTGACGGCCGAAGGCTACCGGCGGACCCAGGCCCGGGCCATGAAGATGGGCATTCTGGACGGTGTCGAATTCCACCAGCGCTTCTTCGACGGAATGCCGGCCGGGATGTCGAAGCGCGATTACATGTACGAAATTTCCATCGCCACCGATTACGCGGTCAATTTCGGCCGCGACCGGTATTGCGCCCGGGTGCCGCTCAGCCGCGAGCAGATGAAGCGCGTCGTGGTCTATCTCAATCAGTTGAACGAGCCTTATCGCAGTGGTGAGAAGGAGTTCCACTGGGGCGTGCTCACCAATAACTGCTCGCATATGACCCACAACGCCCTGGCCGCCGCCGGTATCTGGAGCGATGTCGGTGTCGATGAGCCGGTTTTCATTGCCGCTTTCGATTTCCCGGTGCCGAAGAACGAGTTCGTCGATCTGATGCAGCGAACCAATGACATGCCGCTCGGCGATCTGTTGGCGCTCTATGGCGACAGCACGGCGCGCCACGATCTGATGAAGCATGGGCGGTTGCCGATGCGTGCCGGCGCCTTGGCGGAAGCGGCGCCTATCATGGCGGATAACGATCTCTATGAGACCCGCTCGCGGCTGATCTTTTATGACCCGCTGGGACGCTACCAGCGCGATTTCGAGGCGATGCTCGGCGATTCTCGCTATCTCGATCTGCGCACCAACCTGACCTATTTCGCGGGGCTCTATCAGCGCCTCAAGGCCGAGCGCAAGCCGCTCGACTGGTATCTCGCCCAGGAGAGGAAGATTCCGAGCCCGGGCCCTGAAGGCTTTCCCGCTTTCTATCAGCGCTACTATCAGTATCTCGACCGGGAGATCGCGGCGGTCGATGCCAAACTGGCGGCCCTGGACCGGTCGCTCGGACGGGAGCCGCGCGTGGTGGTCAGTGCCGCCAGCGACACGATGCCGACAATCGACATACCCTGATCGCCCGATATCCGGGTCGCCCTCTGTTCTTCGACCCGGCCTTTCGCTAGGCTCGCGGCGATAGGCCGGCCGTCCGGCCGATTGTCAGATGGAAAGTGCGCAGATGTCTCTCTCTTTTCCCAAAGCGGCCGCGGTGGTTTCCGTGGCCTTCGATGCCGATACCGCCGAGGCGGTGATCAACCTGCGAAGCGAAACCGGCACGGTCTATCAGGTGCGGCTCGACCCCGCCATCGTGCCCAGTGTCGCCATCGGCCTGTTCGGCCTCGGCAATGCCCTGGCGTCGCAGGATGGCCGGCCCTATGCCGGGCAGGTGGTTCAGGCGACCGGCTCGCGTAAGGCGCTGGGGCCGCAGGGCCAGCCGATCCTCGATTTCGAGCTCGAGGGTGGGTTTCGGCTGCCGGTGATGTTCCCGGTCGAGGCGATCGATATCCTGAAAAACGACCTCACCCAGTTACAGCAGATGACCCAGTCCCAAGCCAAAAGCGACGACGGCAAGCTGCACTGAGATATCGCCGCCACCAGCCGCGCCGGCCGGTTACGGCTTGAAGAATTCCGGATATTGCTGGATCAGATCGGGGCAAAGCTGTTGGGCATTGTGCTGCAAGCGCGCAAGGACCGTCGGGTCGCTGGTCGGTTGCGGCGCGGCCGGGGAATAGCCGAACCAGTGTTTGAAGACGGTATCGCCCTGAGGGGTCAGCGCGGCACCGTTGAAGACGGCCAGCATGGTGGATTGGTCGGTGGCGGGAATGCCGGTGGTGAAAGCGGCGGCACCGCAATCCAGCAGACGGTTCCGCACTGCCGGCGGGTAATTGTTGTTGCTGGTATCGGCATTCATGAGCGTCCGCAGCGCCGCCTGCAATGTCGGGTAGGAATTGCTGGCCAGCGCCGTGCCGGCAAGCAGGGTGCCGATGACGGCGATCGGTAGGAAGAGGCGTTTCATCTGGGCTATCTCACTGTCGGGCGGAAAAGATTCTCTTGGATACCATAAGGCCGGGCAGTTCCCCATGCTCTTGAAACCGGCTCCGTTGAAACGGTTTTAGGCCGTTCGTCAGGCGGTAAATCGGACGGCATGAAACATTGATCGGCCGGATCAGATCCGCCGGCGCGGCTTGAAGCCGTAAAGTGGCAACAGGAGCGCGGCCACGGCGACAATGAGGGGCAGGCCGAAGCGGGCGAAATGGTCGAGTGCCATGCCGGCAAGGATCGGGCCGCCGACGCTGCCGATCTCGTAGGTCATGACGAAGGCGGCATTGGCGGCGGCCAATTGGTCGCGGGTGACCTGATCGCTGATCATGGCGAGGCCGATCGTGTAGAGGCCCCAACTGACCCCGCCCCAGACGAACATCAATATCCAGAAGAGCGGTGCCTGCCGCAGGAGAAACGGGAAGGCGAGGGCGCCGAGCGCGATCAGCAGGGCACAGGCCAGCAGGACCAGTCGGCGGTTGGTGTGATCGGCGATCCAGCCGATGGGTAGCTGCAGCAGCAGATTGCCGGCCATGAAAACGCTCAGCGTCACCACTGTCGTCTCGCGGTCGAGGCCGCCGCGCATTTCATAGACCGGCAGCAGGGCAAAGAGCCCGGCATCGACGAAGCCGGCGACGAAGGCGGTCAGCATGATCAGCGGTACCGCCTTGACGATAGTGCCGATATTGGTTTCCTGGTCCCTGGCAACATTCGGCACCGCACCGCGTACAACGAGGATCGGGATCAGCGCGAGGATGTTGCAGAAGGCGATGGCAAGGTAGGGCAGCCAGCCGTTGATGCCGGTCTGTCCCAGGATCAGCGGCCCGCAGACGAAGCCGCCGGCCATCACGGTGGCATAGGTCGCCATGACCCGGCCGCGATTGCGGTCGGTCGCCATGGTGTTGATCCAGGTTTCGCTGGCGACCCACTGGATGCAGCCGATGGCGCCGATCGCCAGCCGGATCAGGCACCAGAGGAGATAGCTGTCGGTCAGCGGGAAGAGGAGCATAGCCAGTGCGCAGAGCGTCAGGCTGAGGACGATCGCGCTGAAGGTGCCGAGCCTTGCGATGACGCGGGGCGCCAGAAAGCCGAAGCCGATCACCCCCGCCGGGAACATGGCGGTATTGATGCCGATCCAGAAAGCCCCGGTGCCGCGCTGTTCCAGGGCCAGGGAGAGCAGCGGAATGACGGCGCCGACGCTGATGCCGACAGCGAAGGCCGAGCCGATGACGGCGGCGAGGCTCTGCCACCGCGACCGTTCGCTCATCATCTCGACCGATGCCATATCCACCTCTGCTGCCGTCCCATCCCCACCATGCGGCTTTAGCGCATTCCAGCCGCCACGTCAGCCGGGGCGACACGCCGTTTGACCTGTCCGGCCGATGTTGCGGTGGATTGGCACTTGAATTGTGTTAATACGGTAGCAATATAATGTTAAGATATAACATAGTCAGATTGTGTTTTTCGGGTGTGAACTGGCGATGCGGTTCGGTGTTGACCGTAGGACAGCATCTTGCGATCTCAACCTGCCGTTTTATAGCCTGGCGAAGATCCCCTGGCGTCCCGCCGGGCAGTTGGTACGCCGCCAGATGGAGGTCAACCGGCGCCGGCAGAGCGAGCGGCGATCCCGATGGCCAGCCATTCCGACGATCGGTCATGCCGGGCTAAAACAGGCTGCGATCCTTGATATTTCCGTGTCGCCGGCAGCATGGTCTGCATCCATCAGTGCGATGTTCAATGGCCGGGTATCTGGTGGTTTGACGGTTCCTGCGGTTTGACGGCTCCTGTGGTTTGACTCTGGCGGCCAGCCGCGCCTATATGCGGCAAAGCCGTCACCTGCCGCCCGCCGGCAGCCGATTTCAGCGCGTGAAAGGATAGATATGTCGGAATTAGCCAGATCGACCCAGGCCGCATCGAACACGGCCGCCGCGGACAAGTTGTCGCAATTGTCGCAAATGACCACCATCGTCGCCGATACCGGCGATATCGATGCGGTCAAGGCTTTCGCGCCGGTCGATTGCACCACGAACCCGACCCTGATCTTCAAGGCGGCCCAGATGCCGGCCTATGCGCCGATCGTCCAGGAAGCCAAGGCTTGGGGCGAAAAGACCGGCAAGACGGCGGAAGAGCGACTTGATGCTTCGATCGATCGCCTGGCCGTTGCTTTCGGTACCGAGTTGTCGCGCCTGGTGCCGGGCCGTGTCTCGACCGAAGTCGATGCCCGCCTTTCTTTCGATATGGCGGCCACCATCGCTAAGGCTGAACGCCTGGTCGAGCTCTATGAACAGGCCGGTGTGCCGAAGTCGCGCATCCTGATCAAGATCGCCTCGACCTGGGAAGGCATCCGCGCGGCCGAGCGGCTGGAGCGGGAGGGGATCAACTGTAACCTCACTCTGCTCTTCGGCTTCGCCCAGGCGACGGCCTGCGCCGATGCCGGCGTCTTCCTGATCTCGCCTTTCGTCGGCCGTATTCTCGACTGGCATACGGCGCGCGGTGAGAAGTTCGCGCCGGGTGAGGATCCCGGCGTCGTTTCGGTGCGTCGCATCTACGAGCATTACAAGACGCATGGCTATGAGACGGTGGTGATGGCGGCCTCCTTCCGCAGCACGGCGCAGATCGAGGCCTTGGCGGGCTGTGACCGGATGACCATCAGCCCGGCCTTGCTGACCGAACTGCGCGGCCAGACCGGCGAGGTGAAACGCCGCCTGTCGCCCATGTCGGGCAAGGTGGCGCGACCGGTGACGGGGACCGAGCCGGAATTCCGCTGGTCGTTGAACGAGGATGCGATGGCGACGGAAAAGCTCGCCGACGGCATCCGCCTCTTCAATGCCGACAGCCAGAAGCTGCGCCAGTATCTCGCTGGCGCCTGATCTGCGCCATCCTTTCGTTTCGTGACCGAGCCCGGCAGCGACAACCTGCCGGGCTTTTGTTTTGCAAACCGTGACTGTCCGGCGAAACGCTGCTGGTTTCGGCTGCGGTCACATCATTATACTCACGGACCGATCATGCTGTCGCTTCTGGCCGTGCCGCCACCGGCACCGCGACGGCATGATCACATCGAGCGGGCAGGGACATGGCGAGACCGGAGCATCGGGCAGTTGCGGAAAAGATCATCTGGGTCTGCCGGGAGATGAACCGGCTGGGCATCAACCAGGGTACCTCGGGCAATGTCAGCGCTCGGGTTGCAGACGGCTTCCTGATCACGCCGTCGGGTCTCGGCTATGACAAGATGACGCCCGAGCAGATCGTCGAGATGGATCTCGACGGCGGTTATCGCGGTGCGCTGCTGCCCTCCAGCGAATGGCGCATGCATCAGGCGATCTATGCTAACAGGTCGGAAGCGCAGGCAGTCCTGCATGCGCATCCGGTCTCCGCCACGGCTTTGAGCTGCCTGCGGGAAGGCATTCCCGCGTTTCACTACATGGTAGGCGTCGCCGGCGGCGCGGATATCCGCTGCGCCGGCTATGCGACCTTCGGCACCGAGGCGCTCAGCGAGACGATGCTGGCGGCGCTGGAAGGCCGCTTGGCCTGTCTGCTTGCCAATCACGGCATGATTTGTCTTTCGAAGGACCTCGACAAGGTCCTGGGTTTGGCGATCGAGGTCGAAACGCTGGCGCGGCAGTATCTGCAGATACGCAATATCGGCGACCCCGTTCTGCTTTCCTCGGCGCAGATGGACGAGGTGTTGCTGCGCTTCAAGAGTTACGGGAAGCAGCCGGGCGATTTGCCGCCGGATCAGATCCCGGCGGTCGACGGGCCGCACCGTATCGACTGAAACGAAGCCGCCGATCATCGCTTTACCGATCGTCGCTTTAAAGAGAAACCGGGCCTGACAGGGTCAGACCCGGTTTGGTTCCGCAACGTACGGGTCTATGTGCGGGATGACCGGCCGATTACATCGGTGTCGGACCCATGCGCCCGAAATGATGCGGCATGGAAGAGAAGAAGGCGACGCGCAGGGTCGTCTTCTGCTCCGGCGTCAGCTTGGCTTCCAGTGCCTTCAGCGCATCGGCCAGTTGCTTGTCGGCTGTCGCCCGCTGCTCCATCCGATTGGCGTGATGCGCCAATATGTCGGAGAGATCGCTCGGCCGCTCGGCGGCCGGCTTCGCTTGATGCATGCGGTCCGCGGCCTGCTGGCGCAGAAGATCGGCAACCGGCGTCCAAAGCGGTTTCTGCGCGTCGGTCAAGTCAAGCGCGGCAGCGATATAGGCGATCCGGCCGTCCTGCAGATGCTGGATGGTTTCAGCGGACAGCCGATGATGCTTGCCCCATCCCTGGTCGGCGGGGGCTGCCGCCGTCGCCGGCGTGGCGCTCGGCGCTGTGTTGTCGGCGATCGCCGCGGCGGGTGCCGCCAGAGCCAGCGAACCGAGGAAAAGGACAGTTGATAAACGCATCTCTAAGTCTCCTTCAGGGTCATATGTTCCCCTGCAGAGATATACGCTGCCAGCTAGCTTTCCCTATGCGTTGCCCGTGAAGATGACGACTTTCACGTGTAACGGTTTCGTGTGGTGATTTGTGGATGTGCCGACCGCTTCGGTTGCGATTTACTGTATCCAGCCCGCTGGGATGTGGAATTGTCACGGGGCTGTGAGCAATCGGCATATTCACCGTTGTTTTCGTGATATGTCGGGAACCGATGTGGATAATCCGGGTTCTTCTTTGCGAATGCCGTTGCCGATGACGCGAGCAGGGAAGCATTTGCCGCCGGTGCTGCTGTCGTCATCGAACCGTCATCCCTACTGACCTGCAGCCCCTTGTCAGGAGCTGTCATGATAGATGACGGGAGAGATGGACAAACGGCGATTTGTGCGCATGCTGTTGCCTCTTGCTAGGCATGCCGCCGGCTTGGCGGCGGTGCATGCACCCGGCGCGGAGCGGTACGGAAATCCCACGGACAATCCATTGATGCCTTATGAAGAAACATCGGGATCTGTGGATCGCCATCCCCCGGCGGATATACCGTTTCCGTGCCTTCGCCTGGCGCAAGGGGCGGCGGCGCTGGTGCTCTTTTGCGATGTTCTGGCCTGGGTCAGCGCTGCGGCGATATGGCCGCTATTGGCGTCTCTGGGGCTTTGCCTGATCATCGCCATTGCCGGGCTGGCAACCTTTTTCCTGATCCAGCGGGCGCGTCGAGGGGATGGAATCGCTTTCCACCGGCGTCTCCTGGGCTTCTATGCGGCAACAGGTATGAGCTTGATCCTTCTCGTGCTGCGGGGTAGCGCCGTATCGCTGGCAGGTCCGGTCATCAGTTTCGTTCTGTCGCTTTTTGCCTTCGTCCTGTTGCTGTGGGCGGGCGTCGAATCCGGTGGCGCGATCGAGAACGGAAGTGCCGCCCGTGACCAGCAGAATGTGGAGCCGCCGAAAAGCGTTTACTAGAGTGCGTATCGCTTCTTGAGTAGATCACTTCATGGCACTCGATGTGTCAGGGCAATGGGCCTCGCCAGCCGCAATCACGTCGCTTTTCCGCAGGAAGAATGTCAGGCTCACAGCATAGCTCGGATCATGAGGGATGTGCGTGGATGCAATCGAGAGCGGCATGATGGATCATCTCGATGCGACGGGTCGGCGGGACGACGGCAACTGGATCAATCTGATGCGCGATGCGGAAACGGGTATCGAAGCGCTTCAGGCGCATTTCGATGGTCATGCCTATGATCCGCATTTCCACGACGCCCATATGGTCGGCGTCACGGAGCAGGGAGTGCAGCAATTCAGGTGCCGCGGCACCCTGCACAACAGTACGCCGGGCCGGATCATTCTGATCGAGGCAGGTGAGGTACATGACGGCCACGCTGTTGACCCTGACGGCTTCACCTATCGCGCGCTCTATCTTGACGTGGCCTGGCTGCAGCGATCCTGCGACCGGCGACGGATGGAAAGCGGCCAGCGGGTTACAGTCGATTTCCGCGCGACCCTGCAGCAGGATCCACGATTGACGGAGGCCATCTTGCAGGCCTTCAGCGTGATTCGAGGCCGCGAGCTGCGTCTGGCCCGGGACGCCGCCTTGGATCGGCTGATCGATCTTCTGATGCAGGTGCAGGAGGAGACGTCCGATCCGGTTCGACCGGACCCGGTCGTGCGCCGTCTGCGCGATCTGCTGGATGCGCGGATGACGGAGGATCTCGGGTTGGATGATCTGGCGGCGGAAACGGGGATCGACCGCTTCCGCCTGACACGAGCCTTCCAGGCGGCCTATGGCTTGGCGCCGCATGCCTATCTGGTGCAATTGCGGCTGACGGCTGCCCGCCGCTATCTGGCAAAGGGGCTGTCGCCGGCCGAGGCTGCCGCTGCCGTCGGTTTTGCCGATCAGAGCCATCTCGGCCGCTGGTTCCGCCGCGCCTATCGCTTGACGCCGGCGGCCTATCGCCGGATCTGCACAAACGTTCCAGACCAGGCACAGCCTTCCGGTTAGCGTCTCTGCTGACCTGGAAGGAGCCTTGAATGTTCGATACCAAGATTGCCTTGATTTTGCGCGACGATCTGCCGGTCTGGCAGAAGCTCAATGTCGGCGCTTTTCTCGCCAGCGGGATCGCGGCGTCTGATCCTGCCGTCTGTGGCGATCCTTATCGTGACGTGGCAGGCCGGACCTATTGCCGGATGTTTGTCCAACCCGTTCTGGTTTTCGCCGCGTCGCGCCAGCAGCTACAGGGCGCGCATCGCATCGCCATGGAACGGGGCCTGACGATTGCGCCCTATGTGGCGGCGATGTTCGCGACCGGCCATGACGCCGCCAATCGCATGGTCTTCGCCGCCGAGCCGGCCGATGATCCCGATCTGGTCGGCCTCGGATTGCGTGGCACCCGCAAGGATGTGGATCGCGCCGTCAAGGGGCTGTCCTTGCACGGCTGATACGGCGACACCTGCCAGCTCTTCATAAACCTCAGAGATAACGGCCGCGATAACGCGACCGGTCGAGGTGCTGTGCCAGGCGCTCTTCCACAGATGCAGCTTGCAGGGGCGGAGAGGTCTCTTCGCTCAGCGCTTCCGGCAGCGATCGTGCCAGCATCATCTCGTGGCCTGTCACGGACATAATACCGGTCAGCCAGTTGATCTCGAGGTGTGTAGTTTTTCTGGATACTTCCTGAGGCCAAGCCATGAATCATTCCTAGATCTGGATGGCAGCAATGCAGATGGTAGGGCTTGACAAGGGGCTTGGGAATCCAGGCTTATTGTGGGGGTTGTATAGAAAAACTGTACGGTGCGGGATGCGGCTGCCATCGCTCAATTCACTCAGGGCCTTCGAGGTGGTCTCCCGCTCGCTCAACCTGCGCGAGGCGGCGGATGAGCTGAGCGTCACCAAGGCGGCGGTCAGCCAGCAGATCAAGCAACTGGAGGCCGATCTCGGGATCGACCTGGTGCGCAAGACCAATAAGGGCCTTGCCCTGACGGAGGCCGGGCAGGCGGCGCTGAAGGAATTGCGCGACGGCTTCTCGCAGCTTGGCCTGGCTGTGGAAAAGATGCGCAATGCCGGGCGCAGCCAGCTCCTGACGCTGAGTGCGCCGCCGACTTTCTCGGCAACTTGGCTGCTGGTACGTCTGGAGCGGTTCAAGCAGCAGCATCCCGATATCGATGTCTTACTGGATGCCCGCAGCGGTTATGTCAGTCTGGAAAGCGGCAATGTGCAGGCGGCGATCCGCTACGGCACCGGCAGCTTTCCCGATCTTCATGCCGTGAAGCTGTTCGAGGAGCATGTCTTTCCGGTCTGCAGTCCGGCTTTGATGCAGGGCGAACGCGGCCTGCGCACGCTTGCGGATCTGCGCCGGCATACCTTGCTGCATCTCGAATGGATGTCGGCCGACGGCACCTTTCCCGATTGGGCCGCCTGGCTGCGGGCGGCCGGCGTCAATGATGTCGATGTGGCGCGCGGTCTGCGCTTCACCTCGCATAGCCTGGTGCTGCAGGCGGCGGCGCAGGGGCAGGGGATCGCCCTGGCCAGCACGCCGTTGGCCGATGACGATCTCGCCGCCGGCCGCCTGGTGGCGCCCTTCGACCGCGCGCTGACGACGAATTGGGGATATTACTTCGTCTCGCTGCCGGAATTCGCCGCCAGCCATAAAGTCAGGGCGTTCCGCGACTGGCTGCTGGCTGAAGCGGGACTGCCGGCCATGCCGGGGCATAGTATCGCTGAGCACAGTGTCGTCCAGCACGGTGATGCCGGGCATAGCATTGCCCGGCATGGTCCCGCTGGGCAGGGCACTGTCTTACCTGCTGCGGGAGCAATGGCCTCCATCGAGCAATGAGGCCTGCTCCAGGCGATCGCGATTCGACGCGGTCGGCTATCGTGCAGTGACGCCGAAGCGGCTGACCAGGCTTTCCCGCAGACCTTGGGCAGGGTCGATCAACGCCGCCGACGGCATCACGGTTTCCTCCTGGCCATCCCGCAGGATCAGCGCCGGCACGCCTTCCAGACCGTGCCGGGCGAGCCGGCGCCGGCCGGCGGTGATGATGTCCATGGCGGCTTCGCTCTGATCCGGATCGTTGAGCGCCGCGGCAAAGCCACGGCGGTCGAAACCCAGCGTGGTGACAATGCCGAGGAGCACATCGCTGTCGCAGAGATTGCGGCCTTCGACATAGCGGGCATGTTGCAGGTGTTCGAGGATCTTCAGGCCGCTGCCGGGCTTCAGGTGATCGCCCATGGCCATGGTCAGGCTGGCGGGGCCGGAATCGAAGGGCACGGAAAAATCCGACAGGACGCGGTCGTAATAGGCTTGAGAGAAGGGCTGACCGGTCAATCGCGTGATGCGTTGATCGTTCTGCCAGGCATAGTCGCGGAAGGCCGCCGTCATGGGCCGCGCCCCGGCGCCGCTGAACAGGCCGGTCGGCAGTATCTCGACCAGCGAGCCCAGGGTCTCGCGCAGACTGAGTATCTGCGGCGCGGCGGCATAACACCAGCCGCAGAGCGGATCGATCAGATAGGTGATCGGTGCGGGATCACCAGCAGGGCGTCTGGTCATATATTCTCTCCTGCCGAGGTGGCAACGGGTGCTGCCGTCCCCTGAGACGATGACTGAGACTATCGCCGCTTTGCCGGTTTGTCGCCGTCCATCCGTCGCTCACCCGTCCGGGGCTGCCGGGGTGCACCGAACCGGTCGCCCGGGGTGGTCCACGGGTGGTCCTTCCGGGCAGGCTTTCTAGGCAGGCCGCTTTCCAGGAGATGCACAGCCGGCCGCCCGCTTGCGCGGGCCGGCCAGGTGGGGCAGAGGCTTCTAAAGGCTGATATTGATCTGCAGCTTATCGTCGAGCGCGATCTGCTCGCGGTCGCGGCCGGGGCCGGCGCGATCCAGGGTCAGGAAATTCATCCGGCGCTTGAGGGCGATCAAGGGATGCTGCCAGATGCCCTTGGAGAGGTTGACGCCTTGCTGTCCGTCGGACACGAAAGCGCGCAGGGTGTTGGGATCGGCTTCCAGGGCGGCGGGCGCAACGATGATCATGAAGGGATAGAAGAGGAGCGGCATGATCACCCGGCTGGAAAGCTGGTAGCGCTCCAAAATCTGAATTTGCAAAGGTAATTTACGCGGCGTGGCGCGGATCAGGTTGAGCTGGGGCCGCCCATCCTTGGCGATGACGTCGATATGCGCAAGATCGACATAGGTTTCGGCAAAACTGTCCGGGCTGACGGTTGGCTCGCGATCACCGATTTCGATCACATCGCCAAAGGGCGCGAAGCTTTCGGCTGTCAGTTGCTCGGCGGGCAGGGTGATTTTCTTCATCGTCATGCGAATCCGATCCCTCTTTTAGCAGTGTCTCAAGCGTCGCCGTCTACCTCCCCCAAACCGCCGACAGGATGTTGTCTCATATCCTTCGATAACGGTCGAAATCACGTTTCTGCGACTGGCACGGGTAAAGTGCGCCGCGCATCGCGTGAGCATGCGGAGCGGCCATGGTTGGGCCGACGGCAACACCTAATACGAGGTAGGCTGGAAAATCCGACGGTCGCCAAAAGATATCGTGCAAATTATGATTGCAGTCTTGCAGCCGCCTGACATCCTGTGGGATGGAGTGCCGGCTTGACCGCCGAACCGGATGGCGGAATGGTTGTGTCGGGGGGAAGAATGACGCTCGCGAATCAGGCGGCAGGGCCGGATAATCGGGGCGACGGGATGGGAATGGGTTTGGCATGACGGCATCGCGGGACACGGCAGAAGACGCCGGCGGCAGGCCGTTGCTGCGGCTTGAGGGCATCGTTAAGCAATTTCCCGGCTGCCTCGCCAATGATCAGGTCGACCTCACGATCCATCCAGGTGAGATCCATGCCCTGCTCGGCGAGAACGGCGCCGGCAAAAGTACCCTCGTCAAAATCATCTATGGCGTGCTGCGGCCCGATGCCGGACGCTTGCTCTGGCAGGGCGCGCCCATGGAGATCGCCAATCCCGCCCATGCCCGGCGTCTCGGTATCGGCATGGTGTTCCAGCATTTCTCGCTCTTCGAGTCGCTGACCGTGGCGGAGAATATCGCGCTCGGCATCAACGATCCCGCCTTGCGCAAGGGACTGCCGGGGCGCATCGCCGAGATCTCCCGCAGTTACGGCCTGCCGCTGGATCCCGGTCGGTCGGTGCACGATCTCTCGGTCGGCGAGCGCCAGCGCATCGAGATCATCCGTTGCCTGTTGCAGACCCCG
>CAYOQR010000089.1:0-17378 GCA_964406155.1 uncultured Rhodospirillaceae bacterium | reverse complement strand
CGACGCCGGAATTGCCGCCGCCGATCACCGCCACGCGCTTGCCCTTGAACAGCGGACCGTCGCAATGCGGGCAATAGGCGACCCCCTTGTTGCGGTATTCGGCCTCGCCCGGCACGTTCATCTGCCGCCAGCGGGCGCCGGTTGCCAGGATGAGGCTGCGCGCCTTCAGCACGGCGCCGCTGGCGAGATGCACTTCGTGCAGGCCGCCGGCCGTCGCTGCGGGGACCAGCTTCTCCGCCCGCTGCAGGTTCATGATGTCGACCTCATAGGTCTTCACATGCTCCTCGAGCGCTGCCGCCATCTTCGGCCCCTCGGTATGGGTGACCGAGATGAAGTTTTCGATCGCCATGGTGTCCAGCACCTGGCCGCCGAAGCGCTCGGCGGCGATGCCGGTGCGGATGCCCTTGCGGGCGGCATAGATCGCCGCCGCCGCGCCGGCCGGGCCGCCGCCCACCACCAGCACGTCGAAGGCGGCCTTGTCCTTCAGCTTCTCGGCGGCGCGGGCCTCGGCGCCGGTATCGATCTTGGCCAGGATCTGTTCCAGGCTCATGCGGCCCTGGGCGAAGGGTTCGCCGTTCAGATAGACCGAGGGCACCGCCATCACCTGGCGTGCCTCGACCTCCGCCTGGAACAGGGCGCCGTCGATCGAGACATGCCTGATCCGGGGATTGATGACGCTCATCAGGTTGAGGGCCTGCACCACATCCGGGCAGTTCTGGCAGGACTGCGAGAAATAGGTTTCGAAATGATAGTCGCCGTCGAGCTCGCGGATCTGCTGCAGGATATCCTCGGCGGTCTTCGAGGGATGGCCGCCGACCTGCAGGAGTGCGAGCACCAGCGAGGTGAATTCATGGCCCATCGGCAGGCCGGCGAAGGTGACCGCGATGGCGGTGCCGGCACGGCGGATGGCGAAGGAGGGCTTGCGGGCGTCGTCGCCATCGGTCGCGACCGTGACCTGGTCGGACAAGGCGGCGATTTCCTCCAGCAGTTCCAGCATTTCCCGGGAAGCCTCGCTGTTGTCGAGCGACGCCACCAGTTCCACCGGCTGCGTAACGCGTTCCAGATAGGCAGCTAACTGCTCTTTTAAGTTGGCTTCCAACATCGGTGTGGTTCCCCAGGTAAGAGAAAATGGTCTCACCGGCCCGGATCCGAGCAGGCTCGGATCCGGGCGATGACGTCAGTCGAAACAGACTGATAGGGCTGGCTTAGATCTTGCCGACCAGGTCGAGGGACGGGGCCAGGGTCTTCTGGCCTTCCTTCCAGGCGGCCGGGCAGACCTCGCCCGGATGGGCGTGGACGTATTGCGCCGCCTTGATCTTGCGGAGCAGTTCCTTGGCGTCGCGGCCGATGCCGCCGGCGGTGATCTCGACGATCTGGATCACGCCGTTCGGGTCGACCACGAAGGTGCCGCGATCGGCGAGGCCGGCATCCTCGATCAGGACTTCGAAGTTGCGGCTGATCTTCAGCGTCGGATCGCCCAGCATCGTGTACTTGATCTTCTTGATGGCCGGGGACATGTCGTGCCAGGCCTTGTGGGCGAAATGCGTGTCGGTGGAGACGCTGTAGATCTCGACCCCGAGCTTCTGGAACTCGGCGTAATGATCGGCCAGGTCTTCCAGCTCGGTCGGGCAAACGAAGGTGAAGTCGGCGGGATAGAAGAAGAAGACCGACCACTTGCCCTTGAGGTCGCTATCGCTGACAGAGATGAACTTGCCATCCTTGAACGCTTCGGCCTTGAAGGGTTTCAGGGTGGTGTTGATCAAAGACATTTCAGTACTCTCCAGTCTGACTAATTGAAGTGGCAGGGCATAGATAGCGGGTCTTGGTCGATCTATCCAATGAATTGTTTAATACGTATTAATCGAATTTTTCGATCGTTCCGGTATAACCCCGCTCCCATGGGCCTATCGGCTGACAAAGCGGGATGACGGGGTGGGGGATGGGTCGGCGTCGGGAGCCGGTCAGTCGGTCGCGGGTGTCGTCGCGGCCTGGGCTAGGGCATCCTTGGCGAGGCGCTTTTTCTTCCATTTCGGCAGGCCGTGGCGGTGCTGCGGCAAGGCGGCGGTGGGACCGCCGACCCGGACGGGGCGCTCGGCGAAGCGGCCGAGGGAGACCATGCGGTCATACATGACCAAGGCCGCCGCCACCGAGACATTGACGCAGAAACGGGTCGGGATCTTGACCACGAAATCGCAGCGTTCGACCAAAGCCGGGCTCAGGCTGTCCTGCTCGGCGCCCAGCACATAGGCGGCGGCCGGCGGATGGGTGAAGCTCGGCAGGTCGACGGCATCGTCGGTGATTTCCACACCGACCAATCGGCAACCAAGGGGCAGGGTGAACTCCGCCAGGGTGGGGTGGATATGGACCGGCATGTTGTTGATGGCGATCGAGGTGTCCGATTGCAGGATCAGATCGACATCGATCGCCGCATTGATGGTGAAGGCGAAGCTGGCATGGAAGGCATGGGCGGTGCGCAGGACGGCGCCCAGATTCATCGGCTTCGAGATGCCCTCGACGCCGATGCCGAAATAGCCGCGCGGTAACTGTCGCTCCATGGTCCCGATATCCGTTTTAGAGCATTTTCAAGCGAAGTGGGTACCGGTTCGCGTGAAGAAAATGCGACCAACAAAGACCCGGAGCCTTTCCCCGATTCGGAGAAACGGGGAAAGGCTCCAGTGCCGATTTGCGCCACAACTTGCATAGACGGTTGGGCCAAGGCAAGGTGCGCGAATGCCTGTCACCCTCAGATTACGGACCAACCGCCCATGACGATCAAGATTGAAGCCCATCTGCCGCACGGTTCCGACCGCAACGACGCCCCGATCTTGGTCGAGGTGGTGCGCGGCCAGATGGTGGAAAGCCGCCACCGGGCGACGGTGGCCATCGTCGATGCCGAGGGTCATGTGGTGGGGGCCTGGGGCGATATCGAGCAGCCGCTTTACGGCCGGTCGGCGATCAAGCCGCTGCTGGCCTTGCCGCTGGTCGAATCCGGGGCGGCCGATGCCTATCAGCTCGGCACCGCGGAATTGTCGCTGGCGACCGCCTCGCATAACGGCGAGAAGCGCCATACCGAGACCGTGACCGCCTGGCTCGCCCGGGTCGGGCTGACGGTCGACGACCTCGAATGCGGTCCGCATTTCCCCTATGACGAGCCGACCGCCCAGGCGATGTGGGCCCATGGCGAGCGGGCGACCCGGGCGCATAACAACTGCTCGGGCAAGCATGCCGGTTTCCTGACCACGGCCGTCCATCTCGGCGAGCCGACCAGGAATTACATCCAATATGAACATCCGGTGCAGCAGCGGCTCTTGGGGGTTCTCGAACAGATGAGCGGCTGCGAATTGGGTTCGGTGCCGCGTGGTATCGACGGCTGCGGCATCCCGGTGATCGCCATCCCACTCGGCAATACGGCCCTCGCCATGGCGCGCCTCGCCGATCCGGGCCAACTGCCGGAAAAGCGGGCCAAGGCCGCAACCCGTATCCTTACGGCCATGATGGACGACCCCTTCATGGTGGCCGGCAGCGACCGCTTCTGCACCACCGTCATGCATGCGACCGGCCACAAGGCGGCGATCAAGGTGGGGGCGGAAGGTGTCTATAGCGGCGCTTTGTCGGAGCTTGGCCTCGGTATCTGCCTCAAGGTCGAGGACGGCACTGGCCGCGCCGCCGAGGTGGTGATGGGCCGGGTGCTGCGGCATCTCAAGGTGATCGACGAGGCGGCCGAGATGAAGCTCAAGGAAGTGCTGACCCCAACGGTGAAGAACTGGGCCGGCATCGCGACCGGCGAGATCCGGCCGGCCGCCGGCTGTCCGTTCTGACCGCTTCTTTCCTGCAACTGACAATACCGGGACGCTGATGATGCGCGCGCTGCAATGTGCCGATTGGGGCAAGGTCGAGGATCTGAGGATCGTGGAGATCGCCGAACCGGCGGCACCCGGTCCCGGCGAGGTCAAGATCGGGGTCGCGGCGGCGGGGCTGAATTTCGCCGATACGCTGATCATCGCCGGCCAGTATCAGGTGAAGCCGCCGCTGCCCTTCGTGCCGGGGCTGGAGCTGGCGGGGACGGTGCTGGCGGTGGGCGCCGGCGTCACCCATGTCGCGGCCGGCGACCGGGTGATGGCGATGGCCCATCACGGCGCCTTCGCCGAGATCGCTTTGGTTGCGGCCGCCGATACCGTGCCCGTGCCGGTCGGCATGGATTTCCCCGAGGCGGCCGGCTTTCCCATCGCCTATGGCACTTCGCATGGCGCCCTGACCTGGAAGGCTCGGTTGCAGAAGGGCGAGCTGCTGCTGGTCCATGGCGCGGCCGGCGGGGTCGGGCTGACGGCGGTCGAGATCGGCAAGGCGCTGGGAGCGACGGTGATCGCCACGGCGGGCGGTCCCGACAAGCTGGCGATCGCCCGGGCCCATGGCGCCGATTACACGATCGATTACAAGCAGGAGGACATCCGCGAGCGGGTCAAGGCGATCGCCACCGGATTGGGGCGCAGCGGCGCCGACGTGGTCTATGATCCGGTCGGCGGCAAGGTCTTCGACGCCTCGCTGCGCTGTGTCGCCTGGGGCGCCCGGATCCTGCTGGTCGGATTCGCCGGCGGCAAGGTGCCGCAGATCCCGGCCAATATCCTGCTGGTCAAGAATGTCGATGCCCTGGGCTTTTTCTTCGGCTCCTATCGCCAGCACCGGCCTGACCTGGTCCAGGCCTGTTTCGCCGATCTCGCCGGGATGTATGGCAAAGGCGAGTTGAAACCCCATATCTCCCATAAGCTGCCCTTGGCGGATTACGCCGAGGCCTTCGCGCTGCTGATCCAGCGCCGCTCCACCGGGAAGGTTGTCCTGACCCTGTCGTAACGCGGGGCGTCAGGGAAGCCGGTCTGTGAGAAGAAGGCCGTTCCCGAAAGGGTGATCGGCGGTCTCGACCGTTGGCGTGACGGAACTCGCCCTTCCGGGCGCCGTTGGACTCATATATAGCTTGCAGAGAAACCGCATAGCCTGCCTGGGCATGACCGCATGTTCGCTGAATCCAAACTGCTCTTCAAACTCTGGCTGAAGAACCCGCTGAAGATCGGCGCGGTCACTGTCAGCAGCCCGGAACTGGCCGCCGCCATGGCGCGACAGATCCCGGAGGGTGAGGGTTATGTGGTGGAACTGGGCGGCGGCACCGGGCCGGTGACCCGGGCGATCCTTGCCGCCGGCACGCCGCCCGACCGCCTGGTGGTGGTGGAGCGCGATCCGACCTTGCACCGGCTGCTCTGCGAGCGTTATCCGCAAGTCCGGGTGATCCTCGGCGATGCCATGCATCTGCAGGCCTTGCTGAAGCGCGAAGGGGTTCCTTCTGTCAAGGCCGTGGTCAGCAGCCTGCCGCTGCTCTCCATGAAAAAGGCCGTGCAATACCGCATCGGCGCCCAGGCCTTCGCCGTCCTGCAGCCGGGTGCGCCGCTGATCCAGTTCACCTATGGTCTGTTCTCGCCCTTGCCGCGCCGCCGGCTCGGCGTTCAGGGCGGGGTCAAGGATCGGGTCCTGCAGAACCTGCCCCCCGCCAGCGTCTGGCTCTACCGCAAGCCGGATCACAATCACCGCCATCCGCAGGCCACCCCGACCATCCGCAAGGCCGGCTGATCGCCGATACGCAATCGTCGCCCTGAGATCGGGGCCCCGAGATCGACTCGTGGGATCGGGGTGCCGCGCCTTGACACCCGGTCGAATCCTTCTAAAGTCGCGCTCTTCGCCGGTTTCCCGGCGTTTTTGCCTCAATGGGATAAGAATTAATGCCGACGATTACCCTGCCCGATGGCAGTCAGCGTCCGTTCCCGGCGCCGGTTTCCGGTGCCGAACTCGCCGCCTCCATCGGTTCCGGCCTGGCCAAGGCGGCCCTGGCGGTCAAAGTGGATGGCAAGGTCAAGGACCTCGCCACCGTCATCGATCACGACGCCAAGGTGGAAATCGTCACCCGAACGCATCCCGACGCGCTGGACCTGCTGCGCCACGACGCGGCGCATGTGATGGCGGAAGCCGTGCAGGAGCTTTATCCCGGCACCCAGATCACCTTCGGCCCGGCGACCGAGACCGGCTTCTATTACGACTTCCATCGTGACGAGCCGTTCACGCCCGATGACTTCGCCAAGATCGAGAAGAAGATGGCGGAGATCGTCGATCGCAACGAGACGATCACCCGCGAGATCTGGACCCGCGACCAGGCGGTCGAGTATTTCAAGTCGGTCGGCGAGACCTTCAAGTCGGAATGGGTCAAGGAGATCCCGGCCGACGAGGAGATCAGCATCTATCGCCAGGGCAAGTGGCTGGACCTGTGCACCGGCCCGCATCTGCCCTCGACCTCGAAGCTGGGCAAAGCCTTCAAGATCATGAAGCTCTCCGGCGCCTATTGGCGTGGCGATGCCAACAATCCCCAGTTGCAGCGCATCTACGGCACTGCTTGGGCCGATGAGAAGCAGCTGAAGGAATACCTGACGCAGCTCGAGGAAGCCGAAAAGCGCGATCATCGCCGCCTCGGCCGTGAGATGGATCTCTTCCATCAGCAGGAAGAAGCGGCCGGCGCAGTCTTCTGGCACCCCAAGGGCTGGACGCTCTATCGCACGCTGGAGAACTACATCCGCCGCCGCCTCGACCATGACGGATATGTCGAGGTGAAGACGCCGCAGATCATGGATCGCAGCCTGTGGGAGCGCTCGGGTCACTGGGAGAAGTTCCGCGAGAACATGTTCATCGTGCAGGATGACGAGAACCACGTTCTCGCCGTGAAGCCGATGAACTGCCCCGGCCATGTGCAGATCTTCCGCCAGGGGTTGAAGAGCTATCGCGATTTGCCGCTGCGCATGGCGGAGTTCGGGTCGTGCCACCGCAACGAGCCCTCGGGCGCTCTGCACGGCATCATGCGGGTTCGCGCCTTCACCCAGGACGATGCGCATATCTTCTGCACCGAGGACCAGATCGTCACCGAGACGAAATCGTTCTGCGATCTCTTGCGCTCGGTCTATCGCGATTTCGGCTTCGAGGACGTGCGCGTGAAATTCTCCGACCGGCCGGAAAAGCGCGCCGGCGCGGACGAGACCTGGGACAAGGCCGAGGCCGCCTTGAAGGATGCCACCACGGCGGCCGGTCTCGACTTCACGCTCAATCCCGGCGAAGGCGCCTTCTACGGGCCGAAGCTGGAATTCGTTCTGCGCGACACGATCGGCCGCGACTGGCAATGCGGCACGCTGCAGGTCGACTTCGTTCTGCCTGAGCGCCTCGATGCCTCCTATGTCGGCGAAGACGGCGCCAAGCATCGGCCGGTCATGCTGCACCGGGCGATCTTCGGTTCGCTGGAACGCTTCATCGGCATCCTGATCGAACACTATGCCGGCAAGTTCCCGTTGTGGCTGGCGCCGTTGCAGGTCGTCGTCTGCTCGATCGTCACCGATGCGGCGCCCTATGCCGAGAAGGTGGCGGCCGAGTTGCGTGCTGCCGGGCTGAAGACCGAACTCGATCTTCGGAATGAGAAGATCGCCTATAAGGTGCGGGAACATAGTCTCGCCAAGGTGCCGGTCATCATCGCCGTCGGCAAGCGTGACGAGGAAGGCGGCACGGTGGCGATCCGCCGGCTCGGCTCCAATGACCAGAGCATCTTGCCGCTGGCCGAGGCGGTTACGGTGCTGGGGGCGGAAGCCCGCTCGCCGCTCGATTGCTGAGATGGGACGTTTTGCGGCAACCGCAAGCTTCAGAGCCGGTTCATCCTGCACGGCAAAATCGCCGGGCGCGTTATGCGCAGAGGACGAATTGAACCGGCCGCCGGTTTGGTGGCATAATGCCGCCCGCCACCGTTCGGGCGGTCGGAGCGATCCGGCCGAGACAGGTGGTTTGTTTTATTCAGACGCAACGATGACAGGAGTCTTCCATATCTAGGTTCAACACCCAGGACAACGCGCCATCCCGCGAGACGGGGCCGCGAGTCAACAATCAGATCAACGTGCAGCAAGTGCGCCTGGTGCTCGAAGATGGCAGCATGCACGGCGTGGTTTCGACCCGTGAGGCCATGAGCATGGCCGCCGAGGTCGGGCTCGATCTGGTGGAGATTTCGCCCACCGCCGTGCCGCCGGTCTGCAAGATCCTCGATTACGGCAAGTTCAAATACGAAAACCAGAAGCGCAAGAACGAAGCCAAGAAGAAGCAGAAGGTTATCGAGGTCAAGGAAATCAAGATGCGTCCCGGCATCGACGACCACGATTACGAGGTCAAGATGCGGGCGATTCATCGCTTCCTCGAGGAAGGCGACAAGGTGAAGGTCACCATGCGCTTCCGTGGCCGCGAAATGGTGCATCAGGAATTGGGCGTGAAGGTGTTGGACCGGGTGAAGGCTGAACTGGATGCCATCGCCAAGGTCGAATCCCATCCGAAGATGGAAGGCCGCCAGATGATCATGGTGGTGGCGCCGAAGTAAAACGGCGCCGCTCCCGGCGGCCCACCGCCGGGAGACCTCGTTCTGCCCGATGCGAGACGTTCAAACGGGACCGGGTTGGCGATGACGCAAGATCACCTTGAGCATCGCCCCTTGCCTTCCGCCCAGACGGCCTCCATCCAGGCAGCACCCATTCCGACGCCTTCCGTTCCTGAATCCACCGCGCTGAGCTACCGGCCGCCGGTGGCGGGGGCGCTTTGCGTCATCTTCGCCGTGGCGGCGTTCTATCGCACCACGCTCCTGTTGGCGCCGCTGGCGCTTGTCGCCGGCATCATCGCCCTGTGCCGCCGGCAATATGCCTGGGCGGCAATCGGCATCATTGCCGCGGCTGTGGCGTTGCTCACGGATATCGTTTTCTGGAGTCTGCTGGGCGCCGCCTGGATGGTGCGCTGGCTCGGCTGGGTGTGAGGCAATCCGGGCTTTCAGCCGGGTTTAGGCTTCCGCGTCGCTCAAGCTGGATTCCTCCAGCATGAAATAACTGAAGTCCAGGGGCGGCGGTGCGACCGGGGTTGCCGAGAGCATGCCATGGACCTGACCGCGATGATGGGTCTGGTGATTGAAGAAATGGGTCAGCGCCAGTTCCATCGGTGCAGAGACGGTTCGACCGTCAACGATACTCGTATAATGCAGGGTGCCGCCGATCCAGTCCTCGCTGGCCTCGTCCATCAGGCGGATGATCCTGGCGTCCTCCACCAGACGTGCGGCCCGGAGATGCGGGAAGAGCGGATGCGGCACCTCATCCAGCGCCCGGTGCGGCACCGCGATCTGTTCGAAACGGGCGAGCCAGCAGCGATCGCCGACATAGAGATGATTGAGCGTGCCGCAGAGCGAGCCGAAGACACTGGCGCGCGGGGCCTGAAAGGCGGCCGCGTCCAACTCGCCGACGGCTGCGTAGAGCCGCGCATTGGCCCATCGGTTGTAGCGCGCGAGGCGTCGGAAATGGTTTTTCATCATGCCGATGACACGTGCCGCCTTGTGGGTCCGCCCGCTCGTCGTCGGTGAGGTGCGGCGGTTGCTGCGTTCAGTGACATATGGATTGCGGCCAATCAAGCCCGCCAGAACGGTTTTTCCCACTCGGCGATGGCATCGCCCGGCGACATGGCGAGGTCCTTCAGCATGTCTTCCGGCATATGGGCGAGGGTCGCCCGGCTCTGCCGGCGTTCGTGCCAGACCGCCAGAAGATTGGCGAAGCGGGTCAGTGGCGACAGGTCGGTAATGCTGGATGCGGAATGATGCTCGGTCATGGTCCACCTCGTATCAGAAGGGTGAAAAGCTCCCGGCTTCTGGCCGACTGGGTGCCTGAACGGGTCATGCCGGACGTGGTAAAATTCACAAATTCCCGGCTCGTCGGAGCTGATGGATGATATAATTGTCTTGATTTCTGCAGAGAACAAACGATCATTCCTCAGAAGAACGGTTAGAAAAATAGACAGGTCATGGTCGCCTATCCGCCCCTCAAAGCAGTGCGCTATTTCGAAGCTGCCGCCCGCCATCTGAGCTTTTCCAAGGCTGCGGAAGAGCTGAGCGTGACCCACAGCGCCATCAGCCATCAGATCAAGGCCCTGGAAGCCTGGCTGGGTGTGCCGCTGTTCGAACGCGGTACCCGACAGGTGGCCCTGACCGATGCCGGCCGACGCTTCCTGCCGCCGATCCGGGCCGGCCTGATGCAGATCGCCGAGGCGGCGCGGGATGTTTCCACCGCTACCCGGGGCGGGCCCATCGTGGTCAGCGTGCTGCCCTCGGTGGCGGCGAAATGGCTGGTGCCCAAGCTGCACGATTTCCGCGCCCGGCATCCCGACATCGATGTGCGGATCTCGGCGACCGGCCGGGTCGAAACCATCGGCGAGGGCGATATCGACATCGCCATTCGTTTCGGCCGCGGCACCTGGACGGGGGTGGCGGCGGAACTGCTGCTTGCCAATGATCTCTTCCCGGTCTGCAGCCCGAAACTGCCGACGCCGGACAAGCCGCTGAAGGAACCGCGCGACCTGCTGCAATACCCGCTGCTGACCGATTCCGACTGGGCGGGGGCCAATTACGATTTCTGGCGCGACTGGCTGACGGCGGCGGGGGTGGAGGATGCGCGCTACCGCTCGGGGCTCAGCTTCAACGTTTCCAATCTGCTGATGCAGGCGGCGGTGGACGGCCTCGGCATCGCCATGGGCAATACCATGCTGGCCGGCGAGGATCTGCGCCAGGGTCGGTTGATCCGACCCTATGATCTCACGGTCTGGCCCGATAGCGGCTTCTATGTGGTCTATGCCAAATCGGCCCTGCAGCGGCCGAAGATCAAGGCCTTCCGCGACTGGCTGTTCGACCAGATCGAGATCGACCGGCAGATGCAGCAGGAATGGTCCTCGGCACCCGCGAGCGCCTCGCGCCCGGCCCAGGCCGCCGATCTGCCGGCCTGATTCCGACCGGCGCTGAAAACTGAAACGCCCTCTCCCGGCTGGGGAGAGGGCGTTTGTGTTACTGGCTGCTGCCCTGGACCGGTGTCGGGGGCGGTGTCGGGTCGCCGGCCGGCTGGCCGCCGCCCGTCGCATTGTCAGCCGGTGCCGATGCTGGGGCCGCCGCGGCGGGCGCTGGTGCATCGGTCGCTGGCGCATCGGTCGCCGGTGCGGCGGTTGCTGGTGCGGCGGGAGGCGTGACTTTCACAGGGTTGGCCTTCGGTTTCTCGACCTCGCCGGTAAAGGGCTTGGCACCCGGCGGCGGGGTGCCGACCAGCGGGACACCGTTCGCCGACGTTCCGGTTGCCGCCGATGCATCCGGAGCTGCTGCCGGGCTGGCGGCAGACGGAGCGGGCGAGGCGGCCGGTGCCGCGGCCGGCGCGGTATCCGCTGCGGGCGCCGGTGACGGAGCCGGGGCAGCATCCGTGGCAGGAGCGGGCGCCGTCGCGGCCGGTGCGGCATCCGCCGGGGCTGGAGCCGGTGCCGCTGCAGGAGCGGTCGCGGGCTGCGCGCCGTTCTGCAGGCCTTGGATCAGTTGGTCGGGTTGCGGCTGCCAGGAGGCGGCCATGGTATTGGCCTGATCGACCTGGGCCTCCGGCAGATCGCGGCTGAGGGCGTCGCGCTTGGCGACCGCCTCGGCGACGCCGTTATCGGCCGCCAGCTCGTACCAGACCAGGGCCTGGACGGGATTGCGCGGCACGCCCCGGCCGGCGAAATAAAGATCGCCCAAAGCCAGCATGGCGCGGCCGCTCTTGCGGTTGGCGGCCTTGTTGTAATAGTCGGCGGCGCGCACCGGATCGGGGGTGCCGCTGAAGCCCGACTGATAGAGCAGGCCGAGATTGTAGAGCGCCTCGGCATTGCCATAGGCGGCGGCGCGCTCATACCAGTCATGGGCGGTCTTGGCGTTCTTCTCGACGCCGATGCCCTGCAGATAGGCGGTGCCGAGATCGGTCATGGCGCCGACATTGCCGCCTTGCGCCACGCGCTCCAGCCATTTGGTGGATTCCGGCAGGTTGGGCGCCACGGCGCCGCTGCCCTGGCGGTAGATGCGGACGAGCTGCAATTGCGCGAGATCCAGTTCCTGGTCGGCGGCCCGGCGATACCAGCGCACCGCCTCGTTGCTGTCCTGCGGCACGCCCCGGCCGGCTTCATAGAGCCGGCCCAGGCTGTATTGCGCATAAAGCTGCGCGGCGAAGATCAGGTCCTGGGCCTGGGGGCCCAATTCGGTGCCGTCGAACTGGGTCTGCGTGGCGCCGATATCGGCGGCCTGCTTGTACCAGGTGGCAGCCTGGGCGAGATCCGGCTGGATGCCGCCGGCGCCTGTCTCGAAAATCTTGCCGAGGTTATAGGCGGCGACCGGATTGCCGAGCTTGGCCTCGTCCTGCAGCAGCGGAATCGCCTCCGCCATGTTGTTCGCCCGCATGGCGGCCTCGGCGGCGCGATAATCCGCCCGCGCCGGTTGCGGCAGGCCCGCCAGGGCGGCGGCACCGACGGCAACAGCCAAGCCGGTGGCAGCCAGAAGCTGCGGACAGAAGAGGTATTTTTTCATAATCCAGTCCTGATTCTGCGATCAATGCGGGCGACTGTAGCCGAAGGTTCCGGCGGAATGAAGGCTGGAACGATTGGATTTAAGACAATGTTCAGAGACTTAGCCTAGGCTTTGCATCGACTCTTCTACATCCGTCCCGTGCCGGATCGCAGCCGCGATTCGCCATTGGGGTGGTGGGTTCGCGGGACGAATGCAGTCGGTGGCGTGGATGGCAACGGGATGGGGACGCCCGGCGGAAAAATCGGCGGGAGGTCCGGCACTGCACGGGCCGAGACACGGATCTGCGCCGGGGATTTCCGGACGTCGATATGCCAATTCCGGTTCCATCCTCTATCGCGCCGCCGCTAATCCTCCTCTGGCCGCCGATCGCGCGCCGCCGCCGAGGCTGTGGCGATGAGGCAGGTCCGTATCCTGCTTCCGGCTCTCCTGCTGCTGGCGGCCGGCCTGCTCGCCACGCTCGGCCTGCTTTATGTCGCGGTCTGGCAACAGGACCGGGATTTCGCCACCAATGCCAATCTGGTGGTCAACCGGGGCCTGACGGAATGGCAGCGCGATCTCGCGGCGAGCGTGGTGGATTACGCCTGGGGCGATACCGCCGCGCGCAATCTCTCGGCGCCCGACGCGCCGCGATGGATCGCCGAGACCTTTCCCACACCGATCCGTCGCGACTATCTCGGCATCGATGCCGTTATCGTCCTCGATGGCAAAGACCAGTTGATCACCGGCAGTCTCGGCCCGGCGACGCTGACATTGCGCGATCTCGGGCCCGCCGCTGGCGGCTTCGATCAATTGGTGCGCTCGGCGCGGGCGATCAGCATCCAGACGCCGCAGCCGGCGGTCGGCTATGTCGCCCTCGGCGGCCGGGTGATGATCGCTGCGGCGGCCAGCGTCCTGCCGAGCGCCGCCGATCCTTCCGCGTTGCAGGCCGTCGATCGCGGTCCGGTGATCGTCTTTATGCGTGCCCTGTCACAAGATCGGCTGGAAGCGCTCCAGCGTTACGTCAATGTCGAACATCTGGCGATCAGCGCGACAGCGCCCGTGATCGATCACGATCCCCAAATGAACGATCCTCGGGCGAGCGGCGTCGTGGATCAATTGGACTGGGAGAAACGCCAATTGGCGCTGAAGGGCGCCGATGGCGGCGTGCTCGGCTATCTTGTCTGGCTGCCGCCGCAACCCGGCCATGCCATGCTCAGCCGGTTGCTGCCGCAATATGGCTGGGTGTGCCTGTTGGTCGTGGCGCTGGGCGCCGTGGTCTGTATCCAGGCGGTGCGCCAAGAGCGGCGGGCGCAGGCCTATCTCGACGACCGCCGGCGCCATGAGCTGGAATTGATCCGGGCCCGGCGCGAGGCGGAGCGGGCAAATCGCGCGAAATCGGACTTCCTTGCCGGCATGAGCCATGAATTGCGGACGCCGCTGAATGCCATTCTCGGTTTTTCCGACGCCATGCTGCACCAGATCTTCGGACCGACCGGTGATTCCCGCTACCAGGATTATCTGCGGGCCATCCGGGGCAGCGGCCAGCACCTGCTCTCGCTGATCAATGACGCGCTGGATCTTTCCAAGATCGAAGCCGGGCGGATGGAGCTTCATCCCGAACCGCAGCGGACGGCGGCGCTGGTCGAGGAGGTGGCGGTGCTGATGCGATCCGAGGCGGCGCGTGCCGGCATCCGGCTGGAGCTCGATCTCGATCAGGCGCCCGAGGTCTTCATCGGCGACGCGCGCGCGATCCGCCAGGTGCTCCTGAACCTGCTCAGCAATGCCCTCAAATTCACCCTTACCGGCGGTCGGATCCTGGTGCGGGCGCATCTGGTGGAAGAGGCGGACCCGCGAGGACGGGATGGCATTTCGCGGCCGTCGATGGTCTTTACGGTCGAGGATGACGGCATCGGCATGACGGCCGCCGATCTGGCGGTGGCATTGGAGCCCTTCGGCCAGGTCGACAGCCAGGTGGCGCGCCGCACGCGCGGCGGCGATGGCGGCGGCGTTCATGCCGGGACCGGGCTCGGTCTGCCGATCTCCAAGAAACTGGTGGAACTGCATGGCGGCCGCCTGGAGATCGCCAGCGCGCCGCAGCGCGGCACCGCCGTCACCATCCATCTGCCACAGCAGGCCCATCCGCCGCAGCCGGCGTGACGGTGCAACGGTTTAAAAGGAGGAATCCGGTTCCTTGAGGAAAGCGGCCTCGGCCTCGGTGGTGGCCCGGCCGAGGGCGACATTGCGGTGCGGGAAGCGGCCGAAACGCCGGATCACCTGACGGTGCCGGTGGGCGTAATCGAGCAGCTCGGTTGCGACCTGATGACGGTCCGGCGGGGCCTGATCGAGCAGGATGCCGAACAAGACGACGGCGCGGTCCTGATCCGCGATCTCCTCGCTATGCTCGAAGGGCAGATAGAAGAAGCATCGCTCCTCGAAACCGAACCGCCGGTCATAGCCCTGGGCCACCGCGCGGGCGGCGATCTCCCGGCAGCGGATATCGCCGATGAAGGCCTTGGCCGTCCCGCGATGGATGTTGCGGGAAAACTGGTCCAGCATGAGGAGCAGCGCCAGCACGCCTTCCGGCGATTGGCGCCATGCCTCGAACCCGCCCTGCTGCGCTTCATGCACCGCCGCGCCGAAGCGCCCCCGGATCTCGTCGTCGAAGGCCTTGTCCTTCTCGAACCAGAGGGGGCGCGCCTGGGGCGAAAACCAGAAGGCGATGATGTCGCGCGGCGTGGTCATGAAGATCGGTGCCGTCGGTCAGCCGTTGCTTTTCAGCATGCGCTGCACCGCCGGCCGGGCGGCGACCAGATCGGCCAGCTTCTTCACATGCGGGAAACGGGTGTTGAGATCCGGGCAGCTATCCTGCCAGCTCGAGAGCATGTAGCAGAAGATGTCGGCGGCGCTGTACCGATCGCCCAGCAGATAGGGGCCCTTGGCAGCGAGATGCCGGTCGATGCGGCCCCAGGTCGCGACAATCTCCTCGGTCGCGCGGGCACGCACACCGGCGGAATCGGCATCGGCGGTGTAGCGGTCGCAGTAATAGAAGCGCAGATCTGCCGGTTGCAGCGTATTGGTCAGATGCAGGAACCATTGCAGATAGGTGGCGCGCGCCGGATCGGTGAGCGCCGGGGCGAGACCTGCCTCCGGATGGAGATCGGCCAGCAGGATGCACATGGCGGCTGACTCCGCCATCACGGTGCCGTCGGGCAGGGCCATGGTGGGTACCTTACCGGCCGGGTTGAGCTTGAGATAGGCCGGCTGCTGATGGTCGCCCTTGGCGGTGTCGACGAGTTCCAGCTTGTAGGGCGCACCGATTTCCTCGAGCACCGCCTGCGGCGACATCGAGGCCGTGCCCGGCGAATAATACAGCGTGTACATGAAACATCCTCCCCGGGGATTCTTGACGGATTTCTAAATGGCTGCGCGGCAACGCGCGGGGGCAGACTAGCGGCTGTTGCGCGGCGATGCCAGATGTCCCGATCGCTGGCAAATGCGGACCCGAAATGCGGGCACAAAAAAACCGGGGCCCGCTGGGGCCCCGGTTCGATTGGTTCTGTCTTGCTTAGCGGCGGTCGCCGACGAAGCGCAGCAGCATGAGGAAGAGGTTGATGAAGTCGAGATAGAGTGTCAGGGCACCCATCACCGCCTTCTTGCCATAGGTCTCCCTGTCGTCGCCTTCGAAATACATCTCCTTGATCTTCTGCGAGTCATAAGCGGTCAGACCGGTGAAGATCAGCACGCCAAGGATCGAGATCGCGAAGCTGAGGCCCGAGCTGGCGAGGAAGATGTTGACGAGGCCGGCGATCACGATGCCGATCAGGCCCATGAACAGGAAGTTGCCGATGCCGGTCAGGTCACGCTTCGTCGTATAGCCGTAGAGGCTCATCGCGGCGAAGGTCGCGGCGCTGATGAAGAAGGTGCGGGCGATGGAGGTCTGGGTGTAGACCAGGAAGATCGGAACCAGCCAGAGACCGTTCAGGACGGCATAGGCCCAGAAGGACATCTGCGCCGCACCGGCGGACATCCGGCGGATGCCGAAGCTGAGCCAGAAGACGAGGCCGAGCGTGCCGAGCATCAGGACCCACTGCAGACGCAGCACGGTCTCCAGGATCTGCGGATGAGTCTCGGCACTGGCGAACACGCCGTAAGCCGTCAAACCGGTCAGCGCCAAGCCGGCGGCCATGTAATTGTAAATTTTCAGCATATAGCTGCGCAGGCCGGCATCAAGCTCGACCGCCTGGGCCTGTGTGCGGGTTACATACTCGCGATTCGGTCCGGCGACCATCGTGTTCACTCCCTGTTCCATAGGTGGCAGGCACTCTGTACGCCTGCGTCTTAGATAATAGGACACCGGGCCCCAGTTTCAATAGGCTGCTGTCAGGAAATTGCCACTGCCGCCGGCGCCAAGGGCATGAAAAGCCTTGCGAAATGCTAACGCGACGGCAATAACCCAGGGCGCCGGCGGGAATCCCCGCCGGGAGCCAGTTTTCTCGGGAATTTGGGGGTCCAAACCCAATGAATCGCATTTTTTCCGGCGTCCAGCCGACCGGCAATCTTCATCTCGGCAACTATCTCGGCGCGGTCCGCAACTGGGTGCGGATGCAGCATGAGATGGAGAGCATCTTCTGCATCGTCGATCTGCATGCGATCACCCTCTGGCAGGAACCGCAGGCTTTGCGCCAGGCGATCCGCGAGGTGACCGCCGCCTTCATCGCCGCCGGCATCGACCCCAAGAACTCGATCATCTTCCCGCAGAGCCAGTGCCGGGCGCATGCGCAACTGGCCTGGATCCTCAATTGCGTGGCCCGGATCGGCTGGCTCAACCGCATGACCCAGTTCAAGGACAAGGCCGGCAAGGACCGCGAAAACGCCTCCGTCGGGCTCTATACCTATCCGGTGCTGATGGCGGCGGATATCCTGGCCTATCACGCCACCCATGTGCCGGTCG
>CAYOQR010000088.1:0-17750 GCA_964406155.1 uncultured Rhodospirillaceae bacterium | reverse complement strand
GGCCGGCGGTCAACGCCGCTTCCTTGCCGAAATTGCGTGAGAGATCGACGACGACCACGCGCGGATCGTGCTCCTGCGCGGCGATCAGGACATCGAGGGTCTTGTCGCGGCTGCCGTCATTGATGAAGACGATCTCGAAGCGGTAATCCGGCTCCAGGGGCTTGAGGACCTTGCCGGTCGCCGCGAGGAAAGCCGGGATCGCCTCGGCCTCGTTATAGACCGGCACGATCAGCGAAATTTCCGTCAGGCCGGTCTCGCTCCGCTTCGCCTCGACCTGCTGATGGAGATCGGCAGGATGGGCGGCGGTGTGAGGAGCGGCGGCATGAGGGGCAATGGGCAGGCGCTGGCTGTCCGGTGTGTCCGAGAGAAGGAGCGGGCGCATGGAGAGATCCCTTCCTGCTAGGATTGCGGCGGGATGATGAACCAGCCGATCTCGATCGGATGGGCGTCGGGATTGGGCGACCAACTGAAGCTTTCGGTGCCGTGATCGTGGCCGGCCAGCATCTCCGGCGTCGGCTGCCAGCCGGTATCGGTCCGCCACAGCACCAGCACGCCGTCATGGGCGACGCGCGCCGGCGTCAGGGTCGGAGACGACATGATGGGGTCCAGATGAGCGAAGAGCAGCGGCGCTTCGGGAGCGGGCAGGCCCACCAGCGACGCGGCCAAGTGATCGCCGCCGACGATCCGCAGCGGGTGATCGGTCTTCGTCTGCCACAGCGCCTGGAAGCGGTCGGAGATCACCGCCATCGGATAGAGGCCCACCGTCGGCTTTTTGTGGTGGTAGAGGCCATAAAGGGTCCAGCCACCATAACCGGCGGCGACCGCGACCGAGACCGTCATCGCCATCAGGGTGAGGCGTTGCAGCCGGCGCCGCGTGACGGCGGCGCGCGGGCAGGCGGCGACGAGCAGCATGCCGCTGAAATTGAAGGCCGGCATCAGCCAGTCGACGCGCAATTTGGCGAAGACGCTCATCAGCTCGATCAGGACCAGCGGGCCGGCGCCCATCACCAGCAGGTACATCAGGCGGCGGCGGTCACCCGGAACCGCTTCGCCAGAGGCGGCGTCCTGAGCGGTGTCGTCCTGATCAATGGCACCCTGATCAATGGCACCGGGGGCGATTGCTTTGCGCCGTCTCAGAAATCCGCTCGCCACGGCGAGGAGAACGAAGCCGGCGATGACCGGGAGCTGGCCCAGCATGAACTGGACGGTCGAGAGACCCTTGCCTTCGGATTCGTCGCTCACCCATTTGAAGGGGAGGAAATTGATCCGGACCAGTTCATAGGCGAGGGGGGCCATCATCAGCAGGAACAGCGCCAAGGCAAGAAACGGCGCTGCGCTGCGCAGATGCGCGCGCGTCCGGGGATCGCCGACGATCCAGGCGCAGCCGAAGGCGATCGGGATCGCCGAGGAGAACTTGGCATAGAGGCCGAGGGCCGCGATGGCGGCCGCGAAGGCCCACCAGGACAGCTTGTTGGTTTCGGAGGCGCGCCAGAGTCCGAAGGCGAAGGCGGCCCAGAAAGGAAACTGGGCGATGTTGTGATTGAACTTCAGGCCGGCGAGGGTGAAGAAGGTGAGGCCGGCCAGCAGCAGCGTACCGGCCAAGGCGCGCCGCTCGCCCAGGAGATCGCGGCCGAGCAGGAAGACGAAGACATAGGTGGCGCAGATGAAGACCTGCGAGACGAAGAACGGCACCCAGTCGCGCACGCCGAAGACCCCATAGGCCAGCGCCATGGACCAGGAAGGCAGGGCCGGGTGCTTGTAGTTGACCCAGAACCATTCATGGCCCCACATGCCGATTTCGGCGGTGTTGAGCACGGGCGCGCTGTTGAGCAAGGCCGGCGTGACCACCCAGGCGACGGCCTGGACCAGCAGGAAGAACCAGAGCGCGAGCGGCAGGCCCAGCATATGTGCACTGCGATGGGCGCGGAAAGACGCGCCGGGCGACGAGGCCGCCGCCTCCGATAGATCGACGGTGTCCGGCAACGCGCCACCCCGCGCGCCTGCCAAAGACGAAGTACTGAAAGACTGGTTCATCCGCTCACCCGCATGGAAATATGGCGACACAATGGCCTGCGGGGCCTGACAAGGTGCTGGCGACGAGTCATGATTCTTGCACCTGTCGTTGTACTTGAGTGCGCCGGCAAGGCCGTTCCGCCATCGATCCGGAGATCCGCGCGGGCTCTGGAGGGAGTACTTGACAGATTGGCGACAGCTCAGCGCCGATCTGGAAACCGAAGTGGGATTTTCCTCTCATATGTCCGATGCCGCGGCGTCTCGTCGCTAGCTCGGCGTCAACTTACTTGCGACTGCCGTCAGCCGATACGGCACGTGACATTCGTGCATCGTGCCAGGGGGGATTCGCTGATTCGGTTGCCAGCACCTCAGCGCGACAATTCGGGGAGAGATATGGACCGTCATCGAGAGTCCCCCACCCTAACCCTCCCCCACAAGGGGGAGGGATGAAAAGTGCCAGCTGATGGCGAAGCTGTTTGCCGGCTCTACGACCGAACAATGTTTGAAAGGGTTTGAAAAGAATCGCTATGTTCCCTCCCCCCTTGCGGGGGAGGGTTAGGGTGGGGGGACTGCCTCAGGTACTACTGCCACCCCTCAAAAAGAAAAACGGCCGGGTTGCCCCGGCCGTTTCGTGCCGCGCGAAGATGTCGCGCTCCACATCAAGGCATCATGCCATCAATGCTTCACCACGTCTTCCATGAAGAAGCGACCGAGCGGGTTCTGGTAGAAGCCGTCGATGTTCTTCCGGGTGACGTTGATATAGGGGCTGTAATAGAGGTCGATCCAGTTGACGTCGTCCTTCGCCGTCTTCTGCAATTCGACATACATCGCCTCGCGCTTCTTCGGATCCATCTCGACCCGCGCCTGGGCGACCAGTTCCTTGACATGCGGGTTGTTGTAGCGGGTCATGTAATTCATGTTGGAATCGTGGCCGAGCACGAAGGACGTCTTCTCGTCCGGATCGATGACGTCATTGGTCCAGTAGTTCTGCGCCAGGTCGTAATTGCCGTCGACCTCCATCTGCCAGGTCGAGCTGGGATCGGCCTTCTGGATATTGACCGTGACGCCGACCTTGGCCAATTGCTGCTGCACCAGGATGGCGACCTGTTCCTGCACTTCGTTGCCGGTATCGACCAGATAGTTCAGCTTCAGGTCCTTGACGCCGGCCTTGTCGAGCAGCTCCTTGGCCTTGGCCGGATCATAGGGCCGCTGCAGGTTGTCGGCATAGTAATAGAGGCTGCCCTTGGGGACGTAGGAATTGGCGATGGTGCCGATGCCGAAGGTGACGGTATCGACGATCGACTTCTTGTCGATGGCGAAATCCAGCGCCTGGCGCACTTCCTTCTTGGCGAGCGCGCCGTGCTCATGCTCGATCAGCAGATGGTCCTCGCGGGTCGACGGGTCGGTCGTCAGCTTCAGATTGGGGTCCTTCTTCAGCTCGGCGACGCGGGAGAAGGGCACGAAAATCGCCGCGTCCAATTCGCCGGCCTGCACCTTCAGGATGCGGGTGTTGTCGTCGGGCACCGAGATCCACTGGATGCCGTCCAGTTTCACCTTATCGGCTTCCCAGAAATTCGGGTTCTTCTTCATGATGACCTTGTCGCCACGATCCCATTCGGCGACCGTGAAGGCGCCGGAGGTGACGTCCGGCTTGTTGCCATAGGCCTCTTCGCCTTCCGAGGTCACGGCCTTTTCCGAGACCACGCAGGCGCTGGGATTGGCGAGCGAGGCGAGGAACGGCGCCGAGGGTTCGGACAGAGTGACGACCAGGGTGTGGTCATCCTTGGCCTCGATGGTCTTCATCACCGAATACATCTGCTGCCACAACGATTCCTTGTTGTCGCGGATGCGGGTCAGGGTGAAGGCGGCGTCCTTGGCGGTGATCGGCGAGCCGTCGGAGAATTTCGCGTCGCGCATATGGAAGGTATAGACCTTGCCGTCCGGCGAGACGTCCCAGCCTTGCGCGAGGCCCGGCTCCAGCTTGGTGCCGGTCTTGTCGACGCGCACCAGCACGTCATAGATATTGCCATAGACCCAGAAGTCGACATTCTGCGACGACTTGATCGGATCCATCGTGGTGCCGTCCTCGCGGCGGCCGATGGTCAGCACATTGTCGGCCAGCGCCGGATCGATGCCCAGCAAGGCCGTGCCGCTCAAGGTCATGGCGCTCAGCAGCGCCGCTGCACAAACACCCCTCAGTCGAATTTTGTTCATGGTTCCCCTCCTGTCGATATGTGATGCATGTTCAGTCAGTGGTGGTCAGTCAGTGTTGGACAGTTGATGATCCGGCTGCCGGCCCGGACCCCGGATAAAGATGGCAGGCGACGTGGCGGTCATCCCCTCCGGCTTCCTTGAAAACCCGGTCCGCCGGTGCCGAACCGTGACGGCATTGATCCATTGCCGCCGGACAGCGCGGATGGAAGGCACAACCCGCCGGCAGATGCAGCGGGCTCGGCGGCTCGCCGCCCAAAGGCTGTTCCGGCAGGGCCTTGTCGGGATCGATCTCGGGAATGGCGCGGATCAAGGCGGCGGTATAGGGATGCTTCGGCGCGCTGAAGATCTCCTCCACCGGCCCCATCTCGACGATGCGGCCGAGATACATCACCGCCACCCGGTCGCAGAGCCGCCGCACCACGCCGAGATCGTGGGCGATGAAGATCAGCGACAGGTTCATCTTGCGCTTCAGCTCGATCAGCAGATTGATGATCTGCGCCTGGATCGAAACGTCCAAAGCCGCCACGCATTCATCGGCGATGACGAGCTGCGGATCGATGGCCAGCGCCCGGGCGATGCCGACGCGCTGGCATTGCCCGCCGCTGAGCGTCGAGGGCTTGCGGCCGAGCAGGTCGGGATTGAGGCCGACGAGCGCGGCGAGGTCACGCACCCGCGCCTCGATTTGCGCCGCCGGCACCTTGCGCTGGACCCGCAGGACCTCGGCCAGGGTCTCGCCGATCGACTGCTTCGGGCTCAGCGAGTTATAGGGATCCTGGAAGATCATCGCCGCCTCGCGGCGCAATTTATGGATATCGGCGGCGCGCCTGGTTGAGAGATCGGCGCCGTCGAACGTCACCTTGCCGCCGGTGATGTCGTTGAGATGCAGGATGGCGCGGCCCAGCGTGCTCTTGCCGCAGCCGCTCTCGCCGACGAGGCCCAGGGTCTCGCCGCGCTTGAGCTCGAAGGAGACGCCATTGACGGCGCGCACCAGGCGCTTCGCCGTGCCGGGAATGGCGAAGCCGCCCACCGGAAAATGCACCTTCAGATCCTCGACCCGGAGCAGCGGTTCACTCACGTTTGGTTCTCCTGCGTGTCGATGGCCTCGCCGTCGCTTATCTGGCACAGCGCCCACATTCTCACGGTTGTCATTGCCGGGCTTGACCCGGCAATCCATGGCAGAGGCAGAGCACGGCATTTGTCATGGACCCCCGGGTCAAGCCCGGGGGTGACAGAGGAGAAGGCGTAAGCATCGTGCGTTGTTGGCAACAGCGCTCCCTCTCCCCTCTGTCGGCGTAGGCCGACATTCGTCGGCGGGGCGAGAGAGGGTCGGGGTGAGGGGGCCGCTGCCGTGACGTCAAGCATCGTCATGCGATCCATCATCATGCCCGAACCCCCTCCGCCCGCACCTCTTCGGCCCGGTGGCAGGCGGCGAGGTGGCCGGGCTTCATCTCGCGCAAGGCGGGTCGCTCGGCGCGGCAGGCGTCGATCGCGAGAGCGCAGCGCGGATGGAAGCGGCAGCCGCTGGGGAAGGCGTTCACGCTGGGCGGCTGGCCGGGGATGCTGGGCAGCAATCCGTTACCGCCCGCCGAGGCCGCTGGCTGGCAGGCGATCAGCCGTGCTGTATAAGGATGGCGCGGCTCGCGCAGGAGCTCGCGCTTCGGCCCGACCTCGGCGAGGCGGCCGCCATACATGACGGCGATGGCGTCGCAGGTCTGGGCGACGACGCCGAGATCGTGGGTGATCAGGATCATGGCGAGGCCGCGTTGGTCGCGCAGGTCCAGGAGCAGCCGCAGGATCTGCGCCTGCACCGTGACATCCAGCGCGGTCGTGGGCTCGTCGGCGATCAGCACCGCCGGGTTGCAGGCGAGCGCCGTCGCGATCATCGCTCGCTGGCGCATGCCACCGGAAAATTCGTGCGGGAAGTTATCGACCCGGCGTTGCGGATCGGGAATGCCGACCTGACGGAGGAGATCGACCGCCTTCGCTTTCGCGTCGCGGCGCGAGGCGCCCTCGTGGAAGCGGATACTCTCGGCGATCTGCTCGCCGATCCGCATGACCGGATCAAGATGGCTGGTCGGGTTCTGGAAGATCATGCCGATCTTGCTGCCGCGCAACCGGCACATCGCCGCCTCGTCGAGCGGCACGATGTCCTGGCCGAGGAGATTGATGGACCCCGCGCGGATGCCGAGGCTCTGGTTCGGCAGCAGGCGCATCAGCGCCCTGCAGGTCACGGTCTTGCCGGAGCCGCTTTCGCCCACCAGGCCCAGCACCTGGCCCGGCTGCAGGTCGAAGGAGACGCCGTCGACGATGGTGTTGCTTTGCCCGTCACGCGGTTTGGTGGCGACCACCAGATCGCGCACGCTCAGAATAGGAGCAGTCATGCCGGCGGTGCTCATTCCCGCACTCCCAGCTTTTCGCCGAGCCCGTCGGCCAGCAGGCTGAAGCCGAAGGCCATCACGACGATGGCGAGGCCGGGAAAGGTGGTGATCCACCAGGCCTGGGAAAGGAAGTTCTGGCCTTCGGCGATCATCACGCCCCATTCCGCCGTCGGCGGCTGCACGCCGAGACCGAGATAGCTGATCGAGGACCCGGTGAGGACCACCAGCACCACGTCGGACATCGAGAAGACGATCGAGGCGGTGATGGAATTGGGCAGGATATGCTTGAACATCAGGCGCGCATGGCTGAAGCCGAGGCTCTTGCCGGCGATGACGAATTCGCTGTTCTTGAGGACCAGCATCTGGGCGCGGATCAGGCGCGCATAGGAAACCCAGCCGACCAGCGCCATGGCGATGTAGAAGCTGATCAGCCCCGGCGACAGGATCGAGATGATGGAGAGCATCAGCACCAGGAACGGGAAGGCCAGCACCACATCCAGCGCCCGCATGAAGATGGCATCGACCCAGCCGCCGAAATAGCCGGCGAGCGAGCCGACGGTGGTGCCGATGATGAAGGGGAAGACCACGCCGAGGATGCCCATCTGCAGATCGATGCGCGCCGCCCACATGACGCGGCTCAGCACGTCGCGGCCGAAATTATCCGTGCCGAAGGGATGGGCGAGGCTGGGTCCCTGCAGGGTGACATCGAGATGCTGGGTGATCGGATCGTAAGGCGCGATCCAGGGGGCCAGCAATGCCACCAGCACCCAGGCGCCAATGATGCCGAGCCCGGCATAAAGCGGGAAGGGCCCCCTGCCAAAATAGCGGCCGAAGCGGGGCAGCCAGTTGAAGCGGGAGGTTTGCAATGGAATTGGTGCCGGGGCTGGAGAAGGCGCTGCTGTGGTCATAGCTTGATCCGCGGATCGATCGCGACGGTCAGGATGTCGGACAGGAAATTGAGCGCCACGGTGGCGATGGCGAAGACCAGGGTGATGCTCTGCACCACCATGTAATCGCGGGTGAAGATGGCGCGGACCAGCAACTGGCCGATGCCGGGGATGGAGAAGACCGTCTCGATCACCACCGTGCCGCCGATCAGCCAGCCGATATTGATGGCCAGCAGGTTGATGGTCGGCACGATGGAATTCGGCAGCACATGGCGCCAGAAGATCGAGGTGTCCGGCAGGCCCTTGGCCCGTGCCGCCTGGACGTAATCCGAGGCCGCTTCGGCGATCATGCCGGAGCGCAGGCTGCGGGCGACGACGGCGGAGAGAGCGAGGGCGACGGTCAGGCAGGGCAGCACCAGGTGATGCAGCCGGTCGTCCCAGGTATCGCCATAGCCGGAGACGGGGAAGAGGTCGAGGCGAATGCTGAAGAGGATGATCAGCATGATGCCGAGCCAGAAAGCCGGAAAGCCGAGCCCGGCGGTGGAGGCGAGGCGGATCACGTGATCGATCCAGCGGCCGCGCCGCGTGGCGGCGATGGCGGCGAGCGGCACGGCGATCAGCAGCGACAGGATCACGCTGCCGATCACCAGGCTGAGGGTCGGCATGATGCGGTCGACCACCAGGCCGAGAACCTGGGTCTTGTAGAGAATGGATTTCCCCATCTCGCCATGCAGCAGGTTCTTGACGAAATAGAGATATTGCAGCCAGAGCGGCTCATCGAGGCCGTATTGCGCCCGGATGCGGGCAACCGCCTCCGCCGTCGCCTTGGTGCCGAGCAGGATGCGCGCCGGATCGCCGGGAATGGAGCGCACCAGCACGAAGGTGATCACGCTGATGCCGAACAACACGGGAATGAGCTGCAGCGGGCGGAAGAGGATGAAGCGAAAGCGATGCATCGGCGGTCAGTGCGGTTGGGGGAGGGTATGCATGGATTGCCCGGTCTCGCACAACGACCACGCCGTCTCGCTTGTCATTGCCGGACCTGTCCTCGGGCTCGACCCGAGGATTGACCCGGCAATCCATGGCTGAGGCCGCGCACTGCTTTTGTCATGGACCCCCGCCGACGAATGTCGGCCTGCGCCGACTGGGTCAAGCCCGGGGGTGACAGCAGAGTATGGGCGCGCGCTGCGACTATGACTCATCCCACTCATCCCCGATGCCGATCCAGGAAATCGAGCAGGGTCGCGCGATAGGCTTCCGGCTCTTCGTAGAAGGGGGAATGCGAGCTGTTGGCGAAGATCCTGATCTCCGCCTGTTTCATCGCTTCTTTCATGCGCCGGCCGCAGGCGGGGGTGAGCACGTCGTGCTGGCCGTTGATAATCAGGCAGGGCTGGGTCAGGCGGTGGAGGTCGGGCACGCGGTTCCAGTCGCAGATGCTGCCGATATAATGATATTCGTTCGGCCCCTGGACCTGCATATAGATCGCCGGATTGAAGCCGGCCTTTGATTCCGCCGAGGGCTTCGGGCGATAGGGCAGGCGGCGGATATGCCGATGATCGAGCAAAGTCACCGCCGCCGCATAGGCCGGATGATCGTAATGCCCCAGCGCCTCATAGCGCTGCATCATGGCGACCGTCTCGCTGCCGAGGGCATCGCGCAGGGCGTCGATCTCCCGCATCAGATGCGGGATATCGGCGCAGGTATTGGCCCAGATCATCGACTTCACGCGGGCGGGATGGGTCAGCGCCCATTCGATGCCGCACCAGCCACCCCAGGAATGGCCGAGGAAATGCACCTTCTTCAAATCGAGTGCCGCCAGCACCGCCTCGACCTCGGCGACATAGCGCTCCAGGGTCCAGAGCGACAAGTCTTCCGGATGATCCGAGGCACCGGTGCCGAGCTGGTCATGGGTGACGATGCGGTAGCCGTGCTCGGCCAGCGGCACATGCGGATCGCGCAGATAGTTGCAAGGCAGGCCGGGACCGCCGTTCAGCAGGAACAGCACCTCGTCGCCGCTGCCATAGGAATAGGCGACGACCTTATGGCCGTCCGCCAGCTTGATCTCATGGGTCTCGTCCGCCGGCCGGTCGTCCCAGGCCCGGAAACCATTGGCAAGAAACTCGCCGTGCCGCTCGTCCGGTTGCTGGCTATCGGGCATGGATCGCGCTCCGTACTATGTTTGGTGATTTGTCATGAGGGGAGGTTCGTCTTTGCCATCGTGCTGCGGCCCCTCACCCCGACCCTCTCCCCGCGAGCGGGGCGAGGGAGCATATGCGATGTCCAAGAATCTCCCTCGCCCCTCTGTCGGCGCAGGCCGACATTCGTCGGCAGGGCGGGAGAGGGTTGGGGTGAGGGGGAATGCCGCGCTCCGCGTGGCGCCGTCGGTCGCGGCCACCATCGTCACTTGGCTCCGTCTCACTTCGCCCGATGGCGTTTCAGGAAGTCGCGCAGCACCGGGTAATAGGCGTGCGGCTCCTCGTAGAAGGGCATATGCGAGCTGTTGGGGAAGCAATGCAGTTCCGCCTTGGGCAGGTTCTGCTTCATGCGCAGCGCGCAGGCCGGTGTCAGCTCGTCATGCTGGCCGGTGGTGATGAGGACCGGCACGGCGATCTTGTGCAGGTCGGGCACCCGGTTCCAGTCCTTGAGATTGCCGGTATAGAGGAACTCGTTCGGCCCCTGCATGGTCACATAGGGGCCCATGTTCCAGTCGTCGAGCGAGCGCTTGACCGGCGCCGGCCATTCATCCAGGCGGCAGACATGGCGGTAATTGAGGATGGTGATCGCCGCCAGATATTCCGGATGGTTGATGGTGCCCTCGGCCTCGTGGCGCTGCATCATGGCGACCGTCTCGGAGCCGAGCGCCGCGCGCAGGCGGTTGAGCTCGCTGACGAGATGGGGCATGTCGGCGACGGTGTCCTCGAGGATCAGCGTGCGCAAGGCCTCGGGATGGGTCAGCGCATATTCGATCGCCAGCCAGCCGCCCCAGGAATGGCCGAGCAGATGGACCTTGCCGAGGTCCAGCTTCCGGCGGATGGTTTCCACTTCCGCGACATAGCGGGTGATGTTCCACAATTTCTCGTCGTTGGGGCGGTCGGATTTGCCGGTGCCCAACTGATCGAAGGTGACGACGCGAAAACCGTCATCCGTCAGGCAGGAATGCGCCTCGCGCAGATAATCGCAGGGGAGGCCCGGCCCGCCATTCAACAGGAGCAGCGTTTCCCCATTCGATCCGGAACTGCCCGATCCGGAGCTGCCCGATCCGAAACTATAGGTAACGACCCGATAGCCGTCGATGGTGACATCGAGCTGGGCATCGGGCGCGATCTCGCGCCACATGTGGTTCTCCCGCGTTTTGCTCTGTGATCTTTTTCCGTGGGCAGTGACCCTAATGCGAGGTCCGGCACATTTCAATAAGCCGTGTACAGCTTGAAACCGGTTTCGCGCGTCCCGCCGTCGATGTTCGTTTTCAGCAGGGTACGATGTTCGTTTCGCGCGGCCTATCTCTCTTCAGGGATAGGTCGCCGCGACGGGCACGCACGCGGATTGATACCCGTTTTATGTGAGCAGCGATGGGGCGGGACGCATGCTTGCGTGTCTTGGATGATGGCGTGTCTCTCGTCACGGCACATCTCTGACCATGCGGTCAGACCCACGCGCGCGAGACGGATGGGGAGGGGATCGGTTTAAGCGGATGCCTATGAGATCGGATTGCCGCGCGGCGGGCGCAGATGCTCCATGCCGAGGAATTCGACGAATTTCGTCGTCGAGGCCCAGACGAAGTCGCCATAGAGGAAGGGCGCGAAATCCGATTTGGCTGCGGATTTGCCGGCCGGTTTGCTGGCTGCGTTGACGGGCGGCGTGGGCGCGGTCGATGTTGAGGGGAATGCCGTTATGGGCAGCGGCGCGATCACCGCGTCGACGCGGGGCTCGTAGAAGAAGGGGATGGAATAGCGTTCGGTGCCATAGCTGACGACGCGGTGCTCGGTCGCCTTGATGCGCCCGCCGCTCCAGCGCTGCAGCAGCTTGCCGAAATTGACCACCAGGGTGTTTGCCATCGGCGGCACGTCGACCCAGATGCCATCATTTTGCGTGCCGTCGTGCATCCTGGCCTGCAGGCCGGAAACGCCGTCCTGGGCCAGCAGGGTGACGAGGCCGGAATCCACATGCGCCGCGCCGCTCAGATTGAGCCGTTCGCCATTATGCTCCACCCAGAGCTCCGGCCCGCTGGCGACGGGCTCGCTGCCGGCCGGGCGCACCGGATAATGGATCAGCCGGAAGGTCGAGACACCGCCGGTGAAGGCATCGTCGAAGATCCGCTCGTCGAGGCCGAGGCCCCGGGCGATGGAGCGCATCAGCACCCGCCCGGTCAGCTCCATGCCCCGGTAATAGGCTGCGATGGCCGCGCGCCAGCCGGGCAGGGCCTCTTCCGGCGGCAGCGGTGTGGTCTCGCGCAAGGGATCGGCATCATCCACCACCGCCGCGCCATGGGCGACATCCGGCCCCATGTCGATGCCTTCCTTATAGGTCTGATGCCCCTGTTGCAGCGGGAACCAGCCGCGATAGACATTGGGCCGCGCCGGATCGAATTTCTGCCGCCACAGATGCCGAAGCTGGTCCGGCGGCAGCGCGAAGATCCGCTTCAGCTCCTGCAGCCCCGCCGGCGTCACCGGCACGCTCGCCGGCAGGCCGCTCACCAGCATGAAGCCGATCTCCGTCGCGGCGGCGGCGATGGCCCGGTCGGCTTGATCGCGCGCCGCCTGATCCCGTGCCGGATTGCTCGCCTGATTGGCATCGTCGAACAAAGCGGCGATATCGATGGTGGGAATCATCCGTCACGACCCTCCGGCTACCTGCAATGCGCGCCAGCTTAGAGTCCGATGCCGGGCAGGCAACGACAATAAAGTCATCGCACCTATACATTTCTGCATCGACGCATTGCTGCATCGCGGTAAGTGCGTTGATGCGGCACGGCGGCGCGTTTCATCAGGCGTCAAAGTTTTTCATCGGCATATTTCGCTGGCATTGCCGGGCTTGCCCGGGCGCTGTCCGATCAGGATATCGTCGAACCATCGAGCAAGTCCGCAACGAATGCCCCCTCCCTAACCCTCCCCCGTTCCGGTGGAGGGGACGACATGTCGGTGATGGCGTCGCAATCGTTGCACGGCGTTATCCGCTGCATCGTGTCATCCGCTGCATCATGTCATCCATAGATGCGTGTCACCCTTAGATGAAAGCCCCCTCCACCGGAACGGGGGAGGGCTGGGGAGGGGGCAACGTTGAGGGGACAGACCGGCTAGATAGGTAACAGATTAGACCGGAGACATAGGTAACAGTCCAACATGGCGCGGCAAGGAGATCGCCGAGGCCGTGGAGAGAAGCCTGTGGGACGGAAAAATTGTGGCTCATCGCCGGCTGGCTGACGGACGCGCCGCCACTCCATCTCATCCCCCTTAAGCTCACCTCCAGGAGCTTTATTCCCAGGAGCGGATGAAAAGCACATCTCGGGCTCAGCTAGCTGACGAGCGGTATCACTGTCAGGGTGCAACGACAGCGTGGCGTCAGTAAGCTTGTTCCTTGCTGTCCGAGATGGTATACAGTCCCGCTATCGAGGACGACCTCGCGCTGCGGCGAAAAATAGCCGGGACGGCCCGGCATTATGTGGTGCGCCGGAGACCCATGCCGGATGACAGATCGGTCGTGTAATCCGCCAGTTGATCAGGGACGGCAAGCCGCTTTCGGGCGGCAATATTCCTTGCTGTCCGTGCACCGCATCTTCGAGGGGGAGCTGCGATGGATCAGACGCAGGATGGCCGGGCAAGGAACGGCCAGAGGGAGGCGGGGCTTCTGACGGCGGCGCGGCCGGAACCGGGAAGTCCAGACGGCAGAAAACAAGAGCTCAGGAAAAACGAGCCGAAGAACAGGGAGACGAGGAACGGGTCAGTCGATCGGCAGATGGCCGAAGAGCTGGCCATGCGCAAGCAGACGGTGGTGCGGACCGCCGTTGATCAGGACGTGAGCGATCGGGAAACGGGCGATGAATCGCCTGTCGGGACGGCCGCCGGTGAGGGGCCGGGGGCGGCGGCCGATACCGACCAGCAGATCGCCAATGTCCTCTATCAGGCGGCCAAGGGGCGCCGCGTCCGCGACATCTGCGACCAGGCCGGTATCTCCATCGCCACCTTCTATCGCTGGCGGGACAAATATGACGGCCTCTCCGCCGCCGGCGTCGAACGCCTCCACCGCGTCGAGGAAGAAAACCGTCAATTGCTCAAACGCATCGAACGCCTGCGCTTCGAGAAAGTCATGCTGGAAGTCGAACTCACCCGCCAGCGGTGAGGCGGGCAGTGTTGACGGCGCACGCAGATCGCGGGTGAGCGCGTCGAGGGTGAGTGGGGCAGGCCGTCTTCATTCCGTCGGCACAGCATCTGCGCCCTCTCCTTGTCATTGCCGGGCTTGACCTCGTCGGCGTAGGCCGACATTCGTCGGCGGGGCAATCCATGGTGGAGGCCGTGCTTGATGTCAGCATGGACCCTCGGGTCAAGCCCGAGGGTGACAGGTGGGGCGTCGCGGGTGTCGCGTGAACGCCATTCCGTTCATTGCCGCTCGCTGTAACGGCTTCTCCTTTGTCATTGCCGGGCTTGACCTCGTCGGCGTAGGCCGACATTCGTCGGCAGGGCAATCCATGGCGGAGGCCGTGCTTGATGTCAGCATGGACCCTCGGGTCAAGCCCGAGGGTGACAGGTGGGGCGTCGCGGGTGTCGCGTGAACGCCGTTTCGTTCATTGCCGCTCACTGTTCTGGTCATGGCAATCCGATTTACCCGGCACGGATGTCATCCGAAATTGGTTGCTGTTCCGGGGATTGGTATGCGATTGGGAGCGCGGTTGCCGGGTGGCTGTTGGAGCGCTGTCGGAAGAAACGATCGGGCTGGTCGCTCAGATGTCAAAAATAGCCGGTCGCTGCGTGCCCCACTACCCGGGTTTTTCCTTTATGATGCGGTGATTATGGCGCAATCGAGCCCGGGAAGAGGCTGCGTCGCCGAGGCCCTCTCAGGTCAATGATTCAGGTTGCAATTTGCTGAATCGGCGTTAACTTGAGGGAAACAAAAATTCGTCAAATGAATAATCTTGTGGAGGGTTGAATGCCGCTGAGTTGGCGCTTTTCCGTACTTAATGATCGCCATCGTGCCTTGGGTTCCAAGCTCGAGGACTGGAGCGGCATGGGCACGGCCTGGACTTACGATCACGACATCCTGGATCAGCATGTCGCCGTCCGCACCAAGGCCGGCCTGATGGACGTCTCGGGCCTGAAGAAGATTCACCTGGTCGGCCCGCATGCCATTCATATTCTCGATTACATCACCACCCGCGATGTCAGCAAGCTCTATCCCGGCAAGTCGGTCTATGCCTGCATGCTGAACGAGCGCGGCCACTTCACCGATGACTGCATCGTCTATCGTAACGGCCCCAATTCCTGGATGCTGGTGCACGGCTCGGGCAGCGGCTTCGAGGAAGTGGTGAAGCAGGCCCAGGGCCGCAACTGCGCCGTCCTGTTCGACGACGATCTGCACGATCTGTCGCTGCAGGGCCCGGTGGCGGTCGATTTCCTGGCGAAGCACGTGCCGGGCATCCGCGACCTGCGCTACTTCCATCACATGCAGACCCAGCTCTTCGGCGCGCCGGTGATGATCTCGCGCACCGGTTATACCGGCGAGCGCGGCTATGAAATCTTCGTCCGTGGCCAGGATGCCCACAAGGTCTGGGACACGATCCTGGCCGAGGGCAAGGACATGGGCATCATGCCGGTCTGCTTCAGCGTGCTCGATCTGCTGCGCGTCGAAAGCTACCTGCTGTTCTACCCCTACGACAATTCGCAGATGTATCCCTTCGCGAATGAAGGCCCCGGCGATTCGCTGTGGGAGCTTGGCCTCGATTTCACGGTCAGCCCGGGCAAGACCGGCTTCCGTGGCGCCGAGGAACATGCCCGCCTGAAGGGCAAGGAGCGCTTCAAGATCTTCGGCATGCTGATCGATGCCGACAAGATGTGCGATATCGGCGACGAGGTCTGGGCCGACGGCAAGAAGGTCGGCGTCGTGACCTGCCCGTCCTATTCCAAGCTGACCAAGCGTTCCATGGCGATCGCCCGTCTCGACACGGCGGTGGCCAAGCAGGGCCATAAGCTGGAACTGCGTGGCAAGAACGTCAAGGCCAGCGCCATCGCCCACACCATCACCTTCGACGATCCGGAAAAGAAGAAGCGGACCGCCGTCGGCTGAGGTCGCATCGGGACGCATCCCGTGGCAACGGGCCCGTTCATGGACAAGATACCCATGAACGGGCCGTTCCCGCCGGATGGCGCCGCCGCGATGGAAGCATCCGGGACACCGGGTATAATGTTTTACCGTGCCGTAACGGGTGGCGGCGCGGGCGTGAAGAGCAGGCCGCCGGGCCGTTCAGGTGAGGGACGGGACGGGGGCGGAAGCAGGAACGATTACGATGCTGGTCTCGGGTATTAAGAGCCGGCCCGAATATCATGGGCTGCATATCGACCCGCATGCGCGGCGGCAGTTATTCGCGCTGGAAGGCGAGGGCGCGCTCGCCTTGCTGGAAAAGCCGGAGGTCAAGGACCCCGAATTTCTCGAGCGCACCGAAATTCTCTATGTACCGGCTCACGTAGCGGCAACGGGCGGCAGCGATCAGGCTGCTGCCCGTTCTGCTTCCGAGAAGCATGTCGCCGCCTTGCGCGCGCTCGGCGCCCGCGATTACTGGCAGGCGCCGACCATCCCGACATTGCTCACCCGCCTCCAGATGGCGCTCTCGACGGCGCATATGGGCCTCCGGCTCTATGTCGCCGGCACCGAGGGCTTCATCGGCCAGGCGATGAAGGTCGGGACCGATGCCGGTTTCAGCTATCTCTCGATCATGACCGAGCATCGCGGCTCGCTGGCGCGTCGCGTCTCCTGCGTCCATTGCAAGGGCATCACCGAGCATGTCACCACCAATCCGGTGACCTGCAGCCATTGCGGCCTGAAGTTGCTGGTGCGCGATCATTACTCGCGCCGCCTCAGCGCGTTTCAGGGCGTGTGCATCGATGCCGAAGTGCCGGGCGAGGTCCCGCCGGTCGAGGAGATCTTTAAATGAGCAAGCATCTCGATCTGCAGGTCAAGGTCGTCAAGATCAAGCAGGTGGCCGATACCATCAAATGCTTCCGCTTCGTGCCGGCGAACGGCCAGGAACTGCCGCATTTCTCCGGCGGTTCCCATGTCGTCGTCACCATGAAGGGCAAGGATGCGGCGGGCAATCCGGTCACCTACCGTAACCCCTATTCGCTGATGTCCTCGCCGGACAATACCGGCTACCTGGAGATCAGCGTGCTGCGGGCCGAGGAATCGCGCGGCGGCTCGCATTTCATGCATGACCAGGTCAAGGAAGGCGATGTCCTGACCATCAGTCAGCCGGTCAACCTCTTCCCGGTCGCCGCTGGCGGGCGCAAGCATATCTTCATCGCCGGCGGCATCGGCATCACGCCCTTCATGGCGATGATGGACGGGCTCGCCGCGCGCAACGGCAATTTCGAGCTGCATTACGGCTTCCGCTCGCGCACGCACGGCGCCTATTGGAGCGAATTGCTGGAACGCTACGGCCCCAGCCGGGTGAAGAATTATTGCCATGCCGAACACCGGCAGATGGTGGATATCGACGCGCTGCTGAATCATCAGCCGCTCGGCACGCATCTCTATGTCTGCGGCCCCGAGGCGATGATCAATTTCATCACCGAGAAGGCGCGCAAGGCCGGCTGGCCGGTGGAGAATATCCATTCCGAGCAGTTCCTGGCACCGCCTTCGGGCCAGCCCTTCACGGTGAAGCTGCAGAAGTCGAAGAAGGAAATCACCGTCGGCGAGCATCAGAGCATCCTCGAGGCGCTGGAAGCCGCCAATGTGGATGCGAATTTCCTGTGCCGCGGCGGTGCCTGCGGCCAATGCGAGACGGCGATCTGCAGCCTCGATGGCGAGTTGCTGCATAACGATCACTATCTCAGCGAGGACGAGCGCCGCGCCGGCAAGAAGATCATGGTCTGCGTCTCGCGCTTCAAGGGACGGGAGCTGGTGCTCGACCTGTAACGGTCATATCGTCACGCCATCTGGTCGTCACGCCATCTGGCGTCATCTTATCCGATAAGCGCGACGGCAGAAGCGCGCGGCAAACGAACCCCACGGGAGGGAAGACAATGGGTATCGATTTCAAGGACGAAACGTTCCG
>CAYOQR010000087.1:0-17851 GCA_964406155.1 uncultured Rhodospirillaceae bacterium | reverse complement strand
TCGAGGGCAAGCGCGTGCTGGTTGTCGGCATGGGCAATACCGGCTGCGACATTGTGGTCGATGCCATTCACCGCGCCAAAGAGGTGCTGTGGAGTGTGCGCGGCGGCAATCATTTTGTGCCGAAGTTTCTCGCGGGCAAGCCTGCAGACGAAGGCAACCACAAGCCGAAGCGCTTCATTATTCCCAAGCGCCTGCGCTCGATGCTGCACGAGCCGATCCTGCGGTTTCTGGTCGGTCCGCCCGAACGGTTCGGGCTGCCAAAGCCCGAGCACCGGCTTTATGACAGGACGCCGATCGTCAATTCGCTGGTGCTGCAGCATCTGGGGCAGGGCGACGTCGCGCTGCGCAAGCCGATCAGGGAGTTTCGCGGCGATACCGTTGTCTTCACCGATGGCAAGGAAGATCAGGTCGACCTCGTGCTGCTGGCGACCGGCTACGAGATCACGTTTCCGTTTCTCGAAGACTTGAACGAGCTGAACTGGCAGGCTGACGCGCACGCGCCGCGTCTGTATCTCAACATCTTTCCGTCGCGGCCGAACGGGCTTTATGTGGCCGGGCTGCTGGAGGGCGCGGGCGTTGGCTGGCCGGGGCGCGCATTGCAGACCGATCTGATCGCCGCCTATATCAAGACGCAGAAGGAAAGCGCGGACGTCACCGCGAATTTCCGCGACAGGATCGCGGCGTTCCATGCGCGGCCCGTATCGAAGGATCGCGGCGAGCACGGTATTTTCGTCGACTTCCTGCAATACAAACGTGATCTTCAGAAAGCCATCGCGAGCTTGAGCATCGCTTCGCCCGCGGTATAAAACGCATCCAAAGTATCGGAGGACACCATGGGCACCAATATCACTTTCAAGCGCCCCGACGGCAAGGAAGCCAAGGGTTATCTCGCCAACGCCGCGCGCGGCAACGCGCCGGGCGTCGTTGTCATTCAGGAGTGGTGGGGCCTGTCCGAAAACATCAAGGGTCTGGTCGATCGTTTTGCAGTTGCGGGTTTTGATGCGCTCGCCCCCGATCTCTATGAGGGCGTTGTGGTGCCGTATCACGATGCCGACGCGGCGGGAAAAGAGATGAACTCGCTCAACTTCATCGAGGCGACCGAGCAGAACGTGCGCGGCGCTGTGCAATACCTCAAGCGCAACGGCGCGAAGGTCGGCCTCACCGGCTTCTGCATGGGCGGCGCGGTGACCATCATCGGCGCGGCGAAAATTCCCGAATTGACCGCGGGTGTCGCGTTCTACGGCATCCCGCCCGAGCAGGCAGTGAAGCCCGCCGATGTGAAAATTCCGCTGCAGGGGCACTTCGCCAACAAGGATGACTGGTGCACACCGGCAGCGGTCGATGCCTTCGACAAAGCGATGAAGGCCGCAGGCAAGGATTTCGAGGCGTTCCGCTATGACGCCGATCATGCCTTCGTCAACGAAGAGCGCGCGGCGGTTCACGACCGTCAGGCAGCGGAGCTGGCCTGGGGCCGCGCCACAGAGTTCTTCAAGAAACATCTTGGATGAACATCACCATCTCCGACCTGCGGCAGCAGCCAGCGTTTTTCGACGCGGTTGCTGACCGCATCTGGCGGGCATGGTGGAAGGAGCGGGGCTTCCCGGCGGATACCATCGCCGGGCGTCTGCGCGAGAATATGAATGCGTCGCCGATCCCGTTCGCGCTGGTGGCGCATCGGGACGAGACCTTTATCGGCACGGCTTCGGTCATCGCCTCGGACCTTGAGGAGCGGCCGCAATACTCGCCCTGGGTGGCGGCGGTCTGGGTCGATCCGCAATACCGGATGCGGGAGATCGGATCGGCGCTGGTCGCGCGGGCCGCCAGCGATGCCTTCGCGCTGAATTTCAGGCGGGTCTATCTCTGCGCAGAAAAGGAGAGGCGCCGGTTCTATATCCGGCAAGGCTGGGTTCCGATCGAGGAAGATGTGGGGGAGCGGAAACTCACGGTTTTTGTCAAACAGGCAGGGTCTTGACTTCGCCCGCGCCGGATGGTGTTTTGCCCGCCATGAGCACCCTGTCCAGCCCGACCCGTCTTTGGTGGCGCACCTTCTAAAGGTGGCCGGTGCGATTCCCATGAATTTTCAATCGTCGAGGCCGTCATCGCAGAGCGACGGCCTTTTCGTTTGTCCTGTGTGGCGTTCCTCCAGCAAGTCTCGTAAGAGGACCAGATGAACAGGACCCTTTTTTCTCTTCCCGCGCAGAGCGAATACCGTACGGCCCGCGGCCTCGATGTGGCCCGCTCGGTCGAGCATTTCACCGGCGGGGCCGCGCTGGACCGGCTGATCGATCAGCTCGACACCCGCCGCGGCGTGGTGCTCTCGTCGGGCACCACGGTGCCGGGCCGCTATGAGAGCTTCGACCTTGGGTTTTCCGATCCGCCGCTGCGGTTGGAGTCGACGGGTACGGATTTCTTCATCGATGCACTGAACGAGCGCGGCAAGGTGCTGGTGGCATTTCTGGCCGAGACTCTGAAAGAGCCGTGCGCCGTCATCACCGAAAAGAGCGCAGCGCGTCTCAAGGGCCATATTCTGCGCGGCGACGCGCCGGTGGACGAGGATCAGCGCACGCGGCGCGCCTCGGTGGTCTCGCTGGTGCGCGACATCATTGCGGCGTTCAGTTCTCCGAATGACGGACTGCTCGGCCTGTTCGGTGCATTCGCCTACGATCTGGTGTTTCAGTTCGAAGACCTGCAGCAGAAGCGCGCGCGCGAGAAGGATCAGCGCGACATCGTTCTCTACATTCCGGACCGCATTCTGGCCTATGACCGTGCCACCGGGCGCGGCGTGATCCTGAGCTATGAGTTCGCATTCAACGGCCAGTCGACCCGGGGCCACAGCCGCGAAACCCCGCCAAGCGTTTATGCCAGGACGAAGCGCGAGGGCTTTGCCGACCATGCACCCGGCGTCTATCAGCAGACCGTCGAGACCGCGCGTCAGGCCTTTGCGCGCGGTGATCTGTTCGAAGCCGTGCCGGGACAGTTGTTCGCCGAACCCTGCGAGCGCACTCCGGCGGAGGTGTTCCAGCGCCTGTGCAAGATCAATCCGTCGCCGTACGGCGCGTTGATCAATCTCGGCGACGGCGAGTTTTTGGTCGCCGCGTCGCCGGAAATGTTCGTGCGTTCCGATGGCAAGCGGATCGAGACCTGTCCGATCTCCGGCACCATCGCGCGCGGCGTGGACGCCATCAGCGACGCCAAGCAGATTCAGGAACTGCTCAATTCGCAGAAGGACGAATTCGAGCTGAACATGTGCACCGACGTCGACCGCAACGACAAGGCGCGTGTCTGCGAGCCGGGCACGATCAAGGTACTGGCGCGGCGGCAGATCGAAACCTATTCGAAGCTGTTCCACACCGTCGATCATGTCGAAGGCATGCTGCGTCCTGGCTTCGATGCGTTGGACGGTTTTCTCACCCATGCATGGGCGGTTACCGTCACCGGTGCGCCGAAGCTGTGGGCGATGCAGTTCGTCGAGGATCATGAGCGCTCATCGCGCCGCTGGTATGCGGGCGCGCTCGGCTTTCTCGGCTTTGACGGCAGCATCAATACGGGCCTGACCATCCGCACCATCCGCATGAAGGATGGCCTTGCGGAGGTGCGCGTCGGCGCGACCCTGCTATTCGATTCCGATCCTGCTGCCGAAGAGAAGGAATGCCAGACCAAGGCGGCGGCGCTGTTTCAGGCGCTGCGCGGCGATCCGCCGAAGCCGCTGTCCACCTTCCAGCCTGATGCGTCAGGCTCCGGCAAGCGCGTTCTGCTGATCGATCATGAGGATTCGTTCGTGCACATGCTGGCGGATTACTTCCGTCAGGTTGGTGCGACGGTGAGCGTCACGCGGCACAACCACGCGCTCGATGTGCTGAAGAAGAACGAATACGACTTGCTGGTGTTGTCGCCCGGTCCCGGACGTCCGGAGGATTTCGGCGTGGCGAACTTCATCGGTGCCGCGCTGGAGAAGAAGCTGCCGGTGTTCGGCGTCTGCCTCGGCGTGCAGGCCATCGGCGAGTATTTTGGCGGCAAGCTCGGACAGCTCTCGACACCTGCGCATGGGCGGCCCTCCCGCGTTCAGGTGCGCGGCGGCACCTTGATGGGCAACCTGCCAAATGAAGTGGTGATCGGGCGCTATCACTCGCTCTATGTCGAACGCGAGACGATGCCGGATGTGCTGCAGGTCACGGCCTCCACCGAAGACGGCATCGCCATGGCGATCGAGCACAAGACCCTGCCGGTGGGTGGCGTGCAGTTTCATCCCGAGTCGCTGATGTCGCTGGAAGGCAACGTCGGGCTTCGGATCGTGGAAAATGCCTTCAGGCTGGGGCAGGCGAAATGATTGTCATTGCGAGCGAAGCGAAGCAATCCACCCTTTAAAACCAAGGATGGATTGTTTCGTCGCTAACGCTCCTCGCAATGACGGGTTCTTTGATTCAATTGGATTAGACAGACGATGACTCTCGAAACCGATTTGAAAGCAACTGTCCGCGCTATTCACGACTATCCGAAGCCCGGCATCATCTTCCGCGACATCACGACATTGCTCGGCAATGCATGGGCGTTCCGCCGCGCGGTCGATGAACTGGTGCAGCCTTGGGCAGGCTCCAAGATCGACAAGGTCGCGGGCATGGAAGCGCGAGGTTTCATCCTCGGTGGCGCGGTGGCGCATCAGGTCTCGGCAGGTTTTGTGCCGATCCGCAAGAAGGGCAAGCTGCCGCACACCACCGTGCGCATTGCATATTCTCTTGAGTATGGCCTCGATGAAATGGAAATGCATGCCGACGCAGTGAGACCCGGCGAGCGCGTTATCCTCGTTGATGACCTGATCGCGACCGGAGGCACGGCGGAAGGCGCGGTGAAGCTCTTGCGTCAGATCGGCGCTGAGGTTGTCGCGGCGTGTTTCGTCATCGACCTGCCGGAGCTTGGCGGCGCGGCGAAGCTGCGCGCCATGAATGTCCCGGTGCGGACGCTGATGGCATTCGACGGGCACTAGGCATTCACGAACAATAATCAAAGCCGCTTCGGGAGGACGACCATGGATCTTCAGCTCACCGGAAAAATCGCCGTTATCACGGGCGGCACGCGGGGGATCGGCAAGGCGGTTGCGCGCTCGCTCGCGGGCGAGGGCATGGATGTTGCCATCATTGGCCGTGATCTTGAGGCAGCCAGGGCAACGGCTTCAGAGATCGCAGGCGAGACGGGCCGCTCGGTGCGCGCTTATTCCGCCGATACCGGCAAGGATGACGCGGTGTGCGCCGCGGTTGCTGCGATTCACAGGGACTTCGGCCGGATCGACGTGCTGGTAAACAGCGCGGCGCAGCCGAGCGGACAGGCCAAGCCGCCATCGCTGGCCGAGATCACCGATGATCTGTTCTGGAGCGACGTTAATGTGAAAGTCATGGGCTATCTGCGCATGGCGCGTGAAATTGCGCCGCTGATGAAGGAGCAGGGCTGGGGCCGCATCATCAACATCAGCGGGCTTGGTGCGCGGCAGACCGGCGTCACCATCGGCAGCATCCGCAATGTGAGCGTTGCGGCGCTGACCAAGAACCTCGCCGATGAACTCGGCCCGAGCGGCATCAATGTGACCTGTGTGCATCCGGGCCTGACCCGCACCGAAAAGACGCCGGGTGTGATCGCTTGGCGTGCGGGCGTGACCAAGAAAACCGAAGCCGAGGTCGAGAAGGCGATGAACGATCTGAACACGATCCGTCGTCTCGTCACCGCGGAAGAGATCGGCCATATCGTGGCGTTCCTGGCGTCGCCCAAGTCGATCGCCATCAACGGCGATGCGATTGCGGCAGGCGGCGGCGCGCCCGGCAGCATTTATTACTGACCTATCCCAGCTTGTGCAGGATCAGGTTCAGTTCCAGCTCGCGAAAGCGGGTGTAGTTGTTGCGCACCCATTGATGCAGCTCTGACGACTGGTCCTTGTTGGTGCGCAGGTAGTGCGTGAACGAGAAGTTCAGCCGGCCGATGATCGACTTGAGGAATGCCGGCAGCGCGGCGACCTTGAACGGCCGTACGCCTTCGAAGCCCTGCGGCAGCGGTCCCCACAGCACATGCTCGTTCTCGACCGGCACAAGCGCCGCATTGGGGAATGTCTGCCGCAGCATTGTCCAGGCTGTGCCCGATGCGCGGTCGCGGTCAGGGATGAACAGCACAATGGGATCAACGCCGCGCCGGTCGGCTTCCTTCATGAAGCCGATTTCCGCAATCAGCTTGAAATAGTCGTCGAAGGCGTGAAAGCCGAGGTCGATCACCTTGGGCACGCCGTCATTGACGATCAGGCGGTCCATCAGCGCCATCTGGCCGAAGGTGTCGCTGATCAGCGCCGTCTCGGTGATACCGGGAAGGTAGTTCAGCAGGGATGGCTCGCGCAGGTTGATGTCGAAGGCGGTCACCGCGCCGCGCTGAAGCAGCAGGAATTCGGTCAGCGCGCGCGCGATCAGCGTCTTGCCGACCGCGGGGCGGGGCGAGCAGACGATGTAGACAGGCGTGCGGCGCATCGGCGCGATGTCCGTTGAAGTCGGGAGGCGAACCTAGAGGATGCCTCAGATCTCGCTGGTCGGAGCGCGAGGGGTGGCCTTGCTGTCTTTCGAGCCGACGATCTCGGTCAGCTTGATGCGGTCGAATTCGCCCCAGACATTGCCGAGCCAGTGGCGCACATAGCCGCGCAGCACGAACGAATAGTTCGCGGGCTCGTCCTTGGTGCCCTTGTTGGCCACGAACTTGAGGAACGGCACCGAGGCGACTTCGACCTGCTCGTAGGCCATTTCGTTGAGCTTCGGGATGGTCAGTTCGGTCGCGTTCTTGATGCGGTGGAAATAGGAGTTGTAGGTCGCCTGGTCCCACTCGAAGAAGCTGATCGCCTATTCGTCGGTCGCCCATATGGGCTTCGTCACCTGCGGCATCTTCACCTTCAACCAGCAGGGCCTGGAAGGTGCGATCTTCCAGATGCTGAGCCACGGTATTGTCTCCGGCGCGCTCTTCCTCTGCGTCGGCGTGGTCTATGATCGGCTGCATACGCGCGAAATCGCCCGCTATGGCGGTCTCGTGAACAACATGCCGCGTTATGCCTTCGTCTTCATGATCATGACCATGGCCTCGGTCGGCCTGCCGGGCACCAGCGGCTTCGTCGGTGAGTTCCTGGTCATGGTCGGTACCTTCAAGGCCAATAGCTGGGCGGCGGCCCTGATCACCACCGGCATCATCCTCGGTGCGGCCTATATGCTCTGGCTCTATCGCCGGGTGATTTTCGGCAAGCTGGAAAAGGAAGATCTCAAGGCGATGCTGGACCTCAGCCCGCGTGAGATCGCCATCTTCCTGCCGCTGATTCTGATCGTGCTGTGGATGGGGATCTATCCGTCTTCCTTCCTCAACATCATGTCGCCGTCGGTGCAGAAACTGGTGCAGAACTACGAGGCGGCGACTCATCAGACGGCCGATAACGGCAAGGCTGTCGTGACCGAAGCCGCCGCCGAAAGCAGCAAGACGACCGCGACGGTCGCGGGGGAATGAGCAAGCGATGACCCAATTGAATTACCTGACCGCTTTGCCCGAGATCTGGATCGCCGTCGCCGGATTGGCGCTGCTGCTGATCGGCGTGTTCCGGGGCGATGGATCGACCCGCTTCATCGGCCTCGCCACGATGGCCGTGCTGCTGGCGGCCTTGATCCTTACCTTGACGGCACAGGGCGGATCGCAGCTCGCCTTCGGCGGTCTCTTCACCGTCGACAGCTTCGCCGTCTATGCCAAGGCCCTGGTGCTGGCGGCGGCCTTCCTTTCCGTCTTCATGACTATCGGCTATGCCGAACATGAAGGCATGGCGCGCTTTGAAGTGCCGCTGCTGATGCTCTTCGCGACGCTCGGCATGCTGATGATGATTTCGGCCAACGATCTCATCTCGCTTTATGTCGGTCTCGAATTGCAGAGCCTGGCGCTCTATGTGGTTGCCGCCATCCAGCGCGACACATTGCGCTCGACCGAAGCGGGCCTCAAATACTTCGTCCTCGGTGCGCTCAGTTCCGGCTTGCTGCTTTATGGCGCTTCGCTGATCTATGGCTTCACTGGTGCAACCGGCTTCCAGGCGATCGCCACGGCGATCCAGGTGAAGGCCGGCGATCCGGGACTCGGCCTGATCATTGGCATGGTCTTCCTCTGCGCCGGCCTTGCCTTCAAGATTTCCGCCGTGCCGTTCCATATGTGGACGCCGGACGTCTATGAAGGGGCGCCGACACCGGTGACCGCCTTCTTTTCGGCGGCGCCGAAAGTGGCGGCGATTGCGCTTTTCGCCCGCGTCCTGGTCGGTCCCTTCGGCCATATGGTCGAGGAATGGCGCCAGATCATCTGGTTCATTTCCGTCACCTCCATGCTGCTCGGCAGCTTCACGGCGATCTTCCAGACCAACATAAAACGCCTGATGGCTTACAGCGCCATTAGCAGTGTCGGCTATGCGCTGGTCGGTCTCGCGGCCGGCAGTAAAGAGGGCATCAGCGGCATGATGATCTACATGGCGATCTATATCGTCATGACCCTCGGCACCTTCGCCGTCATCCTGGCGATGCGCCGCAAGGGACGGATGGTAGAGAAGATCGCCGATCTTGCCGGCCTTTCCCGCAGCCAGCCGCTGCTGGCCTATGCCCTGGCGATCTTCATGTTCTCCATGGCGGGCATCCCGCCGCTGGCCGGCTTCTTCGGCAAGTTCTTCGTCTTCAAGGCGGCGATGGCGTCCGGCAACCAGTCGCTCTACATCCTGGCGGTGATCGGCGTGGTCACCAGCGTGGTCTCGGCCTTCTATTACATCCGCATCGTCAAGGTCATGTTCTTCGAGGAACCGGCCGACGCCTTCGACCGGGTGGATGGGTCGCTGCGCCTGGTTCTCGGCCTGACCGTGGCCCTGATCCTTTTCACCATCATCCCGTTGTTCATGGTGCCGCTGACCAGCAGTGCCGAGGCGGCGGCGCGCAGCCTGTTCGGCGGATGACACTGGGCTTCCAGGTCGAACATCACAGCCTCGTCGGCAGCACCAACGACCTGGCCCGCGATCGCGCGATCGCGGGCGCCGATGCCGGGCTGGTGATCCGGGCGGATCAGCAGACATCGGGCCGGGGCCGCCGGGGCCGCGCCTGGACATCGCCCATCGGCAATCTCTATTGCTCGCTGCTGCTGCGGCCGGCTTGCAGCCCGGCCCGGGCGGCAACCCTCAGCTTCGTCACCGTGGTTGCCCTCGGCGATGTGCTGGCCGAGTTGCTGCCGCATCGGCCGGTGCAGCACAAATGGCCGAACGATGTGCTGATTGAGGGAAAGAAGACCTCCGGCATCCTGTTGGAGACGGCGGGAACCGGGACCGAACGGCTGGACTGGCTGGTGATCGGCCTTGGCGTCAATGTCGTCAGCCATCCGGATCAGGCGCTTTATGCGACCACCGATCTCACCGGTGAAGGGGCCGAGATCGCGGCACCCGATCTCCTGGACCGTTTCCTCGCGAAATTCGCGCTGCATTACGAGACCTGGAGCCAAGGCGGGTTCGCCGCGCTGCTGCCGGCCTGGAAGGCGCGCGCGGTGGGGATCGGTGGCGACATCGTGGTCCGGCTGGACAATCAGACCCTGGAAGGGCGGTTCGCCGATCTGGACGGCGAGGGCATGCTGATGCTCAATATGGCCGATGGCAGGACAAGGCGGATCGCTGCCGGCGATGTCTTCCTGCCCGGACAGATGCAGACTGCTCCGGGTCAGACCACTCAGGTGCAGGCTGCCGGTACGGCAAATCAGGGTTAGACCATGCTGCTGACGGTGGATTGCGGCAATACCAATATCGTCTTCGCGCTCTATGAGGGCGAAACCCAGCGCGGCGCCTGGCGCATTTCCACCGATCACCGCCGTACCGCCGATGAATACGGTGTCTGGCTGACCCAGTTGATGGATCTCGACGGGTTGAAGCGCCAGCAGGTTAGCGGCGCCATCATCGCTTCGGTCGTGCCCGATGTGGTCTTTCCGCTGAAGAATCTGGTGCGGCGCTATTTCAACTGCGATCCGCTGATCGTGGGGCAGAACGGTGTCAAGCTGACCATCCCCGTCCGGCTCGATCGGCCGGAGGAAGTGGGCGCCGACCGCCTGGTCAATGCCGTGGCGGCGCATCGCCTCTATGGCGGGCCGCTGATCATCATCGATTTCGGCACCGCCACCACCTTCGACGTGGTCGATAGCGATGGCGGCTATATCGGCGGCGTCATCTCGCCGGGCATCAATCTCTCGCTAGAGGCGCTCTATATGGCGGCCTCCAAACTGCCCGGCATCGCCATCGCCCGGCCCAAGACGGTGATCGGCCGCAGCACCATCCCGGCCATGCAGTCCGGCGTCTTCTGGGGCTATATCGGCCTGATCGAAGGCCTGGTACAGCGCATCCAGGCGGAGTTCGGCAAGCCGATGAAGGTGATCGCCACCGGCGGTTTGGCGCCGCTCTTCAAGGAGGCGACGCCGATCATCGAGGCCGTCGACGGCGATCTCACCTTGTGCGGCCTCGCCATGATCTATGCCGCCAATACCACGCCCTGATTGAAGTGTAAGACACAGCCATGACCGACGATTTTCGCCCGCCCGAACAAGAATTGTGGTTCCTGCCGCTCGGCGGTGCCGGCGAAATCGGGATGAATCTCAACCTCTACGGCCATGCGGGTAAATGGCTGATGGTGGATCTCGGCGTCACCTTCGGCGATGAGACGACGCCGGGCATCGATATCATCATGCCCGATCCTACCTTCATCGAGGAGCGGGCCGGGGATCTCGTCGGCATCGTCCTGACCCACGCCCATGAGGATCATATCGGCGCCGTGCCCTATCTGTGGTCGCGCCTGAAATGTCCGCTTTATGCCACCCCCTTCACCGCCTCGGTCCTGCGCCGCAAGCTGGAAGAGGTGGGGCTGCAGCACGAAGCGAAGATCACCGAGATTCCGATGTCGGGAAAATGCTCCCTCGAGCCCTTCGAGATCGAGTTGATCACGCTGACGCATTCGATCCCCGAACCCAATGCCGTGGTGATCCGGACACCTCTGGGCGCCGTGCTGCATACCGGCGACTGGAAGCTCGATCCCGAACCTCTGGTCGGCGAGGCGACCGACGAGGCGGCCCTGCGCAAGCTCGGCAATGGCGGCGTCCTCGCCATGATCTGCGATTCCACCAATGTCTTCGTCGAGGGCACGTCCGGCTCCGAGGCCGATGTGCGCGCTTCCCTGATGGAGGTGGTGGGTCGGCTGAAGGGCAGGGTGGCGATCGGCTGCTTCGCCAGCAATATCGCCCGCATCGAAACCATCGCCCGGGTCGCCGCGGCCCATGACCGGCGCGTCGCCCTGATCGGCCGCTCGCTGTGGCGCATGCTGCAGGCCTCGCGCGAGAACGGCTATCTGACCGATCTCGAGGATTTCGTCACCGAGCACGATATCGGCTATTTCCCGGCCGACAAGATCCTGATGATCTGCACCGGCAGCCAGGGCGAGCCGCGCTCGGCGCTGGCCCGCATCGCCCGGGAAGAACATCCGCAGGTGAAGCTGGAACCCGGCGATACGGTGATCTTCTCGTCGCGGGTCATTCCTGGCAACGAGAAGTCGATCTCCCATCTGCAGAACAACCTGACCAAGCTCGGTGTCGCGATCATCACCGATCACGACGAGGACATTCATGTCTCCGGCCATCCGGCGCGGGACGAGCTGGCGGAAATGTATCAATGGGTGCGGCCGCGCATCGCCGTGCCGGTCCATGGCGAAGCGCGCCACATCAAGGAGCACGTCGCCTGGGCCCGGCAATGCCAGGTACCGGAAGCGATCGAGCCCAGCAATGGCAGCCTGATCCGTCTGGCCCCCGGTCCGGCCGAGCTGCTGAGCCATGTGACGGCGGGACGCCTGGGCCTCGACGGCAAGAGCCTGGTCTCGATGGCCAGCGATGCCGTCCGCCACCGCCATCGCCTCAGCGCCAATGGCGTCATCCTGGTTTCCGTCGTGCTGGACAAGGCCGGGCAGTTGCTGGCCGATCCCCAGGTGACGCTGGAGGGGCTGCTGGACGGCGAGCCGGCCGAAACGGCGCGGAGTGCCATGGCCGGTGCCGTGCGGACGGCGATGGAAAACCTGTCCCGGGCGCAGCGCGACCTGACCGAGGAGGTATCCGAGACGGTCCGTCTGGCCGCCCGGCGCTGGTTCCACAAGAACCACGACAAGAAGCCGGTCACCAAGGTGCATGTCATCCGGCTTTAGGGCCGGATTCCGCCGCCCCCTTTCAAGCCCCCGAACGCCCGTGATAGGCTGCGGGAATGTTCAGGAAGCTTCTCGCCTTTGCCGTGTTGACCGTCTGTGCCGGCTGGATCGCCGCGCCGGCCGGGGCGGATATCGCCATTTCCCGCCAGGACTGCCAGTATCTGGTGAAGCACCAGCCGGCCCCGGATGTGGCCTATCAGCCGGGTGTCGACGTCCATGGCCGGCCGGTCGTTCCGGCCGATCTCGACGGCGGGTCGCAGATCAAGCTGCCGGAAACGATCTATATCCCGATCGAGGTCAATATCGGCCGCCGCTTCCATATCCCGCCCAATTCCGATCTGTGGAAGGCGACCGCCGAGGTCGGCCTGGTGTCGATCACCGGCGACCAGGTCAGCTTCAACGGCCAGCCGCTGACGCCGGCGGATAATGCTGCCCTGGCGGCCCTGTGCCGGGATCGCGGCATCGCGCCGCAATAGCCGGCCGGAAGGCCCATCCCACGGCAAACAGCGTGGACAGAGTGCCGCTGTTTGCCTAAAGTCCCGCAACAATTCGATTTATCGCCAGAAGCGAGGCTCTATGCGTTCCTCCCAGTTCTTCATGCCGACGTTGCGGGAAAACCCCACCGAGGCCCAGATCGTTTCCCACCGGCTGATGCTGCGGGCCGGCATGGTCCGCCAGGCCAGCGCCGGGATCTATTCCTGGCTGCCGCTGGGCTTCAAGGTCCTGAAGAACATCGAGCGGATCGTACGTGAGGAACAGGATGCGGCGGGCTGCCAGGAATTGCTGATGCCGACCATCCAGTCGGCCGACCTCTGGCGGGAATCCGGCCGCTATGACGATTACGGCAAGGAGATGCTGCGCATCACCGACCGCCATGACCGCGAGATGCTTTACGGGCCGACCAACGAGGAACTGATCACCGACATCTTCCGCAATTCGGTGAAAAGCTATCGCGACCTGCCGAAGCTCATGTATCACATCCAGTGGAAATTCCGCGACGAGGTGCGTCCCCGCTTCGGTGTGATGCGCGGCCGCGAATTCCTGATGAAGGACGCTTATTCCTTCGATCTCGATTATGCCGGCGCCAAGCGGGCCTATAACAAGATGTTCGTGTCCTATCTACGCACCTATGCGCGGATGGGGCTGAAAGCGATCCCGATGGCGGCCGATACCGGTCCGATCGGCGGCGATCTCAGCCACGAATTCATCATCCTGGCCGATACCGGTGAGAGCCAGGTTTTCTGCCACAAGAATTTCGTCGAGCGCGATGTGCTCTCGATGGATATCGATTTCGACGGCGATCTCGAGCCGATCGTCCAGGCCTGGACCACAGACTACGCGGCCACCGAGGAAAAGCACGACACGGCGGCCTTCGAGGCGATCGCGGCTGATCGCCGTCTCGAAGCCCGTGGCATCGAGGTCGGCCATATCTTTTATTTCGGCACGAAATATTCCGAGCCGCTGAAGGCCCAGGTGCAGGACAAGGACGGCAAGCCCGTCACCGTCCATATGGGCTCCTACGGCATCGGCGTCTCGCGTCTGGTCGGCGCCATCATCGAGGCGAGCCATGACGAAAACGGCATCATCTGGCCGGAATCCGTGGCGCCCTTCAAGGTCGGCCTGATCAATCTGAAGGTCACCGACCAGCCGACGACAAAGGTTGCCGAGGATATCTATGGCAAGCTGAAGACCGCCGGCGTCGAGGTGCTCTATGACGACCGCGATGAGCGAGCCGGCGCCAAATTCGCCGAGATGGATCTGATCGGTCTGCCCTGGCAGCTCACGGTGGGTCCGCGCGGTGCCGCCAAGGGCGAGGTGGAGCTGAAGAACCGCGCCACCGGCGAGAAGCAGGAACTCACCATCGAGGCCGCGCTGAACCGGATCGGCAAATAATGATCTTCAATGCCTTCGAACGCCTCGTGGCGATGCGCTATCTGCGCGCGCGCCGCGAGGAGGGCTTCATCTCGGTCATCGCCGGTTTCTCGCTGCTTGGCATCGCGCTCGGTGTCGCGACGCTGATCGTCGTCATGTCGGTGATGAACGGCTTCCGCGCCGAATTGATGAGCAAGATCCTCGGCATCAACGGCCATGTCGCCGTGACCTCGATACAGGGGTCGATGAAGGATTATGACGCCCTCTCGGTCAAGCTGGCCAAGGTGAACGGCGTCGTCTCCGCGACGCCCATCGTCGAGGGCCAGGTCTTCGTGACGGGAGCCGGTAACGGCGGATCGGGCGCCATCGTCCGGGGCATGAAGGTCGAAGATCTGAAGATGCGCAAGCTGCTGGCCGATCACATCCTGATGGGATCGATCGACGCGCTGAAGCAGGACGACACGGCGATGGTCGGCGCGCGCATGGCGGAGCAGATGGGCCTGACCATCGGCAGCGAGATCACGCTGATCTCGCCGCAGACCACGGTCACCATGATGGGTGCCATCCCGCGCATGAAGACCTATACGGTCGGCGCCATCTTCGATATCGGCATGTATCAATACGACAGCGGCTATGTCTTCCTGCCGCTGGATGCCGCCCAGCTTTATTTCAAGCTGCCCGATGCGGTGACGGCCATCGAGATCATGGCCAAGAACCCGGACAATATTCAGGGCGTGTTGAACGGCCTGGATGTGGCCTTGGGGCCCGGCTATCGCCTGACCGATTGGCAGCGCGCCCATGCCGAGTTCTTCAATGCGGTCGAGGTCGAGCGCAATGTGATGTTCCTGATCCTGACGCTGATCATCATCGTCGCGGCCTTCAACATCATTTCCGGCCAGATCATGATGGTGAAGGATAAGGGCCGGAATATCGCGATCATGCGCACCATGGGTGCCTCGCGCGGCACCATCCTGCGTATCTTCCTGCTGTCGGGTGCCAGTATCGGCATCATCGGCACGGCGGCTGGCTGTGCGCTGGGAACGGCTTTCGCCCTCAATATCGAGAAGATCCGCCGCTTCCTCGAAGGGATCACCGGCACCAATCTCTTCGATCAGACGATCTATTTCCTCTCGAAGCTGCCGGCCATCGTCTATGCCTCCGATGTGATGCTGATCGTCGGCATGTCGCTGGTCCTGACCTTGCTGGCCTCGCTCTATCCCGCCTGGCGAGCGGCGCGCCTCGATCCGGTGGAGGCCCTGCGTTATGAGTGAGATCGCCATGGCTCCCTCCCGTCATCAAGCCGCCGGCAGCCGCGCGGTCCTGGAACTGCGTGGCATCCGCCAGAGCTTCAAGCAGGCGGCCGGCCGGCTTGACGTCATTGCCGATGCCCATCTGCAGGTCAGCCCTGGCGAGATGGTGGCGCTGATCGGGCCGTCGGGTTCCGGCAAATCGACCTTGCTGCACATTGCCGGCCTGCTGGAAAAGGCGATTGCCGGCGAGGTGGTGATCAACGGCCAACCGACCGGCCGCATGAGCGATGCCGATCGTACCGCCTTGCGCCGCAACAGCATGGGCTTCGTCTATCAGTACCACCATCTGCTGCCGGAATTTTCGGCGGCGGAGAATGTGATCATCCCGCAGATGATCGCCGGCAAGTCGCGCGCCCAGGCGCGACCTCACGCGGTGGCCCTGCTGACCAAGGTCGGGTTGGGGCAGCGCCTCGATCACCGGCCGGCCAAGCTGTCCGGTGGTGAACAGCAGCGCGTGGCGATCGCCCGGGCCCTGGCCAATAACCCGTCGATCCTGCTGGCCGACGAGCCGACCGGCAATCTCGACGTCCATACGGCGGATGATGTCTTCGCCATGCTGCTGGCACTGGTGCGGGATAGCGGCGTGGCGGCGCTGATCGCCACGCATAACCTCGAACTCGCCCGGAAGATGGATCGCGTCGTGACCATCCGCGAGGGTGTGCTGCAGGCTTATTGAGAGAGCTTGCCGTCATCGTTCGGACATGATTGTGAAATAGGACTGACTCCGGCAGCCGTTAAAACCGAACCCTTCGCCGCCTGATCGGGGCCCGCATCGAGGACATCTCGATGCGTGATCCGGCGGCCTGTCATGGGTGAGGGAGATTAGCATGACCGAGGAGCGGCATTGCTGCATTCCGGCCGTCATTCACGAAGAGGATGACAGCCGGCCATCCAATGGCGTCGGCAGGGCCGGCGATGAGCGAGATCATCGCCGCTCGGATCAGCCGCCGCGTCCGGCGGTCGTGGCCGTCACCCGCAGCGACGGCAAAGAGGTCGGGGTGTAACGGGACCGGCCGGAGATTCAACCAAGCGCGGGCTCTCCTCTCAGGCTTCGCCACATAAACCTACAGACCCACTAACCCCTCGTTCTCCCATCAGGACGAGGGGTTTTTGCTGCGGTGAGGTTTGATCGCGAGTCGGGGGAACAGGTTCCAATTTACCCGAGTCATGTTTTAGTATCGGCCATGGCTTCCGCCATGGATGTCCGGATCAAGCCCGGACATGACACCAGATTGGATTTCCAGCCGATGTCCTTTGCCGATTTCGTTCATCTGCGCGTCCATTCCGCCTATTCGCTTTCCGAAGGGGCGGTGAAGAACAAGCAGTTGATCGACCTGGCCAAGCGCTATGACATGCCGGCGGTGGCGGTGACGGATACCGGCGCCCTGTTCGGGATCATGGAATTCTCCGGCTATGCCAAGGATGCCGGCATCCAGCCGATCGTTGGCTGCCAGCTCGGCATCACCCGGACCGATATCGACCCGCAGCGCGGCGGGGTTCTGCCGCCGCCGGATCAGCTCATCCTCCTGGTGCAGAACGAGGCCGGCTATCAGAACCTGATGAAGCTGGTCAGCACCGCCTTCCTGGAAACCGAACCGGGGCTGGCGCCCCAGGTCAGCCTGGAGCTGATCGCCAAACATGCTGAGGGGCTGATTGCCCTGACCGGCGGACCGGCGGGGCAGGTGGGGCGCCTGTTGCTGGAAAACCAGCAGCCGGCGGCCGAGCAGGCCCTGCGGCATCTGGCCGGCCTTTTTCCCGGCCGGCTCTATGTCGAGATCATGCGCCACGGCATACCGGCCGAGCAGAAGACCGAAGACGCCTTCATCGATCTTGCCTATGCGCAGAACCTGCCGCTGCTGGCGACCAATGAAGTCTTCTTCTCGGATGAAGGCATGTATGCCGCCCATGACGCCTTGCTCTGCATCGCCGGCGGCACCTATGTCGGCGAAAAGGAGCGGCGGCGCGTGACGCGCGGCCATGGCTTCAAAACGGCCCGCGATATGCGTGAGCTCTTCGCCGATCTGCCGGAGGCGGTGGACAATACCTTGGTGGTGGCAAGGCGCTGCGCCTTCATGCCGCCGTCGCGCAAGCCGATCCTGCCGGCCTTCTCGGTCGATATCGCCGAGGCGGATGTGCTGCGCCAGATGGCCAAGGACGGCCTCGATGCCCGCATGAAGACGGATGGGATCGAGGGCGATGCACGCAAGGCCTATGACGACCGGCTGGAATTCGAACTTGGCACTATCATTCAGATGGGCTTCCCCGGTTACTTCCTGATCGTTGCCGACTTCATCCAATGGGCGAAGAAGCAGGGGATTCCTGTGGGGCCGGGCCGTGGTTCGGGTGCCGGTTCGGTGGTCGCCTGGGCGTTGACGATTACCGATCTCGATCCCTTGCGCTGGGGCCTGCTGTTCGAACGCTTCCTCAACCCGGAAC
>CAYOQR010000086.1:0-18346 GCA_964406155.1 uncultured Rhodospirillaceae bacterium | reverse complement strand
TGCTGTTCCAGGCGACGGCCGCCAAGGCCGGCGTGCCGATCAGCATCAAGAAGGAATCGGCCGACGGCTTCTGGGACAATGTCTGGCTGAAGGCGCCCTTCACCACCAGTTACTGGGATGGCCGTCCGGCGGCGACCCAGATGCTGACCGTCGCCTATAAGTCGGATGCAAGCTGGAACGAAACGCATTGGAAGATGCCGCATTTCGATGAACTTCTGGCCAATGCCAAGCAGGAAACCGACGAGGCCAAGCGCAAGGGTTACATCTGGGAGATGCAGGCCATGCTGCATGAAGATGGCGGCGCTATCGTCCCGGTCTTCCAGGATTGGCTGGAAGCGCATAGCGCGAAGGTGAAGGGGCATGTCCCGAATAGCTATCGGGACAGCAACGGTGGCCGTTTAGGCGAAATGGCCTGGATCGAAGGTTGAGGTAATCCACCGCACCGCGCCGAGCCAGAGTCATGATCTGGCTCGGCGCATCGTGCGAACACCTAAGCCGCCGCTTTTGCATTCCCGGGTCGTCCCCGATCCGCGATCTCAACATGACGACGAAGAGACTTGATCATGCCGACAATCGTTCACCTCATCCGTCACGGGCAATCGACCTTCAATGTCCACAACGACATTACCGGCGAGGATCCGCTGCATTTTGACGCCGGCCTGTCGCCATTGGGCCAGCAACAGGTTGCCGAGGCCCGCGACGCCTTCGCCGGCCAGACCTATGACCTGGTGATCGCCTCACCACTGACCCGCGCCCTGCAGACCGCATTAGGTCTTTTCGATGGCCGCGCGCCGATCATCGTCGACGCCGGCCACCGTGAATGGCAGAACTGGAGCTGCGATATCGGCCGGTCACCCGGCGATCTTGCGCGCGATTTTCCCATGCTGGATTTCACGCGCCTCCCGGACCCCTGGTGGATTGTCGATGGGTCGAGGAATGGCCATGGCATCGTATGCGAGCCGGAAACGGCGCTGCTTGACCGCGTCACAGCCTTCAAACGGATGATCGCGACGCGACGCGAAGAGCGTATCGCCGTCATCGGCCATGGGGATTTCTTCTATCGCCTGATTGGCCGCCAACTGAAAAACTGCGAACTGGTCGAATGGGCTGCCTAGGTTAAGCCCTGTGAGCGAGCGCCCTCGCCTTTTGCAACTCCCCCTGTTTTGCAACTCCCCTGTCGTGAGGGCGGTGCCCGCTGATCGGCCCGGTTCCAAACCCAGCCGGCAGCCGAAAACGGTCATATTGCTGTCGTGCACCGGATAGGGCGGCAACCGGCCCAGAGACAGGTCGCAAAAAGGAGGGGAAGCCTGCCAAGTTGCTTTTGCCGGGCATTTACTCCCCGAAGTCGAAATAAAATTGCGCAAATCTTCCGTCACCCTGCCCCCGCCGCCTGTCCCCAGGCGTTTCACCGGCTATTCCGGCCCGGTCACGCCTATTGACGCATTCGCCAGGATACGGAATTTATGCTTAGGACGCTCGTTTTCATAGCAAGCTTCCCGGCCGCATTCCGTGCGGCTTCGACCTCAGGAGAATTGAATGAAATGGGTGCCGCAGAATATCCGGCAACTATCCGACTATTGGCACGCTCTGGCCAATGGCGAGGCGCCGGATCGGGGACTATTCGAGGTTGATAAGCTGCTGCCGCTGCTGCCCTATCTCATTCTCTCCGATTTCGAGTTCAATCCCTTCCGCCTCCGTTTCCGCCTGAGCGGCACCCGGATCGATCAGATGACCGGCATGAATCTGGCGGGACGGTATCTCGACGAATTCGCCCATGGCGCCTATGCCGAGGCGGTCAATGAGATGCTGCGCTATTACGAGGAAGCCGCCCGCACCGGCCGGCCGCGGATCTGGAGCTATCCCTGGGCGGGCGACAATCCCAAGGTCAAGCTGATCTGGGCCGGCCTGTTCCCGCTGCGGGTGCGCGGCACCATCCAGCAATGCGTTTCGATCGAGGATTATGGCGAACTCAACACCGTGGAGGACGGCAGCCTGCAGGCCGACGATCCTCACAATCGCATCGACTGGGCGATCCTGCATCGCTCCTGATGTCGCCCGGCATGGCCTCGGGCATGGTCACGGGCATCGTCACGGGCATGGCCCCTGGCATAGCCCCAGGCATGGTCCCTGGCGGCGCCGTCCCATGGTATTGGACCTCGCCGCGATTTTGCCGGATGATTACCGATCGTCGGCGCGCACCGCCATATCTTCGTCACGCCACCGCCTCTGACGCGAGCTGTCCCCTTGACCCGAACCCATTCCATCCCCCTGCCCGCCCAGTCCGCAACCTTCTGGGTCGTGATGCTCTCGCTCGGGGCCGGCGTCGGCCTGGCCTATAACTGGCTTTTCGGCGAAACGGGCATGGTGTTGCCCGCCGCGATCTACGGCATCACCATCACGGGAACCGTCATCGCCTATGAACGCGGAATCCTGCTCGGCGCCCTGCGGCGGCGCGTGCGCCGGCTGCCAAGCCTGCTCTACATTCTCTGTGCCGAGACCATCCTGGTGGCGCTCATCTTCCTCGGCATCGGCCTGGCCGGCCTCTTCGTCTGGGCGACCGGGATCGTGACGTTCAGCCTGATCGACGCCGTGTCGCCGCCGCTGCATGTCCTGGTCTACGCCTTCGTCAGCATGGCGGTCTTCGTCTTCGTGATGCGGCTGCGCGATCTCATCGGCACGCAGGTCTTCTTCAACCTGCTGCTCGGCCGCTATCACCGGCCGGTGAAGGAGGACCGCATCTTCCTCTTCATCGACATCGCCGGTTCCACGAGCTATGCGGAAACCCATGGCGACCTGCGCGCCCAGCAATATATCGGCTCGATCTTCGCCGCCTTCGCCGAACCGGTGCGGCGCTATCGCGGCGAGATCGACGACTATATCGGCGATCTCGCGGTGATCACCTGGCCGCATGCGCGCGGCGCCAAGGACGGCGCCTGTATCCGCTGCCTCTTCGCCATTCTCGACGAGATCGACCGGGCCGCCGCCGACTGGCAGAAAAGATTCGGCCAGGTGCCGCGCCTGCGCGCCGCCTTGCATGGCGGCTCGATCGTCACGGCGGAAATCGGCGTCGACCGGCACAAGATCACCTATTTCGGTGATGTGGTGAATACGACGTCGCGGCTCGAGGCCCTGTGCCGCAGCCTGGACGCGCCCCTCCTGATCTCCAGCGAGTTGCTCCGTCGCCTGCCGCCGCTGCCCGAGAATATCCAGGTCCGGTCCCTCGGCAACCATGCCCTTCGCGGCCGCGATAACCATCTCGCCGTCTCCGCCCTCACCCGCGTCGAGGCCCCGGCCCTGGCAGTTCCCGCTGCCGAATAGCGGCACCGGCGGCGCTTCAGCGTGCCGCCGGCTGCATCCCAGGGCGGCAAATCCACATCTCATATAAGGGAAAAGGATGCGTCCCGACTGTGTGTCCCGGCCGCGACACACCTATTTTCCGCAAACCTGTCACCTGGAAAGACCGGCGCAAGTATTGCCAAAATATTTCTGCGACTTTCTGCCCTAATACCCTTCGGCATTAGAGAATTCTTCACTTACGCGCCCCAACGATCAGGTAAGGTAATGATGTTTAGGGGCTCGCTAGAAGATGTCCACGCTGCTTGCACGTTTTAAGATCGGCACCAAAGTCCTGCTGATCGTCGGCGTCGCCTTGATCGGCTTCCTGCTGGTCTTCGCGACATTGATCGCCACCGACAGGATGCGCAGCGGGACGGAAGCGCTGCAGGCGAAGTCGATTTCCGAATATATGGTGGTGCAGCAGATCGCCGAGGATTTCCTGAACGCCCGGCGCCGGGAAAAGGACTTCCTGCTGCGCAAGGATAAGAGCTTCGCCGACAAGCATGCCGAGGTCAGCGCCAAGATCGAAGCGGCGGCCAAGTCCTTGATGACCGACGAGCATGCCGATGAAGTCGCGCAATTGAAGCAGTTGCGGGATATCTACCAGGAATATGACGCCGGTTTCGCCAATGTGGTGACCGATACCGTCGCCATGGGCCTGACCGCCGATGACGGCCTGCAGGGGCAATTGCGCAAGGCGGTGCATAGCGTCGAGCAACAGTTGCAGGACGACAACAGCGATCCGGTGCTGATGGTGTCGATGCTGATGATGCGTCGGCATGAAAAGGATTTCCTGCTGCGCGGCGACAAAAAATACATCGACCAGCTTGTGGCCGAGCGGGCCCATTTCATGTCGCTCCTGAAAGCATCGACGCTCCCGGCCGCCGAGCAGGAAAAGCTGGGCGGGCTTGCCACCACCTATGAAGCCGCCTTCCAGGATCTGGCGAAACTGCAACTGGCGCTGACCGACAAGCTGGCACGGATGAGCGATGCCTATAGCCGCGCCGAGCCGGTACTGGAAGAGGTGCGGCAGGGCGCCAATGAGCGCTACACCCAGGCCCGCGCCGATATGGACAGCATCAGCGCCCTGGCACGTTCGGTCATGATCGGTGCCGTCATCGTCATCTGCCTCGCGATGCTGGTTCTCGCCGTCCTGATCGGCCGCAGCATCAGCGGCCCGGTCATGCAACTGGCCGGTGCGATGCGGCGCCTCAGCGGCGGCGACAAATCGGTGAACGTGCCGGTCGTCGGCCGGGACGAAGTGGCGGAGATGGCCGGTGCCTTCGCCATCTTCAAGGAGAACATGATCAAGGCGGAAACCCTGGCGGAGCAGGAGCTGGAAGCCCAGCGCCGCAACGCGGATCGCGCCAAGACCATCGAGCATCTGACCGGCGCGTTCGACCACGATGTCAGCAACATCCTGAGGACGGTGAGCGCCGCGGCAACCGAGATGCATGCCACCGCCGCGTCGATGACGGCAACGGCGGAGGAAACGACGCGCCAGTCCTCGGCCGTCTCCGCCGCCTCCGAAGAAGCGTCGATGAATGTGCAGACGGTGGCCAGCGCGACCGAGGAGCTCTCCTCCTCGATCGCGGAGATCAGCCGCCAGGTGGTGCAATCGGCGAGGATCGCCAATCAGGCGGCATCGGATGCCGAACACACCAATGTCCAGGTGCAGGGCCTGGCGGATGCCGCGCAGAAGATCGGCGAAGTGGTCAATCTGATCAACGATATCGCCAGCCAGACCAACCTGCTGGCGCTGAACGCCACGATCGAGGCGGCGCGCGCCGGCGAAATGGGCAAGGGCTTCGCCGTGGTCGCCTCCGAGGTCAAGGGCCTGGCCACCCAGACCGCCAACGCCACCGGCGAGATCGGCGCGCAGATCGGCAGCATCCAGCAGGCGACACGCGACGCCGTGCAGGCGATCCAGGGCATCAGCGGAACGATCGGCGAGATCAACGAGATCAGCACCACGATCGCCTCGGCGGTGGAGGAACAAGGTGCCGCCACCCAGGAAATCGCCCGCAACGTCCAGCAGGCCGCCGCCGGCACGCAGGAAGTCTCCGCCAATATCGCCGGCGTCACCGAGGCCGCCACCTCAACCGGCGCCGCCGCCGAACAGGTCCTCGGCGCCGCAACGGAGCTTTCCCAGCAATCCGAGGTCCTGCGCGGCAAGGTGGAAACCTTCATCCTGGCCATCCGCGCGGCCTAGCTGAATCTCGATTGGCACCACGCCCGATACTGGCATGGATCCCCGGGTCAAGCCCGGGGATGACAAAACAGTTTGACGATGCATAGCGCGTGCATTGGGTTCGAACCATCCTCGCAGCACCCCATTTGTCATTGCCGGGCTTGACCCGGCAATCCATGGTTGACGCAGAGCATCGCATCTGCAGTGGACCCCCGGGTCAAGCCCGGCAATGACAAAAGAGATGTCGGCGGCACTGTGCGCCCTCGTCTCAGATGGCTAAGCTGTCGCCGGTGAACCCGGTTCCACTTGTCATCACCTGGATCGCGTGCCCCTGCGTCTCTCTCACTTGTCATTGCCGGGCTTGACCCGGCAATCCATGGTTGACGCAGAGCATCGCATCTGCAGTGCCTCCCGGGTCAAGCCCGGGAGTGACAGAAGAGATATCGGTGGCACTGTGCGCCCTCGTCTCAGATGGCCAAGGCTGTCCGGTTTAAAGGCATGCCTCTCCGATAACATCTCATCGGGCCCCAATACCCCTCACCCTAACCCTCTCCCCGCAAGCGAGGAGAGGGAGCTTAAGTCCCTATAACGCTCGATCATGTCGAGTGAGAGATGACAAAATCTCCCTCGCCCCGCCACCGACGAATGTCGGCCTACGCCGACGGACGGGGAGAGGGTCGGGGTGAGGGGTGCTAAAGACAAGTCGGATGCCGCTGTCCAAGCTGGATTCTTTAATTGGACAGCACGGTATCAAGCCCGGAGATGACGTCGGAAATCCCGATAGAACGCCCCTACCCATCCCCCCTTCACGCCTCCGTGGCGAAGACCTTTTCCGTGAAATGCACCGCCAGCCGGGCGAGCTCGGGGCCGAGCACGCGGTCGGCACCGACCGGCGGCACGATGGTCCGCACCTCATCGACGAAGGCACGCAAGGGCGGCGGCGCGGTGCGCTCGGTGACATGCAGGGCCTGGGAGGCCAGCATGGTAAGGCAGGCGAGTGCGGCATCGAGGCAACGCCCCGCCCGCTCCTCCTTGCCCCAGGCGAGGAAGGCGGTGGTGGCGACATCGTCCTGGCCAGCGCCAGCCGCTTCCGTACCGGGGATGAAGGTGCGCTGCGCCGCCGCCTTGGCCTGTTCCAGATAGCCGGTCACCGCCATGGGCACATAGCCGACGCTGCCATGGCCGTCGCTGTCGCTGGGATGACGCCCGACCATCAGCAGATCCGGCAGATGCGAAACCTTGCCATCCAGCAGCTTCGAGCTGTGCCGGTCGCAAAGGAGACAGAGATCGGCCCAGATCGCCGCCAGATCGTCCAAAGCCGGCGTCGCCATGGCATTGTGATAGCCGCCGGTGCTGATGCAGCGCCCCAGCTTGTGCGTCGCATCCGGCGGCAGATAGACCGGATTGTCGGAAACCGAGCCGAGCGATGTCTCGGCGGCCTGCACGGCCGTCGACATGGCGCGATGCGCCTGGCCCAGGACGCGCGGCACGATGCGATAGCTGACCGGCGCCTGATAGTTCCGCCGCTGATCGCCCGCGCCGTCGAGATAGACCCGCAGGCCGCGCAGCGCCGCCGCTTCGTGCCGGTCGCCCCAAAGCGCCTCCAGCGCCTCGTCGTAATGTTCCAGCGGCGCGCGGAAAGCCTCGATGGAGAGCGCGAAGACCTGTTCGGCCAGATGCAGGCGCCGTTGCGCGGCCAAAGCTGCATCCGCCACCAGGGCGGCGGCACAGGGCGAGCCGTTGATCAGCGAGCCGCGTTCCTTGACCTCCAGATCGAAGCCCGCCGCAAGCTCGGCGAAGAGCGGATAGAGCGCCAGGATCTCGCCGGCCCCGCCCTGCCCAGATCCGGCCACCATCGGCATCGGCCGGCCGTCCAGCATCGCCGCCACGGCAAGGGCGATGCGCGGCGAGGTCGCCGCATGGCCCTCAATGAAATTGGCGAGTCGCGCCAGCACGATGCCGCGCACGACGCGCTCGGGCAAGGGATCGCCGAACGAGGTGGCGGCGGCGAAGGGCTTGATGCGGGCATGGCGTTCGCGTTCGTCGCGCTCCAGCTTGCGATGCGCCAGCTCGCCCATCGCCGTCGTCACGCCATAGATCACCGGCGCCGGGTCGTGATCGATCAGTTCCAGGAAAGATTGGCGGCAGGCGGCGATACGCGCCTGTGCCGCCGCGCCGATCTCGACACCCTCGCCCTGCCAGGCGACGCGCCGGAAGCTGCCGAGATTGATATCTGCCCGCGCCGTCAGGACAACCGTCATGCCGCCATCTCCCAGATTGACGTCCCAATGAAAAGCCGCCGTCGCATGTTAGCAGCGACGGCGGTGAAACATAGGGTTTCTTGAGAGGCCGATAGCGGCGCTTTATTCCGCCGCGGTCGGATTGCTGCCGAACAGGCGTTCGTAATGTTTGCGCTGGCGCTGGGCGCCGATCACGGCGTTGCGCAGCAGCACCGCGACCGTCACCGGCCCGACGCCGCCCGGAACGGGCGTGATCCAGCCGCAGACCGGCAGGACGGAGTCGTAATCGACATCGCCCACCACCTTGGCACTGCCATCCGGCAAGGTGATCTGGTTGATACCGATATCGATCACCGCCGCATCCGGCTTCACCATGTCGCCGGTGATGAGGCCGGGCTTGCCGACGGCGACGAAGAGCGCATCGGCGCGCCGGCTGTGGACCGAGAGATTGCGCGTCATGTGATGGCAGACCGTGACCGTCGCCCCTTCCGACATCAGCAGGAAGGCGATCGGCTTGCCGACGATTTCCGAATGGCCGACCACGACGACTTCCAGGCCCGGCAGCTTCAACCCGGTATTCTTCAGCAATTCGACCGAGGCCATGGCGGTGCAGGGCCCGAGTTCGACCTCGTTATAGACGATATTGCCGATCGAGGCGGGATGCATGCCCTCGACATCCTTCAGGGGATGGATGGCGGCCTGCAACTGCTTGATCGAAAGATGATGCGGCACCGGACGCTGCAGGATGATGCCGGTCACGCGCGGATCGGCATTCATGGCCGAGATCGCCGCCAGCATCTGTTCCTGGGTGGTCTCGGCCGGGAAATGATGTTCCTCGAAGAGCAGCCCAGCCTTTTCCGCCGAGCGCTTCTGGTTGCGCACATAAAGCTGCACGGCATCGACATCGCCGATCGTGATGGAGTTCAGCTTCGGGCCCCAGCCGGCCTTCTTCAAATCGGCGACCTGTTCGGCAAGCTCGGCCAGAATGCCGCTCGCCACCTTACGCCCGTCGATGATCTGATTATTCACCATGAGTCCTCACGTTCACCCGATACTCGTCAGCCGACACGGTCTTATCGGCCATTGGTTACTAACGCGTTTCCGTGACAGGAAAAATCTCGCCAAACGCCGCACCGCTGTCCTGCCCGCAACCCCTTGTTTCTCCAGGCTTTATTTCCTCAAGCTTTGCGGCGCAGGCGATGTAGTGCCATAACCAGTCCCCCGGCGACCAGCCCCCAAAACGCGGAGCCGATCCCTCCGATCGACATACCCGAGGCGGTGGCGACGAAGGTGATGACCGCCGCCTCGCGATCCGACGGATTCTGCAGGGCCCCGCCCAATGCCCCAGTCAGCGCCGAGCCGAAGGCCCCCAGCAGCGCCAGGCCCGCCACCGCCTGGATCAGGATCGGCGGCGAGACACTAATAAAGCTGGCCGCCATACCGGCGAAGACACCGAAGGCGACATAGACCGCACCCGCAACGACAGCGGCGATATAGCGCTTGCGGGGATCGGGATGCGCCTCGGGCGCCGCGCAGAGCGCCGCCGTGATGGCCGCCAGATTGACCGCATAGCCGCCGAACGGCACCGAGAGCAGCGAGGCGATGCCGGTCGAGACGAAAAGCGGGCTGGCCGGCGGGTTGTAATCGAAGGCTCGGAGCACGGCGAGGCCGGGAATGTTCTGCGAGGCCATGGTGACCAGGAACAGCGGCAGGCCGATGCTGACGATGGCGTTCCAGGAAAAGTGCGGCGTCACCAGCTCCATCTGCGGCCAGAGCGAGCCGCCCGTCGCGATGCTCGGCACGCCATGCAGCGTCAGGGCGATCACCGCCACCACCACCGCGACCGGCACGGCATAGAGCCGCTTGATCCTGGCCATCACCGCCCAGGCCAGCACCACCGGCAAGGCGAGGCTCGGCATCTGGGCGATGGCATGGAAGGGCGCCACGCAGAGGCCGAACAGCACGCCGGCCAGCATGGCATTGGCGAGCACGGCCGGAATGCTGGAAACCAGCTTGCCGAAAGGTTTCCACAAACCGGCGATGACGATCAGCACGCCCGAGGCGATGAAGGCGCCGCAAGCCGCCTCGAAACCGCCCGCCACCGCGCCGGTCGAGGCGAGCAGCGCCGCGCCCGGCGTCGACCAGGCGATGCTGATCGGCATGCGGTAGCGCAAGGCGAGATAGATCGCCGCCAGCCCCATCGCCGTGCCGACCGCGATCAGGCCGGAGGTCGCCTGACCCGGCGTCGCGCCGACCGACTTCAAGCCCTGCAGCACCACGGTGAAGGAACTGGCATAGCCGACGAAAGCGGTAAGAATGCCCGCCATGATGGCCGGCCAGATATTCTGCGGATGCTCGGTCCTGTCGGCAATCGCCGCCACCCCCGTCTCCCCTGCCGTCATCTTCTTCCCCGATCCGTCTCGTGTTCGTTCAGTTCGCACCTGACGTCACGCAGTCAACGCCATTGCGGCGGTTCACATGGATTGCCGGGTCAGCCCGGCAATGACAAGCGGGAATGACGCAAGCGCTATGCGAGCCCAGATAATCCTCGCACCCCAGCCGGAAACCTCTCACTTGTCACCCCCGGGCTTGACCCGGGGACCATGGCAAATGACGACCTCGGCAGAGGCAACAAGACCCCGCATTCACCGTCTTCTACACAAACCCCTGCAGCGCCGCCTGGATGCGGTCCATCGGTGCGACCGCGGTGTCGGGCCAGGCGAAGCTTTCGCCGGTGATGGTCTCGAAAGCCTCGATATAGATGCCGGCGGTATGCAGCCGCATCTCCCGCGCGATCTCCGGTATGGGATCGGTATAGGGATCGCAGCGGGCACGCACCCAGGTGCGGATGACGTCCTTGTCGAAACTGTCCGGCGCCGTCCCCACCTCGAAATGCCGCTGATAGGTATCGAGCTTCCAATAGCGGCTGCTATCCGGCGTATGGATCTCGTCGGCGAGGATGATGCGCCCGGCTTCATCGACGCCGAATTCGTATTTGGTGTCGACCAGGATCAGGCCGCGCTGGCGCGCCAGGGACTGACCGCGCTCGAACAGGGCCAGGGCGTAATCATGCACCGTCTGCCATTGCGCCGCCGTCATCAGGCCGCGCTCGACGATCTCCTTGGCCGAGATCGGCTCGTCATGGCCGCTGGTCCCGAGATCCTTGGTGGTCGGCGTGACGATCGCCTCGGGCAAGGGCTGGTTCTGGCGCAGGCCATCGGGAAAGGCGATGCCGTACATCTCCCGCCGCCCCGCCTTGTACATCGGCCAGATCGAGGTGTTGGTGGTGCCAGTCATATAGCCGCGCACGACGATCTCGATCGGCAGGATGGTGAGGCGCTTGCACAAGGTCACATTCGGATCGGGGAAGGCCTCGATGTGATTGGGGCTGATCAGCCTTGTCTCGTCGAACCAGTAGCGCGCGATCTGCGTCAGCACCTGACCCTTGAGCGGGATCGTCGTCAGGATGCGGTCGAAGGCGCTCAGGCGATCGCTGGCGACGATCAGGCGGCGCCCGTCCGGCAGGTCGTAGCTGTCCCGCACCTTGCCCGTGCTGTGGTTCGGCAGTTCCGGGAGTTCGATGATGGATAGAGCCTGATCCAGATACGGCTCTATTCTCGTGGTATCGACCATGCGCCTGTTGTGTCCTTCTTTTCTATCCGATCCATGCTGGCAACGATGCCGCGCCGGCGTTCTATCCCCATAACGCGACCCCTTATCCCCACAAAGTGGTTGAGGCCGGCTGCATGAAGCTGCCCTGATAGGCAAAGCCCTCCGGCCGGTCCTTGGCCAGCAGCAGCGGTCCGTCGAGATCGACGAAAGCCGCCTGCTGCGCCACCAGGAAGGCCGGCGCCATGCCGAGCGATGTGCCCACCATGCAGCCCACCATGACCTGGAAGCCGAGCGCCCTCGCCTCTTGCGCCATCGCCAGGGCCTCGGTCAGGCCGCCGGTCTTGTCGAGCTTGATATTGACCGCCTGATACTTGCCCTGCAGCACCGCCAGGGTCCGGCTGTCATGGCAGGCCTCATCGGCACAGATCGGGATCGGCTTCGCCAACGACCGCAGCGCCTCGTCATCGCCGGCCGGCAACGGCTGCTCGATCAGGATGACATTGAGGTCGCGCAATTTCGGCGCCAGCTTCTCGTAATCCGCCGGCGACCAGCCTTCATTGGCATCGATGATCAGCTTCGATTGCGGCGCCGCGCGGCTGACGGCACGGACGCGGTCGAGATCCTGCGGCCCGCTCAGTTTCAGTTTCAGAAGCGGCCGGTGCAGGTTCTGCGCCGCCGCCAGTGCCATCTCGTCGGGTTCGGCAAGGCTCAGCGTATAGGCCGTCATCAGCGCGCGGGGTTCCTTCAACCCCGCCAGCTTCCAGGCCGGTTTCTTCGCCAGCTTGGCTTCGAGATCCCAGAGCGCGCAATCGACCGCATTGCGCGCCGCCCCCGCCGGCAGCAGCTTCGCCACAGCGTCGCGGTCGGCGCCGCCTTCCAGCATCAGGCGATGCTGTTCGATCTGGTCCATGACGCCGTCGATGCTTTCGCCGTAGCGGGCATAGGGCACGCATTCGCCGCGCCCCGTTACTTTATCCCCCGTCACTTTGCCATCCGTCAGTTCGACCACGACCACCTCGGCCGAGGTCTTGCTGCCGCGCGAAATGGTGAAAGTGCCGGCGATCGGCCAGCTCTCATGGGTGATTTTCAGATTACGCGACATGATCGGTCACTTGATCGGTCCGGGTGTCATTCTCGGTGAGGTGGTCGATGATGGCGGCGACACCGGTGCGCACCGGGTCCACCGTGGGCAGGCCGAATTCGGCTTCCGTGCGGCGCAGGATGTCGGCCGCGTCGTCGTCAGTCAGGCCGGCGGTGTTGATGGAGATGCCGACGAAACGCACGTCCGGATTGGTCAACCGTCCCGCCGCCAGATTGGCGTCCATGCAGGTCTTGAGATCGGGCAGCTTGTAGCCCGGCAGGCCGCGCATATGTTCGCGTGTCGGTTCGTGGCAAAGCACCAGCGCATCGGCCTGGGCGCCATGCAGCAGGCCCAGGCTGACGCCGGCATAGGATGCATGGAACAGCGAGCCCTGGCCCTCGATCAGGTCCCAGTGATCGGCCTCCGCTGCCGGGCTCAGCCATTCGATGGCGCCGGCGATGAAATCCGCCACCACGGCATCGACCGAGACGCCGGCCCCGGCGATGAAAATGCCGGTCTGGCCGGTGGCACGGAAATCCGCCGGCAGGCCCCGCGCCCGCATCTCCTGTTCCAGCGCCAAGGTCGTATACATCTTGCCGACCGAGCAATCCGTCCCCACGGTCAGCAAACGCTTGCCGCTGCGCTTCTCGCCAGTGCCGACGGCGAAGCTCTGGGTCGGGTGGCGTACATCGAAGAGCTGGCGTCCCAGGCGCGCGGCGGTCTCCCGCAGTTTCGGATAATCGGTCAGGCGCTGATGCAGTCCGCTCGCGAGATCGAGGCCGAGTTCCAGGGCACGGGCGAGCAGATCGACCCAATCGGGCGACAGGACACCGCCGCGATTGGCGACGCCGACGATGACGGTCCTGGCCCCCGCCGCCGCGGCCTGGTCCAGCATCATGTCGGGCAGCTTCAGATCGGCCTGGCAGTCCGCCAGGCGCAGTTGCCCGAGGCACCAATCCGGCCGCCAATGCACGATTCCCTGCGCCGTCTTGGCGGCGAGCTGGTCCGGCGCATTGCCGAGAAACATCAGATAAGGCGCATGAATCTGCACAGTCACCCCGATGCATTGCCCCGAATTCGGCCGGATGTTAACCGATCGACCGGGCCTTGTCTGCGCCCGAATCTCGGGGCCAAGGGCCTGTATCCAAGCAGGGCCGGAAGCCTGCCCGGATATCGCGTCCGGTCTTGGATTGCCTCACCGGCGAGGTCAGGCCTAATGCTGTTCGATTAAGGTTGAGAGTTCGTCCTAGAGGGCCTTGATGCGCCTTGTCGGAGCAACATGAACAGGTCGGCAAGACACAGAGCGTCTTTGGGCAATCCCCCCACCCTAACCCTCCCCCACAAGGAGGGAGGGAATAAGAGGCGTCAGCTCTCGACTGAAAGCTCATCAGCGAGGGGACCACGCCTCATCGCGACCAAATGCACCTCAATCCCCTCCCCCCTTGTGGGGGAGGGCTAGGGTGGGGGATACAGCGCAGGCTCGAGCGAGATCATTCAGAACCGTGTCGTCAGTGCCGTCAGCCAGGCCGGCGACCAGTCGACCAGCTTGGCCTCTATCCGGTGGTCGAGGCCGGTGACGATGAGGACGGCCAGCAGCACCAGGGCCGCACCGAGCAAACGCTTGCCGGCGGTGCCGGCCGCCGTCAGCCGCCCGCGCCAGCGTTGCACGATCTCGCGGCCGAGCAGGCCGATCAGCAGCAGCGGCAGGGCCGCGCCGATGCCGAAGGCGATCATCAGCAGGGCGACCTGCCAGAGATCCTGGCGTTGCGCCGCCAGGGCCGATGCCGCTCCCAGAGTGGGGCCGACGCAAGGCAGCCAGACGATGCCCAGCAGCAGGCCGACCAGGAACTGGCCGCCGGCGCCTGCCGGATTCAGCCGGCCGATCAGCGCCTGCGCGCCATCGGCGACCGGCGTGGCCAGCGCGGTGAAACGCTGCTGCAGGCTCCCGCTCAGCAACAGCAGCCCGAAGCCGAGCAGCAGGATCGCGCCGATCAGCCGGAAGGCATCGCCGTCCAGGCCGATGGAGAAACCGATGGTCGCGACGAAGAGGCCGGTGACGACGAAGGACAAGGCAAGTCCCGATGCCAGGGCAGCAGCGCCGAACCGATGCGCCGCGACGGCACCGCCGATGACGATGGGCAGCAACGGCAGCACGCAGGGCGAGAGCGTGCTCAGCATCCCCGCCAGCAGACCGATGCCGTAACTGCCGGCGGACCAGGTCATGTCACCGCCCCTCTCACGATCCCGACGTCATCGCATATTGCCTTGCCGGCCCGAGCCATCGAGGGCGGCTGCCGGTGCCTAGCTGGACTTCGCCTTCAGCAGCAGCGCGCGGATATCGGTGGGATCGGTGATCGCGGTGGCACGCCCCTGCTCCGTCTTGCCGCTGAAGACGATCAGGGTGCTGCGTTCCTGAACATTGAATTTCCGCATCACATCCTTCTGCTGATCGAAATCCACCCGGAAGACCGTGAGGTCGGCCAGATCCGGCGATTTCTCGAGATCCTTCAATACGGCCCGCTGCTGGGCGCAGGTCGAGCACCAGGAGGCATCCACATCGATGAGGATCGGCTTGCCGGCCGCCTGGGCCGCCGCGAAAGCCTCGTCTGTATAGGCAACCGCATCGGCCGCCAGGGCGTCACCCGTATGGATCGGCCCGACCCGGATCGGCCCCGCCAATCCGCAGACCAGCCCAACCGCCAGCAGAAGGGCTGCCAACAACCTGACCATGATTGCCTCCTCTCGATGGCCTCTGCCTCGTCCGTTTCCGAGATCTGTCTCCGGCCTATGGATATCTTCGCATGCCGGGCGTACGAGGTTACACCGCTCAGCACCATTGACCGCCTAGCGCCATTGTAGCCGATCTCCCGACCTTTCTTCCAATGACCACGCCGGGATCGCCTCCCCGCTGCAAGCTGCCTTGCCGCGCCGTGCCCCCACCCCTATGATCGGCGCCCGGTAACAGGCCGATTCCGCAGAGATGACCAGCAGCACCGCCGACCCCGCGCCCGGCATTTCCGCCTCCAGTATTTCCACTCCCAGTATTTCCACTGGCCGGATGCATCGCCGCATCCTCGCCATCGCTCTGCCGGCGATCTGCGCCAATCTGACCATGGTGCTCCCAGGCCTGGTGGATACAGCTTTCATCGGCCATCTCGGCATCGCGGCGGCCCTGGGCGGCGTCTCGATCGGCAGCACGCTGTGCGGCTTCGTGCTCTGGGCGTTCAGCTTCCTGCGCCTCGGCACCGCCGGCTTCACCGCCCAGGCCTATGGCGCCCGCGACGCTACGGAACTGCGCGCCGGCTTCCTGCGCAGCCTGGTGCTGGCCATCGGCTTCGGCCTGCTCCTCCTGCTGCTGATGGTGCCGCTCGGCCATCTCGGCCTGCTGTTCTACGGCCCCAGCGCAGCGGTCGCCGATTATGCCCGGCGCTATTACCACCTCCGCCTGCTCAGTGCGCCTTTCGACCTGACGCTCTATGTCGTGCTGGGCTGGCTTCTCGGGACCCAGCGCGTCATCATCGCCATGGCGCTGCAGATCCTGCTCAACCTCCTGAACGTGGCGCTGTGCTGGCTGTTCGTCATCCGCCTGGGGATGACTGTCGAGGGCGCCGGCCTTGCGACCGCCCTCTCCCAGGCCACGACCGCCAGCCTCGGCCTCGTCACCGTCTTCGCGATCCTGCGGCGCACCGGCTTTCGCAGCAGGAGCGGCGAGCGGCCGGACAAAGAGCGGCTGGACAAAATACCACTGGACAAAGAACGATTGTTCGAACCGGCGAAACTGATCCGCATCATGGCGGTCAACCGCGATATCTTCATCCGCACCTTCGCCCTGATGTTCGTCTTCACCTATTTCGTCCGCCTGGGCGCGAAATTCGGCGATGTCACTCTCGCCGCCAATCACATCCTCTTCGGCTTCCTCTCGGCCATCGCCCAGGGCCTCGACGGTTTCGCCCAGGCCGCCGAGACCCTGACCGGCCAGGCGATCGGCGCCCGCGATCCGGCACGGCTGAAATTGGCGACACGGCTTGCCGGCATCTGGGCTTTCGGCCTCGCCTTGCTGATGAGCGTCGGCCTGCTGCTGGCCGGCCCCGCCTTGCTGCCGCTCTTCACCCCCGCCGGCGAGGTCCTGGAAACCGCCGCCCGCTATTTCCCCTGGATCGCCATGGCGCCGATTTTCGCCGTCGCCTGCTTCCTGCTGGACGGCATCTATATCGGTGCCACGCGGGGCACGGAACTGCGCAACGGCATGCTGATCGCGGCCGTCCTCGCCATCGGCATCGAAATGCTGCTGGCGCCGCATTTCGGCAATCACGGCCTGTGGCTGGCGCTGATGTGCCTCTTCGTCCTGCGCGCCGCCGCCCTGCTCCTGTGGTATCCGCGCATTCCCCGGCAATTGGAAAAAGTTACCTGAAAACAGACGGTTAAGAGATATCCGCACGGTCTGGTCAGGCCGCCTCGAATATGGCAGATTGCCGGCGAATCTGAATTGTCACGCCGGAGGGAACCATGCCGAGCTTCGATATCGTCTCGAAGACCGAATTGTCCGAGGTCGAGAACGCCGTGCAGGGCGCGGTGCGGGAAATCGGCACCCGTTTCGATTTCAAGGGCGCCAAGCACTGCACCATCGAGCGCAAGGAAGAACTGATCACCATCCATGCCGATGACGACCTGAAGCTGAAGCAGATGCAGGAACTGCTGAAGGTCTATATCACCCGCCGCAAGCTGGATGCCGGCGCGCTGGAATTCAAGGACCCGCAGAAGGCGACCGGCAATTCCATGCGCCAGGAAGTGGTGATCAAGCAGGGCATCGACCAGACGCTGGCCAAGAAGATCGTCAAGGAGATCAAGGATTCCAAGATGAAGGTCCAGGTCTCGATCCAGGGCGACGAATTGCGCGTCACCGGCAAGAAGAAGGACGAGCTGCAGGAGGCCATCGCCTTCGTGCGCGGCCTGAAGATCGAGCAGCCGCTGCAATTCATCAATTTCCGCGACTGACACCCGCCGGATGCCGAGCGGCAACGATCAGCGCGACGACTTTCTCACCCGTTTCCTGGCCGGCGACACGGATGCGCCGGCCGCGAAGACCGACACTCATCAGCCCGCTTCGAGGAGCCAAGACCAGATGCCGCCGAAATTCAATCCGCTGAACCTCAACATGCTGCAGCTCAAGACCCTGACGCTGTTCCAGGAACTGGCCACGATGGAAGGCTTCGCCAGCCCGGCGGAAGAGGAAGGCCATGTGATGATCTCGCGCCTGCCCCATCCCCATGGCGACCATTTCCATCTCGGCCAGTATGTCGTGCGTTCGCAGGATGCCTCGGGCCTCGGCAACCAATCCGCCTGGCTGGCCCTGCAGCGCAAGGGCCTGATCAAGTCGCTCTTCCCCATGGGTTGCGTGCTGACGCCGGCCGGCGCCGAGTACTTCACCGGCATCAAGGACGCGATCCTGCATCCGTCGCATCATTGAGCGGTTTGCGGCGCTTCAGCGACTGATCTGATCCGACACGCTGCTCAATCATTGCGAAAGAGCTTCATGTAGCTGCATCTTGTTTCATGTAGCCGCCCCTCGCCCCACTATCCTGGAGCGAGGGAGCACTAGTGTCAGCCTTGCGCGATACTTGCATCCACTCATTTGTCACCCCCGGGCTTGACCCAGTCGGTGTAGGCTGACATTCGTCGGCGTGGTCCATGGGGAATGCCGTGCATTGCCTCCGCCATGGATTGCCGGGTCGAGCCCGGCAATGACAAGCGAGACATCGTACCTGTTGCGCGAAGCCGGAAAGAACGCCCCCTCTCCCCTGCCGACGCATGTCGGCCCACGCCGACGGGGCGGGAGAGCAACTGTCTTTTTCTCAAGCCATCTGAAGGCGCCAAGGGGTGTTGTCC